>JBAQTC010000001.1:0-5955 GCA_049296795.1 Burkholderiaceae bacterium
GGCGGGGTTTTTGTCGTTTGGGGAACCAAAATACCGTGCTGATCGCTTGACTTGTGTGTCGGCCCGAGCGTTCATGCTGGCATGACACCCATGACCAGCGTTGCATGACCCCCAGGCTTTTGACCACCCAAGAAGCCGCTGACCGCTTGGGTCTGACCCCGGGGAGCCTGCAAAAGCTGCGCTGGCAAGACGATGGCCTGCCCATCTTTCAACAAGGCCTGGACGTTCACTACCGGCTCGTTGACCTCGAAGCCTTTGAGCAACGCGAACTCAGAGGCCTGCTCAAGCAAGTGCTGCAGCACGATCGGCCGCTGCCCCTCATTCGCGCCATAGCACGCTCGCTGGAGTTGCCGATCAACACCCAAGGCGTTGAGAGCGATCCCAGGGTTTTCATGTCAGCTGTGCGCGAAGACCTCCAACCTGCACCCAAGGTCAAGGCCCCCACGCCAGTGCTTGCAGTTCTGCAAACACCCCAGCCAGAGTCAAAGCCTAAGAAGGCACAGGACCTGAGCCTGCCGCCCAACGCTGCTTGGTACTTGGTCCACACCAAGTCCAGACAGGAGGAAACCGCCATCACCAATTTGCAGCGACAAAACTTCAGCTGCTACCTGCCCATGATTTACCTGCAAAAAATCCGCCGAGGAAAAAGTGTGATCGTGGAAGAACCCATGTTTCCCAGTTACGTCTTCGTGCAGTTGGAAACCAGCGAAAACAGCAAGGGTCAAAGCTGGTCACCCATCAGGTCCACCCTGGGTGTGCGCGAGCTGGTCCGCTTTGGTGGCCAGGCGCCCAAGATCGATGTCGATCTGGTCATGGCGCTGTACGCGCGTGAGCAACAGCAGCAAGCCGATCCCCACGCTTTGTTCACTGCAGGCGACAAAGTGATGGTGACCGACGGCCCCTTTGCAGGCCTATCGGCCATTTACCAAACGATTGATGCCGAACGGCGCTCGATGATTCTGTTGTCCATGCTCAACAAACCCGTTATTTTGCGAATAGAGCCAGAGAAGTTGCGTCAATGTGGCTAATTGCAAAAAAGTCTTCGCATATCAGTCAGAAACGACTTGATAGCGCTTGGCATTCGAAGCCAACATGGTCTGAACCAACAACAACCAAAACCAACCCAAAAAATCCCGGACCACAGACCATGACGATTGAAGAAGAAACCAAAAAACTCAGAGCTGCGCAGTACGTGCGCATGTCCACCGAGCACCAACAGTACTCCACTCTCAACCAAGCCGACAAGATTCAAGAATACGCCGATCACCGCGGAATCGAGATCGTGCGCACCTATGCCGACGACGGTAAAAGCGGCTTGTCCATCGGTGGGCGCGCCTCCCTGCGAAAGCTCATCTCCGATGTCGAATCGGGGGCGGCCGATTTAAACTTGATCCTGGTTTACGACGTGAGTCGTTGGGGCCGGTTTCAAGATGCAGACGAATCAGCTTATTACGAGTACATCTGTAAGCGCAAGAACATCCACGTCGCCTACGTTGCTGAACAGTTCGAGAACGATGGCTCCCCAGTTTCAACCATTGTCAAAAGTGTCAAACGCGCCATGGCCGGCGAGTACAGCCGCGAACTCTCGGCCAAAGTGTTTGCCGGCCAGTGCCGCTTGATTGAGCTGGGGTTCCGACAAGGTGGGCCAGCTGGTTACGGCTTGCGCCGGGTGTTGATTGACCAGAGCGGCGCCATCAAAAGCGAGCTCAAGCCTGGGGAACAAAAAAGTTTGCAAACCGACCGGGTCATCCTGGTGCCAGGCACGGATGATGAATTGGCCACTGTGAATCTGATGTTTCAATGGATCATTGCCGATGATCTGGGCATCACGGCCATTGCCAACCGGCTCAACGCTATTCCCGTCCTCACCGATCTGGATCGACCCTGGACTCGCGGGACCGTACGCGAGGTGTTGACCAATGAGAAATACGTTGGCAACAACGTCTACAACCGGCACTCTTTCAAGCTCAAGAAAAAGCATGTCGACAACCCGCCCGACATGTGGATCAGAAAAGAAGGTGCTTTTGCCGGGGTGGTGCCGGTGGCAACTTTCATGGCCGCCCAAGAAATCCTGACCGAGCGCAGTCGCAAAATCACAGACCAGGAGTTGCTCGATCATCTCCGGGGCTTGTACAGCCAACGCGGCAGCTTGTCTGCTGAGATCATAGATCAGGCACTGGACCGTGCCAGTGCAAGGGTCAGTGCCAGGGCCAGCGCCAGTGTCTATGTCAATCGCTTTGGCAGCCTCAGCCGAGCCTACGCGTTGGTGGGTTTTCGGCCCGAGCGGCCACTGGCGTTTCTTGAAATAAACCGGCGCCTGCGCCAACTGCACCCCGAGATCGTGCGCCGCACCGAAGACGCAATAGCCGAGTTAGGCGGCAGCGTGCACCGTAACGAAAAAACTGACCTGCTCACCCTCAACGACGAATTGGTCATCAGCCTGGTGCTGGCGCGCTGTCAAACCCTGCCCAACGGCCAGCACCACTGGCGCATCCGGTTTGATACCGAGCGCTTCAACCCCGACCTCACGGTGGCGGTGCGACTGGATCCGCAAAACATCAACGAGCTCGACTACTACCTATTACCCCGCTTGGACCTGCCTGACCAAGAAATCCGGGTCAGCAAGCGCAACAGTGCCAATTTCGAGTGCTTTCGATTTGACGATTTGAGTTTTTTCTACGGCATGTCCGAGCGCAAGCGAATTCAGCGCAAGTTTTAGCCAGAGTTTTTTAACCAGAAAGGAGCTAGTCATGTGGAAAACCCACACCCGCCAACACCCCACCACAACCCAACGGAGGCCAGCATGATGACCGACATTCCAGGAAACGTGAGCATGGTGCCGATTGCGCGCATCGAAGTGCTCAACTCGCGCGACCGCAATATGAAGGTCTTTGAGGAAATCGTCGAGAGCATCCAGCTCATCGGCCTCAAAAAACCCATCACCGTAGCCGAGCGGCCCGGCGAAGATGGTCAGTCCAAATATGTGTTGGTCTGCGGGGAGGGGCGCCTGAATGCTTTTCGGATCCTGGGTGAAACGCACATTCCGGCTTTGGTGGTGGACGTGAGCGATGAAGACGCTTTCATCATGAGCCTAGCCGAGAACATCGCCCGCCGGGGTTTTCGGCCGCTCGAAATCCTGGCCGACATCGAGTTGCTGCGCAACCGGGGCTACTCGGCCGATGTCATCATCCAGAAAACAGGTCTGTCGCCCAAATACGTGCGCGACATCGTATTTTTGCTGGAGCAGGGCGAAGAGCGCCTGATTGAAGGCGTGCAGCGTGGCTCCATTCCGTTGACCACGGCTTTAGAGATCGCCCGGGCCAGCGCCAATGACCCACAAAACGCAAATGGTGAAGTTGGGGGCGAGGGCGGCGGATCCAACTTGGGTGACCTGCTGCAGGAGGCTTATGAAAACGGCCAACTCAAAGGCCGCCAGATCATCGAGGCCAAGCGCTTGATTGAAAAACGTCAGGAGTTGGGTCCGTCCTCCCCCAACGCAGCGCAGATCAAACCGCCCACGTCCAGCTACAGCCTGGTGCGAACCTACCAAAAAGAGGTGGAGCGCCAACGCAAGATGGTGCTCAAAGCCGAGCACGCCTACCAGCGCCTGCTGCTGGTGGTGCAGGGTCTTAAAAAGCTGTTTTCCGATGAAAACTTTGTCACCCTTCTACGCGCCGAGGGGCTTGACACCCTGCCCAAGTACCTGGCCGAAAGGATCAGCAACTTCAACCCCAACCTTAATAACCCAACCAACCCGATTGCCAGCACCGATACCACCCACATCACTGATAGCCAACTCGAAGGAGCACCATCTTGAACAACAGCCTCAACACCCAACCCAAAATTGCCGAGATGTACCCCGGCATCTACCAGCCTGATGAACAATCGGAGGGAGGCGGTCCCGACCTGCCCATTCGGCCACTGAATACCCTGCTGGGGTTTGACCTGGAAACTTACCAAGTGCCGCTGGACCATTTGCTGCCCAGCAAAAAAATCATCGATGGCACCATGAGCACCCGCAAATACAAACAGGTGGTCTCGTCCATCCATGAAATCGGGCTGATCGAACCCTTGTCCGTCATCCAGCCCGACCCCAAAAAGTCTGAATTTCTGCTGCTGGACGGCCACTTGCGCGTGTTGGCCCTCAAGGAATTGGGCATGGAGACCGCACCATGCCTGATGGCCAAAGACGATGAAACCTTCAGCTACAACCATCGCATCAACCGCCTGTCCACGGTGCAAGAGCACTACATGCTGCGCCGCGCCATAGACCGGGGCGTCAGCCGCGAGCGCTTGGCTCGGGCGTTCAACGTCAATCTGAGCTCCATCAACCGGCGCATCAATCTACTTGAAGGCATCTGCCCCGAGGCCATCAACTTACTGCAAGACAAGCAGTTCACCCCCGATGTCACGCGCATTTTGCGCAACATGAAGTCAGCTCGGCAGGTGGAGGCGGTGGAGCTGATGGTGACCAGCAACACCATAACGGTGGCGCACGCCGAAGCCCTGCTCAAAGCCACGCCGCCGGAGCAGCGCGCAGACCTCAAACCTGCTGAGCGCGATAAGACTTCGCCTATCGAGCAAATCGTTAAGCTCGAAAAAGAAATGAGTCAGGTACAAACCCAGTACAAGGATGCCGAGCAAAACTACGGGTCAGACCTGCTGAATTTGGTGGTGGCGAAGGGTTACATGACAAAGCTGTTGTCCAACGAGGCGGTCAAAAGCTACATCCAACGGCACGAGCCGGACATCTTGGAGCAGTTTGAGTTGGTGGTGAACACGGTTAGCATGGAGGAGGCTGTGCAGCAGCAGAGCGAGGTGCTTGGTCAATAAGTGGGCGAATAAAGCCACAGAACAAAAAGTCACCGAATCGTCACACTCATCGGTTTTCGATAAATATTTTGAGCCTGCAGGGGAAATGCTAGTTATCAAAGTTATGATTTGACGAATTCGAATAAAAGACCCACTACGGATCGCCCCCTATCGCGCTTGTTGATCGTGACACAACATGGCGGTAGCGTGGCAAAAGCCTAACGACCCCCGCCACAATGACCAGCCGCCGCTCCCAGTTTCAAGAAGACACATACTTCAGGGTTTTGCGCATGCTGCAAGAAAACCCAGACCTGACTCAGGCCGATATTGCAGGGCGTCTGGGTGTGAGCACCAGCGGCATGAACTATTGCCTCAACGCCCTGATCGACAAGGGTTGGGTCAAGGTGCAGAACTTCAGCCAATCCAAAAACAAGTTTGGCTACATCTATGTGCTGACACCTCAAGGCATCTTAGAAAAAGTCGCGCTCACCGGTCGATTCCTCAAACGCAAGCAAGAAGAATACAAGGCACTACGGGCCGAAATTGATGGATTAACGTCTGAAATAGAAGAAGACAAGATTTCACCTTTCAAGCGAGGCGCTCAGTGAACATCCTTTTGACGGGTGGCACGGGCTACATTGCCAGCCACACCGCAGTCATACTCACAAATGCAGGGCACAAAGTCGTCCTTTTAGACAATTTAGTGAACAGCAATGCGTCTGTGGTCAGTAAATTAGAAAAAATTACCGGGGTGAAGTTGCCTTTTGTCGAGGGCGACATCCGTGATACAGACCTTCTGGCTTCAACCTTGAAGTCTTATGGCGTTGAAGCTGTCATTCATTTTGCCGGCCTCAAAGCGGTTGGGGAGTCTGTCCAAAACCCGCTTGAGTACTACGATAACAACGTGGGCGGCACTATCAGTCTTCTCAAAGCCATGACTGAAGCTGGCATCAAAAGACTTGTATTCAGTAGCAGCGCCACCGTCTACGGTGACCCGCAGTACCTCCCAATCGACGAGGCCCAGCGCACGCTTGAAGAAGGCGTTGTCCCGAAAACTCTCAATGGCGTCAAAGTCGCTTTTACCCATGCACAGCAGCGCAAGGTAAGATTTAAGGATCTCACTGTTGGCCACCCCCGAGCGCA
>JBAQTC010000002.1:0-228963 GCA_049296795.1 Burkholderiaceae bacterium
AACAAGGAGGCCAGATAAAACCAGAGATTGAGTACACTTATCCACAGTTGCTGGGTCAAAACTCAGCAACCCGCCCTGGCTCAGTATTGGATCGGCAGGGTGGCTCAATATTCAATCGGCGCCAAGATGTAGGCCTAGACCAGGCAAATTTCAAGTTTATTTAATTCGGTTGCCGCATGGGCCGCTTGCTGAGCTTTGTTTCACGCCTGATTGGTTTGGACAACTCGGGCGGGGGTTGCAGCGGGGGAATTTTGGTGCCCAAGGTGTCGCAAAACTTGTCCGCCAAACCCAATGGCGACTTGATCGCGCGCGGCATTGGGGTTGGCGTTGAGGCCGCACTGCTGGTGTCAGGCGACGGTGAAAAATCCACCCCCATCATCGCCACCCTGGTCACTAATCCGACAACCACGAGCAACAGTGCTGCGTATTTTGTGCTGCCGCAGAACTATCCCGCTCAATGTGCGGCGGGCAAGGCGCTCTCGGGCATCACGGCCAGCGTCAACAAAGTGGATCGAGCTAAGCCCAGCTTCAACCTGTCGACCTGGTCCGGTGGCCACACCCCTTACACCCTCACCGTGACCCAATGCGTGCTGACGGTGACTGGCAACGGCGGTGTCCCGTATTGACTATCGGTTTTGGTTCACGGGTGGATTGACACCGAATCAGAAACTGGCAATGGCTGCTTAACGTTTCTATTTCTAACTCACTTGCAAAAATGGATGCTTACCAAATAGGACTGAACGTCGAATTCAAAAATTCAGAATTCGTCCCGAAATGATAAAAATCCAAAACAAAAAACCCCGTAAGACTTTATAAATCAAAGACTTACGGGGCTTTTATTTGGTAGGCGCGATTGGACTCGAACTAAATCGCTAGGGGCACACAGGGATGACGTAGGGGACGTTTCCCCCTCTGATAATCCCCTGTATTCCCCATGAATCCCCTGGTTAGCCCCAAAAAAAGCCCCAAAAAAAGCCCCAAAACGAAATCCCTGAAGTTACGCCAGCATCGCCAGCCCGATATTCGCAAAAGCGTAGCCCAGGAGGGCGATCAACCCCGAACTCATAACCCACCCACATCGTAGAGCTGGCCCCGGAACTCAATCGTTCCCTCGCCCCAGCGGTGAACCAACTCAGGCCAAAGCAGTTTGCCGTCCGTGAAATTCAGCACCGCAAAGCCTGACCGATGATTCTGTGGATTCTGCTCTGCGTAGGCGAACTGTGGCCCATCCGGGTCGGCCAGCGTCCCGGTATCGACACCAAAGCGATTGCCACCGTAGTCATTGAATGGCGTCACTTTTAGGCTGTGCAAGTGGCCGGTGACGATGGACTTGCCTGAATTGACCGTGTTGTTATGCGTGGCATGAACGCCGCCTTTATAACGATGCTTCACAATCACCTCGTCTGTGATCCAGACCGACCAGCACGGCTCCCAATTCGGGAAATGGTCCTTCAATGTGAATCCTGATACGCTGGCGAACTCGGGCGCTGTGTTGGCCAGCCTGGTCTCGAACCGCGCGTCATGGTTACCTAAGGGCCAAATCAGCTTGGCGTTGTGCCGCGCCTTCTTTGCGGCCTCCTCGATCTCGCCCAGCGCCGCCTGGCAAGCCTTGAGTTCCTGAATGACCGAAGGTGTCTGATCCCATCCAATCCGAGGATGACGACTGATCGACGCCCCATCAAAAGCGTCGCCATTACAAATCACCGCCTTGGGCTTGAATTCATTAATCGCCCACAGTAGACCCTTCAAGGCCGTGGTGCGAATTGTTGGCCAAAAGTGAGCGTCAGAAAATACAAGAACCGTCCCATTCTCGATGCCCAAGTTCAGCCGCTGCGGTTTATTGGAATTCTCGGATTGGGCCGCACCGAAGGTGATTTGTGGCGAGAGGGTGATTTTCAGCTTTTCTTCAACCGCCCTACGCCTGCGGCCCACGCTGCGCATGTCCATCCCAGTCACTTTTGCAATCTCAGTGATGGATTTGTATTTAGCCCAAAGCTCCAGGAACTCATCGTCGCTTTGTTTTTTTGCCGCCATCGGATGTTCCTTTTCCAACTTTGCCAGCCATCATTTCGATGCGCCAAGGACAGCCCAAAATCCAGGCTAAATTTTCCCATAATCAGATAAATAAAGCCGCCTCGGCCGCCCTGCGCCGCACCAGGCCCGGCAGTACTCTGCCACCGCCATAAACCCATTTGCCGAACTCGCGCCGCGCCGCATCCCAATCCTCGGCCAGCAGTTTTTTACGCAATGTCGATGCTCTTAAATTTCCGAGGCCCACGTTAAAAGCAAACGAAATGACGGCATCCTGGCGGCATCCTGTCAGACTGGGGCATAGTTGCTCCACCCCGGCAGAAAAACGCGCTAAATCACTTCGTAGCCGACTGTCGGCCTGGTCCTGCGTCCACGCCTGGCCGGGGAACACGCCGGCTCCGGTGGCGCCCCAGCCGCAGGTCAGCACCCCCGCCGAGCAAAAGTAAGGGTCCAGCCGACAGCCCTCAAAACGCTGAACCAGGGCAACGAGTTGCTCACTTGCCATTCCTGGCCATCACCCGGTTGGCAAACCAGAATCCGAGAATGACGCCGCCCAGCTCCATATCCCACGCATCCATCACAAAGCCCTGGGCTGACAGCTTGGCAACCCAAAGACACAGCACGATGGTCGCTGCTGCTGGCCTGATGATCCCGTTCCAAATGTCAACAAAGAGAATCCCGGTGGTTTTGAAGGCATCTTTCATGGCGTAGCCAAAGGCCAGTGCGTCGCTCTTATCGGCCTCGGCCTGCGCTTGGGCGGCGATTTGGCGCACACCCAGCTCGGCCTGCAGCCGCAGGTTTTCTAGCATCCGTTGGTGGTTCTTGTCGTCCAACTCGGCCTGCAGCTTCATCCTGGCCATCTCTTGCTCAAAGTCTTGTTTCTTATTGAAGTAGGCCGAGGCTTCACCCCAGACCATTCTGAACACCGAGCCGCCTAGGAAGGAGAGCAGCGCCGAGATCATCGCTTGACCCAACTCTTGCATTCTTGCTGCCCCGCCCGATACGCTCTCATGGTCTGCTGCTCAATAAACTCTTGCAGCATCCGGTCTGGAATGAGCGAACAACCCCCGTCGCAAGCCTCAATCTCAGATTGATCCAGGATGATGGTGTTGGGTCGCTTGAACTCCAGGGCCGGTGCTGGGCCAATCACCAATAGGCTGCAGCCGGCAAAGATAAGTAAATTTTTCATGGTCTGTACCCGTGGTTTTTCGCGTACTCATAAAAAACAGTCCCGACCCCCAAGATCAGGAGCCAGACCACCCCAGTAAATGACTTTTCAATTACCGCCTTGCGAAACGCCAGGCTTTCCTCTTGCCTCTTGATCGCGTTTTTGACCCAGCGCAGCTCCTCGGGGCAGAGTTTCGGTTCTGCGTCCTTGAGCGCCGCAATAATGTCGGCGATGAGTTCTTGGCGGTCTTGTGGGGTCATGCTCTCATCTCACCGGAGTCGAGGCCCGTGGAGCCACATCACTGAAGAAAACCTGGTGCCGGAAATAACCGGCGTGACTCGGTGCTGAAGCAAAGAAGGGAATGCAAGCATCGAGCCTTTTTTCACCACTGGTGAATAGTCGCGGTAAAGCCGAAGTTGGAACTCACCGCCAGAAAATTCTTCCGGGTCGTTCATAAAAACGGACACAGAAACCTTGCGCTCGCGCGGTAATTGCGCCAGCACGAATGTGTCCGTGTGCCAGTCATAGTGCTGCTGCGGCCCGTACTCGCCATATTGCACCGCCTCATGCCCCGTTAGGTCGTAGTTCCAACCGCACTCGGCGTTCGCCTTGCAGCCAAACTGATACAGCAAACCCCCAAACCAATGGTCTGGGTCGGCAAACCGTACCGTTGTGTCACGGTTTTCGTGGTTCAGGGTTTCCCCTTGCGGGTCCATCGAAGCGTCCCGTGTCGGCAGCGCAATGAACTCAGCGGCGGCGGCATCAATCACAGCCTCCGGCAGTTGACCCAGATACCAAATGGGCAGGTGTTGCATCATGCCAGCCTGCCTCTGATGGCATCAACCTCGACGCTAAGTTCCTTGATGGCTTCAATTAAAAGCGGCGTTAGTCGCTCGTAATGAACCGTCCAGTACTTCGCGTCGATAGGTGCTGGCACAACTATGTCAGGCAGCACTTTCTGCACCTCCTGCGCCGACACGCCAACCTCGGGCTTCACCTCATAACCCAGGGACACCGCAAGCTCATTGGCTGTGTAATGGAATCCGTTAAGGCTCCGAATTTTCGCCAATGCATCACAGATATTTCCCAGGCGAGTTTTAAGGCGGTCATCGGAATAGTAAGCAGTGATGTTGTTGGTCGCCACAATCTGACCCGCTGTGCCAGTCGCCGCCACGCCGACACCAAGCGAGTTCACCTGAGCATTTGAGTTCGTCGTGAACCCGCCAGCAGGGCCAGTCGGGCCAGCGGGGCCAGCAGGGCCAGTCGGGCCAGTGCCACCAGCGGAACCCGTTGGGCCGGGACTACCCGCGCTTCCCGTCGGCCCGGTTGCTCCAGTTGGGCCAGTCGGACCAGCAACAGTTGAGGCGGGGCCAGTGGCTCCGGTTGGCCCAGTAGCGCCGGTTGGACCCGTGCCACCGGTCGGGCCAGTTGAGCCTGCCGGGCCAGTTGCACCAGTTGGACCTGTTGGACCTGCTACTGTTGAAGCCACACCAGTTGGGCCGGTTGGGCCAGTCGGGCCGGTTGGCCCTGCCACCGTCGAAGCGGGGCCAGTGGGGCCAGTCGCCCCGGTCGGGCCGGTTAATCCAATAAGTCCTTGGGGTCCAGCAGCACCGGGTGCCCCGGTCAAACCAATTACACCTTGTGCACCAGCAGCTCCGCTCGGGCCAGGAGCGCCCGTTGGACCCGTTGGCCCGGGCGCACCCGTGGGTCCGGCTGGGCCAGGAATGATGGATGCCGAACCAGCAGGCCCAGTTAAACCAGTTGGACCGGTTGCTCCGGCCGCTCCGCTCGGGCCAGTAGCGCCTGCTGGCCCGGTAGGCCCGGTTGGGCCGCCCGCATTGCTACCGACCACAATGACCGTCCCGGCCACGTTTTTGGAATAGAGTTTCTGGTCAACCAGATTGACGGCGATTTCGCCGACCTCCAAGTCGCTGGCCAACGGAACTTTGGTCGCGACGGATGACTTCTTGAGAATGGTCTTGTTTGCCATTTGGCCGCCCCTTCTGGCTATCTAGCCGGGTCAAATCAGAACGTACCACCATCAATCGTGATGTTGTCAATCGTGCCGCCGGAGATGGCGACGTTGTTCGCGTTTTGCAATGCCATTGAGCCTAGGCTCAGGTTGGATCGGGCCACGGCCACGTCGGTCAAATCTGCCAAATTGCTGGCTTTGGTTAACTTGGTGGCCAGGCTGGTGGTTAGCGTCCCCGCGATGTTCGCGTCGTTATTGAGCGAATTGGCCAACTCAACCAAGGTATCCAGCGCCGCAGGTGCCGCGCCAACAACCGCGGTAATCGCGGCCTGCACGAAGGCTGTGGAGGCGGCTTGCGTGCTATTTGTTCCAGCTGCTGCTGTGGGTGTGGTCGGTGTACCCGTCAGCGCCGGGGATGCCAACGGAGCAGCACCGGACACATCAGCAACAGCGAGGGTCACGTTGCCGTTACGTCCCGCAACCGTCTGCACCGGCGCTGCAGCCGAGGCGCGGGCGTTGGTGAAGTACAGGTTGGAGCCTTCGGGGACGGATGACGTCGTAGTGCCTCCTGCCAGATAATTTTGATTTTTGACAAAGGCGGTGGTCGCCGCCGCCGCGCTGTTATCCCCGCTGACCGGCGTCGGCAAAATCGGGCTGGAAGCAAACGTCTTGACGCCGGCAATGGACTGGGCGGTGGAACGGTCCACCACCGCGCCAACACCAGCAATCGGCACGATGTTGGTGGCCGTACCACCGGCGCCGCCCGTGCCTTTGCCGTAATAAAGAACGTCCTCCTGCTCGTTGTAGGCCAACTCAGCGTTGACCAATGAGCTTGGAGCGCCGATAGCGCCACCAACGGCGCGGCGTTTGATTCGAGTGATGTTTGCCATAAATTTCTCCTAAAAATTACCGCCGTCAGTTAACTCGGTTTGTGGGGTGTTCACCCACTGCTCGCCGCCAAATTGCAGAACGTCGCCGGTTTGCAGCCCCGTGATGGCGAATGGGAAGCCACCAACCGCACTGGGTCCGGGTGGTCCAAGTAGCCCGCGATCAATCGTGATTTCTGTCTTGGGCGAGGCGCTAACGTCAACCGCGATATGGCTGGCCGATCCGCTTGAAATGGTGAGTATGGTCATGTCAGTTCACCACCCCGTCTGATCTGATGAGGAACAACAAGAAAATAATGGAGTCCTGGGCTGGGCTGGAGCCGACTGCGGGAAAGCCAATCTTGAGCCTGCCGCTGAAGGCCACAGGCGATGTTGCGCTTATATCGAGTTGCGCATCAGAGCCGAACAAGCCCCAAACGGCGTCGTCCAGCACCAGCGTAAACCGACCAAATGTGTCGTCGCGATTGCTTATCGGAATCGTAATCGCGCTTGGAGCCGGGGAATAATCTGCAATATCGAAAGACAGGCCGCTTCTGGTGTCGGCAAGGTTCGATATGGATCGCCGCAACACCTGGGCGTTGACACTCGCGCCAGTAAGATCAACTGGAATCGCGCCGTTATTTAACTCCAAATTCCAGAAAGCCTTTTGCCCATATATTAATTCTCTGGAAATAATTGGATTATCAAATCCCGCCACCTGGGTCAGTGTATTTTTACTAAAAACCGTCATACATTCCCCTAACTCGGGTGAAACGCTCCCCGCTAACTCGCGAGGCTACGATTATGGTATTGTGTTTTTATATTCTATCAGGAAGGGTTTAATTTGGTTTTGATAATTTAATTAATCCGTCGTTCCAATCACACCCCTCATCAACCCATGAATTCAGTTGAGCGCACTCGTCGGAGGTTATGAAGTCGCGGTGGATTTCGAGCCGCATTTTATTTGGCAGGCCAGTCTTTTGCGATATTGTCAGCCATCATTCGCGGGTTGACACCAGCCGGAATCATGGAAGGGTCAAGAATATCCCCAGATTCATTATCCGTTCTCAGTGCATGGATGCAGTAGGCCACGGTTTCGTCAACCATCGCAACCAACTCGTGCATCTTTTCGGCATGAATGTAAATCATCTGCGGGGCCGTGAACTCAGTTGATACGCCGTCAACAGTCACTTGCAAGCGCCCCTTAGCCAATAGCGTCAAATGGTCAAAGTTGTGCGTGTGGCCTTGCTCTTTGTCCCCGGCCTGTTTGAAGTACATCATCTTCGACCAGAGGTTTGCTACGCACCCGATGTGGCAGATTATTTCGCTCATAGAATCGCCAGTGGGATTTCGCCCGTGGCGGGTGTAAGCCTGCTTTTTGGAGGAGGTGGCGGTATGTACTCAGCGATAACGCCATACTCCCCGGCGTTACCCTTCACCCAGAGTTCCTTGATGTGCGCGTATTGGTCGGCCTCCAACACTCCGGTGGGATGTTTCTCTGAGAATTCCGCATACTTTACCAAGCAATTAAAAGAAGTTTTTTCGGAATCGCACCATTCCAAGTTTTCAACTGTTTCTATTGTGAACATATTTGACTCCTTATGAGATTCTGGTTAAAAGCATAGCAAACCGCGTATAGTTGCTGGTATGATTATCAACGTAACTCCTCCCGCCCCCTGACAAACATCGCCACGTCCCGGATAATTGCTGAAATCCACTAGTAAGCGCATTGGACGACACCACCACGCCAAACGGATTCAGCATGATGGTTCCAGTAATGCGACTAAAATCTGCCCCGCTAACCGTTGCGCCACTCGCGACATATATAACCCCATCTGCGCTTAGGGCATTTCGCCAGAAGGCGACAACATGATTGCCAATAGCATCAATACTGGATGTTGAGTTTGTTTGCGAGCCATCGCTGTACTGAATTCCAGTTGAATTAAGTGTTACTGCCATTTCTTTCCCCTTATGGTGTGCCGTTGGATGTAATGTTGGACAGCGCCGTGAATACACCCGAAGAATTCATTGAGGCGATTACCGTGCTGCCATACTTGAACACCAGTTTCCCACCGGATTCGACAACGCTAAAAGATGCGGTCACAAGATTCGTAGCATTCGTCGCATTGGTGGCGCTCTCTACACTGGAAGCCGTTGCCGCATTGCCCGAGATGTTGATGGGCCATGTGCCGGAAGCACCTCCGCCTGTCACTGATGGTATGTCCGTCCCGATAGCCAGCCCGAGATTCGTTCTCGCCGCCGCAAACGTAGACGCCCCCGTCCCGCCGTTGGCCTCGGGAACGGCATTCACCAGCCCGTCTGCCGCATCAAGCCTGCCTGAGGTATCTAAATTATTCGCGAGCTGCGATAAATTAAATGATTGCGACATATTATGCAGCCCCTATTCTGGAAAATGTCTGCTGATTTAACAGGGTGAAGTTATTGGGGAAGGCAGTGGTCAAATTAAATGCAATATTGCTTGCATTGTAATCGTAGCCTTTAATTAACAGGCAGCCATTGGCGCTCACTGCCATGGCCAGCGGGTTGCTGTCAAACGCATAGGTCAATTGACCGGAATTGGTGTAAGCGACCGCATTGGTCACATTGGAGCAAGGTATCCCGAGGTTATTCTCTGCGAATTGAATAATCGTTAATTTCCCGCTGATATTGGCCGGGAAGCCGGAAATAATATTTCCGCTTAAATCGTAATCCACCTCATTGAAGGCGACGCCGTTGAGATAAACCAACTCGAAGCCGCTGGCGATGGACCAGCTGCTGGGCTGGTAGGCCGAAATATTGGACACATCCACACTGAAACGGCTGAACGGTCGGTAATCGGCGTCGGCCGCGCGGCAGCGGTAAATGGGGCTATTGGCCGTGGCGCCACTGACCGCCGCCGTGAATGTAATCACCCGGCTGCTGCTGTTGACCGACTGCACTGTGTATTGGGTGGGTGAGCCGCTATTAGAAAAACTCAGCACATCGCCGGCCAGGATGAGTTGCTGCGGTAGGTCGTTATAGCTCACCGTGTTGGACGAGCTGGACGCGACGGTGATATGCAGCGGCTCGTAGAAGGCGCTCGTGTTGACGGCTCGCATATTGAACACAACGACTTTTTCCCCAGCGGCGCAGGCGTTGGCCAGCACCACGGTGCTGCTGGTTTCGGTGTATTCAGCGGGGTCGAGCAGAACGCCGTCGCGCCACAGCAGGATGTTGCCCACGCTGTGCGTGACGGAAAACGAGGTCTGGCCTGGCGTCGCATCAAACACCGACTCCGTGAAATAGAACTCATCCTGCTCGGTGAAGCCCACCACCCGACCGAAAACATCAATCGTGAGGGATGACACATTGGCCGTTTTGGTGTAAATGCCAGAGCCAAAATTGAGAAACTTCTCCAAGGCCACCACCATCGTGCCACTGGTGTTGTTGCTCACACTCAACAGGCCGTCGGCGCTGCTGACCGAGGTGGTCCCGACGGTGGTGACCTGGCCGCTGCGGGCGTCAAGATCAATGGTGTTCACGCCGTCCGGTAAAGCGCTCCACACCGACTGGTCGTAGACGGAAGATTCGGACGGGACAAAAGCCCCGCCCAGCCCCGAGTAGCCGGCGTTGCCGACGGCGAAACTGAACTTGCGGCTGGCCCGGTTGTTGTAGAGCAGGTAATTAAGTGTCTCAAACGAAGCTGCGAACCAGGTGTAAGCGTCCGGGTTGCTGCTGGCGTTGGCGGTGGCGACGTTGGCCAGGCCGTAGTAGCTCTTGTTACGCGGGTTGAACGACAACTCGGCTCCGGCGCTGCTGTTGGCGTAGGCCAGCGCCAGGTAGCGCTCGGTGTATTGGAAGGTGGTCGGGCGCCAGCTGAACAAGGCTGAGGCTGGAGAAAACTTACTCGACGCCACCCCGTTAGCGAGCCGGACAAAGAAGTACCAGTTGCCAGCGCCGATGGCCAGGCTGACGGTTGGCAGGCTGGCGCCCGGCGAGTACGGGATGCCGCTGCTGGGAACTTGGGTAACCGCGCCGAGATACATCTGCCCCGGCGTGGGTGTGGCATAGGCCGAATACCAGACTTCGGCCACGCTGACGAAGCTGGTGCTGCCAATGTAGGGCTGGACGCTAAACGATGGGACAGCAGCATTGGGGAAGGAGGCGCTGACCACCGGGGCCGGTATCACGCCGAAGTTGCTGGGCGACGCCAGGCCGCTGTTGGCAATGGGTGAATACGCAGTGATGCCCACATTGTCAAACACGGCGGCGCTGTACTCGTTGAGTTCGAGTTTGGCCCCCAGCGAGCCATCGGGCAGTGATGCCTCGTTGACGCGAACCACCCGAAATAATTTAGCGTACCACCCATAGTCCGGGCTGGTCAGCGACACCACATCGCCCGCGTCCACCTGGATGCCAACGTAAGTGGTTG
Organism: Burkholderiaceae bacterium; assembly: GCA_049296795.1. Lineage (GTDB taxonomy): Bacteria > Pseudomonadota > Gammaproteobacteria > Burkholderiales > Burkholderiaceae_C > CAXNKH01. The sequence goes on from JBAQTC010000002.1 coordinate 10,449, forward strand.
AGAAAGACACCACCAAATCCTCGCGCGCTTGCTCCAGCAGCCGGTTGGCCAGGTAGCTGGCCTGTACGCTGTCGTTGACCAAGTCGAAGGTGATGCTGGCTTTGTTGACCGGCTCGTTGGGATACAAGAGGTTTGCCGGCGTTTGCTGGTTGACGTAGGCCGGGGCATCGCGCCCCCCTTTGAACGGAAACTTGGCCTCGATCTGGTTGATCGACTGGTTGATGTCGGTCGCGCTGACGCGGATCGCGCCGATGATGTTGGCGTCGCTGAAGGCGTAACTGGTGGCCTCAGCCTTGTTAATGACCACCACCCACTTGCCCGTTGACGCCTGGTACGACAGCCAGCTATCGCACGACGACATGATGCGGCTGATGTTCTCGATCACCGACACACCGGAACCCAAAACACCGTTGATACGGTAGCGCGGCTGCGTTTGCGTGGCGCCGCCAAACGCGGTGAAAGTGATCAGCTCGTCGGCGTAGTTGTTGATGGCGGCCGGCGACCCCACGAACTCTAGCCCTACAGCACCGCCGTAAATAGGGTTGGTGATGTAGTCGTACCAAACGTCCCCAGGCTTGGCGGCTCCCGTCCCATTCAAGTAATGCGAGCATTTGAACTCGACGTTCTTGAGCGCCGTGGTCCCGGCCTCTTGGTTGTATTTCAGTTTGACGATGGCAAAGGCCAGGCCGTTCATGTTGCGGTTGTCGCCCCAATAATGCGACGGCAAGTCAGCCGCCGTCATGACCGCGCCGGGCTGCAGCGTCGAGTTCAGCGCCGTGATGACCCCCGACGCGCTGGAGCGATACAGGTAAATTTGGAGCAGATCGCCGTTGCCGATTTTGTTATCGACGCCGCCGGCCTCGTCCGTTACGCTGTCCACCGTGAAGCCGTCGCTCTTAAACGTCAGTTTTTGGTCGCCGTAGTAGATGCTGGAGGTATCAAAGCTGAACTGCCCGTTGGGACTGATGGAGCTGATGGCCAGCACGTAGTACATCGTCTTTTGATCAATTGACAGGGCTGCGTCAATAAAGGTGCCACCCAGGTGCGCATCGCCGTACACAATCGGCAGGCCGTTGGCCGCGCTGGGCGGCACTTGGCTCCGGTTGCCCGGATCAACCCCTGGCTGAGACTGTGGTGGATCAGAGCTGAACATCCGTGTCACGATGGTGGACACGGCGTAATTGATGGCAAACGAGGCGACCGCCAAGCCCACCGACCCCAGAGCCGCTGCTGCCAGCAGCATGTCGCCAAAAACGGCGGCCAGGACAATACTTGAAGGCATTAGGCGTCCCTGAAAAATGTGGCTTCCAGCGGCTGATAACCGCGCCGGGTGTAGTCAATCAATGGACTGGTTGCCATCACGCTGGTGCAAACAAAATCGACCAGTTTGGCATCGAGCATCTTCTGGGCTTTTCGATCAAACTCCCGCCATAACCGCCCCCCCACCGTTGCGCCTCGATGCGCTGGCAAGACATACCAGGCCAACTCACGCAACTCCACCACCCCAGGACACCAAACATTGGCGCCACGGATCGCGGCCAACATCCCGCGCAGATCGTTGTCGATCAACACAAAACCGCGTCCCGCCATGAGGCTTAAAAAGACAGCGGCCACATGATCTTCGTCGTGCTTGTCCTCGTCACCCAGGCAGGCCACCGGACCCTCTTGGGCGTAGCCGCGCATCATCTCGATCAGATGGGGCAGGTCATGCTTTGAGGCTTCGCGGATCATGTGACTGGCGCTCCAAAGTCAAAGAAGGTGTTGGCGATTTCTGCCGCCCGGTTCATAGAGGTGTCGCCGGGATACGCAAACTGCCAGCTGCTCTGGTTGGTCTTGATGCCCGACACCCGGTTCTCCAGCACTGCCCTCATGCTGGAGCATGAGATGGAGCAGGTCGCCACTCGGAATCGGTTGTTGGTGTCCCAATCCTCGCTGATACTCATGTTGGCCACCAGTCCCTGGTAGCGCTTGAAAAACTGCAGGCTTGGGCTGCTGATGATTTGGTTGTCGGCGTCAAAGAAGCCGCGCCACACCTCCACCGTAGCGCCCTTGATGTCGGTTGCCAGAATGAGCGCAATGCTGGCCGGGTCAACCCCAGTCAAGGCAATCGTCATTTCATCCGAGGTGGACTTGATCTCGCGCTGCACATCACCCAGGCTGAGCAGCATCCCCAGGTTAGAAAACGTGATGCCCCCCACCGTGATCGGGGCTGCTGCGTTGCAAAAGGTGTAAACCGCCGGGCTGGGGCCGCCGATGGACAAGCGTACAAACTCGCTGTGGCGAATTACGCTGGCGCTCAGGGCATTGATTTCGTTCATGCAATGAACTCTCGAAAAACAAAAGGCCCGTCCCAGTTGACAAAAGCCCCATCGACCATCGGGGTCAGGGTGTAGGTCGGGCAGGACTCGGCCAGCACCGTAAAGCTCACGTTCGATCCCAGCGTGAGGTTAGAACCGGAAGCCGGCGTCCCGATCAAGGGACGGTGAATGCCCACCGATGAGCCAGCACTGTCGGCCGTCACCTTGTAAACGTAGCCGGCAATTTGAATGAAGTCGCCGGCCTTGAAAGTTCCGTTGGAAGTCAGATTCAGAATCTGAGTATTGGCCGCTGGCGCGCCGTTCAGGGTGGCGGTGGTGGCCGTGCCGCGCATCGCAGCGAACCAGGATAAATTGGCTGCTGAAAAATTGATGCTGCCAGTCAACTGCCGGTCCAAATTGTCAATCGTCTGGATAACATCCCTGACCTTGGGGTAGTACAGGTAATCGTGCGGAACCACGGTAAACACCCAGGGTACCGCCGTCAGATACTGCGCCGTGGTCACCTGACCGGACCGACTTACCTGCTGGCCCACCATGCGCCGGTTGTTCACCGTGATGGACTGGTGAATATCGATGATGGTTTGAAAACTCATGCTCTGCCCCGGTTAGTGGCCAGCGACTTGTTGGCATACTGATTGGCCGCCCAGATCGCGTTGGATGAGCCATACAGCCGGTCCTCAAAGCTCTTGGTGTCAATCGCGTTGATGTAGTTGTTGGTCACGTTGGTCGTGCCACCCATGCCGCCGAGCTGGTGGTTGGGGATGATGGTCCCCGCCGTCCTGGGAATGAACAGCTCTGGGCCGCGCTCACCGACCAGCGCCAACTTGCCAACCTCGGGGTTGCCGCCGTCAGCATAGGGGCTAGCGCCAATTCCCGCGAATCCCGGTGTTGCCCCCAAAGAACCGGCTGGACTGAAGGCCGACAGCGCCATCTTGAACAAACCCGTCATTTGTGAGCGCATTTGAATCAACAGCAAGTCCTGAATTACTGAGCGCGCAAGATCTTTGAAGTTGAGTTTGCCGTTGCGCACGAAGTTCGACAGCGCGGTGTCCATGTTGGACATGACCGCATCAAACGCCATCGCGCCTTGTTGCATGGCCGTTGGCATTTCATTGAAGAACTTTTCTGCTGCGCCAAAAAAGCCTTCTTGCGCCGTTCCATTCTTGGATTGGTATTGCTTTTGCACCTGCGCCGTATGCAGCGCGGCAAGTTCCTTGGCGCTGGCAATGGCCTGCTCCGAGCCTTCCACATTGAGCCGGTTGATGCGCTCAATCTCAGCCGCCAAGTCTTGCTCGATGTTGAAAATGTCCCGGCGCAGTTGCAAATCTTCCTGCCGCAAATTCTTACCCGCCAACTCCAAATCGAACAACTTGCCCGCACGCTCCAAGGCCACACGGTCCATCCGTTGCGCTTCGTTCAAGCTGATCTGGTTGGCCGCTTGTTCGGCTGCGTGGCGCTCATCGATGCCCATTTGCACCTCAATCGCCGCCACTTGCCCCGCTTGGCGCTCAGTGGCGTAAGCCCTCATTTGTGCCTCGTGCGCGGCATGGATGCCCGCAATCCGGGTCTTGGATTGGTCCTGCGCCAGCCGCTTGGATAGGTCGGCCTCTTGCTGGATGGCCGCGATCACCTTGGGATTTTTTTCTGCTTGCGCGGCAATATCGCTTGCGCGCTTTTTATCAATCTCGGCCAGCTTTTCTGACAAAGCGATGGCCTCAGCCCTCAAGTCTGCCGTTTGCGCGTCGAGTTGATTTCTGTCTACCGCCAGTTGCAGGCGTAACTGCTCGAACTTGATCTGTTGCCCAATCAAGCCAATCGCGGCCATGCGCTTGCTGATCTCGTCAGCAAAGGGGTCTTTGATGTCCCGAACAACGCCAGCAGACGGACCCGCTGAACCTTCGCCAATCCCCCCTGTGTTCATGCCGAAGGTCGCTGCTTTCGCTCCCATTATTCTGGCTTCAAAATCAGCCAGTCGCTTGACCGCAATCGCATCCGACGCCCGGTATTGCGCTTGGCCCTCTGGTGTCAAATTCGCCAGGTATTTCAGCGTCCGAATCACACCCGATATGGCGAACTCCACATTCGCCGCCAAAATAACCACAGTCTCAAATACGGTTTTGAATACATCACCGACCAAGCTGGTTTCGCTTTTGAACTCGCGCATATATTCAGCTAGCCCCTTGAGCGCAGGACCAATCGATGCCGCAATCACCAGTGACACCTCGCGCGCTGTTTGACCCATCAGGTCATACGCATCAGCCGCATCCTTGATGGCTTTTTCTTGCTCTGCGGCCAAAGCCGATCCGGTTCGCATTCCGGCGTGCAGGTTTTTGAAATCCACCCCTTTGGCCGCTTTGCCGAACAGCTCCATCGCCGCCGCATTGCGCTGGATGGGGTCGTCGATCTTGGACAATCCCTCGATGGTTTTGCCAAATAAATCCTCGGCCCCCAGGCTGCTTAAATCACCCAGGCTGACCCCCACCCGATCAAAGACTTTTTGCGCCTTGATCGAGCCGTCTGCCGCTGCGTCGATGGCCTTGGTCATGCCCGACAACATCTTGCCCGCGTTGTCCGATTTTCCGCCGGAATTCGCCAGCGCATTTGACAATCCAATCACCGTACCGAGGGCCACCTCGTTGGCCTCGGCCACATCAGCCAATTCGTCAGCGTAGCGGGTCGCCGCCGTCGCCGCCGCGACCATCGCCACTGCGCCGATCTTGCCGAACTTTTCTGCGCCCTTGGCGAATTTCTCCAGGTGATAACTCGCCGCAGCCATGCCCTTTTGAAACTCAGCCGAGTCCAGCCCCAGCAAGACCCCGAGTCGTGCGATATTAGCCATGTTTGCCCCCCGTTAAGTTGCTCACGAAGGCGCTCAATGCGTTGTTGCTGGCTTGTTTTTTATCGGCCTCGGACAAGGGCGGCCAGACATAATCATGGGCCGCACCCATCACGTTGTGCAGCTTGTAGGCCGGTGCAGACTCGCTCCGAATGTAATTAAACACGCCCGTGGTGAGCTGGCCCAAAGCGTTGAGCAGGCCACCGTTGCCGATCATTCCGTCTGCGTAAAGGGTCTGAATCTCACTCATGGTTTCCTCATCAATCTCGGCCAATGTCTGTGTCGTGTGCCCGTTGAAGATAAGTGCCGCCTTTACCTGCCGCCTCAACGAGCCAATTAGTTTTTTCTTGTTTCCTTGTATCCAGGGGTCACCGCCTCGGCTATTTTTTCCACCAGCGCCAATTGCACCGGCAACGGGAATTCCTGCTCAATCTCGGCATAGGTCAAATCGTCCAGCGTGGCCCCCTGGACCTCGGGGACCAGCAGCTTGATAAATTCAGTGATCCGCATTTCTGTAATCACCCGGTTCCTCGCCGCCTCGCGCATCGAGCGCCCCTGCACCATCACATCGTCTGGCGTGAATTGCATTTCAGACGACTCGGCATCCTTGAACTTGTCTAAATCTTTGGTGATGAGGTGGAAGGCTTCATTCACTGCGTCCTCTTGGGGCAGGGACAGCCGCGCGTAAATGGCGTCGGACTCGGCCACCAAGGGAATACGGACCCGAAACGTGTGGCCGCCCAGCTCGAAGCTGCGAATCAGCAAGTCGGGTTTTTTAGCCTCGAACTTGTCGCCCAGGGCCGCAGAAAGTTTGCTCATTTGTAGTGCGTCCTTTTGAATTCATCAATCCGTCTTACCAAAATCTCCGACAACCTTTGCACCACCGTTTGCGACTGGCTTTCAAGCGCACTTCGCAGATAGGGATGCGCTGGGTGTCGCGCCGTTCCGAACTCCTGGGCCACCGCCCTGGCATCACTCGCCACCCCCAGCTTCGCCAGCTTCTTGCCTGGGGCCGTGGTCACTGCCGCCATCACCGTGTCAGTCTGGGTGACGTATTTGGAGCGCCGATCCTTATTCGTTGGCCTGCGCGCCTCAATTTGCAATGACCGCTTCAAGCCCCCGCTGTCCTCTGGGGCTTGCGAACGCGCCAGCGCCAGTACCGGCTTCATCGCCTCGCGCACCGCTGGAATCAACACCTTGCTGCGGGCCAGCTTGTCGCCAAACGCCATCTCCAACTCCCGCAGCGCCTTGTCCACCTCGCCTATGCCTTCGAGCTTGATGGTGGTCATGGCCCTGGTTCCCGTGTCAGATCACAGCGCGTCAGCCTCAACCTTGGGCGCAGCCTTGGCCGCACTCTTAGGCACAGGGTGGCACTGGGCCAGCAGACCCAGGCAGTAGGCTTGCACCGTTCCCGGCTCGGCCTTGCTCCATGCCGCCTGTACTTCGGCGGCGCTGACCTGGCTGCTCTGCGCGATGCGCTCTGGCGCGTCGTAGGTCGCGCTCATGGCAGCGACCACCGCCTCTAGGTTGGCGCTCATACCGAGTTGCTCTGACCGCTTTGGTTGGCCCGTGGGTGCAGTGTGAAAACACACTTGGCCTCAGCACCAGGCTGCGCGTCAATCGAGAAACCACCAACCCGCGCATTGAAGGCGGTGTAAGCGATATTGGCCCCATCGACCGCCGCCACCACATAGGTGCGGTCTGTGTAGAGCGCCTTGGAATCCGTCTGAACCTGCTGCAACACAGCATCCGAGGGATTCCAGGCGGCTGTGACCGCCATGCTGGCCGCCGGCGCTTGCACCGGAATCTTGTCGGACTGGCGCGAACCAGCGACGCTGAAAGTCGCCACCGCATCCTCTTGGCCAAACACCGGAATCGCCTGCACGTTGAGCGTGTTGGCGGCAATGGCAATGGCTGACACACTGGCCAGGACCGACAAATTGGCGGTGGTCAGCGGCGTGGGGTTGGCGCCGGGCTGGGCATACAGCGTGAATGACGCGCCGGCAAGTGTTTTATTAGGTAAAGCCATGATAAGTACTCCTTTTTAATTAACTGTTAAATATCAAGTTGATATATCCAGGGTGCAATCCAGAAAAACCTGGGCTAATTTTTCTTCATCGTCATACGAGTTATATAACCAAGAAACATCAGCCTTGGCTATATTAAAGCCGTAGGTCGAGCCTCCGAATAACCCGGCATATCCATGTAGCGATTGTAATATTTGATGGGAAATAATAAAACCCTCCTCGATCTGCTGGGTAAATATAGAAATCTGAAATACCGGGGTATCAATTCCCTTGTTATTTTGGTAAATCCCGGTATAAACCGGCTGATGAATGTTTCTTAATTGCCAGGTGATGAATTTGGGCTGGGTCGCAAAGTTGCGGTTGAAGGCCGCATAAACCGGCACCGGCGCGACAATGGCCGCCAGATGGGCCTGAATCGCCTTGGCGTAGTTCACGGGGTTTTGTTGTGTCATACGGCCACCTGTGGGTCATGCCGAGCGCACAACAGGATGACGCTCATCCGGTCTATGGTTTCGCGGGTTTCAACAATGCGCCAACTCTTGCCGGCCCAGGACAATGCGTACTCGTCCTGGCGGGTCACGACCTGCTTCATATTTGGGGTGTAGTTCAGGGTGAAATTCATCAGCTTGGAATACAGCCGATATTTCTCCGAACCTTTGACGCTGTTGGACGTTTCACTAACACGGGCGCGAGTCTCGAACCAAGTTGTCTCGGTTGTACTCTGCTCACCAAACGCACTCAGTCCTGCCGAAAGCCGGTTGATGGTGAGCGTTTCAGTCCGTGTTACTCCCATCACATCACCAATGCTTTGTAGGGCCTAAGCAATGCAGCGACTCCAAACGGGATTTCCTTCAATGCCGTTTCAGTAGTCTGACTGCGCTGGTTGTATAAATGGGTCAACAAAAGCAGGGCCGCTTGTTTGACTGCCGGGTAACCCGCCAACAAGCTCGGTGTAAGGGTGTAATCCACAACGATAGGATTGGCAAAACTCTCACTCACATTGGTAGGCGCAGCGTGAACAATCACTCTCGCGCCAGTACTGTCGAGTTGGTAAGATGATGTTGCAACCGTGGTCAACACTGCGGGAATATTGTTGTTCCAGTATTTGACAGCGATCACCGTCACGCCTGAACCACCCACAGGCAGGTCCAGCTTATCAGCGGATCGGTCATACCAAACCCGGTAGCCCGTCGTAAAAAAAGACACACCCAGGTAGTCCTCGATGTGCATCCGGGTGGCCAACTCCAACGATGTCAGGTAGGCATCCTGACTCTCATCGCCGAACAGATTGATCTGGTCAGCGACCTCGGGCAGCGTCAACCACAGGGTCGTCACATCCCGTGAGGTCTGTTCAAATGAAGAAAAATTAAATGCCATCAGGCAGCACTCAAACGAACACCAGCCAACGGGTCGCGCACCGAACTAACCATACGTTTCTCGGCATAAATGGTTACAAAACCGGGCGCGGCCTGCGCGAACATTTGCACTGTCATCGCCTGGGCATCGCCGACCGTCAGGAACCGGGGCCAGTTCGCCAAATAAGCCGGGAAGGCGGCTGTCAAAAACGGATTGGGAATCACCGGAAAACCAAACACATGGCCGACTGCCGCGCCATCTTTTTCGCCTAACTCAAGGAACAAAGGCATTCCCTGGCTGTCTTTCAATTGACGCAGGGCCAAAATCATCGCAGGCGAAATGTGCCAAGCCGTACCGGGTAGCGCCCAGTATTGGGCCGGCAGCGCCGCCGTTGCCGCCACCATTTTGTTGTAAGTCACAGCAGCGCCGCCCAGCGACGTGGTGGCAATGGTGTGGACCCCGTTGGTCATCGCCGTGCCACTGGTCCCGTATGCGCTTGCCCCGGCGCTTGCGTAAGAATCCAGACCACGCAAGCCACTGGTCGCGCCAGTAGCCGTGGTGGTCGAACCATCTTGGTCGTTGTTAGCGACCATGCTCGCGCCCTCGATGGCTGAGAACTCCAGCGCCAGGTCATCAACGATGCTGGCCTCTAGCCCGCTAACGTCTGCCAGTACCGCCGAGCGAACCGGGAGCTGCGCCGAAATTACCCGCACCGGCAATTGCCAAAATACGGTATCGGTGTCTGGGCTTCCCGTATTGACCGTGGCTGCGTACAACCAAGGATTCGTGTTGTTGGCCGCATTGCCCGTCTTGGCGACAAACTGGGCGTCCGAGCCGCTGAATGTGACCGCCCTCGCGCCTTGGCGAAGCGGGTTGGCCATGCGGAAAGCATCGCTGGCTGGGTCAAACAAAGCCGTGCCACCCTTGCCCGCGCCTGAGCCGGTAAGAGCCGAGGCTTCTTTCATGTCCACTGTCACCACGCCGCCCTCGGTGATGGCTTGTTTGATGGCACTTAGGATTGATTCATTGATGGTCATGGCTTGTTTCCAAAAGGTTGCAGAAAAGGGCGAGGGCCGAAGCCCCCGCTAATGGCAACAATCAGCTTGCTGTGCCGCTGGAGCGATAACGCACACCAGCGCCGGGATCACGAACCGAGGTCGCCAGACGCTTTTCACCGTAGAAGGTGATGGAGCCAGGCAGGGTCTGGTCATAACGCTGAACCACCAAGTTCATACGATCCACAATGGTGTGGAACTTGCTCCAGTCGGCGAAGTACATCGGGAACAGCGAGCTGGTCCCTGCCGCGCCTGCATTGGCTTGGCTGGGGTTGTCCAGGTACTTGTTCACAACCACATCAAAGCCGAGCAACTGACCCACAATGCCGTTGACTGACAGACCTTCATTGCGATTAAAGATCGGTGTGCCGTTGCTATCTTTCAGGCCACGAATGGCGCTCAACAAGATGGGGCTGACCATGATCTTGGCCGACTCAGTCCAATACTGCTGGGGCAAGGCATAGATCATGTTGATCACATCGTTGTAGCTGACGTTGTTGGCTCCAACGGTGTTGGCGTTGGTGGTCAACTGGTCGTAAGTGGCCAGCGAGTGCAAGCCAGACGATGCGCCCGTGCCCGACGCGCCAAAAGCCGCATCCGTGGTTTTGCCGCCAGCGTAAGTGCCGGCCGCGCCACCGTACTGGTCCAAACCGCGCAGACCATCAGCACCACCCGTGGCCACCGAGGAACCCGAGCCGGACTGGTCGTTGTTTTGCACCATCGACATGGCCTCAACCTGAGCGAACTCGGCCAGCATATCGTCAACAATCACCGAATCCAGGCCGTCAATGTCGTTCAAGGCCGACGTGCGAATCGGGAACTGCACATTCACATCTTTGGCGACAACTTGCCAGATCGATGTGTCCTCGCTCGTGCCGCCGCCGTTGTTCTGAATACCATAGCCCCACTGCGCCCCAGCGTTGCCGGTTTTAACCCTGAACTGGTAGCTTGAGCTGTCAGTAACCACCGCCTGCGACAGGCCACGCATGGGATTAGCCAAGCGCATGGCGGCAAACAGCGGGTCATAGCCAGTGCGTCCACCCTTGCCATCGCCCGAGCCGGTCAGGGCTGAGGCTTCTGCCAGGTAGGCGTGCATTTGCGACTCATCTGCAAATATTTTCAGCTCTTGATGGGTCTTGCCGCTGCCTTTGTAAAAACCCAAAAGCTGCTCTTTGACCGAGCGATTCACATCCGAACGGACCGACTTGGCGACCTGGATGAGGGCTGGCGCTTGGACCGAGGCGACCTTGGCTTCCAGGGCGGCGATTTTGTCGCTGACCTCGGACTTGACAGCCTCCACAGCGGCAACAGCAGCAGCCGTTACTTCTGCGATCTTGGCATCCTGGGCCGCTTCGATAGCGTCGAGTTTTTCGATGATTTCTTTTGACATGATTTATCCTTTAAGACGTTTTTTAAGATGCTGGAGAACCTCACGCTCGTTCAGAGCAGCAAGAATCTCATCCGTGGCCACACCCGCTTCAGAATCCCTCTTGGCGGTCGCGTTTTCAAGCGACTCTTGAACCGCATCACGCTGCTCGAAAGCCTGCTTGAATACAGACGCGGCTGTGGCCGCATCCTTTTTGAGAAACCCCGCATCCCGCAGGGCACGCTCAAAAACCTTCAGATCAGCCGATCCATCAAGCCGGAAAAACTCCAGCTTGCTAATGGCGGCTGACAAATTGTTGGGGTACATGACGACCGACACCTCGCGCAGGCCACCCTTGGTGATCTGGAAGTAGCCCTCATCCCAGTAATCGTCCGAGCCAGCCGGGAACACCGAACCGTCCTCTTTGACCCACTGGAACTCCTCGGCATAAGCGCCCACCGAGACACCGCCGAACAAGGTGGGTGATTCGGCCATCACCTTGTAAAGGTCAGCTCCTTGGGATGTATTGAGGAATAAGCGCCCCGATGCCGTCATGCCTTCTTTGGTGAACTTGAAATCAGTCCACTCTCCAACCGGTATTTCGTCAGCAGAATGATTCACAAACATGGGCAATGGGCGAACCCCAGCCTCAAATTCATTGGCCCAGTCAGTAAACCCCTCGGCGGTATAAAAGAATTTGCGTCCATCCTCACCCTCCCTGGCCCCCCAGGTGGTCACGGTAGCCTCAATCAGTCCCGTAGGCTCGGTGGCTTCGGGGTGGATTCCCGCCGCGAGTTTGGCCTCGCACAAAATTCTGATTTGTTTGGTCATTGATAACCTCATCTACAATGGTTCGATCAATATCTTGTATTATTATTTTCCGGGGACGACCACGTTTAGGATTTGCCAAATCATTTGGTTTATATCCTGATAATGAGCATATCACAGCGCGAAAAATAATGGACACGGTTATTTGCCAATATTCATTTTCCTGGTCTGACCACCCCCACCCCCGCCTGTATCTTGTGGACTGGAACCTGATATAGGGTCAGCCGCAGTGCCAGCGATTAACTTGTCGCCACCTTCTATATTAGACATTCCAATATATTCTCTGGCCTCGTTCGGGGTGATGACCCCGGCATTGACCCCGGCCGCAATAAAATTCATTTGATCCAATGGAGCGCCTTTTAGGAAATCTCTGGTATCAAACTCCACCGTCAGCGACGGGTATCCTTGAAATAAGTGCTGCTTTAATTTCTGCTGGACATTGACCAATAAGGGATAAAGCGTCGATTTGTAAAACTCATCGAGCATGGTCTGGGTGTTGTTGTATTTCTGGTCGGCAATCCCGATCATGGCCGGCGGCACACCAAACACCCCGCAAATCCGCTTCATGGTCTGCGCTTTGAGCGCCGCGCAATCAGCGTCCTGCAGGTTAAGCATTTCAAGCGGCGTGTATTTCATGCCGCTATCAAGCAGCATCCCCTGTCCGGGTTTGGACGGGTCAGCGCTGCGATTGCCGGTCATCGCGGCCCAAGCATCTTTCAGGCGACCTGCAATCTCCTTGTACTTAGCCTCCGGGATCACACTCTCCGTGGTGAACATCCCGCTGGGCTTGGCCCCGTTTTTCATCACATAGTTGGCGTACAGATCAATGTCCTGGTCTAACCCGACCAACTCAGCGGCCAAAATTCCCTTGTTAAAACCCGACGACCCCTGCCACGCCTGGTCTTTGATGTGCATGACCTGATGCGCGGCCAGCGGCTCGTCCTTGTTAAAGCCGTAACTGGGGCTGGACAGGCGGTAGCTAGGGTAACGGGTCGGTGTGATGGTGCTGCTAACCTGGGTGCTATCAAGCAGGTACATCTCCAGCGGAGTCTGGCTCGGATTCTCCTGATCCTTGCGCCACCACAGCACAAAAGCTTCACCGGCCAGCTCGTGCCACATCAGGTACTGGTACCAAAACTCGTAGCTGCTCTGAAAATTGTTCGGGTTGCTCAAGAGCGCGGCGACTTGCTTGGCTTTGGCCTTGTCCCGGTTGCCCACCACGGCTGCGCTGCAAGCGTCTACATAGACTCCATCGACCTCACTCATCACGCGCATTGGCAATTGCGAAAGCGCCCTGGCTTTGGCCCCGATACAGGCCATCACGGTGCTGTTGCGGGTCAATGTGTCCATGTTGACCAAACGCCCCGCATCGGTCTGCGATCCGGTGGTCACATACAGCATTTGTAGGCTTGGGCGGTTATTGTGCCCACCTATGAGGACATTATTACCCAGGGTGGTCTGCCCGAATAATGAATTTGATTCCTTGGAATTCGTTACTTTCCTGCCAAATACATCAAATAATCTCATTATTCTCTCTCCTAAAACGTCCTAAATCCAACGCCCGACGTTATTTGATTATCCAAGCTACATTGTATAGAAATAATTAAACTAATGATACCGTCCACTTTGGCTGATTTATCTGATTCGTTTTTTCGAACCTTGACGTTTCCATTCACATCCTCGTAAACCTCGCAATTTCCCAATTGCCAGCCGACAAATGGGTTTCCATCGTGCTTAACCTCATGCTGCATGATTAATTTTTCCAAATGCTTGGACGGGTTACTTAATGTGGCCATCCCCTGCCCCACTTTTTTGACGGGTAAGCCGTTTTCATGAAGCCTAGCCACCAGACTGGCGGCGTTATAAGCATCGTATCCAATCTCCTGGACATCGTATTTATGGCACTGGGCAATGATGTAATCACTGATTTCCCGGTCATCCATCACATTTCCATCTGTAATATGGAGAATTCCAGACTTCCGCGCCACCCTGAATATGTCGCCATAATGTTTTGGGATTAACTCATAACCGGCCTGGGGTAAAAAGAACTTGAACTCAGCCTCATAATCGTCATCGGCATAACGCTTGAGGGTGCAAACTGCGTTCAGGTCGCGGGTCGATGCCAAGTCAAAACCAATGAACACCGCCTCCGGCTCGTCCCGATCTGGGACCAGGGCGCAGCGCTTGTCATCCCAGTAAGCGCGATCCACCCAGGCGCTGTTGGCTGAGACATAGACGTTCAAGGTTTTGCACAAAAACTCATTGAGCGCAGCCGGTTTGTGCTGGGCCTGCTCTGCCCTCTCAGCAATCGCATCCTCGAAAACCGAGATTCCATGCATGGGATTGACCTTGGACCAAGTGGCCGGGTCGCGCCAATCGTCCTGCGAGTCCAACCCATAGAGCAGGCCAAACCAGCGCGGGTTGTCATCGGCCTCACCCGTCAGCATGGATTGCAACAGGCTCATGTCCTCGTAGAACTTGGTTTCCTTGGTGAAGCTGGCCGTCGTGATGTAAATACGCAGCGGATTGCGCCGCGCCACCATGCCTGAGTGCAAAACCTCGATGGAGTTGCGATCAACGATTTGCGCCGCCTCATCGACGATGGCGCAGCTCGGATTCATGCCGTCGCCGGTCTTTTTGGTGTCCCGGCTCAAAGCCTTGAACACGGTCTGACTGTCGCCGGCTTTGGTGATCTGATGGCGCGACACGTTGAACAAACCGGCCACATCACCCGGCATGGTTTCCACAAAACCGGTGGCCGCATGAAACACGATCCCAGCCTGCTCGCGGGTCGTGGCCAGCGTATAGACCTCAGCCCCCGCCTCTCCCCACATCAGCTCATACAAACCGATTGCCGCAGTCAACGTCGATTTGCCGGCCTTGCGTGGAATGAACACGATAACGTCCGTCACCATTCTCAGCTTAGGGTCGGACTTACCCCGAAACCCGTACACCGCACAGATCAAGAAAATCTGAAACGGCTCCAACACCAGCGGCTTACCCGCATCCGGCCCCTTGGTATGGACCAGGGTTTGTGCGAAGCTCAGGAAATGCTCAACGTAATTAGCGTGGAACTCCCAGGACCAGGTCTTGTTTTTAAGCTGGTCCAAGAACCGCTGACAGGCCAGCCGAATGTAGTTGCAGGCTTTGATTTCCCCTCGCGTAACACTGATCGCATAATCGATGCCGTCTGCATAGTTCATGCTGGCAGCGGGAACGGCTCCGAGGTGGACTCAAGAATGGCTTGCCGGCCTGTGAACTCCTGCCATCGCTTGACGATGACATCGCAATATTTAGGGTCAAGCTCCATCAGGCGCGAGGACATTCCCAGACGATCCGCAGCGATCATGGTGGAACCTGAACCGCCGAAACCATCGATCACAATATCCCCAGGTCGAGCCGAGGCTTTGAGCATCTTCTCTATCAAACCCACAGGTTTCATGGTTGGGTGTTCTGCGGAACGCTTGGGCTTCTCATGAAAGAAAATCGAAGCTGGCCGCTCCTCTACCTGAGCGTCACCCGTGATCACCATAACGGCATCGCCCACCTTGACCTGCCACCGGCCATCGTCGAGCTTTGTGAATGGGCTGGACTCACCAGACTCCACAATGGTGGTGAGCTTGCGCCCGCCGCACCAACGATGCGCGCTCCCAGGCTTCCAGCCATACAAGATCGGCTCATGCATCCATTGGTAATCGGAGCGACCCAAAACCAGCGAGTTTTTTCGCCAAATTAAGCAACCCGACAGCTTGAAACCCGCCTTGATAAAAGATCGCCTGAAGTTCAAACCTTCTGTGTCGGAATGCGCAACATAGATCGGTGCGCCAGACTTTAAAACCGAATACATACCGATATAAGCATCAAGCAAGAACTGGCTGAATTGTTCATCACCCATGTCGTCATTTAATATTTCCCTGGTGTTTCTGTTGCCACCATCGACCTTGTTCTTGTTGGCGGCGTTTCCCTTTGCACCACCATAGGCCACGTTGTATGGTGGGTCAGTCCAACAGGCATCCGCCTTTTCACCAGCCATCAGCGTGTCCCATGCATCAATCTCAAGGGTTGAGCCGCACATCACGCGATGAGCGCCGCAAACCCACACATCCCCCAAAACCGTAACCGGGTTTTCAGGAACATCAGGGACAGCATCCTCGTCGGTTAACCCTTCCGTACCCTGCGGGTTAAGCGCAGCCAACTCATCGGCGGTAAAGCCAAGCAGGTCAACGTCGAAGTCCATCTCTTTCAGGTCGTTAATCTCCAAGGCCAACAACTCGTTATTCCAGCCGGCGTTCAGGGCCAGTTTATTGTCGGCAATGATGTATGCCTTCTTTTGAGCCTCGGTTAAATAATCGAGCCTGATACAGGGCACTGTTTTCATCCCAAGTTCACGTGCCGCCAATAATCTTCCATGCCCAGCAATAATGCCACCTTCGCCGTCAATTAATATGGGATTGGTGAATCCAAATTCCCTGATACTAGCGGCGACCTGGGCTAATTGCCCTTCAGAGTGCGTCCTACTATTTCTGGCATAAGGCGTTAATTCATCGACACTTATCTGCTCAATTGACGTATCAGTTATCATCCCGGCCCTCTTAAGAGTTTAGAAAACTTGCCGCCCTCGGTTTTAACTCCTGTCGCCAATCTGCTTTTTGGAGTTAGCCCCAATTCATTCATTAATGTGATGGCGCGAAATAATGCTTTATCTCCGGCAGTTAAATAAGGATTGGGGCCAATGGCTTTATTGGGAAAGGTAATAATCACGCCCCGCTGCATAACCTTATGTCGGCAGTCAATATAAATTCCAAGCTGATCGGCCAAAGCACATAAAACATGGCCGTCCTGGGCACTGCCAATGCCGTAGGTATCCCACAGGAAGTCTGCCGTCGTTTTAATAAACTCGGTGGCGTCCCATTTTGCAGGGTCATCAAACCATGGCTGCTTGGGGATGCGTTGACGGACATTCTCTGGCAGTAAGCCGCCTTGATGCTCCTGCTTTGTTCCGTGAACGATATGTAATTCTGGTGGAAATCTGTTTTTTGACATTTTATTATTCCCTCAAGGGTATACCCCCATCGCAACCCCATTTGTGCGAATTTGCAACCGCCCTTGCTCTCCTTCGATTGACAAATATTTAAGTTTATCTCTTGTTTTATCTATTATTTCACTCATATTTTATCTATTATCTACCCATTCACGATGAATGAATAGTCAGTGCGTGCGTAGGTTTTAATTCCATCGGCTGTGTAATGGTCATACTTACCTCTGGACTCTCTGCCTGTTTTATGGCTGTGGCATTCATGGCAAAGGCTTTGCAATATATTATGAGTAAAAGCTTCTTCACCAATATGCTGCCACCTGAACAAATGGTCAACGTGCTGGGCGGCGCATACCTTCCCCCGTAATAAGCAAGCCTGGCATAAAGGCTGAATAGATAACTGCGCCCTCCTCATCGAGCGCCATGCCTGGGTGTTGTATTTGGCGTTGAGGTATTTGCGCTCAGGACTGTCTGTCTTGACGCCGCTATGCTCAAGGCAAAGGCTTGACTTGCCATCCCTGGGGTTGCGACAACCGAGCGACGAGCAGCGGCTGTTGTAGGGTGCGGTTGGCATCTATGCCCTAACCTCAAATGGTGTCAGCGTCACCTTGACCAAACCGCGCACCTCCAGCTTCAAGTCATGCGTCAGCCTGAAGCCTGAATCATTGAACTGCAGTGCATCAGCCAGCCCGTCCAACCCCGCCTTCATGGATGCGATCAAGTTGTCCTCATCCCGATCCCTGCGGTTGGGTGGATAGAAATCGAGGTGAACACCGACTTTCTTCACTCCGGTCAAGGTTGATGCGTTCCAACCCGCCTCTTTTGCCAACGCCCAGCACGCCTGCCGGTATTCCTTCTTGCACCTAGCCAGTACCGCCCAGTGTGGTTTGTTGTTGGGGTTCAGCGCGACCAATGGCCAGGGCAATATAACGATATATTTTTCTGCCATTCAAGCGCCCTTAATGAATCGATAGGCCCAATCCGACAACAATTTGTTGTAGTTGTCAGTGGCTTTTTTAAGTTGGTCGTTCTCCTGCTTTAAGCGCCGCACCTCGACAATTGCGTCCTCATGCGTCACGATGACGCTGCCGCCGTCAAGCTCCTTGAACAGCTCCCTATAAAGTTCAGCAAACCGAGCCTGCTCAGACAGCGCTTTAATGACCTGCAGGGTTTCGTCCTGGTATTGACTCATATCAACCTCGCTCGGGTATCGAGCAGCAGATCAGCCTCGCTGATGCCGTGTTCTTTCTCAAAACCTTTGGTGCCCAGGCCGTGAATGCCGGTCGCGCCCTGGTGATGTTCCCAACACAGCGGAATCACATCCATGTTGCTGGCCCTCTGCCCCATCCCTGTGCCCCTTCGTGGGTGGTGCAGTTGTGCCGGGGTTGCGCCCCAGCCCTTACGCCAACACAAAGCACAACCCAGATCGGCCACCAAACCCATGTAGCGGCGTATTTCTTTGGCGGTCATACCAGCTCCCCGGTTTCTTGGTCAATGAACTCGATCCCGTTTTCAGCGCCCCAAACGTGCAGCCACTCAATGAACTCCGCACCATCCTTGCGGCTGAATTTGCGCGATTGCAACCCGACTTCCACCACCCCGGTTTTGTCCAGGTTGGGAATGACCCTGCCGTGGCTGCGGCCCGTGTCCCGAGCGAATTTGTCGAGCAACAGCCGTTTCCAGTCCTCATTGCCCCAGGTCGCCCCGAGGTGGCTGGCTTGCTTGGTGACCTCGCCGATCATGGCGTGGTACTTCTTTTCCTGGTCGCGGGTCTTGCTGATCTGCTTGATTTCAATCACCAACTCATGCCCAGCCATCAGCATGGATTTGATATGCGGCCAAACTTGATTAAGCAGGGTTTGATGGGCCTGCACCGGGTTGAATAAACTGATGGAAAGGCGTTCCATCATCTCAAAACGCCTTCCACACCCCAAACTCCCTCACGCCCCGATCATCAATCGCAAATGGAGATATTGTTTCCGTTTGATTTGGCTCAATCAAAGAATATCGATCAAATATGGCCTTGATAATCTCAGAATTATTATTTGATTTTCCGGCATCATCCCAAGCACTCTCAAACCAACCAGAATAAAACCCCACCATTGCATCACACACATCCAAATCAAAATGCTCGACCCGCAGGTTTTTATTCAAATTCATTGAGCTTCTAAAAACAGCACCCATTTTGTCGCCACGCACAATAATAAATTTGGCGTGAATTGAAGCACACCTGAAAGCATCTACCCCGAGTTTCTCAATTAATGGGCCAGCGAATGATGGTGATTTCTCAAAATTAGCACGATCAAGCAAAACCCTGATTTTATTAATCCGGCCCGATTCATTAATCTGCTTGGTCCGTTCAATATCATATATTCCTGTGGTCCAGGTCGTTATATCCACATCCGCCCTGCCGCATTGATTGACAATATGCTCCATCGCGTCGATGGCTGAAAACTGACCCGCCGTTAATCCAGTGATATGGTCGCCGGGATTTAATTCACCCAGGCATTCAGCGGCTGTGGCGGTTCTGGAAGCCACAACCCTGGTTTCCCGGCTCGCCTTGTATCTCAACGATGATGGCCTGGGCGACTTTGGGGCTTTATCGAATAACGTCATTTCTTGCGCTCCACATTCATGCGCCGGCGCAAGTCATCGCAAGCCTCTTTGCCCCTGATGCGTTCAATGTCCATAACGACCTGACTCCACCAGACCTTGGCCAAGTTGTCCCCGACCAACCAGCTCTTTGCGGTGTACCGCCTGATCCATTCCCGCGCCTCCGAATCCCGCATAAAGTCTGGTTTCACTCAAATCCCCAGTCAGCATCAGCGCTTTATTGATGGCCCATTGCGGGATGATTGCGCCGGATTTGAGGCTGTCGAGCAGCAGCTTGGCTTGGATGCTGTTCATCGTGCCACCGCCAGCTTTATTTTTGCCATGATCTCTGCCGGCGGTGGGCCGGTATGCTTGGCATCCTGGTCGAGCTTGATCAAGGCCGGGTCACGCCCCTTGGCTGATGGCGTAGTCATGCGGGCCATGTCGCCACGCTGCAAGCCTGGGATCACCGGCTTATCAATCCACTCTGCCTTAAAACTCCGCCAACCCCGAGCCGAACACTCAGCCAACGCCTCCTCCAGCGTCCAACCGGCTTTTGCCGCCTCTTTGACGATCAACTCCAACGCTGTTTGTGTCATTGGGGCTTTTTTGGCTGCCCTAACTTTCAGGAAGTCCTGCCAAACGTAATCAGAAACGCCCTCGGGCGTTGTATTCTTTTTATTCTTCTCTTTCTCTTTCTCTTCTCTTTCTCTAGCTAACGCCGCACTAACGATTGAGGTAACGCTGGCACCGTTACCTTTGGCGTTACTTTTATGATTTGCCACCCGTTTGGCGGTCATGACACGGTTTTTGGCTGTGTTTCCGTTGTGCCGATCAAAGTTTGGCAGGCTGATTCCTTCCTCTGTGATAACCAACCACCCTACTGATTGCATCGCATGGCAGAAGCCGCTAACGCCAATAATGCGATCCAGTAACGCCGAAGTAACGCTGACAGCGTTACCATTAAGCGTGTGTTGATCAAACCAGCGCCAAACCCGAAACAACTTCCCGACGGTTGTGTCAGCGTCATCCCACCCCATCCTGGCGGTGATCATCAGCACCTCGGCCTTCTCTGGCGTGCAGGCCTCCATCTTTAACCATTCGCCAGCCATCAGCAGGCCACCCATTCGCGTTCAGCGCGACCCGATGTGCTTTGAACATTGCGCCCAGTCAGGCTGATGCGCCCCATTCTCTGCAGCTCAGCGAGTCTTTTTCCGACAGCGTGGCCAGTGATCTGGCAGCGCGAAGCGACCCCATCCTTGCCCAGCGGCCCGTGCTGACTCAGGATGTTCACAATGAGGCGGTGATGGTGCGCGGCCAACTCACGCGCTCTCCCCGCCGCCAAATGGCTGGTGATGGGGTCGCTGTTGCGGGCCAGCGGCGCAAAGTCAAGATCAAACTGGGTCATGTCTCGCCTCCTTGTTGTGGGTATTCCTCAGCCGGCGCTCATACAGCGTTTGCTGCACAAGGCTTGCTCTTGTCTGTTTTGGGTGCTCTAAACCATTCCGGCCGCATCACTTGGAGCTGCCATAGCCGGGCCTTTGGAACTTGGTCATTCCACTGACAGATCGCCGCAGGCGAAATGCCTAAAATTCGTGCAAGCGCCGTGGCGGAACCTGCGAAATCTATGGCTTGTTTGGTTTTCATAAGTTGAATTTAAGCACACTAACAATTAAATGTCAAGCATGCTAATTTAAGTTGGCTTAAAATGTGCATATGGACCTTGCCGCCCGCCTCAAACAGGCTATGACCGTCGCACACAAAAATCAGTCTCAGCTCGCCGCCGAGATCGGTGTGACAACGTCTGCGGTTTCACAATTGATTGGCGGGCAGGCTAAGAGCCTCAGGGGCACGACGGCTACCAGGATCGAGGCAGCTACCGGCGTGAGCGCTGCCTGGCTTGTGTCTGGAAAAGGTCAAATGATGGCTGGCACCAGCAATGTGCATCCAGCACCAATCGGCGCGCGCAAAATTCCATTAATCAGCTACGTGCAGGCTGGTGTGTGGACCCCGATGGCTGACAGTTTGCAGTCAGGCGACACGAATGATTTTTTATTAACCGACCTCGACCTATCCGATAACGCCTTCGCGCTGGAGATCAAGGGCGAGTCCATGCTGCCCGATTTCAAACCAGGCGATCGCATCATCGTCGATCCACAGGTACAACCATATCCTGGCGACTTCGTTGTTGCCAAGAATGGCGAGGATGAAGCCACCTTTAAGAAGTACCGGCCCCGTGGGGTTAGTGATCTTGGCGTCAGCATTTTTGAGCTGGTGCCACTCAATGAAGATTACCCATCAATGCGATCTGACCAGCAACCAATCAGCATCATTGGAACAATGGTAGAGCACAGGAAATATCGTCGCCGATTTTGAACCGGCAGAAAGGACTCGCAATGGAGTGGGGCTACATCGTCTTTGCAGTTATCCTCTATTTGTTTTTCATCCATCCAGTCATGACCGGCTACAAAGAGGGTCGGTACGGCAACAGTTCAAAACCCAAAACCCAAAGCCCAAATCTAGGATGGCAGGGCGAAATCGACGTAGTTGGAGAATCCTTTTATCAAGGCAACCTGGAGGCCTTGTGTGGCGGCAAAACCAAGGATGGCGTCGAAAAACAGTTTGTCGCCGACCTGATTCCCGAGGACGATAACGAGCACGACAAAAATGCTGTGCGCGTTGATATTAACGGCAGAACAGTTGGCTACCTACCGCGCGAAATTGCCAAAAAATACCGAAAAAGTTACGCCGACAATGCGGCCCGCTGCGGCGCAACAATCGTCGGCGGCTGGAAGCGCAGAGGCGGGAAATCTGGACACTTTGGCGTCCGATTAAACCAAAGCCCAGAGACAACATAGCCAGCCACATCACCGCCCATTTGGGTTGGTTTTTACGCCGCCTCTCTCCAGCCGGACAGCGTATCTTCAAACACAAGCCGCTCACCTTGCTCCCGATCAAGATTGGCCAGGCGCTCCACCATTTCCGTGATTCGCACATTCCCATCGACTTTTTCCAGGTAAATCGCCTGCATGAAGCGACATGCCGATTTAGGCACCCGTCCCCGACGCTCCCACAGCGAGACTGATTCCTCAGATGCGCCGACCCAATGCGCAAAGCGTGTTTGCGACAGGTCCAGCTCTTTGCGCAAAAACCTGAACTCAGCGCCCGTCATGTAGCCTTTAGATGCAATGTGCCGCCCGATGGCTTGATGCAGTCCAAATGCGTCAGCGATTGCCACGGCCAGTCCCGCCTCTGTCTTGCGGGTTTTATAGCCGTTGCTTAGATAAACGTTTTGCAGCCCTGATTCTGTGTAGTGGTAAGTCATCATAAATCCTTCTTAAAACACGGTAACAACCGCTATCCAGTCACCCGCATCATCTTTTTCTAGAACCGCCACCACCCGCACCACGTCACCCGAATGTTGATGGCGCAATGTGCATTTCCAATTGCCACGGATGTTCTCGTGTGCCGGCTCGTCAATCACCCCCACCTGCAAACACGCCAAAACTTGCGTGGGCGTTATGTGCCGTAATTTCATGCGCTTCTTTGCGTGCGGCTCGATAAACACATTCAATGAATTCTTGGATACCTCGCGCACGATTCGCAACATGTTCGCGTCATTCAGAGGGATGGGTATTGGGTTGGCCATACCCGTAATTATTACGGGTATTTCATTAAAAGCAAGCGAAATAGAAGCCAATTTGCTTGTTTTTTATAGGTGTTTTCCCTTAGTTTGTTGAATTATACATAAGCACACTTCAATTTAGATGTTAAGTATGCTAATATTCATTTCATCACAACCGATGGAGTGAACGATGCAAAGCTCAATAAACCCTACGCCCGCCAACAGCGACCGGCTCATTCTGTGGGCATCCACCCTGGCCCTGCTCGCTCTGGGGCTGCTGGAGTGGCTGCAATGATCACACTGCGCCTGTACCGCTACTACCGCGCCAGCGGCTTCACCGTATCAGCCTCACTGCGCCGCGCCATTCGCCAATCTTGGACTTGCGCGTGACCCCTGTCGACTTCGCCCGGATCAGCTCAATCCTCTATTGCATCGGCATGGAAAGCACCACCGCCCAACAACACATGGCGTGGCTGTGCGCCATCGCCGGTGTGATCTACCCACCCAAGAATTTCTCTAATGAACCCTGTTCATTGGACCAATCGGCCCCGGCTGCAGGCCGTTAACTGCGCCAACAACTCAACCATTCAAAACATCATGGCTTTTGTAGCAACAGACTCAGGCGGCGGTAATTTCAAGCGCGTCCCCGCCGGCGTGCATATTGGGCGCTGTTATTCGCTGATCGATCTGGGCACTCAGTTGACCACAGGGCAATATGGCGACAAGCTCCAACACAAAATCCGTATTGGCTGGGAATTGTTCGGTGAGGATGAAGATGGCGCGCCGTTGACCGTCGATATTGATGGCCAAGACTTGCCGCTGACCATCTCCAAAAGTTACACCGTCAGCTTGCACGAAAAGTCTGGCCTGCGTCGTGATTTAGCGGCCTGGCGCGGGCGCGATTTCACCGAGGACGAGGCCAAGGCTTTTGATGTGTCAAAACTGCTTGGCGCTTACTGCATGGTCAACTGCACATTCGCTGAATCCGGCGGCAAAACCTACACCAACGTCGGTGGACTCACGCCGCTGCCCGCCGCACTCAAAAACACCAAGCCAGCGCCGGTGCATGAACCCGTCGTATTTGACCTGGACGCGCCCGATATGGCGCTGTTTCGCGGCTTCCACGAAAAACTGCAAGACGCCATCAAACGCTCTCCTGAATGGGCGCAATTCGCCAAGAAATCAAGCCTCAGTCCTGCCGGCGGCAGCGTTGATGAATCTGAATCCGACATTCCATTCTGAAAGCGACCACCATGTTCAGCCACTTGACACTCGATATTGAAACCATCCCGGCGCAGCGCGCCGATGTGCTGGCGCATTTCTCACACCAAGCCAGCCAAGACACGGCGCACAAGATCAACGGGATCAGAGCGCCTGGGAACTACAAAGACGAGGCCAAAATTGCCGAGTACGTCGAGCAGGCCAAGAAAACCATCATCGACAGTGAACAGACCGCCCTGGCTGAAGCCGTCCGAAAAACCAGCTTATCCGGGGCTTTTGGCCAGGTAGTCTGCATTGGCGTGGCCCAGGGCCAGGACGAACCGCAAGTGTTGTCCGGGCTGAACGAGCGCGAGCTGTTGCTGGCCTTCACCGAATGGTTGGACCACATTCCTCGGGCATCCTGGTTGGACACCACCGTGATCGGCCACAACTGCGCCAACTTTGATCTGCGCTTCCTGTTGCAGCGCCACATCGTCAACCAGGTGCGGCCCCACACCATCATCAAACGTGCAGCCAGCGCCAAGCCCTGGGAATCAGAAAAAGTGTACGACACGATGGTCCAGTTCGCCGGCATTGGCCAGTACATCAGCCTGGACAAGCTCTGTCTGGCCTTGGGGTTACCCGGCAAAGGCGACATTACTGGCGCCGATGTGTGGCCGATGGTGCAAGCAGGCCGGCTCGATGAGGTGGCCGACTACTGCAAGAGCGATGTATCAACCACCCGCGCAGTTTTCCAGCGCATGACTTTTGAGGCTGTCCATGTTCAATGAATCACAGCGCCAAGCACTGATCGATGCGGCCCAGCTCAAGCGCGAGGACGGCTTTGAAGAAGAAAACCCAAAGCTCGCCCTGGTCATTCACCGGCTGCAACAAGAGTCGCCCGAGAAATTCCACTATCCCGCGACCCTGATGAACCGCCGGTTTTACAACGAACCCAGGCCGGTCCAGACCTCCATTACAGGACAAGTCACCGGCATCATCAATCGCGGCTTTGAGGTCCACGCCGACCCCAGGCTCAAAAGGAAATGGGCATCCGAATGAAAACCACAAACCTATCAAATTTGGCCGATGCGTTCTGGAATCTGTGCGCCGGAATTGGGGTTTTCTGGTGCGTCATGACCGTGATGTTTTACTTTTTTTGGAGGGTCTGATCCCATGAAAACCATCATTCTGTTGACCCAGGGTGTAGCCGCAATTGTCGCCGTCCTATTAGGCATTGCCGTCCTCGGCTTGGCGCTTGGGACCATGTTCGGCCTGCTCAAGGTTGCGTTCATGTTCGCTTATCAGGTGCTGGGCTGATGGCTCATTCCTACAACCGACTGTGCAGCCAATGCCACAAACCCAAACCAGCCCTGGGCAGCACATCAAAGCGCGTTGCTGGGCAGATTCTGTGGGTCTGTGCTGAGTGTCAACGAAAGGTCAAGAAATGACCATCACCGAACTAACACCGTTGGCGCAAAAAGCGGCGCTCGCATACGAGGCGTGGGTGGATATTGGCAACAATAGGTATGGAACCCTACACCGTGAGGCGTTTGTGACTGCGTTTGAGATTGGGTGGGAAGGCGGGTCTAGGGTTATGTACGACATGATGGTTAAGGCCGACAACGAAAAATGGGAGAGGAAACAAAATGAGCGCTGAAGTAATGAAGCAGGCGCTTGAGGCGTTGGAAGACGCTTGCGGAGACAGGTGCAACGCTGAATACAACCCATGCTTTCAGCGTGAAGCCATCACCGCCCTACGCAAAGCCATTAGCGAGTTGGAACAACGAAGCATTGAGGAAGCGGAGAAGCAAGAACCCGCTGCAATTGGGGATGTTCGCGCATTGAAACACCGAATCCACGAACTTGAGGGCGAGGTGCTTGGCTACAAGAGGATTCTGGATGAGATTTGGACTCCGGTTTCTGAATCTATGCCAACGTCCGGCAAGATTGTGCTGGCTTTCTATCGGAACATTAACGGGAAGGCTCGAATCATTCGTGCCCACTGGATTGCTGCCAAGACGCAAGAAGCCGACAGTGAACAAGAACTATTTGAGTACGACGAAGAAGCAGACGCTTACTTCACCCCAGAGGGATGGTATGAAAACATCAACAACTGGGATGACTACTCATCAGTGACGGTGCATGAGGGCCAGATAACGCACTGGATGCCGTTGCCAGATGCACCAAAGGAGGAGAACCCATGAAAGCCTGCCCCAAATGCCAGCGCGAGTGGCAAGCGCCGTGTGACCAGACTAACTGCATCGACTTGTTTGGTGAGTGTATCTCGTGCCGTCGATTCCGGTTGACGGATGATGAGGTGAAGCAGATAGAGATTTTGTCGGAGATTCAGACGATCAGGTATGAGCCCACCTCACCAACCCCTACGCCCGCGAAGAAAGAACGGGTTGGGCTAACGGATGATGAGATGTATGAAATTGTTAGAGCAGAAGGCAAGGTTCTAAAGGCACACGCCCGTGACATTGTTGAAAAACTGCAAGCCAAACTAAAAGAGAAGAACTCATGACCAAACAAGAACAGGCAATGCGCCTTTATCAAGCGATTGAGCGCTTGTCGTTGCAGGCTGGCGAGGATGTTGACGAATCAGTTGACTGGCTGTGCGGCGAGAGCGGCGGAATGTTCAAGCTCTATCAGCAGTATTTCTCGTCGAAACAACCGCGCACATGGGTCGGCCTGACCTATCAGGACAAGGTCGAGGCATATATCAATCACAGTGATGAAGAGTGGGCTATTGGTGGAATGTCGGACGCGCGCCGATTCGCTGAAACCATCGAAGCCAAGCTCAAGGAGAAAAACACATGATCGCCTACCACTTCCGATTTGTCGATGACGATGGCGAACCGACGGGCTACATGGGCACAGCATT
The DNA here is from genome assembly GCA_049296795.1 of Burkholderiaceae bacterium. Lineage (GTDB taxonomy): Bacteria > Pseudomonadota > Gammaproteobacteria > Burkholderiales > Burkholderiaceae_C > CAXNKH01. The sequence goes on from JBAQTC010000002.1 coordinate 37,574, forward strand.
TACCAAGACCAAGGACTCATTATTCTGGGAAATAGATCGTTACGGCGATCCCCATCGCTCGGAAATTAAACCGGCGACCTGTGGCTCTTTTTGCTGCAAAGTAGGAGAGCAAGACGACAGGACGGGTGACTGGGGTGACGACACCGAATATGAAATTTCAGAGTCCACGCCCATCTTTTATACAGACGGTTGGATAAAACCAACATGGAGCCGTGATTGGGCGAGCATGTATCTGAAAAACCGGAGCAAGAATGACCAAACTTAACAACACAGCCGCCCCAGAAAGCGCCATGATGGTGTCCCCAGCCCCCTATGTCACCGTCAAACTGGCCGCAGCCATAACGGGGATGAGTGAAAAAGCGATCCGTCGCAAAATGGAAGATGGCAAGTGGCTGCAGGACCGAGAGTACCGGCGCACCCCTGATGGCTGCATCATGGTTTCAATGAAAGGGTTTCAAAAATGGGTCGAACAGGCAACGATGTAGAGATACACGGCAAAAGCATCCGGCTTACATTCAGGTTTGAAGGAAAGAGGGTTAGAGAGCGCCTCAAGATGAACGGTGTTTCGATGCCTGCCACAGCCGTCAATCTCAAATTCGCCACCCGATTGGCAGTAGAAATCCGCGCAGCCATCGCCAACGGAACCTTCACCTGGGCCAAGTATTTCCCCGAATCAAAGCACTCCCTTGAAGCCGCTACCAAGGAAAACAACAGCATCGGTTTTTTATTCGACACTTGGCTCGACACCCAGGGAAATCTGTCTGCCGCCAGCAAAAACCAATATGCCACAGCGGCCCGTTTTTGGAAAAGACTTCTTGGAGAAGCCACCCCCGTGGCCGACATTACGCACAAAACAATTGCCGCCAAGATTGGCAAATACCCCTGGCCGTCAGCCAAGACCCATAACAACTATTTGATCGCGCTTCGCGGCACGCTTGCCCTGGAATACCGAGGCGCGAGGACGATGGAAAACCCAGTCAACGGCATTGAGAATATGGTCGTGGTCAAGAAGCTGCCCGACCCACTAAGCGCAACCGAGCGCGACAAGATGCTGGCCGACATTCACCAGCACTACGACGAACGCATATACGCCTACTTTCTATTTCAATTTTTTACCGGGATGCGACCAGAAGAAGCAATAGCTCTGCGTTGGTCCGATGTTGACCTTGACAACAAAACCATTCGGGTCCAGCGCGTCCGCACCTTCAAGGGCAGTGAGCGCGACGGCAGCAAGACCCACAGTGAGCGTGATGTGGGCTTATTGCCCCAGGCGCTCGCAGCCCTCAACATCATGCGTAAGCACACCTATATGCAGCAGGTCGAGCGCAAGAAGGATCACGATACAGCGGCAGATATTTTTCAGAATCCCGTAACCGGACGCGCATGGCACGACGAGCGCAGCCAGCGGGACCACTACTGGAAGCCATCCATGAAGCGATGCAAATTGCGCTGGCGCACCGCCTACAACACCCGTCACACCTTTGCCTCAGCCGCCTTGATGACTGGGGCCAAGCCAGCCTACATCGCCGCCCAACTCGGTCACAGCCTCAAGATGTTGCTTGAACGATACGCCAAATGGATGCCCGGTGACGATAACGGCTCATCCCAGGCTCACCTTGAAATGATGATGGGCGGGAAAAAACAAGGTCCGACCAACCCCATGTTCAAGACCGATCTTTAGGCGAATTCATGCCTTGAAACTAAAGCTATCGGCAAAAAAAGCCCCAAATAAGCCCCAAAACACCAAACCCGGAAAATGAAAAACCCCGCAAGTCTTTATAAATCAAAGACTTACGGGGTTTTAATTTGGTAGGCGCGATTGGACTCGAACCAACGACCCCCACCATGTCAAGGTGGTGCTCTAACCAGCTGAGCTACGCGCCTAAGGTTGTTCGAGAGGCCGAAGTATATCAGCAAAGCAGGGCTGAAATTCTGTGCAGCGCTTGCTATTTCGCTAATCAGTGCGCTGTTCGAAGCACATGATAATGGGACGAGCAGTTCAATCGCGGCAGGAGAAAAGCTGCTGGACATTTTTGATTCGGGCAGGCGGCAAGGTCGCTATTTATTTGGAGATTGACATGGAAATTGCTGGCAAGGTGTTCATCGTCACTGGCGGTGCATCCGGTTTGGGTGAAGGAACGGCGCGCATGTTGGCCGACAAAGGGGGCATGGTCGTGATTGCCGACATGCAGGCCGACAAGGGCGCGGCCGTGGCCATGGAGATCAACGGCGCTTTCCTTAAATGCGACGTGAGTCAGGAAGCCGACGCTCAGGCTGTCGTTGCCAAGGCCGCATCCCTGGGCAAGCTCATGGGTTTGGTCAATTGCGCCGGCATTGCGACTGGTGAAAAAATTGTCGGCAAAAACGGTGCGCACGCGCTGGCCTCCTACCAGAGGGTCATCACGGTCAACTTGATCGGCAGCTTCAACATGATGCGGCTGGCGGCAGAGGCGATGTGCAATAACGACCCCGAATCCACTGGCGAACGCGGCGTGATGATTTCCACCGCTTCGGTCGCGGCTTACGATGGTCAAATCGGACAAGCCGCTTACAGTGCTTCCAAGGGCGGCATCGTCGGCATGACATTACCGATCGCACGCGACCTAGCGCGCAGTGGCATCCGTAATATGACAATTGCACCCGGTATTTTCGGTACACCGATGATGTTTGGTATGCCGCAAGAAGTGCAGGACTCGCTGGCTGCCAGCGTGCCTTTTCCATCGCGCCTGGGAACGCCACAAGACTACGCTAAACTGGCTGTCCATATCTTCGAGAACGACATGCTTAACGGCGAAGTGATCCGACTCGATGGCGCGGTTCGACTGGCCCCACGCTGACTCAGCGCTGCAACCCCGCAGTCACCAAGATCCCCTGCCCATGGGTTTGCCACGCCAATGGTCAGCTCTAGCTTTGTCCAGCTTGCTGGCCTTTTGCGCCAGTGCGCATCAAAGCAACGCGTTCGCGGATAGGCCACTGCAGCCCGAGGCTGCAACCAGCTCTACCATTCAGAAGGGCTGGCAAGGGCAGCATTTCGCCGTCGCTGCTGCCAACCCGCTGGCCACAGCCGCTGGTTACCAAATGCTCAAAGCCGGCGGCAGCGCCGTAGATGCCGCCGTGGCTGTTCAAATGGTGTTGACCCTGGTCGAACCGCAATCCAGCGGAATCGGCGGTGGAGCGTTCTTGCTGCATCACAACGGCCGATTCACCGAGGCGTTCGATGGTCGAGAAACCGCGCCGGCTCGGGTCAATGAGCGACTTTTTCTGGACGACTCCGGCCAGCCCATGGCTTTTTACGATCGGGTGATCGGTGGCCGCGCTGTCGGTGTGCCCGGCGTGGTTCCAATGCTGGAGTTGGCCCACCAGCAGCACGGAAAACTAGCTTGGGCTGCGTTGTTCGCCCCCGCCATTGAACTGAGCGAACAAGGTTTCCCCGTCAGCGCGCGGCTCAACGCCCTGCTGGTCCAAGATGTCCATCTGAAAAAAGATCCGGTCGCTGCTGCCTATTTCTACGACCCGCAGGGCCGGCCCTGGCCAGTTGGCCATCGCTTAAAAAACCCAGCGTTAGCCAGCGTTTTCAGGCACATTGCGGCCAACGGTTCCAAAGCCCTGCTGCATGGCGCGCTGGCACAGGCGATCGTGAACAAGGTGCAACAACACGCGAGCGTTCCGGGACTGCTCTCGCTGCAAGACTTGGCGGCTTACCAGGTCAAGCAACGCGAACCGCTTTGCACTGATTTCCAAGCGCGCAACCAGGACTACTTGATTTGCGGTATGCCGCCACCGAGCTCGGGCGGCATTGCGGTGGCGCAAATTCTGGGGATGCTGCGCCACACGCCGGCCGGCGCCAGCGAACTCGATGCCGGTCTGCCGCGCGCCGAATGGTTGCACTACTACAGTGAAGCTTCCCGGCTGGCGTTTGCTGATCGGGCGCAGTACCTCGGTGACCCCGATTTTGTGGCAGCCCCAGCGGGTCGTTGGCAAAGCCTGCTCGAACCCCGCTATCTGGCTCAGCGCGCTGCATTGATCGGCCCTTTAAGCATGGCAACAGCCCTGCCCGGCAAACCACTAGCCCCTCTTGGTCCTGCAGCGCACTATGCGCCGATGCCCGAACAAGCTGAATTCGGTACCAGTCACCTCAGCATCATCGACGCACACGGCAACGCTCTGGCCATGACCAGCTCCATCGAAGATGGCTTTGGCTCGCGCCAAATGGTCAACAGCAGCGACACGCTGATCGGCGGTTTTCTGCTCAACAACCAATTGAGCGACTTCAGCGCGCTGGCTGCCGACGAACAAGGACGACCGATTGCCAACCGGGTCGAGCCAGGCAAGCGACCGCGCTCCTCCATGGCACCGACCCTGGTAATTGACAAGGCCACGGGTCGAACGGTTATGACGGGCGGTAGCCCAGGCGGCGCGATGATCATTCACTACACAGCCAAACTGTTATGGGCCAGCCTGATCTGGGGCAAAACGCCCCAGCAAGCCATAGCCCTGCCCAATTTCGGTTGGCTAGACGACAGGCTTTATCTCGAACGCGAGCGCTTTCCCCCTGCTACGACCCTCGAATTGCGTTCGCGTGGGGCCCAGGTGAGGGAAGTCGACCTGAGCAGCGGCTTGCAAGCCCTCAGCCGCGATGTCCGCAACAAGCCCAACATGCTGCAAGGCGGCGCTGACCCGCGGCGGGAAGGCCTGGTTCTTGGCAATTAAACTGCCCCACATGGGTAAATCCCAATAGCGCGCGTTCGCAGTCACATTACAGTGCGCCAAGAACACCGAATCAATGCTGGAGAGCGCATGAACCCGACCCAACCCACACGCCGCCGTTTTGTTCAATCCTCGCTGGTAGCAGCAACCCTGGGCAGTTTGCCCAACCTGTCCTCGGCCCAAGCTTTCCCGGCCAAACCCATTCGATTGATTTGTCCCTGGCCCGCCGGTGGCTCCACCGATGCCGTACTGCGCGCCATGGCTGAAAGCGCCGGCAAAGCGCTGGGCGTCCCAATAATCGTGGACAACAAGCCCGGCGCCAGCGGCATGCTCGGTCCGACCGAACTGGTCAACGCCAAGCCCGATGGTTACACCCTGTCACAACTGACCATCGGCATTCTGCGCCTGCCCCATGTGCAGAAAATGCAATTCGATCCGATGAAGGATTTCACCTTCATCGCTTGCCTGACCGGTTACACCTTCGGCTTGGTGGTTCGAGCCGACTCACCTATCAAGTCGATGCAGGATTTGGTGACTTTCGCCAAAGCCAATCCTCAAAAATTCAGCTTTGGTTCGACCGGCAATGCAACCACCCCGCACATTGCCGTTGAGGAATTTTCTGCGCGCGCTGGCATCGCGCTTCAGCACGTACCGTTCAAGGGCAGCACCGACGGCCTGCAAGCCCTGTTGGGGGGTCACATCATGGCGCACAGCGATTCCACCAGCTGGGCCTCGCACGTGGAGGCAGGCACCCTGCGTTTGCTCGCCACTTACGGCAGCAAGCGTACCAAACGTTGGCCGCAAGTCCCGACTTTGACCGAGCTCGGTTTTGAGACCGTATCGGACTCCCCTTTTGGTATCGGTGCCCCCAAAGGCTTGGATCCGGCCATCACCCTGCGCTTGCACGATGCGTTCAAAAAGACCTTGGAAGACCCCCAGGTGCTGGCCATGCTGGAAAAATACGACCAGTCTGTGATTTACCTCAACAGCGCCGACTACACCGCTTTTGCCCGCGACAACTATGCCAAAGAAAAAGCCGTCATCGAACGACTGGGGCTGGCTAATAAACCAAGCTGAAACCGAGCTGAGTCCTAGCAGCGCGCAAGTTCACGCATTCGAGTAGCCTGCTGCGGGGCAATTGAGCGGCCTCGGGCCAGTATCTTTCTACAATCAGCGACCATGGCCATTCCACAATCCTTTATCCAAGAGCTGTTGTCGCGAATTGACGTGGTCGATGTGGTCGGTCGCTATGTGGCGCTCAAGAAAGGCGGCGCCAACCTGATGGGGCTATGTCCTTTCCATGGGGAAAAATCACCCTCTTTCACCGTCAGTCCGAGCAAACAGTTCTACCACTGCTTCGGCTGTGGCAAGAACGGCAACGCCATCAGTTTTTTGATGGACCACGTCGGAATGAATTTTGTCGAAGCTGTCAAAGACCTGGCCCAGCAATGCGGCATGCAGGTGCCAGAGGAAGATCTCAGCCCGCAAGACCGGGCTCAAGCAGCCGAACAAAGGCAAAAACAAAACACCCTCAATGATGTGCTGGAAAAAGCAGCGGAGTCCTACCGCAAGCAGCTAAAAAACAGCCCCGCCGCGGTGGACTATCTCAAGGGCCGCGGCTTGTCCGGTGAAATCGCCCGCCACTACGGTCTGGGCTACGCCCCGCAAGGCTGGCGCAGTCTGGCCAGTGTTTTTCCCAACTACGACGATCCACTGCTGGTTGAAAGCGGCCTGGTCATCTTGCACGCCGAAGAGGATCAGGGAGAAGAAAAACGCTACGACCGCTTTCGCGACCGCGTGATGTTCCCCATCCGCAACGTCAAAGGCGAATGCATAGGCTTTGGCGGGCGAGTCATGGGAGAGGGCACGCCGAAGTACCTCAATTCACCAGAAACCCCGGTCTTTAGCAAAGGGCGTGAACTCTACGGCCTGTTTGAGGCACGCACGGCCTTGCGCGAACAAGGTTTTGTTCTGGTGACCGAAGGCTATATGGACGTGGTCGCACTGGCCCAGTTGGGCTTTCCCAATGCCGTTGCTACGCTGGGTACGGCGTGTACAGCAGAGCATGTGCAAAAACTGTTCCGTTTTACCGATTCGGTGGTTTTTAGCTTTGACGGCGACGCAGCCGGTCGCCGCGCTGCCCGCAAAGCGTTGGATGGCGCGCTGGCCTATGCCAGCGATGTGCGCAGCATCAAGTTCCTGTTTCTACCTCCCGAGCACGATCCCGACAGCTACATTCGCGAATTCGGTCGCGAGGCTTTCGCCCGCTACATCAGCGAGTCCGTTCCCCTTTCACGCTTCCTGATCGATGCGGCGCGCGAAGGCTGTGACTTGCACAGCGCAGAGGGTCGGGCACATTTGGCCAGCAATGCCAAGCCGCTGTGGTTACAGCTGCCCGATGGTGCGCTCAAGCTCCAGTTACTGGCCGAAATTGCCGATCTGGTGCAGCTCTCCAGCCGTGAATTGAGCGAGCTGTGGCTGCCCCAGAACGCCGAACGCGCGACGCGATCGGCTAGCCGCCCTGAGGGCCGGACCAAAAAATATACACCAACACCGGTACGCCAAGGACCCCGCTCTCTGCCGGTCAGCCGCGCCGACCATGCGGTTCGAATTTTGTTGGGCCAGCTCCAAGCCTGGGAGAAACTCAGCGCCGAAGACCACGCCCTGCTGTGCGGCCTGGCGCCACCGCACGGCCCTTTATTGGTTTGGCTGGAGCAGCAAGTCAACGAGCACGGGCCCCAGCCTTGGGCCGCTTTACGCGAGGGTTTGCGCCAGCACGAATCCGAAGAACTGGCACTGCGACTCATGTCGGACTCCGACGCTGCTGCGAGCTTGGAGATTACAGAAGCTAGCCAGGAACTGCGCGAACTACTCAACCGCATGTTGATAGCGCAACTGAAGTTCGAGGAAACGCAGGCCATTGCCGCTGCGGCAACGGATCCCCATGCGCTGGCGAATTACCGGGCTTTGCAAAAACGTCGGCTTGAACTTGAATTAAAGTGATTTAACGGTATAATCCGATGCTTAAATAATAAGCAAGTGCGACAGCAGCACCTCCGGATCAGGCCAAATGATGAACGTTGTTCACGACCGGCCAATCTACCGCAAGGACTGCACGCCAAATGTTCGCCCTCCCTTCTTGCTTTTGAGGATTTTCCTCTTCCCCAGCCACTGTGCTTTGCGGCACAGGTAGCTGTTCGTTTGCTTGTCCATTTTTGACATTCTGAGGTCCACATGCCTGTTCAAAAGCCCAAGAAGCCAGCACCCCCTGTTCGCAAAGCCATAGCCGCACCGACGAGCAAGAAGATTGCCGTCCAACCTGCCAAGAAAGCCCCATCCGTGCCCGCATCCAAGTCCCCCGCCAAGCCCCCCATCAAAGCAGTGAGCAAAACACCAGCCAAATCCCCAGTGGTTGAAGTCAAAAAAATCAAGGCCGCTACAGCACCCGTGGTTGAAATTGACGTGAAGAAAAAGCCCGGTCGTCCGCCCAAAGTTGCTGCCCCAAGCGATGTTGTAGCAGTCAAAACCGGTGCCAAGCGTGGCCCCAAGCCCAAGAACAAGGCGGCGTCCGAGAGTGACGTTGATTTGTCGGATCTGGAAACCGAATTTGAAGCCGAGCCGGCAGTCACGACCGAGAAAGTCAAACCTCTGCGCATGAAAATCAGCAAGGCCAAAGAGCGCGCGCTGATGAAAGAGTTCGGACTGGACGAAACCGTCTTATCCGAGGAAGACTTGGCCAAGCGCCGTGCCCACCTCAAAATCTTGCTCAAAATGGGCAAGACCCGTGGTTTCCTGACCCATGCTGAAATCTCCGATCACTTGCCCGACAAGCTGGTCGATGCGGAAACCATGGAAGCCGTCATCACCATGCTCAACGACATCGGCGTAGCTGTGTACGAGCAGACGCCCGATGCCGAAACGCTGCTGCTGACCAACACCGGCCAGGCTGGCGCGACCGAAGAAGAAGCTGAGGAAGAGGCTGAGGCTGCTCTGTCTACCGTGGACAGTGAATTTGGCCGAACCACCGACCCGGTTCGCATGTACATGCGCGAGATGGGAACGGTTGAACTGCTCACGCGTGAGGGCGAGATTGAAATCGCCAAGCGAATTGAAGGCGGTTTGATGGCGATGATGGAAGCGATCTCCGCTTCCCCGGCCACCATCGCTGAAGTTCTGCGATTGGGCGAAGAAATTCGGGAAAACAAAATCATCATCACCACCGTGGTTGACGGCTTTTTCAACCCCAATGAGGCCGACGATTATGTGGCCGAAGAAGACTTCGACGAGTTTGACGAATCTGATGATGACGACGGCAAAGGTGGCTCCAAAGCCCTGACCCGAAAACTCGAAGAGTTGAAAAAAGAAGCACTGACCCGCTTTGACAAACTGCGTGAACTGTTCGAACAAATTCACACCATTTATGACAAGGAAGGTTATGGCACGCCAGCTTATGTGAAAGTGCAAAAATCACTGAGCGAAGAGCTGATGACCATTCGCTTCACCGCCAAGACCATTGAAAAATTATGCGACATGGTGCGTGGTCAAGTTGACGATGTTCGCAAGAAAGAGCGCGAACTGCGCCGAATCATCGTTGACAAGTGTGGCTATCCACAAGAAAACTTCATCGCTGACTTCAGCGGCCGCGACAAAATGGGCAACCGGGTTGCCTCCCAGCTCTTGAACTTGAAGTGGGTGGAAAAACAATCGGCTTCCGGCAAACCCTGGAGCGCAGTCCTTGCACGCAATATTCCGCCGATCCAGGACCTGCAGCAAAAACTGACCGATTTGCAAGCCAAGGTGGTGGTGCCACTGGACCAGTTGAAAGATATCAACAAGCGCATGAACGAAGGCGAATCGTCCTCGCGCAGCGCCAAGAAAGAAATGATCGAGGCCAATTTGCGCCTGGTGATCTCGATTGCCAAGAAATACACCAACCGGGGTCTGCAATTCCTGGATCTGATCCAAGAAGGCAATATCGGTTTGATGAAAGCCGTTGACAAGTTTGAATACCGTCGCGGCTACAAATTTTCGACCTATGCCACTTGGTGGATCCGCCAAGCCATCACGCGCTCGATTGCTGACCAGGCCCGCACCATCCGGATCCCGGTTCACATGATCGAGACTATCAACAAGATGAACCGGATCAGTCGTCAACATCTGCAGGAATTCGGATTCGAACCCGATGCCAGCGTGTTGGCTGCCAAGATGGAAATCCCGGAAGACAAAATCCGCAAAATCATGAAGATCGCCAAGGAGCCGATCTCGATGGAAACACCGATCGGCGACGATGATGATTCCAGCTTGGGTGACTTCATTGAAGACCAGGCCAACACCGCGCCAATGGAAGCTGCCATGCAAGCCGGTCTGCGCGATGTGGTGAAAGACATTCTGGACAGCCTGACGCCGCGCGAAGCCAAGGTGTTGCGCATGCGTTTTGGTATCGAGATGGCCAGCGACCACACGCTGGAAGAAGTCGGCAAGCAGTTTGACGTGACGCGCGAGCGAATTCGCCAGATCGAGGCCAAGGCCTTGCGCAAGCTCAAGCATCCCTCGCGTTCGGACAAACTGCGCAGCTTCACCGACAACCTGTAAGCGCAGCGCTGGTATGGGCTGACCTGCGTTAGGATGCAGGCCATGCCCAAACACCGCATTACTGGCCGCGCCGCTTTCCTGCAACTCCTGATCAATGAGGGAGTGACGCACTTATTCGGCAACCCCGGCACCACCGAACTGGCCATCATGGAAGCGGTGCCGCAATTTCCCGAACTCACTTATGTGCTGGGCCTTCAAGAGTCCTCGGTGCTGGCCATGGCCGATGGTTTTGCCCGCGCATCCAACCGGCTGGCGGCCGTTAACTTGCATTGCACCCCTGGCCTGGGCCACGCCATGGGCGCTTTGTACAGCGCCAAGTTTTCAGGCTCGCCGCTGATCATCACGGCCGGTCAATACGAAATCGGTTATGGCTTGCAAGAGCCCTTGCTGTACGAGCCGCTGGTCGCGATTGCCCAGCCACTGGTGAAGTGGTCGGTCGAAGTGACACGGATCGAAGATTTGCCGCGCATCATGCGTCGCGCCGCCAAGATCGCCATGACCGCGCCGACCGGCCCGGTGTTCATCAGCCTGCCCGGTTGCATCCTGGACGACGAAGCCGAACTCGATCTGGGAATCCCGACCCGGATCGAAGCCAGCAACCGGCCAGGTGACGCTGCGCTGCATCAACTGGCACGACGACTGCTGACAGCGAAAAATCCGGTGCTCATCGCCGGGCGCGAGCTGGCACAGCGCCAGGCCTGGGCTGAGGCTGCCGAACTGGCCGAGTTGCTCGGCGCTGCGGTCTATCCCGAGCCAGTGCCCTACAACGCCCGTTTTCCGGCCGAGCACCCGGCGTGCATGGGCGATCTGTCGCGCAGCCAACCCAAGGTGCGGGCCATTTTGCAGCACTACGACCTGTTGCTGTGCCTAGGCGCCGACCTGTTGCGCATGTCGCCCTTCAGTCCGGTCGAGCCACTGCCCGAAGAACTGCCCGTGATTCACATCAGCGAGCGCGAGTGGGAATTGGGGAAAAATTACAGTACCGAGCTGGCCTTGCGTGCCGATGTCTTGACCACACTGCAGGCCTTGTTGCCCTTGATTCGCAGCCTGCGAACGGCCGACCAAGCCGAGCAAGCCCGCGTGCGCCTGAATGCCCTGCGCCAAAGCAACTGGAGCGCGCAGCGATTGCAAGCCAGGGCGCTAGCGCAGGCCCAGGCCGCGACTACGCCGATTGACCCGCGCTATCTGATGCTGAGTTTGGTCAACGCCCTGCCCGACAACGCGATCGTGGTGGAAGAAGCGCTGACTGCCACCCCGGCGCTGCTGAGCTTGCTGCCGATGTCCGATCCTCACAGTTTCTACGGACTGGCCAGTGGCGGCCTGGGTTTCGCCGTTCCCGGCGCGGTCGGGATCAGCCTGGCCCAACCCACGCGCCCGGTAATCGCTGCGATTGGCGACGGCAGCGCGATGTACGGAATTCAGGGGCTATGGAGCGCAGCGCATTTGCGCCTGCCCATCACTTACGTGATCGTCAACAACCGCAGCTACCGCATCATCAAGGAGCGCTTGCTCGCAGGTCGCAAGACCGACAAGTTCGTCGCCATGGACTTGCGCGACCCAGCGATTGATTACGTCTCGCTGGCACGCGGCCTGGGCTTGAAAGCCCGCCGTATCAGCGACCCCGAAGAGCTTGAGTCGGCGTTGCGCGAAGCTATCGCCAGCGGCGAGCCTAATTTGCTTGAAGTCATGGTCGCCGATGGTTTCGGCACCTGAACTTATTGGAGAAAGATCAATCCGGATGTCCTCTATTTTTCGAGTCGGTAACGCAGCAGGTTTCTCGGGAGACCGGGTCGATGCCGCAGGTCCCGTGGTCGACACCCTGATTGCGCTGGGCGGACCGAGCGCCTTGTTCTTTGAGACTCTGGGGGAGCGCACCGTGGCGCTAGCCCAGCTGGAAAAACGGCGCGACCCAGAGCGCGGCTACGAGCCCATGCTGGAACGCTTGCTCGAACCTATTTTGCAGCGCTGCGTACGCCACGGCATTCCCATCATTGGTAATTTTGGTGCGGCCAACCCCGAGGGAGCAGCCAAAGTCATCGCCAAGTTGGCGCAGCGTCTGGGGCTAGCTGAACTGAAAATCGGGGTCGTCTATGGCGACGATGTGCGCGATCGTCTGGATTTGAATCAGCACCCCGTCTATGAAGCGGATACCGGACTCGACATGGGTGGCGGTGAGATTGTTTCGGCCAATGCCTACCTGTCGGCTCAGCCCATCGTGGCGGCGCTGCAAGCCGGCGCCCAGATCGTCGTCACCGGCCGCACCGGCGACCCCTGTCTGGCCCTGGCGCCGCTGATTCACCACTTTGGCTGGCGCTTGGATGACTGGTCCAAACTGGCGATTGGCGCCACCGCAGGTCACCTTCTGGAATGTGGGGCCCAGGTGACTGGTGGCTACTACTATGACCCGGGTTTCAAGGACATTCCCGACCCGGCCAGTATCGGTTTTCCAATTGCTGAAATCCATTCCGATGGCCGCTTGGTCATCACCAAAGCGGCCAACAGTGGCGGTTTGGTCAACGAAGCCACCGTCAAGGAGCAACTGCTCTATGAAATCCACGATCCCAGCCACTACATCACGCCCGATGTGGTTCTGGATTTCACCCAAGTTCGAGTCAAAGAAATCGGCGAAAACCGGGTCGAAGTCAGCGGCATGATGGGAAAACCGGCACCCGCCACCATCAAGGCCACCGTTTGTTTTGACGGCGGCTGGTTGGGCGAAGGAGAAATCTCCTACGCCGGCCCCAATTGTGTGGCACGCGCCCGTGCCGCTGCCGATGTGTTGCTGCAGCGTCTGAAAATTCGCCAACTCGATGTCCAGGCCCGGGTGGACCTGATTGGCGTGGCCAGCGTGCACGATGGCGACAGCGGCCAGCGTTGGCATCAAGATCACAGCAGCTCGGCAAGAGACGTCAGGGTTCGGCTGGCGGTCTCGGCGCGCACTCAGGATGACGCCGATCAGTCAGCCCGCGAAGCACTGGCGCTGTATTGCTGCGGTCCGGCTGGTGGCGGTGGCGTACGCTGGCGCACGACCCAGCGGATTCGAACCCAGTCGTATTTGATGAACCCCGAAGATCTCGCAGCGGGCTGCACTGTTCGCAGCGCCAAGGAGATCACCGCATGAAGCCGTCGGCACACACTGACGACACTTGGGTCACCGTAGCGTTGCACGAAGTGGCGCATGGCCGCGCCGGCGACAAAGGCAACCGCCTCAATGTCAGCGTCATGCCTTACCACCCGGCAGCTTATGCGCTATTGGCGGAACAATTGACCGAAGACCGGGTGCTGGCCCTGTACGCACACCGTGGCGCAGCCCGGGTCAAACGCTACGACTTGCCCCTGCTGCCGGCCTTCAACTTCGTGATCGACGATGTACTCGAAGGCGGTGTCAATGGCAGTTTGAATCTGGACGGCCACGGCAAAAGCAACTCATTCATTTTGCTGGCCATGCCAGTGCAAGTACCTAGAGAATTCGTGCCATCAACCCAGGAGAAAGTACCTTGAAAAATGCTTTACAACGCTCCCTGTTTTCGTTGCTGACTGGCGTGTTCGCTGGCAGTCTGTTATTGCCTGCCATGGCCTTGGCGCAGACCCGGCCTTGGCCCGAAAAACCGGTTCGCATCATTGTTCCGGCGCCGGCGGGCAGTGCGCCCGATGCCATCGTGCGGGTACTGGGCCAAAAACTGTCCGAAACATGGGGCCAGTCGGTCACCATTGACAACGTGGTTGGCGCCTCGGGCAATATCGGCACCGACCGGGTCGCCAAAGCCGCTGCTGACGGCTACACCCTGCTGTTCAACACCATTGGTCCGATTGCGGTCAACGTCACCCTGTTCGAGGGCAAACTGCCGTACGATCCAGTCAAAGACTTGGCGCCGATCAGCTTGGTCGTCAAAATGCCCAATCTGCTGACCGTCAACCCCGGCGTACCGATCAAAAGCCTGAATGAGCTGATTGCTGCGGCCAAGAAAGACCCGGGAAAGCTGCGCTACGGAACCGCCGGCCCGGGTACTACCCAGCATTTGTCGGGCGAATTGCTCAACACCCTGGCCGGCATCAAACTCACCAGCATTCCCTACAAATCCAGCGCTCAAATGACAACCGACGCCATTGGTGGCCAGATTGAGGTGCTGTTTCACAACGCGCCGGTGCTGCTGCCGCACATCAAGGCCGGTACCCTGCGACCGTTGGCGATCACCAGTGCCAAGCGTTCGGCATCCAGTCCTGAAGTGCCAACCATGGCCGAGGCCGGTGTCAGCGGTTTCGAGATCACCGCCTGGTTCGGCTTCATGGCACCGGCTGCCACCCCACCCGCTCTGATCCGAAAAATCTCGACCGATGTGGCTCGCATTGTCGCCACACCCGAGATCCAGGAGCGCATCCTGTCGCAAGCCAGCGAGCCGGTTGGCAGCACACCGGAGGCTTACGCCGCTTTTATTCAGACCGAAATTTCGAAGTGGCGCGACGTCATCAAGCAAGCCAACATCACGGCTAATTAATCACCAGAGAACAGCGCCTGAGTGCCGGACAAGCCGATACCGGGCGAACAACAAGCATGAAAATTTGTGTCTTTGGCGCTGGTGCCATGGGTGGCCATCTGGCCGCGCGTTTGCTGGCCTCAGGTCAGGCTGAAGTCTCGGTGCTGGCGCGTGGCCCGCATCTGGCAGCGATTCAAACTCAAGGTCTGCGTCTGAACCTGGCGGGTCAGGTCTATCAGGGCCGGCCCTGTGTGGCCACTGACAACAGCGAGCGCCTCGAGCCACAAGACCTGGTGATCGTCGCGCTCAAAGCGCAAGCCTTGCCCGGCGCAGCACCGGCCATTGCCAGACTGCTCAAATCAGACGGCCTGGCCCTGTTCCTTCTGAACGGCATTCCCTGGTGGTGGAATTACGGCTTGCCTGGCGAGCGTGGGTCGTTGGCACTGCTCGACCCGCAGGGTGATTTGTGGCGGCTGCTCAGGCAGCGCACACTGGGCTGTGTCTGCCATGCCAGCAATGAAGTGATTGCGCCTGGCGTAATCGAGGGTTCACCGGGTGACCGCTGGTTGCTGGGTGACCCAATGGTCAATCCCCAAGAATCGGCCTCGCAACGCCTGCTCGGTGTGCTGGCCCTGCTCAAGCAAGCGGGGTTTGCCGCCAGCGCCAGTACTGATTTACGCCGTGACATCTGGCATAAATTGCTGATCAACGCCTCACTCAACCCGGTCTCAGCGCTGACCCGGCTACCGACCCGCGAACTCACCAACAACAACGCGTTGCGTGACCAGATGATGGCCTTGATGCGCGAAGTCGTGGCTGTGGCTAAAGCTTGTGGCTGGGATTTAGAGGCCCAGGGCCTGGCTTCACCCTCGGTGTTCGAGGCCTGGCTCGACCCTGCCAAACGAACGCCGACACACCGGACATCGATGCTGCAAGATGTGCTTGCGGGTCGTTCGCTCGAGGTTGACGCCCTGCTCGGTCAAACTCAGCTGTTTGCCCGCGAAACCGGGGTCGCAACCCCGGTCTGTGATGTGCTGCTGCCCTTGCTGCGCGCCCTCACTCCGGCAAAATTCCCGCCTCTTTTGTAATGCGGCCCCATTTGTCGACTTCGGATTGAATGACCTTGGCGAAATGCTCGGGCGTTCCGCTTTGGATTTCGATGCCGGCACCGGTCAATCGGGTGCGCACATCATCGAGCTTAAGCGCTTCGTTGATCGCTGCGTTGAGCTTGTTCACAATCTCCTTGGGGGTTCCCGCTGGGGCCAGAATGCCGCCCCAGGTGGTGGCCTCGTAACCGGGGAAGCCGGACTCGGCCATGGTGGGCAGCTCCGGGAATGCGCCAGAGCGGTTCAAGGTGGTCACCGCCAAGCCGCGCAAGGCACCGGATTTCACGTGGGCCCGGATCGCCGGCATGGGGTCAAAAAACATCGCGGTGCGTCCCGCCAATAAGTCGGGGTGCGCAGCTGAGCTGCCCTTGTAAGGTACATGCTGCATTTTGGTCTGGCTCATGCTCATGAACAGCTCAGTCGCCATGTGCTGCGAGCTGCCCGGCCCGCTGGTGGCGTAATTGGCCTTGTTGGGATTGGCCTTGATCCAGGCCACCAGTTCCTGGGGGGTTTTGGCTGGAATTGAGGGATGAATCGCCACCAACAAGGGAACCACATGGGTATAGGCTACCGGGGCAAAGTCTTTGACCGGGTCGAACGGCATGTTTTTGTAGAGGAATTTATTGGTCGCATGGCTCGACGCGACGATCACCAAGGTGTAGCCATCGGGCGCACTTTTTGCCACAAAATCAGTGCCCACGTTGTTGGATGCCCCGGGTTTGTTTTCTACCAAAACCGGCTGTCCCATCGACGTCGTCATTTTGTCGGCCAGGGAGCGGGCAATCTGATCGATCGCGCCGCCTGGTGTAGCGGGCACGATGATTTTGATCGCACGCGTCGGGTAACTCTGCCCGACAGCAGGCTGGAGGACTAAAGCAGCAGCAAGTGCCACCAATTTCGAAATAAGACCAAGTTTCATTTTGTTCAGCTCCTTTTCTTCAGTGTGCCCCGGTTCGTTCTGACCAACCATCCGCACTAACCCCAGTGCGGGCAAGAACTGCTATAAAACCCCATCTTTAATCAGCACAGCACCTTTTGAAAACTTCATCACACGCCCTGTTATCGGTTTTTCAGGCCAACGGCATCGACCGAATTTTCCAAGTCCCGGGTGAAAGCTATATCGGCTTGCTCGATGCGCTAGCTGACTTCCCGGCCATTGATGTCGTGACTTGTCGCCACGAGTCCGGCGCTGGCTTCATGGCCTGTGCCGACGGCCGCTTGACCCGGCGACCAGGCGTTCTCATGGTGAGCCGTGGACCGGGCGCAGCGAACGCTGCCATCGCTGTGCATACCGCGCAGCAAGACGCCATTCCCTTAATCCTGATCGTTGGTCAAGTTCCCAAAAAAGACCTGCGCAAAGAAGCTTTCCAGGAAATCGATTATCAAAAAATGTTCGGCGCTATCGCCAAGTGGGTCATGGAAGCCACTGAAGCGAGCCAACTCGGCGAGATGGCCTTCAAAGCGATTCGAATGGCGACCACGGGCACACCTGGGCCCGTGGTGCTGGTGATTCCAGAGGATTTACAGCAACAGCTGTGCGAACAACCCAAATGGCGGGTCAACGCCCACGCCAAAACCACGGCAGCAGCCCCAGTCTTGGCCGAACTTGGCGCCCTGCTGAGCCAGGCCCAGCGGCCCCTGATCATTGCCGGTGGTGCATTCGATCAACCCCACGGGCGTGCAGCCCTGCTGGCATTTGCCAATACTTGGCAAATCCCCGTGGCAGTGTCCTTTCGCCGGCACGACTTGTTCCCCAATGCCCACCCTTTATTCGTCGGCGACCTGGGTTTGTCCAACCCAGACCACCAGATGCAGGCTTTTCATCGCAGTGACTTGATCCTGGCGCTGGGTACTCGCTTAGACGACATCACCAGCCAAGGTTATAGCTTTCCACAACTGCCACAGCCGGCGCAGACTCTGGTCCATTGCTACCCCGACGACCATGTGGTCGGCCTGCACTTTGCGCCCACTATCGGCCTGTGCTGCGACCCCGTGACGCTGGTGCAAGACCTGATGCCATCAGCGCCTGCCCCGGCCTCTCGTGAACGACTGAACTGGAGCCGCGAGTTGCGCGTGATTCATGAAAAAATTGCCGCTTGGCCCCAACGCGAGGCCAGCGATGGCATCCCGTTTACCCAAGTGGTGCGTGAGTTGGCGCAGCAAGCGCCGGCTGACACCCTGGTTTGCCTGGACGCCGGAACTTTTGCCGCGCCGGTTTACCGCAGCTTTTGTTTTAACGACCCGCAACGCTTGATGGCCCCGCTCTCGGGCGCTATGGGCTATGGCACGCCGGCCGCTATCGCCTGCCAGCTGCGACGCCCCCAAAACCGGGTTATTTGCTTGGTCGGTGATGGGGGCTTCATGATGACCGGCAATGAAATGATCGCTGCGGTCGAACGCCAGTTGCCGATACTCTTCATCCTGTCGAACAACAACAGCTACGGTTCGATCCGGATTCACCAGGAACGCGCCTACCCTGGGCGAGGCCCAGTGGGAACGGGCCTGTTCAACCCGGATTTTCTGCAAATCGCCCAAGGCTTCGGCTTGCCCACAGAACGTATCCATAGCAGTGATCAGGTGGCCGCTGCCCTGGCTCGCGGCTTGGCGGCAAATGGGCCTTATTTCATCGAAGTAAAAACCAGTTTGCAAGATTCACTGCCGTTACGCGGGGATTAACCGCATGATGCTTTTTGATCCAACGGCCATGGCCACGCCCGCACTGCCGCAAGATCCGGTTGTGATACGTCGGATTGAAACTTTTATTTACCGTGTCAAAGTGGATAAACCCGTGGTTTCGACCCTGGCGATACTTGGCCACCGCACGGCGTTGTTGGTACGCGTTGAAGACAGCGATGGCACTTTTGGTTGGGGCGAAGTGTACGCCACGATGCCGACTTATGGCGCTGAACATCGTGCTCTCACCGTGCACAAGCTGCTCGCACCGTTGTTGCTGGGTCACAGCTTTCATCAGCCCGCCGAGTGCTGGCAAATGCTGACGGAAAAAACCCATAACTTAGCGATCCAAACCGGTGAGGCAGGGCCGATTTCGGCGGCGATTGGCGGCTTGGACTGCGCCTTATGGGATTTGTTGGCGCGCCGGGCCAAGCTACCCCTGTGCAGCCTGCTGGGCAGCGAGCCCAAAGACTTGTCCGCTTACGCCAGCGGCCTCAACCCGGCCGACGGCCCGCAAGTTGTCGCAGCCTGCCGGGCCCAAGGTTTCAATGCATTTAAACAAAAAATCGGTTTTGGCCAGAACGTCGATCTGGAGAATTTGCGCTCTATCCGAGCCGACATGGCAGAACATGAAGCCCTGATGGTCGATGTCAATCAGGGCTGGACGCTGGAGCAGGCGCTGGACATGGCCCCACAACTCACACCGTTTAATTTGTCTTGGATCGAAGAGCCTCTGGCAGCTGATCGGCCTGAGGCCGAATGGCTGGCTTGTCAATCAGCGTTTCGCGCCCCGCTCGCTGGCGGAGAAAACCTACGCGCCGGCGATTTTGCCGCACAGTCACCTTGGCTGGGCGTGGTTCAACCCGACGTTGGCAAATGGGGTGGCATCAGCGCGGGCTGGGCCGTAGCGCAGGCTACGTTGGCCCAGGGCCTGCGCTATTGCCCGCATTGGCTGGGCAGCGGTATCGGATTGATGGCGTCGGCACATTTGCTGGCAGCCGTCGGTGGCGACGGTTTGCTGGAAATCGATGTCAATGAAAACCCCTTACGCGAAGCCCTGTGCCAGCCCTTTGCAACACTGGCGCAAGGGAAATTCGTGCTGACGCAAAGCGCCGGTATCGGTGCCGAACCCGAGCAAAAAGCAGCGGTAAGATGGTTGCTACAACACGAGGAAACAACATGAAATTTTCAATGCGCAAGTTGCTGCTGGGCTGCCTGACGGGGTTGCTGCTGTCGAGTGCAGCGGCCCAAGAGTTCCCCACCAAACCGGTGCGTCTGGTGGTGGGCTTTCCGCCCGGTGGCCTGGCCGACATCATGGCACGCACGCTGGCCGATAAGTTGCCCGCGTTGTGGAATCAGCCGGTGTTGGTGGATAACCGGCCCGGCGCCTCTGGCACGATAGCGGCCGATATTGTGGCCAAAGCCAACCCGGATGGCCACACCCTGCTGCTGATCCTCACCAACCATGTTGTGATCGCTGCCGTGCGGCCCAAACTGCCGTTCGACCCCTTGGCTGATTTCGCACCCGTCTCACAAGTCGGCAGCTCGCCCCTGATCTTGCTGGCCAACCCCAAGTTTGCCGCCAACACCTTGCCCGAATTGATCGCGCTGGCTAAAACCAAACCCGGCGTTATCACCTACTCCACACCGGGCGACGGTTCGGTCCATCACCTGCAACAAGAACTGTTGAATGCTGCGGTGGGTGTGAAAATGATTCATGTGCCCTATGTCGGCGGCGCGCCTGCGATGCTCGATGCCATTTCGGGTGTGGTCGATTTGAACGTCGGGAGCCCGGCGCAGGGCTTGCAGCAAGTTGAAGCCGGCAAGCTCAAGGCATTGAGCTATACCGGAAGCCAGCGCTCGGCCCTGTTGCCGCGTGTACCCACCGTGGCTGAGGCAGCTGTTCCCGGGTTTTCTGCCGCACTCTGGGGCGGCGTGCTGGCCCCTGGACGCACACCCAAGGCCTTGGTGGCACGCCTGAATACCGATATTCAAAAAGTCATGAGCCTGCCCGAAGTGCGCGAAAAAATGACCAAACTCGGCACCGATGTGGTCACCAGTTCACCCGAAGAGTTTGACAAATTCATCCGCTCTGAACTGGGCAAGTGGAGTACCGTAGCGAAGCAAGCCGGTGTCAAAGGTGAGTAAGTCTTAGGGTTGGCGGATTAAAAGCAACCATGCGCAACAGGCGGCTCCACAGCCCCTCGTCAACCCTGGGTCGCTGCAGGGCGCTGGCGCTGAGTTGTGCATTTTTGTTGACCCCATCCTGGGCCCAAGACAGCAACGCCGACCAGGCCGAGCAGGGTTTTAGAATCATGCGCGACCGCGCCAGCGGTAATTGTCTGGCTTGCCATACGCTGCCAGGCCAAAGCGGCATCCTGAGCAACTTCGCTCCGCCACTCCATCAAGTGGCCAGTCGTTACTCAGAACAGCAGTTGCGCCAGTGGGTGTTCGATGCCCGACTGCTCAAACCCGACAGCTTGATGCCGCCTTATGGCAGCATCTTAGGAACGAACCAAGCACGCCCCGAGCAGCCAGTACTGAGCGAGGAACAGATCAGTCTGGTGCTTGCCGCCTTGCTCACTTTGCGCTGACTGCATGACAAGCCGCAGACCTGATCAACCCCAACCGATCCAACGGCGTACCGCGCTGGGCTTGGCTGTCGCGCTGCTGACGCTCGATGCCAGCGCTCAAAGTTCCGAGAGCGCAGCCAGTATCGAACTCAAAAATAGACGCTTGAATGCGCAGGGCATCACACTCGAATTTCCGGCGCTGGCCGACACCGGCAACGCGATTCCTTTTCATGCCAGCGTCACTGCCCCACCCGGCTTGACGCTGACGCTGCTGGAAGTCTTTTTGCCAGAAAACCCCAACCCGCAGGTCCTGCAGCTGCGTCTGATCGAGCCACAAACCCGCTACAGCTTCAGCACCCGTTTACGCCTGGCAGCCAGCCAATCGGTTTGGCTGGTGGCCAGTTTCAGCGATGGCAGCCAACGCGCTGCCAGTGCAGAAACCCTGATCACATCGTCGGCCTGTTTTGACGCCAGCTGAGACTCTTCCCCCATGACCACACCGATTCCCTCCCGCTTGAGCTTTGCTGGCAAGGTGAGCGCTGGCAACACCATCGAAGTGCGCTGGATTGCGGGTCATGCAATGGAAAGTGGTTTTCGACTCAACGACGCGGGCCAGCCGATTCCGAGAAACATCATCAACCAGGTTCGAGTCAGCCTGAACGACAAGCTGATCCTGGAAGCCAAGACCGGCACCGGTCTATCGGCCCACCCTTACTTGGCTTTCTCGCTGCTGGTTCCGCCTCAAGGTGGAACGGTAAGCGTGCAATGGGTTGACGACTTAGGACAGCGCGGACAAGTCCAGCAGCAGCTGCGTTTGATCCCATGAATCACCGGGCTGCAACGCTGCTGCTGATGCTGGGCTCGTGGCTGAGTCTGGCCAGCGCCCAGCCCTGGCCCGAGCAACAAAATCTCAGCGGCAATGCATTTTTGACTCGGACCCTGCTGACTCTTCAGAACAGCCCCGACAGCAACCCAATCAGCTTGTGGTTGGAGCAGGGTCAGGTTCTTTGGCGCGATGGCAGAACCGGTCCGAGCTGCAGCAGTTGCCACGGTGCCATCGACAAACTGAAAAATGCTGCGCCGAGTTTTCCGCGCCTGTCTGCCGATGGCGCTCATCTCATCAATCTAGAGGACCAGATCATCGCCTGCCGCAACCGTTCTGGTCGCAACCCGCAGCAACTCGAAGACCTCGACATCCTGGCCCTGAGTGCGGCCCTGCACCAAACCGCCAAAGCGCAACCGATCAACGTCAAGCCACTGCCACACCAAACCGATCAGTGGCAGCAGCGATTCCGTCAAGGCAGTAATTTGTTCAACACCCGGCTCGGGCGCATGAACCTGGCCTGTGTCCATTGCCATGCGAACAATGTGGGGCGACAAATGAGTGCCGATGTGATCAGTCCGGGCCATCCCACCGGGTTTCCAATTTACCGCATGAGCTGGCAGGGCATGGGTTCGATCGACCGGCGACTTCGGGCTTGCTACTCGGGCGTACAGGCGATCATGCCGGCACCTGGCGACCCAGTGTTGCGCGACCTTGAGCTCTACCTCAAGGTGCGCGCCAACGGCATGCCGATGGACGGCCCCTCCATCCGGCGTTAGACGAAACTGAATCCCTGGTTTTTCAACGGCAAGTGGCGTACCGGTTTGCCGGTAGCAGCATGGATGGCATTGAGCACAGCAGGCGCCACCACACAAATAGTGGGCTCACCCACCCCACCCCAGAAGTCAAAAGTCGGAACCAGAACTGACTCGACCTTGGGCATCTCGGCCATTTTCAGAATCCGGTAGCTGTCGAAATTGAGCTCCTTGATACGGCCTTTTTCGACTGTGCATTCGCCAAAGAAAGTCGCACTCAAACCGTAAGCAACCGAGCCTTCGATCTGCGCAGCAACTTGACCCGGGTTGACCACATGGCCGCAATTGGTTGCCAGTACCATGCGGTGCACCTTGACCTCTCCATTTTTCCCGACCGAGACCTCGGCCACAGCGGCCGAGTAACTGGCATAACCCATGAACTGGGCAATGCCTCGAAACACCCCGGCAGGCAAAGGCTTGCCCCAATCGCCTTTTTCAGCCGCTGCATTGAGCACGGCCAAGTGCTTGGGGTAATCCTTCATCAGTTCGCGGCGGAACTCCAGTGAATCACGACCCGCAGCCCGCGCCACTTCCTCCATGAAACATTCCAGGTAGACCCCGTTCTGATTGGTGTTGACACCGCGCCAGGTACCCACCGGAACATGGGTGTTACGGATGGCGTATTCGATCAGCAGATTGGGAATGGTGTAACCCATTTGTGCATCGTTGGGCTGTTTCCAGAAACCTTGCAGCTGTCGTTCGTCCTTGCCATCTTTAATGGCCTGTGGGTTCAACCAGGCATTGATGGACTGGCCTGAAACTCGCACCGCCAAACCCAGCAGCTTGCCGTTAGCGTCCAGTCCGGCTGACATCTGGCACTGAGAAATCGGTCGGTAAAAGCCATGCGCCTGATCTTCTTCGCGGCTCCAGATCATTTTGATCGGGGTACCGGGGAACTGTTTGGCAATGGCCACGGCCTGGTGCACATTGTCTTGCAGTCCGCCACGACGACCAAAGCCACCGCCCAGATCGACTTTATAGACCTCACATTTTTCCAAAGGCAAGCCGCTGGCAGCAGCCAGCGCCGCCAGCGAGGCTTCGCCATTTTGGGTTGGGGCCCAGACTTCGGCCCGATCGGCTGTGACACGGGCGGTGCAATTCATGGGCTCCATGGTCGCGTGCGACAGGAATGGCGTGCTGTAATGCGCCTCGATTTTCTTGGCTGCTCCGGCAATGACTGCCAAGGCGTCACCCTCCTTGCGACCAGCATAATCTCCCGGCGCGCTCAGACCTTCCTTGATATGGGCATCAATTTGGGCGCTACTGACGGTGGCATTGGGGCCTTCATCCCAGACCACGGGTAATTTGGACAGCGCATTTTTGGCGCGCCACCAGGTGTCAGCTACCACCGCAACGGTTGAGTCATTGACCCGCACCACGCCGCGCACACCGCGCATGGACGTGATTTTGGATCCTTCAAAACTCACCAGCTTGCCGCCAAATACCGGACAGTCCATGACCGCAGCACACAACATGCCTTCGAGTTTGAGATCAACCCCAAACACCTTGCTACCGTTGAGCTTGTCGGCAGTGTCGAGTCGCTTCAGAGGTTTACCGGCGATCTTCCAATCTCTGGGGTTCTTCAGTGTGATGCTTTTGGGGTCGGGGGCAGTTAGTTTCGCCGCTGCTGACGCCACCTTGCCGTAGCGAGTGATGCGTCCGCTCGGCTTATGGGTGATCACACCCTTGGACACACTGAGCTCGCTCACCGGTACATTCCAGCCGTTGGCCGCGGCTTGCAACAGCATGATGCGTGCGGCAGCGCCGCCACGGCGCACATAGTCTTCCGATATCCGAATCCCGCGACTGCCTCCGGTGCTCATCTCACCCCAGGCGCGTTTGCGTGCCAGGCTCTGGCCCGGCGTGGGGGATTCAGTTTTAACTTTACTCCAGTCGCATTCGAGCTCTTCGGCCACCAATTGCGCCAGGCCGGTGCGGGTGCCCTGACCCATTTCGGAGCGGGCAATTCGGATCACGCAGCTGTCGTCGGGCTTGACCACCACCCAGACATTGACTTCGGAATCGGCCACGCTTTGCGCCTGAGCCTCACCAGAAGCAAAAATTTGCCCCACAGCCAGGCCACCACCAGCAATGGCGGCCGAGCCAATGATGAATTGACGGCGCAAGGGCTGGGTCAGCGCGTCGGAAAACTGATTGTCCATACGTTTTCCCCTTAAGCCGATTCAGCGATTTCAAGCATGGCTTGGGCCACGGACTTCTTGTTGCCGGCGGCCCAGTGAATGGCCGCCCTCACTCTCTGGTATGTGCCGCAGCGGCAGATATTAGACATGGCCTCGTCAATGTCCTGGTCGGTCGGCTTGGGTTTGCGCTTGAGCAAGGCTGCCGCCGCCATGATTTGACCCGATTGACAATAGCCGCATTGCGGGACATCCAAAGCGGCCCAGGCTTTTTGTACCGGGTGGCTGCTGTTAGGTGAGAGACCTTCAATGGTGGTGATGCGCTGGCCGGCATAAGCAGAACCAGGGGTCGCACAGGAGCGGGTCGGCTGCCCCTCGACATAAACTGTGCAGGCGCCACACTGCGAAACACCGCAGCCGTATTTGGTTCCGGTTAATCCGAGAACTTCGCGCAGCACCCACAGCAGGGGCATATCGGGTTCGGCATCGACCGCTTGCACTTTCCCATTGACGTTGAGCTTGTACATTTGCACTCCGGTAAAGAATAGACTTTATTAAATCGGAAATGACCCATGAATGGGCTAATACAACGGGTCAGATACACGGGGTTTACCCCCATTCCAATGTGTTTGGAGACACCTGTGCGACAGGGCCCAGCCTATCTCAGGCAGGTACGCAATTTTCCTGTTCCAGCTTCTTAAGCATTTGGGTTCGAACCAGATTCCAAAAGCGCCCGTAATCCTGCCACACCACATTGGCAGCGACTTCCTTATCGTCCATGAACGTGACCGTACCTGCGGGACCGGCCAGCAAAGTCGCTTGAAACTGCATGCGGGCGTTTTGCTCCAGATAAACGCTGCGCCCTATCGCCACCTGCAGGCTCTCGCCAACGACCACAGCACCGTGGCCGCGCATCAGCGCTGCCGGATGGCGCCCGAGTTTTCGGGCCAGTGAGGCACCCAAGTAACTGTCGCGCACCAGCATATCGCTGCCCGGCAAGGCATCCCGAATTTCCCAGTTGGGCACTCCCAGACCAATGAAGGCCGACATATGAAAAATGGGTTGCAATGGCGTGTTGCTGCAGCAAAACGGAATCACCGACGGTGAGTGGTTGTGCACCACCGACATGATTTCCGGGCGCTGCTGGTAAACCTCGCCATGAATAAAACGTTCGTTCACCGGATGACGGCCTTGGGCATCAATCGGCTGACTGTCCATGCCGAACTCCATGATGTCGGATTCGACCACCAGCTCGGGAGGCACCGAGCGTGCCATCCAGAAACGCTCGGGATTATTTGGGCAGCGCACACTGATGTGACCATAGGCATCAATGATGCCGTGCTCGGCCAGTAGGCGGTTGGCAATCACCAAGTCTTGGAACAGGCTGGCGTGGGTTGGGTGCATAAAAGTCTCCTGAAAAATTATTGAACGTTACGGAATTCAGGACACCGGTAGGCTTGTGTACGCCCCTGTGCTTGGGGTGAGTAGCTACGCGGCTGTCCCCCGCCCTTCGGGCTCCTCCTTAATGCCGCTGCGCCACTCACCCCAAGCAAAGGGGCAGCAAGCATGGTTAGTGCGATACGGTTGAATACCCGCCATGGTTGCAAGAGCAGGTCGGTGCTGCGCTCAGCGCAGCGGCATAAAGGAGGAAGTGTCGGCCCTAGGCCGACCTGGGGGACAGCCGCGGAGCTGAGTGCGCCGCCGGCCTGATCCCGCGAAGCAAAAGCCAGGGAAAAGTTAAACGCAATATCGCTAGTCGTCATAACGGGCAGGATCAACAAATTCAATCACTCAGCCACAATTTTCCCGCGTGCCACCACTTGCGACCAGGTCTTGATTTCACTGCGCAACAACTGGTCAAAGCGTTCGGGCTTGCCGCCTGCGACTTCAACGCTTTGCTTGGCCATCGCTTCTTTCACCTCGGGCAGTGTCAACAGCTGGTTCAATTCGGCATTGATTTTGGCGACGATCGCGGCAGGCGTTCCGGCCGGGGCTAACACGCCGTACCAGGTCTCGACCAATAGATTGGCATAACCTGCTTCAACAAACGTAGGAACCAAGGGAAAGGTCGGAACTCTCTCCTTGCTCATCACCGCCAGCATGCGCAATTTACCGCCTTGCGTGAGCACCGAGGCGGTTTGCAAAGAAATTATGCTGGCCTGAACATGACCGGCAACCAGGTCGTTGACCGCACCGGCTGCGCCCTTGTAGGTGACGTGCAGCATATCGGTGCCGGTCTCCTGCTTGAACAACTCCATGGCCAGTTGCTGTGAACTGCCGGCACCGGGTGATGAATAGTTCACCTGGCCCGGTTGTTTTTTGAGTAGCTCGACCATTTCGCGCACACTGTTGGCCGGAAATTTCGGGTTGACGACCATAGCCATGGCGCTGGTGCCCAGCAAGACCACGGGGGCGAAGCTTTTAAGCGGATCAAACGGCAACTTGGGGTTGATGGCAGCAATGGTGCCAAACGAAGTCGCGACAAAACCGAAGGTGTAACCATCGGGCGCAGCCTTGGCCACGGCGTCCGTACCTATCGTGCCACCGGCTCCAGGTTTGTTATCTACCACCACCGCCACATTCAAGCGCTGTGACAGCTTGGTTCCGAGCAAGCGCGCCAACATGTCACCGGTTGTCCCCGGTGTGTAGGGAACGATGAACTGAATCGTTCGTGCGGGGTAATCCTGGGCGATCACTGGCAGACAAGCTGCTAGCAAACCAAGCCCAAGCGCAAAAATTTTCATGGCTTTCACTCCTCAATGACCGGTTGCTACCGCAGCTATGCTGGCAGCATCATCGGGCAGTTGCTGGCCCCGCCAAACGATGTGCATGTCGGGACGTAACAGTATCAGATCAAAACCATATAAATCACGCGCCAGCTGATCATCCAGCGTCAACACGGTCAAAGGCGCACCATAAGCCGCAAAAGCCTGCTCCAAGTTTGCGGTGGGCCTCTGGCTATTGCCCAGTTTGAGCAGCGTATAGCCCTGGCTCGGCAACCGGTCTTGTATTGCGCTGCCGTCGTTGAGCCAGACATGGGGCAGGCGGGCGCCAGGCCACGTGCTTGGCACGTACTCGCGGAACAAATGTTCAGGCCCGCCAGGAATGTCCATGATGATGGGCGAATCGACATAGCGGTAACCCATTTCAGAACCGCTCATTTCGTTGGTCTTGCGCTGCTCGACATTGGCCACCTGGGCCAAGTTATCGCGGTTGTGTTTTCCCTCAGCCGTGTTGTCGCCCAGGTTGGCTCGGACCATGGAACGCCATTTGCGCCGGCCAATCGAGGCATAACGGGAAGCCCCCACATTGCGCTCACCGACTTGACGTCGCTCCTGCGAGTAGGAAGCCAGCAAATTCTCGCCGCCCCAGCCCTCAATCGTCGCTGCCAGCTTCCACGACAGGTCAAACGCATCACCCACACCCGTGTTCATTCCCAGACCACCGGTCGGAATCACCAAGTGAGCGCTGTCACCCGCGAGAAATACCCGGTCCTGGCGATAGCGGTCGGCCAGCAGCAAGTTCTGTCGCCAAGGGAAACAAGAAAGCATCTCGTATTGAACAGGAAAACCAATGACTTTTTCAAACTGGGTCTTCATCTCTTCATCAGAGCCAACCACAGCGTGCAGCGTCCAGTGCACGGTGGAGTCCTGCATGATGAGAAAGCTCGCTTTGTCATCGGCCACATGGTAGTGGCGACCCCGGCCCGGGCCGTTGCCCAGCGGCAGCCGATCGAACAATTCGTCGCAGCGAAACAGGGCTTGGCGGAATTCCATCATCGCGCCCTCACCGCGCAATTTGATGCCGAGCTGTTTGCGCACCCCACTGGCGCCGCCATCACAGCCAACCAGATAACTGGCACGAACCGTCTCGATTTTTCCGTCAGACTTCAGCTTGGCATGGACGCCGCTGGCGTCCTGTTCGAACGAAGTGAACTCGCAGCCATAGCGCACCGTAACCGTCGGCAAACTCTCAGCAATTTGTTTGAGCAGCGGCTCCAAGGTGTACTGCGAAATTAGCTGGTAAGGCTCCAGCGCGCCAGTACCGTCGTTGGTGACACGGCCGTTGGCCCTGGCTTCATCTATCGAGGGGTAACGCAGCCGCAGCAGGGGTGGCTGGTTCAAGCTCAACACCACATAGACATCCATCGGGCAATCGCCGCGCAAACCGGCTTGGCGAATCGGCTCGGCCAAACCAATGCGACGGTACATCTCCATGGTGCGGGCATTGGCGCGCTCCATTTTGGGCAGAAATTGTGGTGCGTCTTTCTGTTCAATCAAGGTGCAGGCAATACCGCGCTTGCCCAAATCAATCGCCAGCGTCAGGCCAACCGGTCCAGCTCCGACAATCAGAACTTCAGTTTCCTGCATGAGCTGTCTTCCTCAATTCATCAGGCGTTGCCTGCGGAAATCCAAAAAATTCAAGGTAAGCCGGGATTTGTTCGAACAGCATGTCGGATCCAAGCTGGATCCGACAACCCTGGGCCTGCGCTGCCAGTAAAAAAGCCGTCATTTCAGTTTTCATCACCACCTCGCCAACCCAGCTGCTTGCCGCCAGACGCGACACATCCAGCGGCATGGCATCGCCCTGGTTCATCCCCAGCGGCGTGGCGTTGACCACCAGCTCAAAACCAGCCGGATCATTCGACCCCTGTTCGATTTGCAGCTGCGGGTAATGCCGGGCCAAGCGCTGGGCCAGACCTTGGGTCGAAGCCGAGTTGAGGTCGTACAAGCCCAAGCGCGAAACGCCGGCTGCGGCCAACGACGCAGCAATGGCCGAGCCGACACCGCCATTGCCAACCACCAGTGCTGTCGCGCTTTTTAGTTGCAAACCTTTGCGCTGCAAGCCTCGAACAAAACCTTCACCGTCAAACATATCGCCCTGCAAACGTCCATCGGGCAAGCGTCGGATCGCGTTGCATGCCCCGGCAATCGCCGCCGCTGGCAACACGTCATCGAGCAGCGCAACCGTGCTGACCTTGTGCGGCATGGTGATGAGAGCCCCTCGGATGTTGGCCAGTTGGAACACCGAACGCAGGAAGGCGGGATAGTCTGGCGATTGGCAAGCCATGGGAACGACGATGGCGTTGATACCCTTGGCATCAAACCAGGGGTTGTAAATCAAGGGTGCCCGAAACGCGTGCGTCGGGTAACCGATATGGGCGATGAGTTCGGTATTGCCGTCGATCACTGCAAACTGCCTCAGCTGAGCTGCTGCTCCAGATCATGCAGCACCTGGTAGCACGGCAAGACGCTGGCGACCGAGCTATTAGGTTGACGACCTTCACGAATCGCCGCAAAAAATTCACGGTCCTGCAACTCAATGCCGTTCATCGATACATCTACTTGGCTGACATCGATTTTTTCGTCCTTGCCGGTGAACAAATCGTCGTAGCTGGCGATGTAGGTGCCACGGTCTCCGATGTAGCGAAAGAAAGTACCGAGAGGACCATCGTTGTTGAATGACAGGCTCAGGGTGCAGATCGCGCCGTTGGCCGCTTGCAGTTGGATGCTCATGTCCATCGCGATGCCCAAACCAGGATGGATCGGACCTTGCACCGCATTGGCTTTGACAATCGGGCTGCCGCACTGGTAAGCAAACAAGTCCACTGTGTGCGCAGCGTGGTGCCACAGCAGGTGGTCGGTCCAGCTACGCGCCTGACCCATGGCATTCATATTGGTACGGCGGAAAAAATAGGTTTGCACATTCAACTGCTGGATGTTGAACTCGCCGGCCTTGATCTTGTTGTGCACGTACTGGTGACTGGGGTTGAAACGCCGGGTGTGGCCACACATCGCCACCAGGCCGGTTTGCTGCTGCATACGCACCAGTTCCTGGGCATCTTTCAAGCTGTCAGCCATCGGGATTTCGACCTGAACGTGCTTGCCAGCGTTCAAACACTGGATGACTTGGGCAGCGTGAATCTGGGTCGGCGTGCACAAAATGACGGCGTCGACTTCCTTGAGCGCCAGGCTGTCGGCCAGATCAGTGCTGACATGGGCGATGCCGTATTTGTTGGCGATCTCTTGCGTCTGCTCAAGGCGTCGGCCCACCAATGAAACGACTTCAACACCGTCAATGTTCTTGATGCCGTCGAGGTGTTTGGTGCCAAAGGCCCCTGCGCCTGCCAGGGCGACTTTAATGGTTTTGCTCATAATTTAACTTCCTTTATCGGTTTTCAAGAATCAAATGCCCCACTGCCGTGTTGCTGGCGGGCACATGGTAGAAGCGGTGCTTCACCTTGGGTGGCGGGCCGACGTTGAGGTCATCCATCGCGCCGCGCGCGATCAGCCACATCACCAGCTCAATGCCCTCGCTACCGGCTTCACGCACGTAGTCAATGTGCGGCACTCTGGCCTGGGCTTCGGGGTCTTGGATCATCTGGTCCATGAAGGCGGCGTCAAAGGCCTTATTGATCAAACCGGCGCGTGGACCTTGCAACTGGTGGCTCATGCCGCCCGTGCCCCAGATTTGCACGTTGAGGTCTTTGTCAAAACTCTCCACCGCCTTGCGAATCGCCTTGCCCAGGTTCAGGCAGCGCTGACCGGATGGCACGGGGTACTGCACCACGTTGACGGCAAAAGGAATCACCGGGCAGGGCCAGGCGCCGTTCACCGGGTCTTGTTCGCCGCACATCAGCGACAGCGGGACGGTCAAGCCGTGGTCCACATCCATCTTGTTCACGATGGTCAGGTCAAAGTCCTGCTGAATCACCGACTGCGCAATGTGCGCGGCCAGCTCGGGGTGGCCCTGCACCACCGGCACCGGACGAGGACCCCAGCCTTCGTCAGCTGGCTGGTACGAGTCAGCGCAACCAATAGCAAAAGTGGGAATCATTTCCAGGCTAAAGGCCGTGGCATGGTCGTTGAAGACCAGGAAAATGACATCCGGCTTATTGTCCTTGAGCCATTGTTTGGAGTACTCGTAGCCCTTGAACAGAGGTTGCCAATAAGGCTCGTGCGTCTTGCCCAAGTCCATGGCCGCGCCGATGGCGGGAACGTGCGAGGTGAAAACGGATGCGGTAATTTTTGCCATGTTTTTTCCTTGCGGGACAGCCCAAGAATTGCAAGGCAATTTTGCACTGTCCTCAACTTTTTAAACTCTTTGTGGGACAGACCAAGAGTTACGCGAAGCGAACTTTGCTCTATCCTCAACTGATTAAAGCGTTCCTGAACCTCCGCCCTGCGGCTGGTTCTGCACCTGTGCATCGCCATCTTCGCCGACCACGCGGTTGCCTTGCACCGAGCGGCCACCGCCAATCATCATGTCGCGGTATTCCTCCTCGGTCTTGCCGGTCATTGAGCCCGCCATTTGCTGAAAACTTTTACCCAAGGTGGCGCCGAGTTTGGCCAGGAAATAAATATTGCCGCCCAAGCTGATACAGCGGTTCAGGTCGCGTGCCAGCACTGCCAATTTTTGCTCCTCCGTCATCGGCCACTCATCCAAGTAAGACCGCTGATCGGCCTTGAAACGCTCGCGGTTTTCCGACTTCATCAGCGACATGCAGAACTGGTTGAGGTGATAGCCCAGGCGCGACTGCTCAGCATCGAAGATGGTGGTGCCAGGCACGTCGAGATAATTTTTATCGAGGGACATGGAATCAGCTCCAGTACAAGCGCGTGGGATTGTCGACCAGCAGTTTGCGTTGCAACTCGGCACTGCGGGCAATCTGCGGAATGAAATCGACCAACAGGCCATCGTCGGGCATGTGGTTTTTCAGATTCGGGTGGGGCCAGTCGGTGCCCCACAACACGCGGTCGGGGAACGTCTCGACCAAGCGCCGGGCGAATGGCACCACATCCTGGTAGGCATTGTGTTCGCCGTTCAGGGCGGGGGGGCCACTCACAGAGAGTCGTTCGGGGCAAGTGACCTTGCTCCAAATGTTGCTGTGCTCACGCATCATTTTCACGAACAGCTCAAACTCGGGGCCGTCAACCGGCTTGCTCACGTCGGGGCGGCCCATGTGATCGACCACCACGGTGGTGGGCAAGGCCGTGAAAAAGTCATACAGCTCGGGCAGATCGACCGCCTCAAAGTAAATAACGATGTGCCATCCCAGCGGCGCAATGCGGGCCGCGATGTCTTGCAGCACCTCACGCGGCGTGAAATCCGCCAGCCGTTTGACGAAGTTAAAGCGCGTGCCACGCACCCCGGCAGCGTGCAGGGCTTGCAGCTCGGCATCGGTCACGTCATGACCCACGGTGGCCACGCCGCGCGCTTTGCCGCCGGAGTTGACCAGCGCATCCACCAGGGCGCGGTTGTCGGTGCCGTGGCAGGTGGCCTGCACGATCACGTTTTTGTCGAAACCCAGGTGGTCGCGCAGGGCAAAAAGTTGCTCTTTGGACGCGTCGCATGGGGTGTACTTGCGCTCTGGGGCGTAGGGAAAAACGTCGCTGGGGCCAAAGACGTGGCAGTGCGCATCGACCGCGCCTGCGGGAAGTTTGAATTCGGGCTTGGTTGGGCCGCTGTACCAGTCGAGCCAACCGGGGGTTTTGGTGAATTGCATAATTTTCCTTTTAATCAGTTGAGGACAGAGCTTGCGAACTGCCCCGTAATCAGCGGGAGCCGATTACGCAAGTCGCTGCGGACTGTCCCCCAAGGTTTCAGTCTGGTTTGATGTTGGCTTCACGCACCAGTTTTTCATAACGCACGCGCTCGCTGCGAATCAGCGCAGCGAACATCTCGGCACTGCCAGGGATGACTTCACCGCCCACCGCACTCATGCGGTCTTTGACTTCCTTGGTTTGCAGCGCTTTTTGCACTTCGCCGTGGAGCCGGGTGACGATGACGGCTGGGGTCGCGATCGGCGCTACAAAGCCATACCAGACCGAAGCCTCAAAGCCGGGGAAACCCGATTCGGCAATGGTCGGGACATCGGGGAAATTGCTGGATCGGTTCGGGCTGAGCACCGCCAGCACCCTGAGCTTGCCGCTGCGCACTTGAGGCAGCGCTTCCAAAGCGTTCATTCCAATCAAAGGCAATTGACCACCAATCACATCGGTCAGCGCTTGTGCACCGCCTTTGTACGGGACATGTTGCAGTGAAATGCCTGCAGCTTTGGCAAATAACTCCAGCGCCATGTGCGGCGTCGAGCCATTGCCTGGGCTGGCAAACGCCAAGCTACCGGGTTTGGCCTTGGCTGCTTCAATCAGCTTGGCCACACTGGTATAGTGCACGTTGGGATTGGCCGCAATCACCACCGGAACCCGGCCTACCAAAGCGATCGGCACCAGGTCGCGCTCCACATCAAACGGCGCTGGCTGGTACAGCGCCATATTGGCCGCCAGCGCATTGGCCGCCAGCATCAAGGTGTAGCCATCGGGCGGCGCATCAATCACGGCCTTGACGGCAATATTGGTGCCGGCGCCAGGCTTGTTTTCCACAATCACGCTTTGGCCCAGGCTGGAGGCCAGGCTTTGTCCGACAGTTCGCGCGATGGTGTCGACTGCACCACCGGGTGAATAACCCACCACCACCTTGATCGGTTTGGCTGGGTAAGTCTGAGCCGTAACGGTGGCAGCGAACAGCGTGGTCAAGGCCAGCAGGCTGAACAAGACCCTGCGTGGCAGACGATTCTGGTCTAAGGTGGCGGTGTTTTTCATTTGAATTTTCTCCATCAAGGGACAAGAAAGAAACAAGAACTCAAGGAGCGTTGACGGTACCGCGCAAACCTGCACGAACGACCGTCGATTGCAACAGACCATTGCTGCGAACCTCCTGCGCAAACTGGGAAATAAAAGGCCGAGCCACATCGCGGCCCTTGGGAATGGCGATGGCCATGTTTTCAAAACCCCAACGGCCGTCAAGCACCCGGAAGTCAGGCAAGCCATCGGACATTTCAAACAGGATGCCTTTGTTGGTGGCGAATACGTCTATTTTTCCTTGCCGCAAACTCGACTGGGCTTCCTTCAGTGAGGCCATGGGAAGCACGGTCACGCTCTGATAGTCGCGGGCATACGTGGCTTGCGAAGTGCTGCCCTGGCTGACCCCGACCCGAACCCCGGGCAACAACACATCAGCGGGCTGTGTGATGTTGGAGTTTTTCGCCACCAGATAACCCAGCTCGATTCTGAGCATCGGTGGCGCAAAATCCATGTCACGCGCGCGCGCCGCAGTGGCGTTGGTAAAAGTCATGTCGATCTGACCAGTTTTGAGCGCCTCGAGCACCAGGGCCAGCCGGGCGAACTCGACGACTTGCACCGGAACGTCGAGCTGACGCGCCAGTTCAGTTCCGAGTTCCAGCGCCACGCCAGCCCTTTCGCCACTCTTGGGCTGAGTCACCAACGAAGTCGGACTTCCCGGATAGACCCCGACCCGCAAGCTACCGCTAGGAGCCAGGGCTTGACGCACTTGCGGTTCGACCGCAGGCTTGAACAAGGCACAACCCGAGAGCAGCGCTACCAGCAGCAATGCAGCTGAAAATCTAAAACGTCTAAGTGAATTCATGCGGCACTCTATCGATCTATTCTTAAATAATGACACTCGACCTTCCTTTCATCTTGACTCCGACTTGGCTGGAACGGGAGCAAGGCAGCAGTGCACCGGCATCAAGGCGGAGCCGCGGAGGACATTCACAGAGCTAATCGCCCCGGTCTCATCAGCGATAGCAAAGGGGGGGTCGAACTTAAGTACGCCCAGGCGTTTGGGGTAGGCAACTCCGCGGCTGTCCCCCGCCCTGCGGGCTCCGCCTTGATGCCGCTGCGCAGCCCACCCCAAACACCCGGGCATCGAGTGACTTGCATGGCGTTCGAATAGCCAAGCCTGAGACAGTGGATTATCGCTTGTCATCATGGGAGAGAACTTTTGAAAGCGGGGCTTGCTTTGCAAGGTTTCAGTCTATGTACTTCAAGCCCAGCTTGGCCAGTGGTTCGCGGAAGTTGTACATATCCAGACCGAGCACGCCGGATGCCAGCTTGTTGCGTTTTTCACCCTCGTTGGCTTCGCGCGCTTCGGCTGCATCTGCCACTTTTTGCGCCCAGGCAGCAGGCACGACGACTACGCCGTCGTCATCGGCAATCACCACATCTCCGGGATTAACTTGGGCACCAGCGCACACCACGGGGATGTTGACCGAGCCTAGCGTCGCCTTGATGGTTCCCTTGGCACTGATGGCGCGGCTCCAGACCGGGAACTGCATGGCGGTCAAGTCTTTGATGTCGCGGCAGCCGCCGTCAATCACCAGACCCATGGCGCCGCGCGCCTTGAACGAAGTCGCTAGCAGATCGCCAAAGAAGCCATCGGTGTTCTCAGAGGAACAAGCGGCGATCACCACGTCTCCGGGCTGAATCTGCTCAGCCACGACGTGCATCATCCAGTTGTCGCCGGGATGCAGTAAGACCGTCACTGCCGTGCCGCACATATGGGCCCCGGTGTAAATCGGGCGCATATAGGGCTTGGTCAGACCGACCCGGCCCTGCGCCTCGTGAATGGTGGCCACGCCAAAGCGCGAGAGTTTGGCAACGGCGGCTGGGTCGGCGCGGACGATGTTGCGTTTGACAATTCCTAGGGTGGTCATGGTTACAGGCCTTTCTGTTTGAGAGATGCGTCCAGTCGGGAAAACACGCGTCGCGCGTTGCCCTCATAGACCTTGTGACGATCATCGCCCAGCACGATGGTGGACGCTTCGATGTAGCGCTTGGTGTCGTCATAGTAGTTGCCGGTCTCGGGGTCGATGCCGCGCACCGCGCCAATCATTTCGCTGGCGAACAAGATGTTGTCCACCGGGATCACCTTGGTCAGCAAATCAATGCCGGGCTGGTGATAGACGCAGGTGTCAAAGAACACGTTGTTCAGCACATGATCTTTGAGCAAGGGCTTTTTCATCTCTTGCGCCAAGCCACGGAAACGGCCCCAGTGGTAGGGCACTGCGCCCCCGCCGTGGGGAATGATGAACTTGAGCGTGGGAAAGTCTTTGAACAAATCGCCTTGGATCAACTGCATGAAGGCCGTGGTGTCGGCGTTCAAATAATGCGCGCCGGTGGTGTGGAAGCAGGCGTTGCAGCTCGTTGACACATGAATCATCGCCGGGATGTCGTACTCCACCATCTTCTCGTAAATCGGGTACCACTGGCGATCCGTCAATGCGGGCGATGTCCAGTGGCCACCGCTCGGGTCGGGGTTCAGGTTGATGCCGACGTTGCCGTATTCCTTCACGCATTTTTCCAGTTCGGGAATGCAAGTGGCGGGGTCAACGCC
Organism: Burkholderiaceae bacterium; assembly: GCA_049296795.1. GTDB lineage: Bacteria > Pseudomonadota > Gammaproteobacteria > Burkholderiales > Burkholderiaceae_C > CAXNKH01. The sequence goes on from JBAQTC010000002.1 coordinate 74,671, forward strand.
GGGCGACTGCGGCAGCATGGCAGCGGGAATGAAGTGATCCGGGAACAACTGGCTCACGCGATAGCACAGCTCGTTGCAAATCGCGGCCCAGGTGCTGGAAACCTTGAAGTCACCAATATGATGCGCCATGAAGCTGGCGCGTGGACTGAAGATAGTGAGATCCGAACCGCGCTCTTTCATCAGGCGCAGCTGGTTGGATTCAATCGACTCACGCAATTCGTCGTCGCTGATTTTCAGATCGGCCACTTTGGGTCCAAGCTCGGGCGTATTGAGGTTGGCGACCTGGGCATTGCGCCAGTTCTCCAGCGCCTTGGGTGCAGTGGTGTAGTGACCGTGGCAGTCGATGATGAGGGGGGTTTTCTTCATGCAAATTTCTCCAAAAATCCGTCAGGCTATTCGATCAGTAGTTCAGTAGTTCAGTAGTTCAGTAGCTCAAGCTTAAGTCAGGTTCAAGCCGGCTCCATGCCGTGGTGGCGCTTAAGGTCAGCCGTTTGAGGCTCGTTCATGGCGGCCAGCATGGTACGCACAGCGTCGGGCTGCCGGCTGGTGGCGCACACGCCTGCGGAAAAAGTGGTCACGATCTGGATGGCCGGCGGCAGCGGCCCCAGCACGGCGATGCCCGGCAGATGCATGAGTTCACTCAGTTGCTGAAAACCCAATTCCACTTCACCCTTGGCCACGAGAGAGCCCACCGGCACACCGGGCGGCGCAGTGATGATGCGATCCTTGATCTGATCGGCAATACCCCAACGCTCAAACAGCTTGGCCAGCGCAACGCCGCTGGGTCCCGTGGAATAACTCAGGCTGCGTGCCGCCAGCACGGCCAGGCGCACTGCATCTTCGCTGGAGATGTCGGGCTGAGGGGCGCCTTCGCGTACCGCCACGGCCACGCCCGAGCGCACCAGATCCACACGGCTGCCTGGCAACACCTGGCCGCTGACTATCAGCTTGTCAATGGCGTCTATTGAGAGAAAAACGACGTCAAACGGCTCACTTAGCTGCACACGTTTGGCGGCATCCACTCCACCCACTGACTCAATGTCCACAGACACCTGGGCGTTACGCTGGTATTGCTCGACCAAGTCATTGAGCAACAGGCGCGTTGCCATCGACGAAATGCCTTTAATGGTAGTGCTCATGAAGTACGGGGGACAGGGTTTTGTTTCAGGGTGCAATTGTCAACCCAAGTGTTGTGACAGGAACCCAAGGTAAAGGGGATGATTACCACTCCAACTTTTTCTAACCGGAATTTACGGGGACGCACTATGCGTGGATGAGCTGGTCTGCAGTGCTTCTACTGATCGAGAAAAAATTGCCGCAACAAGTCCACCATGGCCTGGGGTGCTTCCATCTGCGCCATATGGCCGCAATCTTCGATCACGCTCAAGCTTGAAGCCGGGGCTAAAAGTTGCATGGCTTCGTGTTGCGACGCCGGGGCGTGCAAGTCGTGCCGGCCGCAAATCAGCAGCAGGGGATGAGTCAAAGCCTGCAACTGGGCACTGGCATCGGGACGCTGAATCAAGGCATTGAGTTGCGCTGCGAAAATTTCTGGATTTTTCCGTTCAACCATTTGCAGGATGCTTTCCATCAAGGCTTGGTCCTGCAAGCGGCGCGGCTCCACCATGTTGGCTGACCAGACGGCGGCCATGGCACGCATGCCCTGGCTGCGCGACAGCTTAAGCAAGTCCATCCGTTTGCTGATTTCGGCCTCACCCGCTTCACCCGCGGCTAGCGGCAAATGGCCCGAATCGAGAATCGCCACTTTGTCAACCCGTTGTGGTGCCAGGCGCAGAATCTCGAAAGCCACCCTGCCCCCCATCGAATGACCGGCCATCGAGAAACGCTCGGGTGCGTTGCGCAACACGCCCTCAGCCATGCGGGTCAAGCTATCGGCCAGGCCGTAATCCGCCACCTGAATCTGAGCGCAATCGGCCAGAGCCGTTGGCACGGCTCCCCAGGAGGCGTGGTCACACAAAAGGCCGGGCAGCAACAGAAGATGAGGTTTCATAACGGTACAAAAATAAAGCAGGGGCAGGCCAGCGCAGCTTACTGTTTGGGGATCTTGGCGCGGGTGATCACTTCACCCCAACGCTTGATGTCATTGTTGAGCAGGGCAGCAGCCTGTTCCGGCGTTCCGGGCTGCGGATCGAGATTCAGGTCTTCCATCCGTTTTCTAACCGCCGGGTCGTTCAGCGCGGCAACCACTTCCTTGTTGAGCCGAGCCACAACGTCTTTGGGCGTATGCGCAGAAACTGCCAAGCCGTTCCACGACGCCGCATTAAAACCGGGGACGCCGGCTTCTTTGGCAGTCGGAACGTCGGGCAGCATGCGCGAACGTTTCTCGCCAGTCACGGCCAAGGGAGTCAACACCTTGCCCCTGATTTGGGCCAGCAAGGGGCTCAGGATGTCCAGCCCGGCATCGATTTGACCACCGCGCAGCGCATTGATCACGGCCGGCGTGCCGTTGAAAGGAACAATTTGCAGATCCAGCCCAGACGCTGATTTGAAAAGTTCGGCCGCCAGGTTTTGGGTGGTGCCGATATTGGGGGTTCCGATATTGAGCTTGCCCGGATTGGCCCGACCCCAGGCCACCAGTTCGGCCAAGGTTTTGAAACGCCCGCCTTCCAGACCCACGATCACCAGATCAAAACTCGCCAGCGGTGCGACCGGAATAAAGTCTTTCACCGTGTCGTAAGGCAGGGCATTGAACAAGGCTGCGCTGACTGCTGTACCGCTGGAGATGATCAACATGGTGTGGCCGTCAGGTGCCGACTTGGCCACCATTTCGCCTGCAACCACGCCACCAGCGCCGGGCTTGTTGTCGACCAACACGGGCTGTCCCAGCGCTTCACTCATTTTCTGGCCGACCGCACGAGCCGTCAGATCGGCCGCGCCGCCCGGGGCATTCGGCACCACGATGCGGATCGGTTTGCTGGGAAAACCCTGCGCCCAGACTGCAGAACTCACGCAGACGCTGGTCAAAGCCGCCCAGAGCCAATATTTTTTCATGTCGATCTCCCTTATTACCTTGCCACACCTAACAAACGATCCAGCAGCTCGGGTTGCTCGCGCAACTCTGCTGCGCTGCTGGTATGAACTACCGTACCGCGATCGAGTACCGCCGCCAAATCTGAAATTGCCAAAATGGCTTGCGGATGTTGCTCGACAATGATGGCGCTCATGGCCTCTTCGCGCGTGATGCGGCGTATTGCCTTGAGCAACTCCTGCACGATGATAGGGGCCAGTCCTTCAAGCGGCTCGTCAAGCAGCAGCAGTTTGGGATTGAGCACCAAGGCCCGCCCGACGGCCAGCATTTGCTGCTCGCCGCCTGAGAGCTGAGTACCCAAATTGGTCTTGCGCTCAGCCAGGCGCGGAAACAGCTCATAAACCCGCTTCGGAGTCCAGGCGCCAGCCCGCGCCACGGCCGTTAAATTCTCATCCACCGTCAAGGATTTGAAAATATTGCGTTCCTGCGGCACCCAGCCAATGCCGACACTGGCCCGCTCATGCAGCGGCACTTTGTGCAGCGCAATACCGTTGAATGTGATGCTGCCGCCATGTTGGCGAGTGGCACCAGCCAAGGTGTTCATGAAGGTGGTTTTGCCGGTTCCGTTGCGTCCAAGCAAGGCCAGTGTTTGGCCCTGACCCAGCGCCAAAGACACTTCATGCAACACCACGGCTTGGCCATAGCCCGCACTCAGGTTCTCAACTTGGAGCAAATCAGCCATGAGAATTTACCCCCACGCTGCTCGCTGCGCGACTTTCACTGCCTGCGGCCTCTTCGCCATGACCCAGGTAAACCGCTTTGACCTGTGGGTCATTGGCAATGGCCTCGGGGTCGCCTTCGGTCAGCACAGCGCCGTTGACCAAGACCGTCATGCGATTGGCAAAACTGAAAACCAAATCCATATCGTGTTCAATCAAAAGCACCGACACATCGGCCGGCAAATTCGCCACCGTTTGCAGCAGTTCTTCGCGTTCACCCGCAGGCACACCAGCGACCGGTTCGTCAAGCAAGAGCACCCGTGGCTCACAAGCCAGGGCAATCGCGATTTCCAATAAACGGCGTTTGCCGTAAGCCAGCACCTGGGTCGGCTGGTTCATCACCTCAGTCAAATGAAATTGCTCCAGCAATTGCTCACAACGACTTGTCACCGCGGGCTGCGTTCCCAGTGGCTTCCACCATTGAATGCCATAACCCAAATGCTGCGAGACCGTCAGCGCCAGCGTTTGCAGCGGCGTCAACGTGTCAAACAATTGGTTTATTTGGAAAGTCCTCACCATGCCACGGCGCACCCGCTGGTGTGGCGACAACGTGCTGATGTCCTCGCCTTCGAGCATGATGCGGCCCGAAGTCGGCTCGAGCACGCCCGTCAGCAGGTTGATCAAGGTGGTTTTTCCCGCGCCGTTGGGTCCAATCAAGGCGTGGCGCGCACCACGCTGCAGGTTCAGACTGACATTGTCGGTGGCTGTGATGCCACCAAAACGTTTGACCAGTCCGTGTGCGGCTAAAACGATGTCGGATTGGCTCATGATTTGCCTCCCCGCATCCAAGTCCAGGGCCGGACCAGCCGCTCACGGCCCACCAGCACCAGCACCACCAAGAACAGCCCGATCCAGAACATCCAGTACTGCGGTGTGATGGCCGACAACACGTCTTGCATCAGCTTGAACACGATTGCACCAGCCACCCCGCCATAGAGCCAGCCGGTCCCGCCGATCACCAGCATCAGCATAACGTCGGCCGAACGGTCAAAAGCAAACACGTCCAGCGAAGCAAAGCCGGTGGTCTGCGCCAGCAACGCGCCGGCAGCACCGGCGACGCCGGCGGAAATGGTGTAAATCGCAGCCAGCCTCGATGTCACCGGAATACCAATCGCCATGGCACGCAAGCGGTTGTCGCGAATCGCCATCAGAGTGGCACCCAGCGGCGAATTGATCAAACGGCGCATCAGAATGAACAGCAGCAAAGTGACTGAGATTGAATACCAGGCTGCAGTGATTCCGCGCAGGTCAAATTCAAAACGCCCCAAGAGCGGCCCCATCACCACACCCTGCAGACCATCGGCGCCACCGGTAATCCAGTCCAGCTTGTTGGCCAGTTCCAGCAGAATCAAGGCCATGGCCAGTGTCACCATCAGCCGAGTCAAATCAGTGCCGCGCAGCACGGTCAAACTGCACACTGCACCCAACAAGGTCGAGACAATGATGGCCACCAGCAAACCGACCAGTGGGTCGGGCATGATGAACTTGGCAAACAAGGCGGCAGCATAAGCCCCCATTCCCAGAAAAGCCGCATGGCCGAGGGAGACGATACCGGTGTAACCGAGAATCAAATCGAGTGAAATCGCAAACAGGGCAACGATGGCAATTTCATTGATGATGAGTGCGTGACTGGCCAGCAACCAGGGCGAAGCCAGAGCCAGTAGCCAAAACACGGGCTCCCAGATTTTCCAGCGCGAACGGTCAAGCAAAGCGGAGCGAGCGGTCAGCATCATTTGCCCCCTTTGCGCACGAACAGACCTTGGGGTCGCCAGATCAAAATCACGATCATCAAGCAGTACACAATGAAAGCCCCCATTTTGGGGATGTAGTACTTGCCAGCGACATCGGCAATTCCCAACAGCAGTGCGGCCAACAAGGGGCCGGTGATGGACGATGTGCCGCCAACAGCAACCACGATCAAAAAGTAAATCATGAATTTCAGCGGGAAAGTGGGATCCAGCCCCAAAACTTCAGCGCCCAGGGCACCGCCCAGACCGGCCAGACCGGAACCCACGGCAAAAGTCGTGAGGAACACCACATTGACGTTGATCCCGAGACCGGCTGCGACCCGTTGGTCATCGACCGAGGCCCGCAAGCGGCTGCCAAAACGTGTCCGCGCCAGCACATACTGCAAGGCCACGGTCAAGGCAGCACAGACCGCAATGATGAACAAACGGTAGTGGCCCATGCCCAGCATCCAAGCGCCCTCGCCCAGTTCAGTTCGGCCCTTTAACCAGTCGGGCAACTGAACAATTTGCAAGCTCGAACCGATGAAGTAGTCGGTCGCCGCCACCGCCATGAAAGTCAAGCCAATGGAAAACAAGACCTGGTCAAGGTGGGGTTTGCTATAGAGCGGACGGTACAGCGTACGCTCCAGTAAAGCGCCGAGCAGCGCAGAGCCGAGAAAAGCCAGGGGCAGACACAGGAGAAACGAAACACCCAGACGCTGCATCAAGAGCACCGTGATGTAGCCGCCGACCATGGCGAAAGCGCCGTGTGCCAAGTTGATGAAGTTCATCAACCCCATGGTCACGGACAAGCCGACCGCCAGAATAAACAACAGCATGCCGTAGGCAATACCGTCAAACAAAATAGTGAACATGAACTCGCTCTAGCTGTTCTAGAGAGTAAAAATGGCAAGAGCCCTGTGCGGACTCTTGCCAATGAAAATCAACCCGCATCTGTCGAGCGGGACAGCGCGATCCCTGCGCTTACTTGTTTTTTCCGGGATCCTTGACATCCTTGATCACATCAAATTCCACGTTGTGGAGCTGACCATTGAGTCGCTCAACCTTGCGCAGGTAAATGTTTTGAACCACGTCGCGGGTCTGGGCATCAATGAACATCGGGCCCCGTGGACTCTCGAAAATCTGGCCTTTCATGGCAGCCAGCAAGGCATCGCCACCGCCAACCCCTTTGGTTGCCCGCAGTGCCTCGTAAATCACGCGCATGCCGTCATAGCCACCAACAGCCATGAAATTCGGGCGCATGCCTTTGTTGGCTTTGCCAAAAGCTTCGACGAACTTCTTATTCATAGCCGAAGGGTGGGCGGCACCGTAGTGGTGTGACGTCACCACGCCCAATGCACCGTCACCCATGTCGTTGAGCTGATCGTCATCGGTGATGTCACCGGTACCGATCAAACGAATGCCAGCCTTGTCCATGCCACGCTCAAGAAACTGCTTCATCACCGCAGCACCAGCACCCGAGGGAACAAACACAAACAGCGCATCGGGCTTGAGGTCACGGACTTTTTGCAGGAACGGCGCAAAGTCAGGGTTGCGCATGGGAACCCGCAGGGACTCAGTGACCTGAGCGCCGTTGAAAATCATGCGCTCTTTGAAATACTTTTCAGCGTCAATACCTGGACCGTAATCACTGACCAAGGTCACCACTTTCTTGATGCCATTTTTAGGTGCCCAGTCGCCCATGGCGACCGCCGCCTGAGGCAGGGTAAAGCTGGTGCGAATAATGTAGGGCGAAGCTTGCGTGATGCTGGAAGTCGCCGCCGCCATCACCACCTGGGGGGTTTTGGATTGGGTGGCAATCGGTGCTGTGGCCAGGGCCGAAGGCGTGATGCCGAAACCGGCCAGTACATTGACCTTGTCGTTGACCACCAATTCCTGGGCAATGCGCTTGGTGACATCAGGCGTGCTGGTGTCGTCCTTGACGATCAACTCGATTTTTTTGCCCGCTACCGTGTCGCCATGCTGCGCCATATAGAGTCGGGCAGCCGCTTCGATCTGGCGACCGGTCGATGCCTGTTGTCCGGTCATCGGCAAAATCAGACCAATCTTAAACTTGTTGTCCTGGGCCACGACTTGCGCTGCGGCCAAGGCCAAAACGCTCAGCGCTGCGGCCTTGATCAGTTGTCTCTTTTGCATCTTGCTATTCCTTTAGTTAAACAGGGAACGGGGAAATTATTAAAAACACCCGATTCTGACAGAAACAGAACCCGGTTATTTCCGAGTTTTAGCCGGATCTTTCACATCCTTGAGTACGTCAAATTCCATGTTGTAGAGCTGGCCATTGACCCGCTCGACTATTCGGATACAGACGTTATGCACGATGTCCAGGGTTTGGGTATCGATGTAAATCGGGCCGCGCGGGCTCTCGAAAATTTCGCCCTTCATCGCATTGACCAGGGCCTGCCAATCGCCCTGGCCACGGGTCGCCCGGATCGCCTCGTAAATCACCCGCATCCCGTCGTAGGCCGCCACACCAAAGAAAGTAGGCCGCACGCCCTTGCTTTGTTGCTGGAAGGCCTCGACAAACTTGCGATTCAGCGCCGATGGATGCGACACTGCCCTCGCCAACCAGCCGGATACCGGCTTTGTCCAAGCCGCGCATGAGCGCTGGCGTAGGGAGGCGGTCACTAGGGCTTCATTGCGGGAGCGTCTTTCGATTCCAGGTAGGAAATCCCCCATGGGCCAATGCCGTGAATTTGAACGACGACTTCCTTGTCTTTCGAGAAAGCGAACATCGGTTTTCCCTGTGCAATTGAAAAATAGCTGCCGGGACCAAACGCCTTGGCGATTTTAGGGTCAACCTTATCGCTTGCAGCGAAATAAAGCATGCCTGAAATGACCGTGACGTTTTCACTGGTTGGGTGGGTATGGGCTTTTATGGTTGTATTCGGCGGGAGCTTCAAGCGCATCACGAAAGGAGCGGCTGATTTGGGATCGCCGTCAATGACCGCGGACTTTGCACCCGGGCCTATGGATGGGGCATCCTGCCACTTGATGTCTTTGGGCAGTACGGCGTTATATGGCTCGGCCGCAACGGAGACTGCCATGTGTGCGCACAGCGTCGAAGCCATGATCAACGGAGCTATTTTGAAGAAGTTCATCACTATTCCCTCAGGTTAAATTGATTTGCTGATCGTTTTCGCTCTCCGACTGCCACCCATCAGGGAAGCAGCAAGGTGGCTAAACGGGATCTAGTGGTTGTAATGCTGGCGGGCTACAAATTCAAATCGATTTTGAGCCCTTCCCGGACTCTGCAAAGCTGGATGCCCCTGCGCTCGGGTTGAAGGGGGGTCGAGTGCCGCGGCAAAGTCTGCCGCCAACTTGACCTAAGATCGGCGCTTCAATCACAAAAAGGAGACTTGAATGACCGACCTGCCTGCCCGCTACGACCATGTCGGCAGCTTTCTTCGCCCTAAATACCTGCTTGAAGCCCGCGAGTCGCTGGCCAAGGGACAAAGCACACCCGAACAATTGCGTCTGGTGGAAGACCGGGCCATTACTGAAATCGTCAAGTTTCAGGAAGACGTCGGACTCAAAAGCATCACTGACGGCGAGTTTCGCCGCACCTATTTCCACATTGATTTCCTAGAGCAGCTCGGTGGCGTCAAGACCGACATTCCAGTCACCATCATCAAGCCCGATGGCTCGCAGGAACTGGCGCCGCCGGTGATGCGCGTGATTGACAAGGTACGCCACGTCAAGGACATCCAGCGCGCCGATTTTGACTACCTGAAAAGCCAAATCACGCCGGGCGGCGGACGTGTGGCCAAAGTCACCATCCCCTCGCCCACCATGCTGCATTTCCGTGGTGGCCGCGCCGGCATCAGCAAACAGCATTACCCCGAACTCGATCCCGTGTTCTACCAGGACGTGGCGGATGCCTACGGCGCTGAGTTGCGCTCGCTGTCGCAAGCCGGCTGCAACTACGTCCAGATGGATGACACCAACCTGGCTTATTTGTGTGACGAAAAAATGCGCGAAGCTGCGCGCCAGCGCGGTGACGACCCCAACGAGCTGCCACACCGCTACGCCAGCTTCATCAACCGGGTGGTGGCCCAAAAGCCCGCCGGAATGACCCTGGCCATGCATTTGTGCCGCGGCAACTTCAAAAGCACCCATGCCGCCAGCGGCAATTACGAGCCGGTGGCTGAAGCCTTGCTTGCGGAAATGAACCTCGACGCTTATTTCCTCGAATACGACGACGACCGCAGCGGCGATTTCCGCCCTTTGCGTTTTCTGCCCAAGGGTAAAACCGTGGTGCTGGGCCTGGTCACCACCAAGTTCGGCCAAATGGAAAGCAAAGACGATCTGAAACGCCGAATCGACGAAGCGGCGAAATATGCACCCCTCGATCAGCTGGCCTTGTCACCACAATGTGGTTTCTCCAGCACCGTGCACGGCAATGACATCGCCGTCGAAGCACAGCGCGCCAAGCTGAGGTTGGTGATCGAAACCGCTAGAGAAGTCTGGGGCGAATAATTGGGGTCAGATTCCAATTATTTGAAGTCAAAACTCCCATTGCGCTAGCAGGTGGTGGCTGGGCCGGTGGATTGGATGCCCGTTCTCCAGCCCAGGCTCGCGGGCGGCTGTCGGTTCAGTTAAAGATCTTGGCGTCAACACCATGCTTGGGACACAAGTTGTGTGGCAACCGCGAATCGGGCCTACGCCCGGACACCCGCACCGCCGGCCTGATTAGTGGTTCTGGCTCTGAAAATGAAGTCCGAAACCCCGCGTGCTGCGTCGCTTCGATGTGGGTGGTGGGGCTGGCAGGCGCAGGCTCGATTTGCGGTTGCCACAGAGTTTGAACTCCGGCAACAGAGTTGAAGAAGCAAAACTTGAGCAGCTGGAGCACTTACCCGCGAGCTGAGCCGGAGAAGGACAGCTACGTCGCCCGCCTAGCGCGAGATGCTGGCTTGAAATTAAATTCCAATTGCGCTCGCAGGTGTGGGCCAGGGCCGGTAGATTCGGTTCGGGCTTTTATGTACCCATATAGCGGTCGCGCAAGGCCTGGGTCGAATTGCGAAACACGCCGACATCGCTGCCAACACCCACAAAAGTTGCACCCATTTCGATGTAGCGCCGGGCGTCGGCTTCCACCGGCGCCAAGGTGCCGGAAGGTTTACCGCAGGCCTTGGCTTCGGCAAACACTAGGGCGATGGCTTGCTGCACTTCGGGATGGCTCGGGTTGCCCAAATGGCCCAGTGCCGCGGCCAAATCAGAGGGGCCAACAAAAATACTGTCAACGCCCTCAACTGAAGCAATGGCACGCGCGTTGGCCACACCGGCACGGCTTTCAATTTGCAACATCACGCAGATCTGGTCGTTGATGGTTTTGAAATAGTCGGCCACCGTGCCAAAACGGTTGCTGCGCTGGGAAACTGCAACACCCCGAATGCCTTGGGGCGGGTAACGGGTGGCGGCAATGGCACGCAATGCTTCTTCTTCGCTCTCAATGTAAGGAATCAGGAAGTTGTAAAACCCGATGTCGAGCAAACGCTTGATCTCGACCGCACTGTTGGTTGAAGGCCGAACAATCGGGGCCGATACGCTGTCTTTGAGTGCCATCAACTGGGGAATGAAGTTGGTGACCTCATTGGGCGAATGTTCGCCATCAAGCAACAGCCAATCAAAGCCAGCCAACCCCAAAATCTCCGTGCTGATCGGATTGGCCAGTGAGCACCAGGAGCCGATCAGGCGCTGACCTGCCAGCAAATCGCGTTTGAAGCTGTTGATAGGAAGGGCTTGGTAAGGCTGGGCAGACATCGGAATTCCGTTCAAATGGGGTTGAGAAATAGTGGTGCGAACTTTAGCTCATGACGCCGATGTTCCATGGCACGAATTCATGGTCGCCCAGATCGAGTTCTTCGCTGCGGGTCGGTTCGCCCGAGGCGTAAGCCAGTAGGCGCTGGAAAATCAGCTGACCCATCTCGGCAATACTGGCTTCGCCATCGAGGACCACGCCACAATTGATGTCCATGTCTTCCGTCAGGCGCAGGTACATCGGCGTGTTGGTGGCCAATTTGATCGACGGCACGGGCTTGGCACCGAACATCGAGCCACGTCCGGTGGTGAATGCAATCATGTTGGCACCACCAGCGATCTGGCCGGTGGCTGACACCGGATCAAAGCCCGGCGTATCCATGAAAACAAAGCCCTTTTGTTTGACTTGCTCAGCGTATTTATAAACTTCCATCAAAGGACCGGTTCCGCCTTTCATCGACGAGCCCAGGGACTTTTCGATGATGTTGGCCAAGCCGCCAGCATGGTTGCCCGGGCTGACCCGGCCATTGATCTGGACGTCACGCCCGACCGAGTACTCGTCTTTCCACCAGCGAATTCGCTCTACCAGTTTTTGTCCCACCTCAACGCTGCGGGCACGTCGTGTCAAGGTGTGTTCAACGCCGTAAATCTCGGGCGTCTCCGACAAGATCGCGGTGCCGCCGTGGCGCACCAAAATGTCCATGGCCGCACCGAGCGCCGGATTGGCCGTGATGCTGGAAAAGCCATCCGAGCCGCCACACTGCAAGCCCACGCATAAGTGGCTGGCGCTGACGCGCTCACGCACCACCGCGTTGGCCTGTGGCAACAGTTCTTCAATCGCAGCAATCCCAGCCTCAATGGTTTTGCGCGTACCACCGGTTTCCTGCATGACAAAAGTCTTGAGCAAGGGGCCAGGCGTCAAGTTTTGGTCAGCCAACAAACCCGCGAGTTGATTGCGCTCGCAACCCAGTCCCACGATCAGGGCGGCGCCCAGATTGGCATGAACCGCATAACCGCCCATCGTGCGGCGCAGCAAGTCCATCGGCTCGCCCGTCATTTCCATGCCGCAACCCAAACCATGGGCAAAAGCCACCACCCCGTCCACATTGGGATAGGCCGCCAAGCGCTCGGGCGTGAACCAGGCCGCAATCTTGTGCGCCACCGTGGCCGAGCAATTAACCGTTGACAGAATGCCGACAAAGTTGCGGGTGGCTACCCGGCCGTCGGGACGCACATAACCCATGAAGCTGGCCTGTTCGCTCTCAGGCAACAACGTCACCGGCTGGTAATCGCGGGCAAAAGCGTAATCACGATCGAATTCGCGAAATTCCATGTTGTGACTGTGCACCATGGCGCCAGGCTCAATGTCGATGGTGGCAAAGCCGATGACCTCACCGTATTTGCGCACCGCCTCACCACTGGCGATGTGCCGGGTCGCCAGCTTGTAGCCGGCCGGGGCTTGCGAGCGGCAGACAAAGCCGGGGTCTGTGCCGTCGGCCGGAACTTTGGTGCCAATGGCCACATCGACCCGCGCCACCACAATATTGTCCTGGGCATTCAGGCGAATCACCGGGCCCTTCATGTTTTTCTCTACAGTCATGTTCCATGTCCTCAGATTGACGCTAGGTTTCGCCCACCGATCCAGCGAAAAGCGCCAATGGTACAACCCCCGCCGCAAGACCGGCCAAGTCCCTAGGCTATGAGGGTATATACCGATAGCTATCAAAGCTGTAGCACGGCCCGATTTACGTTATAGTTTTCACCTGCTGCGCGCATCGGCCATCCCTCCAAACAAGTTTTCATGAGTTCCAAAGATTTTTCAGCCATCACGGAGTTGCTGGCCTTGCTCGAATCGCGCTACGCCCTTCGTGTGCTGTGGGCCCTCAAAGATGGTCATGGACAAACCTTCCGCTTGCTGCAAGACAGCGTAGGCGGCGTCACCCCCAACACCCTGAACACCCGACTCAAAGAATTGCGTTCAGCCGGTTTCATCAGCCACGGCAAAGAAGGTTATGCCGTGACGGCCTGGGGCGCAGACTTGCTCAAGCGCATGGCTGACTTGAATGCCTTTGCGCCGCGTTGGGCCAGTGGCCAAGCCAAAAAAACCAAATCCGCAGCCTTATGATGCCGCCCCAAGCTGACCCGCATCGTGACGTCCCCAACGCTTAATAAATACCAATCTCGCATGTTGACCCATCTTCAAAATTCAACGGTACTGCCGCAAGACATTGGACCTTCGGTTCTGATCGCCCGCATTTGGGTCGAGGGCTCAGGGCCAACCCTGGTCCGGGTTTTGGGCGATTCCATTTTCGATATTTCCCTGATTGCGGCCACCACCAGCGAACTGCTGGAAATGGTGGATCCGGTGGGGTCCGTGCGCGAGTTTGGTGGGCCCTGGCTGGCCGACACATCCGCCGTGCTGGCCAATTCGGCTCAGGACCAGCGTGATCCCTCGATTCCATGGTTTTTGGCACCATGCGATCTGCAAGCCATCAAAGCAGCAGGTGTAACGTTTGTAGCGTCCATGTTGGAACGCGTGATTGAAGAACAGGCCCGTGGCGATGCGGCCAAGGCCGAGTCGATCCGGCGCGCCGTGGTGGGCGTCATTGGCGACAACTTGAGCCAAGTGAAACCCGGTTCAGCCGAAGCCGCGGCACTTAAAAAAGTGTTGATCGAACAAGGCGTATGGTCGCAGTACCTCGAAGTCGGGATCGGTCCGGACGCCGAGATATTCACCAAATCTCAAGTGATGAGCGCCGTCGGTATCGGCTCTGAAATTGGAATTCATCCCGGGAGCGACTGGAACAACCCCGAACCCGAGATCGTGTTGGCCGTCAACAGCCGGGGCGAAGTCAAAGGCGCCAGCCTGGGCAATGACGTCAACCTGCGCGACTTCGAAGGTCGCAGCGCCTTGCTGCTGGGCAAAGCCAAAGACAACAACGCGTCCTGCGCCATCGGTCCTTTCATTCGCTTGTTTGACGAACACTTCGGGATGAATGACGTGAGGCACTGCAATTTATTGCTCGAGGTCCAAGGGGATGACGGTTTTGTGATGCAAGGGGTTAGCCCTTTGAACATGATCAGCCGCGACCCGCTCGATTTGGTGGCCCAGACCATAGGCGCCAACCACCAATACCCCGATGGTTTCATGCTGTTTTTAGGCACCATGTTCGCCCCCACCCAGGACCGTCCGTTGCCCGGGAAAAAACCAGGTGAAGGCTTTACCCACTGTGTTGGCGACATCGTCAGCGTCAGCACCCCGTTACTGGGAACCCTGGTCAATCGGGTCAACACCTCCGACCAAATTGCACCCTGGACTTACGGGGTCATGGCCTTGATGCGCGACCTGGCTGGTCGCGGCCTGCTGGCATAATTGCCGGTTTTCCAAGGAACTCAGAGCATGACCACCACCGCCTCCGGTCTTCAGTACGAAGACACGACCCAAGGTACTGGCGCTGTTGCCACCAAAGGCCAAAGCGTTACCGTTCACTACACCGGCTGGTTGTTTGAGAACGGCGTCCAAGGCGCCAAATTCGACTCCAGCAAAGACCGCAACGACCCCTTTGTGTTCTCCCTGGGTGCAGGCATGGTGATTCGCGGTTGGGACGAAGGCGTTGCTGGAATGCATGTTGGCGGTGCTCGCACCCTGATCATCCCGCCTGAACTGGGTTATGGCGCACGCGGTGCTGGTGGCGTCATTCCGCCGAATGCCACCCTTAAATTCGACGTTGAGTTGCTCGGACTCTCTAGCTAAATTTCCCGCCCCGGGGCGTAGCGATTTTTTCCTGCTCGCACCCCGGCGCTCTTGAATTGGCGCCAGTCGCCCTCAGTTCAAGACCTTCTTGAACCCCACAGGACAGATTTTTAGCGCTGTCCCCTAAGCTTTACAGGTGCGTACGCATGTCAGACACCCCTTCAACCGAACCCAAGACGGTCGCCAACCAGGCCCAAACTGCCAGTGAACCTGGCGGCGCAGACCTGCCAGAAACCACACTGGACGATGCCAGCATGCTGGCCCAAGCGCAGGCTGAACTGGCCGAACTCCAACTCAAAAACCTCGACTTGGCCGACCAGTACCTGCGCGCCCGAGCCGATGCCGACAACGCGCGACGCCGCGCCGATGACGAAATCTCCAAAGCCCGAAAATTTGCGGTTGAAAATTTTGCGGATAGCCTGCTGCCGGTGGTTGACAGCCTGGAGACCGGTTTAAGCATTCAGGATGCCAGCCTGGAGCAGATTCGCGAAGGGGCCCAGGCCACGCTGCGTCAGCTCAGCAGCGCCCTGGAGCGCAACAAGGTAATCGCCATCAACCCGGAAACGGGCAGCAAATTTGATCCGCATCAGCACCAGGCCATTAGCATGGTGCCCTCCGAATTGGAAGCCAACAGCGTGGTGTCCGTGCTGCAAAAAGGCTATTCCATTGCCGACCGTGTCTTGCGCCCGGCGCTGGTCATGGTGGCTGCAGCGAAATAAACCCTTGAAATTTGGCCGAATGGCCCTATC
This sequence comes from Burkholderiaceae bacterium, assembly GCA_049296795.1. Classification (GTDB taxonomy): domain Bacteria; phylum Pseudomonadota; class Gammaproteobacteria; order Burkholderiales; family Burkholderiaceae_C; genus CAXNKH01. The sequence continues at coordinate 90,447 of JBAQTC010000002.1, forward strand.
TACGTAATCAGTTAAGAACGGTTGAGGACAGAATTAAAGATCTGTCTCTCAAGTACAGACAGTTGGGGACAGCGCTAAAGACCTGTCCCTCAAGCACAAACAGTTGGGGACAGAGCTAAAGATCTGTCCCTCAAGATTATTTGTTTAGGAGAAGAAAATGGGAAGAATCATCGGAATCGATCTGGGAACGACCAATAGCTGCGTTTCCATCATGGAGGGCAATACGCCCCGCGTCATCGAGAATTCGGAAGGTGCTCGCACTACCCCGTCCATCGTCGCTTACCAAGAAGAAGGTGAAGTGCTGGTCGGTGCTTCGGCCAAACGTCAGGCCGTCACCAACCCACGTAACACCTTGTATGCCGTCAAGCGCCTGATTGGACGCAAATTCACCGAGAAAGAAGTCCAGAAGGACATCGATCTCATGCCTTACAAAATTGTTGCCGCTGACAACGGCGACGCCTGGGTTGAAGCCCACGGTAAAAAAATATCCGCTCAGCAAGTCAGCGCCGACATCCTGCGCAAAATGAAGAAAACCGCCGAAGACTATCTCGGTGAAGCCGTGACTGAGGCCGTGATCACGGTTCCGGCCTATTTCAATGATGCCCAGCGCCAAGCGACCAAAGATGCAGGCCGGATTGCCGGCTTGGAAGTCAAACGCATCATCAATGAACCCACGGCTGCAGCCCTGGCTTTCGGCCTGGACAAACAGGAAAAAGGCGACCGCAAGATTGCGGTCTATGACCTGGGTGGTGGAACTTTCGACGTTTCGATCATTGAGATCGCCGACGTCGATGGCGAAAAGCAGTTTGAAGTTCTCTCGACCAACGGAGACACTTTCCTGGGTGGCGAAGACTTCGACCAGCGCATCATCGATTTCATCATTGCTGAGTTCAAAAAAGATCAAGGCGTTGACCTGTCCAAGGACGTGTTGGCACTGCAACGTTTGAAAGAGTCGGCCGAGAAAGCCAAAATCGAACTCTCCAGCAGCGCGCAGACCGACATCAATCTGCCTTACATCACGGCCGACGCCTCGGGCCCTAAGCACCTCAACATCAAGCTCACGCGCGCCAAGCTCGAATCCCTGGTGGAAGAACTGATCGAGCGCACCATTGCGCCTTGCCGCACTGCGATCAAGGATGCAGGCGTGAGCGTCAACGACATTCACGATGTGATTTTGGTCGGCGGCATGACCCGTATGCCCAAGGTCCAGGACAAAGTCAAAGAACTGTTCGGCAAAGAGCCACGCAAAGACGTCAACCCCGATGAAGCCGTCGCTGTGGGTGCAGCGATCCAGGGTCAAGTGCTATCAGGTGACCGCAAAGATGTGTTACTGCTCGACGTGACCCCGCTGTCCCTGGGTATTGAAACCCTGGGTGGTGTGATGACCAAGATGATCACCAAGAACACCACGATCCCGACCAAGTTTGCCCAGACTTTCTCCACCGCCGACGATAACCAACCGGCCGTGACCATCAAGGTGTTCCAGGGCGAGCGCGAAATCGCTGTCGTCAATAAAATGCTCGGCGAGTTCAATCTCGAAGGCATTCCGCCAGCAGCCCGAGGCACGCCACAGATTGAGGTGTCGTTTGACATTGATGCCAACGGCATTTTGCATGTTGGCGCCAAAGACAAAGGAACCGGCAAGGAAAACAAGATCACGATCAAGGCCAACTCAGGACTGACTGAAGCCGAAATTCAGCAGATGGTCAAAGATGCCGAACTCAATGCCGCCGAAGACCATAAAAAAATCGAACTGGTCCAAGCCCGCAACCAGGCTGAATCCAGCGTTCACAGCGTCAAGAAAAGTCTGACCGAGTTCGGCGACAAGCTCGAAGCTGACGAGAAAGAAAAAATTGAAAGCGCCATCAAAGAGCTGGAAGAGTCGCTGAAGTCCGACGACAAAGCGGTGATTGATGAAAAGAATACCGCCTTGATGACGGCTAGCCAGAAGCTCGGTGAAAAAATGTACGCCCAGCAGCAGGCTGAACAAGCCACTGCCGAGCAGGCTGCACCCGCGGGAGAATCGACTAAACCGGTCGATGACAACGTGATTGACGCCGAAGTGAAAGAAGTCAAAAAGGGCTGACCCGATTGACTCCCGTATTGCGCCGCGTTGAACTACCTGTTCAACGCGGCGTTTGCCTTGTAATGAACACGATATAAACCATGGCCAAGCGCGACTTTTACGAAGTGTTGGGGGTTCCAAAGAACGCCTCAGACGATGAGATTAAAAAGGCTTATCGCAAGCATGCGATGAAGCATCACCCGGATCGAAATCAGGGCGATGCGGCCAAGGTCGCCGAGGAAAAATTCAAGGAATCCAAAGAAGCCTACGAGATGCTGTCGGATCCCCAGAAGCGCGCGGCCTATGACCAGTACGGACACGCCGGGGTCGATCCGAATATGCGCGGCCCGGGCGCTGCCGGGGCTGAAGGGTTTGGCGGTTTTGCCGAGGCCTTTGGTGATATTTTCGGCGACATGTTTGGCCAGCAACGGGGCCGTGGTGGTCGACAAGTGTTCCGTGGCGGTGACTTGAGTTACGCCATGGAAGTCACACTGGAAGAAGCAGCCCACGGCAAAGAAGCCGAAATTCGAATTCCGAGCTGGGAAGCTTGCCAGCCCTGTCACGGCAGCGGCGCCAAACCCGGTACCCATGCCAAAACTTGCCCGACCTGCAACGGTGCCGGTGCGGTTCAGGTCCGCCAAGGCTTTTTCAGTGTGCAGCAAACCTGCAGCAGCTGCCGCGGTGCTGGCAAGGTGATTGCTGACCCCTGCCAAACCTGCCATGGTCAGGGCAAGATCAAGCAGCAAAAAATCCTGGAAATCAAAATTCCAGCGGGTATTGACGACGGCATGCGTATTCGCAGCACCGGCAATGGCGAGCCGGGAAGCAACGGTGGACCTCCGGGGGACCTGTACATAGAGATTCGCATGAAAAAGCACGACATCTTTGAGCGTGACGGCGACGACCTGCACTGCTCGGTGCCCATCAGCATGATCACCGCAGCCCTGGGTAGTGAAATTGAAATTCCCACCTTGGCCGGTAAGGCTGCGATAGATATTCCCGAAGGCACGCAAACCGGCAAACAATTCCGACTGCGCGGCAAAGGCATCAAAGGCGTTCGCTCGAGCTATCCCGGCGACCTGTATTGCCACATTGCCGTTGAAATTCCGGTCAAGCTCAGCGAGCACCAGCGCAAGCTGTTGAAAGAACTCGACGAGTCACTGAAAAAAGGCGGTGTGCGGCACTCACCCAATGAAGACAGCTGGGCTGCCCGCTTGAAAAAACTTTTTAGCTGAACACCTGAAAACTTGGGTCCAAACCCCGATGGCAAATTTCCTGACCGCTGCCTTGTACAAGTTCGTTGAACTGCCCGACTATGAGCAGCTCAAAGCGCCACTGCTTGCTTGCTGTCAAGCCCATCAGGTCAAGGGAACGCTGCTACTGGCCAACGAGGGCATCAATGGCACGGTGGCCGGGCCAGAGACCGGCGTGCACGCGGTGCTGGCTTATTTGCGCAGCGACCCCAGACTGGCCGATCTGATCCACAAAGAGTCTTTCAGTGAGACCGCGCCTTTTCACCGGATGAAGGTCAGACTCAAGCGTGAAATCGTCACACTTGGCGTACCCGGTCTGAATCCCAGCCAACTGGCCGGTACCTATGTCAAAGCGCAGGACTGGAACCAACTTCTGCGCGATCCGGAGTTGGTTTTGATCGACACCCGCAACGACTACGAAGTTGCCATCGGAAGTTTTCGGGACGCCATCAATCCCGGGATCAAAAATTTTTCCGAATTACCTGCTTGGTTGAACCAGCAAGCTGTCCTGCAAGCCCCGGCCGGGAAAAAACCCAAAGTCGCGATGTTTTGTACCGGCGGCATCCGCTGCGAAAAATCAACCGCGCTGCTGCGCAGCCAGGGCTTTGACGAGGTCTATCACCTCGAAGGCGGCATCCTCAAATACCTGGAAACTGTACAAGCCGAACAGAGCTTGTGGCAAGGCGAATGCTTTGTTTTTGACGAACGGGTGTCGGTCACCCAAGGTCTGGCCGTGGGCAGCTATGCGTTGTGCCGCTCCTGCCGCAATCCGGTTTCTGTCGCTGACAAAGCTTCTGCGTATTACGTCGAAGGTGTGAGCTGCCCCCATTGCCATGCAAGCAGAAGCGAGCAGCAAAAAAGCGGCGCCGCCGAACGCCAGCGGCAAGTGCTGTTAGCCCAGGCGCGCCAGCAAACCCACATTGGCGGCAGTAGGCCCGACTCCGAAGGCTATTGAGAGTTTCAAAATTCACGACAGCTAGGGTCTCCAAGACAGTCCGGGTACCGATTCAAGGCTGCTGATTGCGTACTGGAGTACGCCCTGGCGCTTGGGGTGAGCAGCTCCGCGACTGTCCCCCGGCCTTTGGCCTCCTCCTTGATGCCGCTGCGCCGCCCACCCCAAGCACCCGGGCATCCAATAGAGTTGCTATTGGGCGTTTTGGTCGTTAGAAAACACGATACCTTGGAAGGAGCAGGGCAGTGGTTCGCTCAGCGCAGCGGCATCAAGGAGGAGTCGTCGTCCCTAGGCCGACACGGGGGACAGCCGCGGAGCTGAGTGCGCCGCTGACCGGCTCCGTTCCAGCCAAGTCGGAGTCAAGACGAAAGGAATGTCGAGTGTCACTATTTAAGAAAAAATCAATAAATCAAACGGCAATGGCTCTGGCTGAGCGAGCTTGTTGGACTTCCGGCCTCAAACCTGGCAAGCCAGAACCCGCTCTCGCGCGGTCAGGTACTCGGCACGCAGTTGGGCCACGAAGTCTGCGGTGCTGCGCACCGACGCCACAGCGCCAATGCCCTGGCCGCAACCCCAAATGTCTTTCCAGGCTTTGACCCGATCCGAGCCAAAATTCATTTGACTCGGGTCGCTCATCGGTAACTGCTCGGGATCCAGACCAGCTGCTCGTATGCTGGCGGCCAAGTAGTTGCCGTGAACGCCAGTAAACAGATTGGTATAGACGATGTCATCGGAGCTTGACGCAGCAATGGCCCGCTTGTAGTCATCACTGGCGCGGGCCTCTTCGGTGGCGATAAATGCCGAACCGATGTAGGCAAAATCCGCACCTATGGCCTGGGCTGCCAGCACGGCGCCGCCACTGGCAATCGAACCACTCAAGGCCAGTGGACCATCGAACCATTGGCGAATTTCACCGATCAAGGCAAACGGACTTTTCACGCCGGCGTGGCCACCGGCCCCGGCTGCCACAGCGATCAAGCCATCAGCGCCCTTCTCGATGGCTTTGCGGGCAAACTTGTTGTTGATGACATCGTGCAGCACCACACCGCCATAGCTGTGCGCCGCAGCATTGATATCTTCACGCGCGCCCAGCGAAGTGATGATGATCGGCACTTTGTATTTCACGCATAGCCCCATGTCGTGCTCAAGCCGGTCGTTGGATTTGTGAACGATCTGGTTGATAGCAAACGGTGCGATGACCTGTTCTGGGTGAGCCTGCTGGTAAGCCGCCAGCGTCTGCGTGATCTCGATCAACCAGTCTTCCAACTGGTCCGCTGGTCTGGCATTGAGCGCCGGCATGGCACCGACCACGCCTGCAATGCACTGTGCAATCACCAGCTTGGGGTTGCTGATGATGAACAGCGGCGCACCGATGATGGGCAAAGGCAGCTGACTCAAAACGGCGGGCAGATTGGACATGGTCTTAATCAGTTGGGGACAGGGCTGGGACACTGCATGTCACTGCGGTCTGTCCCACAAAAAAACAAAAGAAATCAAAAGGAATCTAGGGCCATAGCGTTGACGCTGTCAGCGCCTTCGACTATTGATTCACGCAGGCCTGGTGCCTGGCTCAGAATGTGATCGGCGTAAAAGCGGGCCGTGATGATTTTGGCCTGCATGAACTCTACGTCCTGTCCCTGCACGAGCGCTTGTTGCGCAGCCAGCAGGGCGCGTGCCAGTTGCCAACCCGCCATCAAATTACCCGCGAGCATCAAGTAGGGCACGCTGCCGGCAAAAACAGCGTTGGGCTGGTCTTTGCAATTGCTGGCGACGAACTCCACCACATCGACAAAAGCGGCGCGGGCCGCGTCCAGCCGGCGCGCCACCACCGTGGCATCGGGGCTGGCTTGTTGTCGCAAGGCTGCTATGGTTTTCTCAATCTGATGGGCGATGGCCTTGGCCGTCTGGCCTCCGTCGCGCGCGGTTTTTCGCCCGACCAGATCATTGGCCTGGATCGCGGTCGTTCCTTCGTAAATCGTCAGGATTTTGGCGTCGCGGTAGTGCTGGGCCGCTCCGGTCTCCTCGATGAAGCCCATGCCGCCGTGCACCTGCACGCCCAGCGAGGTGACTTCCTGGCTCATTTCGGTGCTAAAGCCTTTGACCAGCGGCACCATGAATTCGTAGAAAGCCTGGTTGATTTTTCTGACCTCGGGATCAGGGTGGGTGTGGGCCGCATCATTGGCCGCAGCAGCCGTGCTGGCCATGGCGCGGCAACCTTCGGTGTAGGCGCGCATCGTCATCAACATGCGGCGCACATCGGGGTGATGAATGATGGGGCCGGCTTGGCTCAGCGAACCATCCACCGGGCGCCCTTGCACCCGCTCTTTGGCAAAATTCGCTGCTTGTTGGTAAGCCCGTTCAGCCACCGCAATGCCCTGGATGCCAACGCCGAAACGGGCCGCGTTCATCATGATGAACATGTACTCCAGGCCTCGATTCTCCTCACCGACGAGATAGCCCACAGCGCCGGGGCCGGCATTGTCAGCAATGCTCGCCGCCAAGCCATCACCGTACTGCAGAACGGCCGTGGGACTGGCCTTGATGCCCATTTTGTGCTCGATGCTCAGGCATTGCACATCGTTGCGTGGCCCCAGGCTGCCATCGGGATTGACCAGTACCTTGGGAACTATGAAAAGTGAAATCCCCTTGACCCCGGCGGGCGCACCACTGACCCGTGCCAACACCGGGTGAATGATGTTGCTGGTGTAGTCGTGCTCGCCGTAGGTGATGAAAATTTTGGTGCCAAAAAGTTTGTAGCTGCCGTTGGCCTGCGGTTCGGCTCGAGTCCGTACTGCAGCCAAATCGCTGCCGGCCTGCGGCTCGGTCAAATTCATGGTTCCAGTCCACTCACCACTGACGAGTTTTTCCAGGTACGTCGCTTTGATCGCGTTGGACGCGGCGGTCAGCAGCGCCTCGATCGCGCCGTCAGTCAGCATCGGGCACAGGGCAAAACTCAGGTTGGCACTTTGAACCATTTCGGCGCACATGGCACCTATGGTTTTGGGCAAACCCTGTCCGCCCCAGGCCTGCGGATGCTGCAAACCCTGCCAGCCATCTTGCACATAGCGCAGGTAAGCATCCTTGAAGCCTGGGCTGGTGCTGACGTGACCGTCCTTGAAGCTCGATGGCTGTTGATCGCCCACGGCGTTCAGAGGTGCAATCACCTGCTCGCTGAACTTGGCGCATTCCTGCAGCACCGAATTCGCCGTCTCCAGCCCCGCGTCCTGGAATCCCGGCAATTGGGCCAGCTGGTCGATATCGGCCAGGTGCTTGAGGTTGAACAGCATGTCCTTGATCGGGGCCACATAACTCATCGTTTTTCTCCAAAAACAGCAGGGTTCAAATCAAGCCTGGCAAATGATGGTAGGCCATTAAGCCCAACCCGCCAGCGCAGCCGGGTTCAGGGCCATCGGGGCTTAAAGCGCTGCAATCAACTCAGGAATGGCAACAAACAAATCGGCTTGCAAGCCGTAATCGGCGACGCTGAAAATAGGTGCTTCCGGGTCCTTGTTGATGGCAACAATCACCTTGCTGTCCTTCATTCCCGCCAAGTGCTGAATGGCACCGCTGATGCCGCAAGCCAGGTACAGCTGGGGTGCGACGATCTTGCCGGTTTGTCCGACTTGCCAGTCGTTGGGCGCGTAGCCCGCATCGACCGCTGCACGCGAGGCACCCAGTGCTGCTCCGAGCTTGTCGGCCAGCGGCGTCAACACTTCATCGAATTTTTCGCTCGAACCCAGCGCCCTGCCACCCGAGACAATGATCTTGGCAGCGGTCAATTCAGGTCGGTCGTTTTTCGCAATTTCACTGCCCACGAACGCAGTGTTGGGGTTGACCTGCAGTACATCCACCGTGTGCACCGTGGCTGATCCACCGCTGGCAGGGGCTGCATCAAAACCGGTGCTGCGAACCGTCAACACCTTGATCGGGTCGAGGCTTTGAACCACCGCAATGGCATTCCCGGCGTAAATCGGGCGCTCAAAAATATCGGCCGCATCAACGCGCGTCACATCAGAGATCTGGCCAACGTCGAGCTTGGCCGCCACTCTGGGCGCAATGTTCTTGCCCGAGGCAGTCGCTGGAAACAAGATATGGCTGTACTGGGCTGCAATATTCAGGACCTGAGCTGCTACGTTTTCAGCCAGGCCATGGGCCAGCGACTCGCCATCGGCATGCAGCACCTTGGTTACGCCGGCAATCTGCGCTGCTGCGGCAGCGGCAGCGGCGGCATTGCAACCAGCCACCAGCACATGGACTTCAGTGGCGCATTGTGCTGCGGCGCTAACGGTATTGAAAGTGGCGCCCTTGAGGGTCGCGTTGTCATGTTCAGCAATTACGAGTGCGGTCATTTTTTCCCTTTAATCAGTTGAGTACAGCGCTGCGCTGCGATTCGGTCTGTCCCGCAAGACTTCAAATAACCTTTGCTTCATTTTTCAGTTTATCGACCAAGGTGGCCACATCGGGCACCATGATGCCGGCGCTGCGCTTGGTCGGCTCATTGACCTTGAGGGTCTTGATACGCGGGCTGACATCGACCCCAAGATCTTCGGGCTTGAAAATGTCGAGCTGCTTTTTCTTGGCCTTCATGATGTTGGGCAGGGTGACGTAGCGCGGCTCGTTCAGGCGCAAATCGGTGGTAATAACGGCCGGCAAGGTGATCGCCAAAGTTTCCAGCCCGCCATCGACTTCCCGTGTGACGCTTGCCTTGCCGTCAGCAAGAACGACTTTGCTGGCGAAAGTAGCTTGCGGCAGGTCGCACAGTGCGGCCAGCATTTGTCCGGTCTGGTTGCAGTCGTCGTCAATCGCTTGCTTGCCCAGAATGATCAAACCCGGCTGCTCTTTGTCGACCAGGGCCTTGAACAGTTTGGCCACTGCCAAGGGCTGCAACTCCTCGCTGGTTTCGACCAGAATCGCGCGATCAGCGCCAATGGCCATGGCGGTACGCAGCGTTTCCTGGCATTGCAGGACGCCGCACGACACGGCGATGACCTCAGTCACCACCCCTTTTTCCCGGAGACGAATGGCCTCCTCTACTGCGATTTCGTCAAACGGATTCATGCTCATCTTCACGTTGGCGATATCCACACCGCTGTGGTCCGATTTGACCCGAACCTTCACGTTGAAATCGACAACCCGCTTGACGCCTACCAAGACCTTCATGGAGCCACTCCTAAACAAATGGGGACAGAAAAATTGATGTTCCGAATCGACGATTCTATTCGGCTAGCGCCCGCAAATGCGCCTCCACGCTGCGGCCCAGGGCACTGAGGTTGTAACCGCCTTCCAGACTGGAGACGATACGACCTTTGGCATGGGTCTTGGCTACTTCTTTGAGTTTTCGGGTAATCCATGCGTAGTCGGCCTCGACCAGTCCGAGCTGACCCAGATCATCTTCGCGGTGCGCATCGAAACCGGCACTGATCAAAATCAGCTCGGGCTGGTGTTGCTCCAGCCGTGGCAACCAATGCTGCTCGATCAAGGGCCGAATCACATCACCCGCGGTATAGGCCGGAATCGGCAGGTTCACCATATTGGCCGCGCCGGAACGCGAGCCGCCCTGGGGATAGAACGGGTGCTGGTAAAAACTCAGCATCACAATTCGGTCATCGCCCGCCACGATGTCCTCGGTGCCGTTGCCATGGTGGACATCAAAGTCCACAATCGCCACCCGCTCCAGACCATGGCGCTCCAAGGCATATTTCGCTGCAATCGCCACGTTATTGAAAAAACAAAAACCCATGCCGTGGTCGTAACAGGCATGGTGGCCCGGTGGTCGAACAGCGCAAAAAGCATTGTCGATTTCGCCCGCCATCACCGCATCAACAGCCGCCAGCGAGGCGCCAACGCCCCGGCGAATGGCATCCCAGGTGTCGGCATTGAGGGCGGTGTCGGGGTCGAGCTGGGCGTAATGTCGCCCGCCCTCGCTCAGCCCTTCGCGCAATTGATCACTGAGACTTTGCAACTCCTGTACATAGTCTGCGCTGTGCCCCAGCTCGATGTCCTGCAATTCAGCCAAAGGCGCAACCCGGCGCACCAGACCTTCGATCGCGGCGCTCGCGCGCAAACGCTCCTCGATGGCGGTAATTCGCTCGGGACATTCGGGATGACCCCGGCCCATTTCATGTTTTTTGCTATCAGGGTGACTAAAGTATCCGGTCTTGCTCACAAAAACTCCCTAGGCTCGAAATTTCGGCTAAGGTCAGAGCATAGCGAATACCAAGCTCTGAGTTGGTCCAACAGACTTTCAGCCTTTCACCCCACCGGCGCATGCAAGAACTTTCACGATTTTCAGTCATTGCGCTGCTGCTCCTGGCCACCTTGCTACTGACCACGGGATCGCTGGCAGCGAGCAAAAACAAAAAACCGGTAGCTGCCAAAGCGCAAACCTTGGCTCAAGCGCCAGCCCAAGGCCAGCTCTACAGCAGCCGAAGCGACGCCATGGGCGCAGCTGACGAGATGGCTGAACGTCTGGGGCTAGCGCGCAGCCGGGTGCGCCAGATTCTGGGACAAGCGCGTTTGATGCCGCGCATCGTCCAACTCATGACGCCCTCACCTCTTGGCGTGGCCAAGAATTGGCAGATTTACCGCAGCCGCTTCATCGAACCCCTGCGGATCCAGGCCGGTATCGATTTCTGGCAAGCGCACCGTGGCGATTTGCAACGGGCCCAGGAACGCAGTGGCGTTCCGGCCGAAATCATTGTTGGCGTCATTGGTGTGGAAACCATTTACGGCCAGCAAATGGGTAGCTTTAGGGTGATCGACGCCTTGAGCACCCTGGCTTTTGATTTCCCCGCCAGTCACCCCCGCGCCAGCGAACGCAGTGCCTATTTCCTGAGCGAGCTCGAGCACTTCCTGAGCTTTACCCAACGTGGCGGGACCGACCCCTTGAGTTTGCGCGGCAGTTACGCCGGCGCCATGGGGATGCCCCAGTTCATGCCCTCGAGCTGGCAGCAACACGCGGTCGATTTCGACGCTGATGGCCGGATCGACTTGTTCACCAGTGCGGCTGACGCCATCGGCTCGGTTGCCAACTACCTGCAGTCCTATGGCTGGAACAAAGGTATGGCAACGCATTACCCGCTGCGCTTTGACCCGGCCCGGCTCGATCTGGACGCCCTGATGCTTCCCGACATCCTGCCCACCTTCAGCCTGGCCAGTTTTCAGGACAAAGGCGTACTGCTCGAAGGTGCCGCGCTGCAACACACAGGCCCGCTGGCCCTGATCGAATTGCAAAACGGTGGAGCAGCGCCCAGCTATGTGGCGGGAACCGAAAACTTCTACGTCATCACACGTTACAACTGGAGCAGCTACTACGCTATGGCAGTGATTGAACTGGGCCAAGCGGTGGCTGCTGCACTGGGCCGCTAACGGCATCACGGCACACGGTGCTGCCAGTAGCGCTGCGCCTGTTGGCGCTGACAATGCATTTGTTGCGGCTGATCAGTGCGCCAGCGGGCTGCACCACAGTGCGGTGAGTCAAAAACCTGAATTTGTCTGGCCTGGTAACGCTCCAGCACCAAGGCCGCGGGATGACCATAACGATTACGGTATCCGGCCTGAATCAGGGCGAATCGCGGTTGCACGGCATCGAGAAACACGGCGCTGCTCGACGTCTTGCTGCCGTGGTGCGGCACCAGCAAGACGTCAGCCTGTAAAGTTGCACCATCAGCCACCAAGCGAGCCTCCTGCGCCGCCTCGATGTCGCCAGTCAATAACGCGGTCTGCTGACCATTGGTAATTCTTAAAACACAGGACAACGCGTTGGATCGGGTTTTCAGCGCGTAATCCCCTGCCCTTGGATGCAGCACCTCAAAGCGCACACCGTCCCAATCCCAGCGCTGACCCGCCTCGCAGCGACGAACTTGGCGCACGGCCTGCAACTCATGCTCGGGCTCAATCGAGCTGAGCAATTGCGCTTGCGGCTGCATGGCCAACACGGCCAGTGCGCCGCCGGTGTGGTCGGCATCGCGGTGGCTCAGCACCAGCGTGTCAAGCTTGATGTCAAGCGCACGCAGGAGTGGCACCAGAACCCGATGCCCGGCGTCACTCTCACTGGAAAAACGTGGTCCCGCATCGAACACCAGCGCGTGGTTGGCGGTTTGCACCAGCACCGCATTGCCCTGCCCGATGTCGGCTGCCAACAGTTCAAAATGACCGCTTGGCGGGCGCGGCGCCTGCCACAACAAGACTGGCAGCAACAAAGGCAGACCCAGCAACCGCGCCGACCAGGGCAACCTGAGCAGCACCAACAGCGCGCCCAACACCCCGGCCACACCCAGCCACAGGGCTGGCTGAGCCACCGAGACGCTGGCCAATGGCCAGGCTGCGAGAAACTGCAGAAAACCAGCGAGCAGCTGCACACCCCAAGCTGCCAGCGACCACAGCGGCGCCCACAACACACCCAGCAAGGCCAGCGGTGTGACGACCAGGGTGACCCAGGGGATCGCCACCAGATTGGCCAACAAACCCAGCAACGAGACCTGGCCAAACAGCAGAAGTGTCAGCGGACTGAGCGCCAAAGTGATGGTCAATTGCTCGCGCCACATCGTTCGCACTCGCGGCCAGATGCCGGTGTCAGCTGGCAGTTGGGAGCCGGCCGCGCTGGCAAACAAAATTCCTACGGCAACAAAGCTCAACCAGAAGCCAGCTTGCAGCAAAGCCCAGGGGTCGATCAGCAGCACCGTTGCTGCCGCCAGCAACCAGACCCGGGGCCAAGGCCAGCGCTTGCCAGACCACTGCAAGCAACTCAAAGCCAACAGCATCCAAATCGTTCTTTGGGAAGGAACTCCCCAACCGCTGAAAACCGCATAGGCACTGGCCAAGATCAAACCGCCGAGCATGGCGGCGTTGGGCGCTGGCACAGCCAGACACAAACGACTTGAGCGCCGCCACAGCCAGCCCAGCAGCAAGGCTGCGATCCAGGCGAATAAGGTGATGTGTAAGCCGGAAATCGCCATCAAATGCGCCACGCCGGTGGCCCGAAACAAGTCCCAGTCGGCGCGGTCAATCACGCGTTGATCACCCACCACCAGGGCTGCCACAATGCCGGCACGCCGGGTCGATTCACTGCGCTCGGGCGGAAAGACCGAACCACTCAGGTGGTTGAAAATCGAATCGCGCACCTGTTGCCTGAGTTGCTCCACCGGGTACTGCCAAGTTGACCCCAGACGCAAAGGCGGCGGATCCTTGGCACCGGATCGCACATAGCCGGTCGCTTGCAATCCCTGCTCCCACAGCCAAAGCTCGAAGTCAAAACCGTGCGGATTACTGCCTCCATGCGGCGCTTTCAAGCGCAGTGTTAACTGCCAACGCTCACCCGCGCGTAACTCAGCGATGCGCTGTGTTTCTTCTGCGTCTGGCACGCCGGCGGAAAAAACCGAGCCATACCAGCCCAGATAAAGCTGGGGTGGCAAGCGCACCGGTGTGCCCGAGAGTGTGGCCGATTCGACCTGAAATCGAAAACGCAAACCCGTGGCGTTGCGCTGCGGCATCGCGCTAACCACGCCAACCACCGCCAAGTCACGCCCTTGCAAAACCGGCTCCAACGCTTGTTCGTCAAAAACACTGGCACGCAGTCCGGTCAGGGCCCAGGCCAGTGCTGCCAGCATGACTACAACCCACACCACCCGCAACCACTGCGCACTGAATTTCACAGCGAGCAAAGCCAAGCTCGCCATCGCCAACACCGCACCATAAGCGCCAGGGGAAAACAGCTCAGCCTGTTGCAGTTGCAGCGCAGTTCCCAGCACCAGCCCCCCTAGGGCAGGCGTCAGTAAACGGCCATGCAAGTGGTGCGTTGGCAACGGGTTCGGCATGCGTTAATGCTAAACCCATAGGGACATTACTGGCATGTATAAAATCCGCCAGAACATCGATCATCCAGAACGAATGAAGACCCCATCCGAAATCGACGACAAGACCTTGAGCGCGATAGAACGCCGCCTTCGGTTCAGCCCACGCCAACTGGCGTGGCAAAGAGTTCGTTTTCTAGGTTGGTCGATTTCTCGCCATACCGGTGACGCGGTCAAGCGAATGATCGATCTTTTCGTCGCCAGTATCGCTTTGCTACTGGCCCTGCCTTTTTTACTGCTGGTGGCAGCCTTGATCAAGTTTGGTGATGGTGGGCCGATATTTTTCTGGCAAACCCGTGTCGGCAAATGGGGCCGGCCTTTCCCCTTCCCCAAATTCAGGTCTATGGTGGTCAATTCCGAGGCTCTTCGCGCACAGTTGAGTCAGGCCAATGCCCATGGTGACGGCATCACGTTCAAAATCAAACACGACCCCCGCATCACCTGGATCGGGCGCATCATCCGAAAAACCAGCATCGATGAGCTGCCACAGCTCTGGTGCGTGATCAAGGGCGACATGTCACTGGTGGGCCCACGACCGGCCCTGGTCAGTGAGGTGCAGCGCTACGAGCTGACTGACCGCGCACGGCTAGACATCACACCGGGTCTGACCTGCATCTGGCAAGTCTCCGGACGCTCTGAAATTCCATTCCCACAGCAAGTGTTGCTCGACATTCAATACATTGAACAGCAAAGTATCCTGACCGATATCAGGCTCCTACTCAAGACCATTCCTGCCGTCATCACCGGACGGGGGGCCTATTGAAAGCCAACACGGCCATCCTCATGATGGAAGGCTGGCCAGCACTGGGCAGCGGGCCGCGCTTACGGGACACGCGCTCGTTGTTGCCCCTGATTGACAAACCGCTGTTGCAGTATGGGGTCGAAGCTCTGGTTCGGCTGGGCTGCCAGCAAGCCCATGTGTTGCTGGGATCCGAACCGCAAGCTGTGCGCAAATTGCTTGACAACGGCGAACGCTGGGGGATTCAGATCCACTACCACTACCTGCAAGAAGACGCCGATCTTGGGCAGAACCTCAGATCTCTTGCTTTGCAACCCGAGCAAGCCTACTGGTTGGCCTACCCCGACCGGCTTCCCTGCGATTTAAGCGCGCTCAAACACGCACAGACTGTCTTGAACACAGCACTGTGCTGGCGCGAAACACACGGCCTGAAGTGGACTGGATGGGGCTGCTTTAGCGGTTCCTGGCTGACCAGCCAGCAACAAGCGCCTGAGTTTGATGCCATCGAATCCCTCATATTGGCTGATCAAAATCTGACGCATCAGGTGGCCAGTACGGCCCCACTGAGTGTGGTCAACGATGCTGATTATTTAAGCAGCAGTAAACGAGAGTTGCAGCACCGAATGACCGAATCGGGTCAAAGCTTGATCCAGTCAAGGGGCGCCGTGCTGCACAAAAGTGCTCAATTCACCGGGCTGGTCCATATCGGGCAACACGCCCGGGTCGAGGCCGGGGCCAGACTAGGACCGAACGTCATTGTGTGTGAAGGCGCGGTGGTAGGCACGCGGGCTGAGTTGTCGGATTGCGTTGTACTTCCTGACACCTATGTCGGACCGGAACTCGAATTGAACCAGGTGATCGTGGCACCGGGCAAGCTCTCGAGCATCAGCAATCAGGTTGTGCTCGACAGCATTGAACCGGGGTTTCTAGACGCGATCAAAGATCGCCCGATGACGAATCTAGCATCGACACCCAGCTTGAGCATCACCCTGGTCTTGCTCAAATTGTTCCTTTCCCCCCTGTGGTTGCTGGCCTGGCTGGCGAGTCGCTCGGCGGCCTTACCCGCAACCGACAATCAACGCCAAGCGGCGGCAGAATTGCCCCCTCCCAGCGAGCTAAACGGCACTTGGGTGTCCCACTTTGTCACCACCTTCTACCCCGGTTTAAATCATGTTGCACAAGGCCAGTTGGCTTTGCTGGGTCTGGAGTTGAAATCGGCTGACGACATCGCCCGACTGCCCGAACACTGGCAATGGCTTTATCAGCAATTCCCTTGTGGCTTGCTCCAACCATCCATGTTGCTGCCCAACCGGATCAGTTCGCAGCTTGATCGTTTCACTTGCGATGCCTTTGCCCTGACACACAACAGTGGCGTTGTCCCTTATCGACTTTTGTTGCACTACCTGGGCCAAGTCAGCGTAGACTGCGCCCAAACTCTAATGAACTTGAGGCGCCTTAGGGTGTAGCGGATTCTTCCCAAGCCTAGTAAACTGATACGAACCCAAGGGAGAGCACTTTGAAACTCAAATTTGAAAACCTCAATCCCACCGACGGCGTGATTGTCACGGTGGACGACGAAAACCTCGATGCCGGCAATGCCCGTGAATTCAAGATTCAAATTCAGCAGCAACTCGATCAGCATCAACTGGCGATTCTGGACATGAGCACCTTGAATTTCGTCGACAGTTCGGGGTTGGGCGCTTTGTTGTCCTGTCTGCGCAGCATGAACAACAAACAGGGCCAGTTCAAACTGATAGGCCTGAGCCGTCCGGTACGGGCTTTGTTTGAATTGGTCCGTATGCAGCGCATTTTCTCGATCTACAACAACCGCGAAGAGGCCCTGGCATCCCTCCTTTGATGCCATGCCAACCCCTGCACCGCCGGTCGCAACGCTGCTGATCGTTGACGACAAACCCGAAAATCTCAATTTCTTCCGCAACGCGCTCGAACAAGACTACACGATCTTGACGGCGCTCTCAGGTGAATTGGCCTTGCGCTTGGCCGCCGAGCATCAACCCGATTTGATCCTGCTGGATGTGATGATGCCGGTCATGGGTGGTTTTGAAGTGGCCAGGGCTTTAAGTCGCGACCCACGACTCAGCCGCATTCCTTTGGTGTTTCTAACAGCGAACACAGACACGACATCGCAACTCCAAGGTTTGGAGTTAGGCGCCAAGGATTTCATCATCAAACCCACATCCTTGGGCATTTTGCGTAAGCGCGTTGCCAACGTCATCACACAGATCCAGCTTGACAGCCAGACCGAGCGACACCGCTCAGAATTGGAACAGGTCAATCAACAACTGCAGCAGACGCTGAGCGAACTCGAAACCCAAAAACAAGCACTTGCACGGATTCGTCAGCAAGAGATAGAAATCGGTGCCGCGATCCAAAAAAATGTTCTGTTTGGCAATTTCCCCCGAAATCTTGAGGGACTGAGGCTGGCCAGCTTCAGCGAACCCTCTCAGGGCGTCGATGGTGACTTTCAGGTTTTCACCCAACTTAGCCCTCACAGCTTTGAAGTTTTAGTCGGCGACGTGATGGGCAAGGGCGTGGCTGCGGCCCTTTTTGCCGCCAGCGTGATTTGCAGCTACCGAACCACGTTCATGGATCTCATGTCCAACACGGATGGCGAAGTCATGCCCTCGGTCCAGGACATCGTCAATGCCATGCATCAGAGCCTGACGCCCAATTTGATTGAAATCGGCTCCTTTGTCACGCTGGCCCTGCTGCGCATTGATCGGCTGGCTCAGACGGTGACCTGGTGTAGCGCCGGCCACCCCCCGTGCTTGCTGACCAGCAGCCGGTACCCGACTGTGATTGAACTGGGTAGTGAAAACCTACCGATTGGCGTTTTGGAATCAGAGTGCTACCAAGAACACACACGGCCCGTCGCGGTCGGTGACAACCTGTTGCTGTATTCCGATGGCATCTCCGAAGCGATCAGTTCAAATAACACCCTGTACGGCAACCAGCGTATTGCGGCGATCTTGCATCAGGGTCAGCAAATCCAGGCCTGCGCCACAACGATCTTGAATTCTTTGCGCTCAGACCTGAAGACTTTCAGTCCCAACAGCGCGGCTCCAGACGACCGGACCGCTGTGCTCATACAAGTCGTCTTGAACCGCAATAAAACCCGGATCGCCGGCTCCATCGCTGATCGTCGGGCACCGAATTACCGCGACGTGGAGCCAGAACTTCATAAACTCGAACCACTGCGCAAAAAAATCGCTGCCTTCACCCTGGACCAGCCAGAAGAGTTCACCCAAAGTTTGGTGCTGGCTGCTTTTGAAGTAGCCACCAATGTCATACGGCACGGCGATCTGACAATCAAAGATGCGCCTATAGTCGCCGTGCTACAAAGGTCCGAAGAAGCCATTTCAATTGAACTGCAGTATGCCGGCAAACCCTTCGTACCGGAGCACGCCAGCGAGCCTGATTTCAGCGGCAACCAAGACCATGGTTTTGGTCTTTTTATCGTGGAGAACTCGGTTGACCAAGTGCTTTATGGAACACCCATGCCCGGCATCAGCAGCATTCGTTTGGTTAAACAACTAGAGCAACAGCCGCCTAAATCCACTTGAGGGTGGTTCTGTAGTACCAGACGCCAAAGCAACCTGGCCATCGGCGGCATCAGCTTGTCGATTTTTGATGCTCTCGCCCCAACCTAACAGTAAAAACAACATGGGCTCGGTCTGACCGCCCATGTAGACCGTGGCAAAAGAGATGAAGCACATCAAGTAAATGCCCGAGAAAGTAAAGCCGATAGGCGATTCATCGGGGGGGGACTTCAGACCAAACTTGATCTGTGAAGCAATGGCATAAAGAAAAATCAGAACAAACAGGGTGGGCGCAATCACCCCGTGTTGCAAGGCCATCAAGAAGAAGGCGTTGTCCACCGACTCCATGCCATGAATCTTGGGGACGGTGGTCAGACCCCAGCCCGTCCAAACCTTGTCCAGCAAAAAGTCCAAGTAACGATCAATCATGACTTTGCGGTAAAGCATAGTCTGGGCTTCCTCGCTGATCAGTCCACCGAACTTTGGCGAGATATAGGCATCCAGCGCCAACTTACCCAGAAAACCTGCAACCAACACGGCCATCAAAAAAAGACGCAACCCAAGTTTTCTATTCTTGAAGTTGCCCACCGCCACCAGTGCGGCGCCGACAAATCCCCCAATCCAAGGCCCCCGAGAAATAGTCATCAGGGCCATCAAGATCAGCACGATAGAGATCTGGTATTTGAACGACACAGGCAACGCACTTCCAGCTTTTTGAAGCCAACCCAACAGACCGGTCTGAGGCTTGTCCCAAACGCCCAACCAACACAACCAGCGGTGCAAGCGATAGACCGTGATCACCATGATGGCCGCCAGAATCGGATGCTCGAAAGTGCCGGCGGCGCGCGCGATCCCATAACGAATCGACAAGCCGCTGTGGGCGTCAGGGAACAGCGGCGACAAGAGCTTGTACGTGGGACTGACCCAAAATTTAGCCTCGAACAGGAAACACGGGAAAAACAACACAAAAATCAGGACAAATACTTTAGAGGTCTCGATGTCCATGCGCCGGCTGTCAATCAAGATGCGACCCAGGAGGTAGGGGCCGATCAGGGCCGACAGCATGTAGAACGCGTAGTTCTGGGCATCGGCATAGCCGCGGCTGATGAAGTCAGCCACCACCCGCACCACCACATACAGGCACAGCATCACTTCCATCCGGCCGAAACGGATCAAATGGAGTTTGTCACGCAGCAACACAAACAAAATCGGCAGGATGGCAGCCTGCATGAAATTGGGGTCTGGCAGGCCCGGGATGTTGACCCAGAACAGAAAGGGAAGAGCCAGGAAGAAAGGGATCCAGATCCGCAGGAAAGCGGCCTCAATCCCCCGCACAGAGATCATGTGCATGGACATCAGCATGGCGACAAAGACGACGTAGCGCGTCACGTTGTGCACCTGCGATTCACATGAAGCCTGAGTAAATTTGCATCGAGGCTACACTTTAGGCGATATTTCAGTTAGGGTTCATCGCTGTGACTACCATTTTCAAAACTACTGCCACCAGTGCTCTGAGATTGATCGTCATGCTGACGGTCTGCTGGCTGACGGGTTGTGCCGGACTCACACCAAGTCTGCGCCCGGGCCTGAGTTCCGCCCCACCGTTCAATCCGGGATTTAAAGCGGCGGAAACAGCGGTCAAATTCAGCATGTTGAGTAAGGAGGATCTTGCGCTGCTGGAAGAATCGGTGAACCCGGTCTACCAAATTGGTCGCGGTGATGTGTTGCGACTTGACGTTTTTGGCCGACCCGAAGTCAGCGGCAAGCATGTGGTGGGGCCCGACGGTCACATCACCATCCCCATTGTGGGTGACGTCAACCTCAACGAATTGACACGCGAGCAGGCACAGCAAAAACTGTCACAGCGTTTGCGTACTTATTTCACCCAGCCCCACCTCACGCTGTCGATTGACGAATACACCTCAAATCAAATTACCGTTTTAGGCCGGGTCGAGCGTGCCGGTATGCAAAAGTTCCCCCATTCACCCACACTGGTTGAAGTCCTGGCCAATGCCGGAGCCATGCCAGTGCTGGACAAACAAGCCACCCTGACGCGCGGCGCGATCATGCGAGGGCGTGACAAGCTGATTTGGATCGACCTCAAGTCCTTACTCAATGGGGATCCGAGCTACAACTTGAGAATGAAAAAAGGGGACATTGTTTTCATTCCCGATTCGGCCGATACCGCTGTTTATGTGCTGGGTGCCGTGCTGAAACCGGGCTCTTACCGCTTGACCCCGCGCATGTCGGTGCTGGACGCACTGTCACAAGCTGGAGGTCCGACCCAGGCCGGTGGCCCGACGGAGACTTCTTGGCCTGAGCGTATCGGTGTTTATCGGGCAGGCGCGAACCAGGTCGAAATATTTGATTTCGGAATTTTGATTGATACCGCCCGGGCGGCCAACTACGCCCTGGAAGATGGTGATGTTGTCTTCGTCCCATCGACCGTCACGGCCGATATCGGTTATGTGCTGCGTCAGTTGGCCCCTGCCATTTCCATCCTTACCTTTGGTCTGACAGCCAATGCCATTCAATCCAAATAGTTCTATGCTTCAGAGCCAAAATCTCGAATTGTTTGAACCTGCCAGCCTCCCCGTCAGCCCGCATATTTCAGTCGTCATCATTGGCCGCAACGAAGGCCAACGTCTGTTGCGTTGTATCGCATCGGTCCAGGCCGCCGACTGGGGCGATCGCTCTTATGAGCTGATTTATATTGATTCCAGCTCCCAAGATGACAGTGTGGCCAAGGCCCAGGCTCTGGGGGCCAAGGTACAAGTGCTGGATGATCAATCACCCAGCGCGGCCAAAGCACGCAATCTGGGCTGGCGCCAAGCCAGTGGCGAGTTCGTCATGTTTCTCGATGGCGATACCGAGTTACACCCGGACTTCCTGTTGAAAGCACTGCAAGCATTACAAGACCCCAAGTTATGCGCCGCATTCGGCCACTTGCGTGAACTGCATCCGGAGCAATCAATTTATACCCGGGTGATGGATCTGGATTGGGCCAGCCCTGTGGGGCGTTCACTTTTTTTTGGCGGAATTGTCTTGGTTCGGCGCAGCGCACTGGAGGCCGTTGGCGGATATGACCCTGCGCTCAAAGCCGGGGAAGAACCCGAAATGTGCTCCCGCTTACGCGCGCTTGGCTGGGAAATCGAGCACATCGATGCCCCGATGGCGCTGCACGACCTGGCCATCACCACCTTCCGCGCCTATTGCTTGCGTGCTTATCGCTCGGGCATTGCCTATGCCGAGGTTGCCGAGCGCATGCGGTTGCGCGGCGATATCCTTTGGCAGCATGAATCACGCCGTGATTTCTGGCATGGACTGGGCTTGTTACTGTCTCCGCTGATTTTTCTACTGGCGCTGAGTTGGTCTGCCCTGGCTGCGATGGCGCTGGTCGCTGGCGGGCTGGCCATCATCGCTCGCAGCGCCCAGCGCTGCGCCTGGCGCGCACCCGGCCAAACCCTGTTGCACTGGCAATATGCGTTCCATACTTTTTTCCAAAAAATTCCAGCCTTGCTCGGTCAGCTTAAATGGCGCCAGACCCGGGGTCAGACCATGGAATTGGTGGAATACAAAACAGTAACACCAACTCCAGCAGACCACGCAACCACGGCAACCTCAGCCGTCTCGCCTAAATTGGCCTATTTGGTCAGCGCTTACCCGGCCATTTCACACACCTTCATCCTGCGTGAAATTCAGCGCCTGCGGGCACTGGGTCACCAGATCGTGACCGCATCCATCAATCGACCGGATCGCTCGTTTGAAGCCATGCAAGAAGATGAGCGCTGCGAGACAGCGGCCACCTACTTCATCAAATCCGACGGCGTTCTGGGCGCGCTCTCGGCCCTGCTGCACTGGCTACGGCTCAGCCCTTTGGGGCTGTTGGTTATGCTGCGTCACAGCTTAGGCTTGGGCGGCGGCGCGCGCTGGTGGATGGGGCTAGCCTATGGCGTCGAAGCCATGATGGTCGGCGCCTGGATGCAGAAGGTAAAAGTAAGCCACCTGCACGTGCACTTCGGCAATGTCGGTGCCACCATTGGCATGTTGGTCAAGCAGCTCAACGGCTGCCACCTGTCCTACACCATTCATGGGCCCGATGAATTTGATGACGTGGCAGGCCAGCATTTGGCGCTGAAAATGCAACAGGCTGACGCCGTCATTTGCATCAGCCAGTTCGCCCGCGGCCAGTTGATGCGCATCAGCCACCCCGACCACTGGCCCAAGCTGCATCTGTGCCGACTCGGCGTTGATCCTGCACAGTTTCATTTTTCCCTGCGCGATGCCGGTCCAACGGTGAAGCTGTTGTGCGTGGGTCGGCTGACGCCAGCCAAGTGCCAGGTGCTGCTGGTCCAAGCTTGCGCCTTGTTGCGCGACGCCAAAGTCGATTTCTCTCTGACCCTGGTCGGTGCCGGACCGGACCAAGACCGGATAGAGCAAGCAATTTCAAACTTTCAGCTGCAACAGCACATCACGTTGACCGGCGCTTTGAATCAGGACGCAGTTCGCACGCATTTTGCCCAAGCCGATATTTTCGTTTTACCCAGTCTGGCTGAAGGCATCCCCGTCGTATTGATGGAAGCCATGTCCAGTGGCGTGCCCTGCGTAACGACACCGGTCAACGGCATCCCGGAATTGATTCAACATGAGAAAACCGGGCTATTGGCCCTGCCCGGCGACGTCTTCAGCTTGACCGAACAACTGCAGCGACTCATAGACCAACCCGCGCTACGGCATCAGCTGGCGTTGGCTGCGCACGATAAGGTGCTGGCAGATTTTGACCTGGGACGCAATGTCGCCAAACTCGGGCAATTGTTCGCTCAGTTCCCCCTTTCAGCCAGCAACTAAGCCAGAGAGCGCTTCATGGACCTTTCCATTCTGATCGTCACCTACAACTCCGCCGGACTGATCGATTCGCTACTGAACCAATTGCAGGGCGAGTTGACTCCCCTGAAGGCCGAAGTGGTGCTGGTGGACAATGCATCGCGCGATGGAACGGCTGAACTGGTGGCCAGCCAGCACCCCTGGGTCAAACTGGTGGCCAGTCGGGAAAACCTGGGCTTTGCCGCAGGCAATAACCTGGCAGCCCAACACGCCAGCGGCCATATCCTCTTGCTGCTCAACCCGGATGCGATTCCCGAAACCGGCGCCCTGGCACGCGGCTTGGCCCTGATGGCACAGCATCCCGATGCCGGCCTGGCAGGCGGTGAGCTGCGCTCCGAGGATGGCAGCCGCCAACCCTCGGCCCGGATGTTCCCGACCCTGCGTGACGAGTGGTTCATCATGTCCGGGCTGGCCGCCCGCTATCCCAACAGCTCGCTGTTTTCACGGCTCGACCGTGGTGGCGCCGATCCCGATAAATCAGCCGTGGTGGACTGGATCCCTGGTGCCTTTGTCTTCATTCCAGCGAGTCTGTGGGCCCAGCTTGGTGGACTGGACGAACGCTTTTTCATGTACTCCGAGGAAGTGGATTTCTGTCGCCGTCTGTTCAAAATGGGTTACCGGGTCTATTACTGGCCTGAACTCAAAGCCATGCACATCGGCGGGGCCTCGGCCAAAACCGTCGAGCAAGGACGCGTCTCCAAATCCGGCACCCAGCTCGAAAGTTGGCGTATGCGCAGCAATCTGCTGTATTACCGCAAGCACCACGGCGCCTGGGGAACGTTCTGCGTTTTTGCGCTGGAATGGGCTTGGCACAAGCTGCGTCTGATCAAGGCCCAAGTCACCGGACGCAGCGAGAAAGCGGCTGATTTCGCCGTGCATTGCCAACAACTCAGCCAAGCCTGGCGCGATACGGACGGGGGGCGGACCAGCCCGGCACGCCCTTGGTGAAACGGCTCCGGATGCCGTCACCGCAAGCTTCAACATGAACGCAGGCTCACTCAAAACCCGCATGCTCAAGGCAGCGGGCTGGCTGGTGGGGGGCAACATTTCTTCCCAGTTGCTGCGCTTGTTCAGCAACCTGATCTTGACCCGCTTGCTGGTACCCGAGGCTTTCGGCCTGATCGCTGCGGTCAACACCTTGTATTTCGCTCTGGTGATGTTTTCTGACCTCGGCGTCTGGCAAAGCGTAGTCAAGAGCGAGCGCGGCCATGACGCTCGTTTTCTGGGAACGGCATGGACGGTTCAATTATTGCGCGGCGTCCTCCTGTGTGCGCTGATCCTGCTGCTCTGCCTGGCACTGCAGCTGGCGGCGCAGACCGGGGCGTTCGCCCAAGGTACGGTGTACGCCGACCCACGGCTGCCAGCCATGATGGCGGCATTCGGTCTATGCGCCCTGCTGCAAGGCATGGAGTCGATGAAAATCGCCAGTGCCCAGCGCGAACTGCATGGCCACCTGCTGACCCGGCTGGAATTGAGCTCGCAATTGCTGGCCATGGTGGTGACGCTGTCGCTGGCCTGGGCTACGGGCTCGCCCTGGGCTTTGGTGATCGGTGCCGTGGTGGCAGCAGCCAGTCGTAGCCTGCTCAGCCACACCCAGCTTCCTGGCCCCAGGATCAAACCCTGCTGGGAACAGGCTTGTGTTCGGGAAATCATCGGCTACGGCAAATGGATTTTCCTGTCTTCAATCATCGGTTTTCTGGCTGCCCATGGCGAAAAAATCATTCTCGGCGCCAGCTTGGCGGCCGCCAGTTTTGGTATTTTCTCCATCGCCTCTTTGCTGCTGGCAGCCGTCATGGGCTTGTACAGCAGCCTGAACAGCCACGTTATTTTTCCCAGCCTGAGCTTGGCCTTGCGCTCAGACAAGGCTGAGGTGTCTCGCGTTTACACCCGGGTCCAGCTACTCAGCGATTTGTTTCTCGGCGGCTTGACTGGTGTACTTCTGTTGTGCGGCCCGTGGCTGGTTTGGTTGCTGTACGACCCGCGCTACCACGCAGCGGGCTGGATGCTGCAGTGGCTGGCTTTGGGTTTACTCGCGATGCGCCACCAGGTGGTCGAACAGCTGATGTTCGCACGCGGCGAACCGGCCTGGGTCAGCGCCAACAATGGTTTACGCGCACTCTGCCTATTTATCAGCATTCCTCTGGGGTTTGAATTGGCCGGCGAACCAGGCGCAATCGGCGCCGTGGTGATCAGTCAGTTCGCCAGCTGGCCTTTGTCCTTGTGGTTTAAACAGCGCCAAGGGCTCTTGGTCTGGGCCACTGAGAAATGGTGGCCAGCTGCGCTGCTGATCGGCATGGCCGTGGGATGGGCCATCGATGCGGCCCTGCACGCCTGGCTGCGTTAGCCCAGCAAGGCACAGAACGGAAAATCAAGCCGATGCGATTCACCTTCATCATGCCGACCGATGACCTCAGCGGAGGGAATCGGGTCGTCGCTATCTATGCCAAGCAACTGCGGTTACGCGGACACCAAGTACTGGTGGTTAATCAGGCGCTGCAACAGCCTTCGCTGCGCGAGCGTTTTCGCGCTTCCAAGCGCGCTTGGCGTGCCAGGCAGTGGTCTGCCATGGCCAAGGCCTGGCTGCACCAAAAAACACTGCCCGGCCACGTTGCGCAATCGGGTGTGCCGCAGCGGGTGCTGGCACGAAGCGGCCCGATCACGGCAACCGACCTGCCCGATGCCGACTGGCTGATCGCCACCTGGTGGGAAACCGCCCTCTGGATGGACGCCATGCCAGCGTCCAAGGGTCGCAAAGCCCATTTGATTCAGGACTACGAAGTGTGGGCCGGCGGCTCGACGCCGCAGAGCGTTCATGCGGCGTTGCGTCTGCCCAATTGCAAAATCGTGATTTCCAACGAGCTCAAGCGCACCCTGGACCACAAAGTGGGCGACCTGGGACTGGTGGTGGTTCCCAATGCCGTTGATTTGCAGCAGTTCAATGCGCCAGCACGAACACGCCATGCGGTGCCGACCGTGGGCTTCATGTACGGGCATTCTCCGCGCAAGGCCGCAGACATCCTGACCCAGGCCTGCGAGCTGGCACGACAACAATTGCCGGCCTTGCGCGTGTTGGCTTTTGGCGCTGATCAGCCGATTGCCGAATTGCCCCTGCCCAGCGGCACCGAATTTTTCCATCGTCCGGCGCAGCAGCAACTGGCTTCGCTTTATTCTCGCTGCGATGCTTGGCTATTCGGCTCACGGATTGACAGCTTTGGCTTGCCGATCCTGGAGGCCATGGCCTGCCGCACACCCGTGATTGGTGTCCCGGTGGGTGCAGCGCCGGAACTGCTTGCCGATGGGGCCGGACTGCTGGTGGCGCCTGAGTCAGCCCAGGCCATGGCGACAGCCATTGTGGCTCTGTGCACCCTGCCCGCTGACCAGTGGCAGAGCATGTCGGATCGCGCTTACGACCGGGCCCACAATTACAGCTGGGACGATGCAACTGCATTGTTACTACAGGCCTTGGCGGGCTACCAGGAAAGCACAAAATGAAACACGCGGATTTCCTGGCGCAAAAGCATTTTGGCTCACTCGATGGGCTGCGCGCTTTCAGTGTGATCGCTGTCATTTGGCACCACACGGCGCCTCAGATGTTCGCCAACACTCCACTGTCCTGGGTTGGATCGCAGGGGGTCACTCTGTTTTTTGCCATCAGCGGTTTTCTGATCACCACCTTGCTGCTGCGCGAGCGCGAGCGCATGGGTCGTATTGATTTGAAAGCGTTTTACTGGCGACGCACGCTGCGCATTTTCCCGCTGTATTACGCGGTTCTCTTGCTGTATATCGCCCTGGTCTGGTTGCTGGAACGGAAAACCGTGGTGGGTCAAGAGTTTTTCAACAACTTGAAATACTTTGCCAGTTACAGCTCCAACCTCTTTGTGGAAATCAAACCAAGGGTGATTTTCTATTTTTCCTGGTCACTCGCCGCTGAAGAACAGTTCTATCTGGTCTGGCCGCCTTTATTGGTGCTGTTGCGCCGCACTGGCGCCGCACTTTGGTTCATGACCACCCTGGCTTTGGTTCTGATAGTTGATGAAATGTGGACTGGTTTCACCCTAAGTCCCATTGCATTGGCGATTGTGGCGGGCTCACTGCTGGCGCTGTGTCTGCACATCCGATCAGGCTTTGAGCGTTTGCGCCTTTTGCTGGCCTGGCGTGCCGCCCCACTGCTGTGGATGCTGCTGCTGGGTCTGGCTTTGAGCGCATCATCCATGCCTTCCTTTGTGATTCATCTCCTCTGTGTGGCCCTGGTCGGTGCCTGCGTCGTGCGCGAAGACCATTGGTTAGCGCCTGTGCTGCAAAATTCAATGTTGAGCTATATCGGCAGCATCAGTTACGGCATCTACCTGTTGCATCTGTTGTCGGCCAATTTGGTGAAAAACCTCTTGTCATGGGCCCAATTCCCGACTCAGGGTTGGCTGGCTTTTCCATTGACGGTTGGGATTTCAATTCTGCTGGCCGGGCTGAGTTTTCGATTTTATGAATCGAAATTTCTGCGTCTGAAACAACGCCATACCCCGCAATGATTTTGACTTCTGCTCTGAGATAAGCATGACTGATTTAAACCGACCTGTTTTGTGCCTGCTCGGCTTACCGATCGACAGGGTGACGATGGATCAGGCGCTGATTTTGGTACGCGAAGCCGTCCAATCACGCAAGCAGCTGTTCCTATCCACGCCCAATCTGAATTTTCTCATCGGCAGCCAGAGTAACCCCGCTTTTCGTCAATCAGTACTCGACAGCGACTTGAGCTTGGCCGATGGCATGCCGCTGGTCCACCTGTCACGCTGGCTCGGTGTGCCTCTGCCCGAGCGCGTTACCGGCTCGGGCCTATTCGAACGGCTGCGCCATGACCCTGTACCCGCCGGTCATGCACCCTTGAAGGTTTTTTTCTTCGGTGGCCCTCCCGGCGCGGCAGCGGCAGCCTGCGCCAATCTGCAACAGGGCTCTTCAGGTCTGCTGGGCGTGGGTTACCAGACCCCAGGGTTTGGCTCGGTTGAAGACATGAGCCAGCCAGAATACATCGACCAAATCAACGCCAGTGGCGCTGATTTTCTGGTGGTGGCACTCGGTGGCGTAAAAGGCCAAGCTTGGATCCAGCACAACCTCAAACAGCTGAAGATTCCAGTGATCAGTCACCTCGGTGCAGTGGTTAATTTTGCAGCAGGCACCGTGCATCGTGCCCCACGCTGGGTCCAAAGTATGGGGCTCGAATGGTTATGGCGAATCAAGGAAGAGCCATCCTTGTGGCGCCGATATTGGTACGACGGACTGGCTTTTTGCAGGCTGTTTGTAGTGCGTTTATTGCCCTACGGTGTGTATTTGTTCATTCAGCGTCACACCAGCCGCTCTGAACGGGTCAAGCCCAGCGTGACGTCTGACGGCTTGGGCTGCAAGATACGACTTGAGGGCGTGATTGGGGACCCAGTTCCTTGCGACGTGCGCCTGGCATTGCTACAAGTCCAGGCAGCATCTGGGCCACTCGAACTGGATCTGAGCCGACTGCGTCACTTCGGCCCGAGCTTTGCCGCTCTGTTGTTGTTGCTTGACCAATCGCTCGCGACTCAGCAACGTGGGCTCCAATTTCAGGGACTGACACCTCAACTCAAGCGCTTGTTTCGCTGGAACGGGCTTGATGCGCTGTTGCGGCTTAGCAATTGATGCTATTTCTTGTTGCGACGCCCAGACCATCGAGCCAGCCAGATTTGCCACCATAACAGCGGTTGGGACAGGCCTGTGCTACCCGTGTATTTTGTTCCGGTGATAGTTTCTTGCATCAGTGCTTTGAAATAGCCGCCCTGCTGGAACGTAGAAACCTGGTTGACAAATAGCCCCACTGCCTCGGGATCAATTTTCTTCAACAAACGCTTTGCCCGATTGACTTCACCCTTGATCACCGAGTCAGCTTCAACCACCAAGAAGACTTGTCCCAAAGTCTCGATGAGCAACTCGGCATCGGCATTAACCAGGATCGATGGCAGATCGACTAACACGTAGTCATACTGGTCAGACCAAGCGGCAACGGCCTGCTTGAACAAATCGATGCGGCGCATACCATCGCTGAAAGCCGAA
The DNA here is from genome assembly GCA_049296795.1 of Burkholderiaceae bacterium. GTDB lineage: Bacteria > Pseudomonadota > Gammaproteobacteria > Burkholderiales > Burkholderiaceae_C > CAXNKH01. The sequence goes on from JBAQTC010000002.1 coordinate 119,823, forward strand.
CCCCAAGACACCAAATCCAAGCTGCAGTCTTGATAAATAAAAGTCTGAGGTAAGCCGGCCAACACGGCCTGACCAGCCAAGAATTCCGACAAGCCCGGCCCCGTCAAATTTGATTTATTCGAACCTTCATGGCGGCTGGTCTGAACTACCAGCACCCGGCTCCCGATTTGAACCATGGTGCGGGCCAAATCGAGCACGATGGTGGTGGTGCCACCAGCGGGTTTGACCGAAGTAAAGGAAAAGCAGTTACGCTGATGACGCGCTTTATTGCGAATCAGCGTTGCCGCCATGCGCCGATATTGTTCCTGGCCAAACAGCTGAGTCGGCAGGTCTTCCATTTTGATTTGCCAACCGGCCGCTGCAAAACCCATGAGTTTTTCAGCGTCATTAACACTGCGAATACGCCGGTCCAGCATGTCCTTGGCCACCGGTACAACGATGGCCACGCCAGTGGCCAACAACAACAGAATCAATAGCAGCTTGGTCTTTCCCAAACCCAGGGGGTGGATGGCCGGCAGCGCAGGTGTGACCAAGCGGGCAAAACCAAAAGCGTTGGTTTCATTGTCAAAATAGGCCAATCTGTCACGCAACTGGTTCAACTCCTGGTCGCGTTTTTTGATATCTTGGGTCAGCCTCATGGCTTGTTGAAAGTTGCGGGCAAATTCCTGCCCCTGCAGCTCGTAGCTCTGCAGCACATCCTTCACATCGCGTTCAACCTGCAATTTTTGTTTCAACGTCCCTTCGAGACGACTGCGGTAGGTGGCAAAACTTTTTTGATCGAACTCAGTCTCTTTGGTCTGCAGTCGATCCTTGATTTCTTCGCGCTCCAGCAGAGCCGGTTTGCGCCCTGGATGACTCTCAGCCAAACCCATCACGATCCGATTAAGCTCTTCAGTCCTTCGGATCACCTCATTGCGCAAGGCTTGCAAACCAAAGTCATGCAAACGCAATTCCAACAAGGAAGGGCCTAGGCTGGTCGGCACTTCATTGTGTTTGATGAAAGCAGCCAGTGCAGCTTCAGCCTGCATGCGTTCGATGGAAGCAGTCGTGATCTTGTCCCGGGCCTGACTCATCATCTGGTCAAACGGATTGACAATCGTTTCGTAATACGTGGTGAGGCTCAGTTTGGACGCCAATTTGTCGCGCTCCACCCCCATCGCAACAACCTCTGCTCGCAACCGGGTCACGTTCTCCTGCAACAGTTGGTAGCGCTCAGATGAGCCATAAATCATTTCGGTTTTGGTGGTCTTGAGAAAACTTTCGGTAATAGCGTTGATCAGATCGGCCAACTCTTTATTCAGATGATCTTCCTTGCCAATACGCACCATATAGGTGTCTGGAATGGCTCGGACATAAATGGTTTTTTGCAAGCGTTCAATGTATTTGCGCTCTGTCAATGCGGCAGGACGGGTATCAATGCCCCGGCTCTTGAGATCGATCAGCGCACGCTGCAGCACGTCGTAGCGAGTGACAGTATTGGACAGGTGATTAACAAATTCCCGGTACTGGGAGTTGGACTGGAATTCCAGCTCCTTGTCCCCCTCAAGATTCTTCATGAAGTTCGGTGACACCTGAAACACCGCTTCAGCGATATAGGTGCTGCGCCCCATGAACCAAACCATCGGCAAGCCCAAGACCACCACCAGCACCCACAGCACCAGGCTCAGCCGGTAATGCTTTCCAATGCTAAGCCACGGCTTGATTCCGATACTCGGCAGGTTGTTGGTGTCCATGTCGGTGTTAAATTAGGTCCATGAGAGATGCACCTTTATACACTGTGGACCTAAGACTGGGAGCTTCATGACAGGTTTATTGATTGCCTTGGCCTTGTTGCCCTTGCTGCTGCCGGCTTTTTCACTGCTGCTGTTGACCTTGGCAGCTTTGACGGCTCGGACGAATCCCTCCCAGGGGTTCAGCCCCCCATCAACTCTGCCCCGCTTGACCATCTTGGTGCCGGCACACAATGAATCCATCCATGTGTTGCCTACCCTTGCCAATTTGCTAGCCCAGCTCGGCCCGCACGATCGCTTGCTGCTGGTGGCGGACAATTGCAGCGATGACACCGCCAGCCTAGCCCGCCAAGCCGGGGCCGAAGTGATCGAACGCAATCACCCCACGCTGCGGGGCAAGGGTTATGCCCTGGCTTTTGGCGTGGATTATTTGCGCGCTGACCCACCTGAGGTGGTCTTGGTGGTTGACGCTGATTGCTTCCTGAGCGAAGGTGCGGCCGCTGCCATTGGTCGCGACTGCCAACAATCGGGAAAACCGGTGCAGATGCTTGACTTGATGAATGCGCAAGTCGGCTCGAGCCTGAGATTTCGCGTCCTGGAATTTGCCATGCTGGTCAAAAACAAGGTGCGCCCGCTAGGCTCCTACCGTTTGGGTCGAGCCTGTCACCTGATGGGGACGGGCATGGCCCTACCCTGGAATCTCATCGCGACAGCCGAATTGGCCACCGGTCACATCGCCGAAGATATGAAACTGGGCGTGGAATTGACCAAGGCCGGCCACGCGCCCCGTTTTTTGGTCACAGCTCAGGTCAGCAGTGCTTTTGTCAATGACAGTGGCGTGGCCAAAGTACAGAAATCGCGTTGGGAACACGGCCATCTGGCCACCCTGATCGAAGAATTACCAAGCCTGTTGCGTTCAGCCTTGCGAAAGCGCGATCCGGCGCTGATTGTTTTGGCACTCGATTTGATGATCCCGCCGATATCTTTCTATTTTTTACTGCTCACAGCACTCTGGCTGGCTACCGCCTTGACAGCCGGCTTGTGGCCCGTGCTCATGCCCGCCTTGGTACTTTCGACACTGGCCGTGGGCTGTTTTTCGCTGGCCACCGCCTTGGCCTGGTTTTTCTTCGGCCGTCATCTGCTCAGCGCACGCGAATTACTGAGTACGCCGCTTTATGCCTTATGGAAATTACCGGTTTACCTGGCTTTTTTCATGAAAAAACGCTCGGCCTGGATTCGTACCAACCGCGATTCGGACTAGCGCGTTGTTAACCAGTTACGGGCACCGGCCACCACACCGATCATGCCCGCGAGCTCCAGCCAGCGGCCAGTGGAGACCCCCCAAAGGCGCGCATCAAGCAGCTCGTCGCTGGCGTGAAATGAAACCAAACGTAGTCCTGCAACTGCCACTAACAAGCCCAGGCCCAGCACGATAGGCCAGAGCAAAGGCCAGTCGTTTTCAATCCGTGTTCGCAACCAGGCCAACAGCACCAGACCGCTAGCGCCCAGCGTCAGCAGCAAAGGGTATTGCAACAGCCGGCGCTCTTGATACCACCCTTGCAGCCGGGCTCCTGTGCGCAGCAGCAGCACCAGCAAGAGATCTAGCTGAAAAACAGTATTCAAACCCAGCAACAGCAGCAAGACCGCAGCCAGCCACCAAGGTTGAGGATTTTCTTGATTTTGCCGCGCCGCATAAGCGGCCACCACACAAAACCAAGCGCACACACCATAAGCCAGTGCGAACAGGCCGTGATGCCAACCCACGTGACTTAGTGCGAGCTCCCATTCAAGCAAGGCGCCTGAGAAAAAATCTTGACCCATAGCGTTTTTATTTTTAATTCAATTTCGCAATGTCGCCCAACTCACAGCGGGCGCATCTGCTCCCAAGCCCAGGCATCGGCCACGATGGTCTTCAATTCCGCACGCTGGGGTTGCCAACCCAGTTCGCGTCGAGCGCGAGTGGCATCGGCCACCAAGCGGGCTGGGTCGCCAGCACGCCGGGCTTGCAATTGCACTGCAATTTCTTTGCCGGTGACTTCTCTTGCCGTATCAATTACTTCGCGCACCGAATAGCCCAGCCCATTACCCAAGTTGTAACGTGCACTGGCGCCCCCGGCCTGTAACTGCTCCAAGGCCAGCAAATGGGCATCACACAAGTCCATCACGTGGATGTAATCGCGAATGCAGGTGCCGTCTGGTGTGTCGTAATCACTGCCAAAAATAGAAATCTCTTTACGTCGGCCTGCTGCGACTTGCAGCACCAAAGGAATTAAATGTGTTTCCGGGTTATGGCGTTCTCCAAGACCGGCTTGCGCATGGGCGCCTGCCGCATTGAAGTAGCGCAGACAGATGGATTTAAGGCCGTAAGCGCGCTCGTAGTCGGCCAAAATCTGCTCGACCATCCACTTGCTTTGACCATAGGGGTTGATTGGGGACGCTGGGTGGGTTTCATCGATCGGTGTTTTCAAGGGCTCGCCAAAAATGGCTGCGGTTGAAGAGAAGACAAAACGAGAAACTCCATGCTTGACCATGGCATCGAGCAGACCCAGGGTGTTGCACAAGTTGTTCTGGTAGTAAGCGCCCGGGTCACGGACCGACTGCCCGACTTCGATGAACGAGGCAAAGTGCATCACGGCATCAAATTTTTGCGCCGAAAATAAACGATCGAGCAGCGCCTTGTCGGCCAGATTACCCAGCTGAAACTCAGCTTGTCCTAGCGCATCGCGATGCCCGCTTGAAAGGTCATCAAGCACCAGCACAGAATTACCCGCCAGAACCAGTGCGTTGACCATGTGGGAACCGATATAACCGGCGCCCCCGACCACAAGAACTTTCATGATGTTTAATCTTTCATTGGACAATACGTTCGCCCTTTAGCTTTTGGCAATGTAGCCTCAAACTACGACAATTCGTCGATTTACTTAAAAAAGTACGCTCATGTCTATTTATGAAAAATTAAACCAGCTTGGAATCTCACTGCCGCCAGTAGCCAAACCGGCTGCGGCTTATGTGCCATTTGTTCAAACCGGAAAACTGGTATTTCTCAGTGGCCACACCGCTAAGCAAAACGGCAAACCCTGGGTCGGCAAGTTCGGACTGACGATGACGACGGACGAAGGAAAAGCAGCGGCCCGCTCAGTCGCCATTGATTTGCTGGGTACGTTGCACGGTGCCGTGGGCGACTTGAACCGCGTCAAGCGCATTGTCAAGCTGATGTCTTTGGTGAATTCAACGCCCGAATTCACCGAGCAACACTTAGTCACCAATGGCGCGAGTGAGCTGATTGGCCAGATCTTTGGCGAGCAAGGCGCGCATGCCCGCAGCGCTTTTGGTGTGGCACAGATCCCCCAGGGTTCGTGCGTCGAAATCGAATTAATCGCTGAGCTTGAATAAGCTTGAAGTAGGTTGCGTCGGCGCGCTGGCGCGCCTTCACGGCTCGATACGTTCGATAACCTGATCGGCCACCGCCTGGAGCTGCGCCATAGACACTCGTTGCGGCGCGATTTGTGCCAGTGGCAGCAGCACAAAAGCGCGCTGCAGCATGCGGGGGTGCGGCAGCACCAAGGTCGGGCTGTCGATCGTCAGTTCACCGTACAACAGCAAGTCCAGGTCGAGTGTGCGCGGCGCGTTGCGATAGGGGCGCGTACGTCCTGACAGCGTCTCCAATTTTTGCAACGCAGTGAGAAGCTCCAGCGGAGCCAAACGCGTGCTGATTTCAGCCACCGCGTTGATGTAGTCCGGGCCCTGCGAATCCAGCGGAGCAGTGCAATAGAGCGCTGAGCATTGCTTCAGCTCGGTATTGGGGATAGCGCTCAAGTCTTGTAACGCTTGGCGCACCGTTTCACTCGCTGGGCCCAAATTAGCACCCAGTCCAATGTAAGCCGTGACTGCTGAACCAGGGGCGGAGTTCAATCGAATTTTGGCGTCGAAACCACGCCATCGGCAGCTGCGGCATCGGAACTTTTGCGCCGACGACGGCGTCGCTTCTTAGGTGCGGCTGCCTCGGGCAGCTCGGTCTCGTCTTGCGGCTGGGCAGAGGTCTCGGCTGCCTGCGCTTTGACCCGGTGAGTCCGAGGCTTTTTGGCCTGCTCTTCGCGAACCTGGTCGACCAAGTCCTGTCGCAAATTGTCATCGGCCATGCTGAATTCCTGCCACCAGTCGGCCAGCACTTCTTCGACCTCACCGACATCGGAGCGCAATCGCATGAAATCAAAACCGGCCCGAAAACGCGGCTGGTCAACCAGGCCAAACGGGGCGCTGCCGACCCGTTTTTCAAAACGCGGCTGCATCATCCAGATTTCGCGCATATCGGCTGCGAGCTTGCCGCGGCCCGAGACATCCCCAATGCGGGCATTGAATACGTCATCGATGGCGTCTTGCAAGGCTGGATGCGAGTGTTGGCGCTGCGCCAAACGAGCCGCCCAGCCGTCACGCACGTCGGCCCACAAGGCGCAGGCCAGCAAGAAACTCGGCGCCACCGGCTTGCCTTCGCCAACGCGTCGGTCGGTGTCCTGCAGCGCGGCTTTAACGAAAGGCTGCTCGGCGCGCTGCACCACCACATCGAGCAGCGGATAGATGCCTCGCTCCATGTTCAACAATTTAAGTTGCGCGATCGAAGCCAACGCATGACCGGTCTGCAGTAGCTTGAGCATTTCATCGAACAAACGGCTTTGCGGCACTTCGGCCAACAACTCCTGCGATTTCACCAGAGGAGCTGCGGTTTTGGCCTCGAGCTTGAAGCCCAGCGCGCTGAGTTTGGCCGAGAAACGCACAGCTCGGATGATGCGCACCGGATCTTCGCGGTAGCGAGTGGTGGGGTCGCCAATCATGCGCATGACACGCTTTTTCACGTCTTTGAAGCCATGGTGGTAATCGACCACGATCTGGCTCTCAGGGTCGTAGTACATGGCGTTGATGGTGAAGTCACGCCGCACCGCATCTTCCTCTTGCGGACCCCAGACGTTGTCACGCAAGACCCGACCGCTGGCGTCCACCGCGTGCTTCATGCCAGCGAGTTCAGTTTTGCTGGTGCGCTCATTGCCGGCTACGGCTTCTGCTGCGGCATTGTCCAAATAAGCACGGAAAGTGGAGACCTCGATCACTTCATGTTCACGTCCCCGGCCATAGACCACATGGACAATGCGAAAACGCCGCCCGATGATGAAGGCCCGACGGAACAGGTATTTGACCTGTTCCGGTGTGGCATTGGTCGCCACGTCAAAGTCTTTGGGCCGCAAGCCAACCAGCAAATCGCGCACGGCACCGCCGACGATGTAGGCCTCAAACCCAGCCTGCTTGAGCGTATGGACCACGTTGAGAGCCCGTTCATCGACCAATGAAGGGTCGATGCCATGGCTGGCCACAGCGATTTCTTCTCGCTTGCCGAAAGTGGGTTTCTTGCTGGCCTGCCGTGCAGGGCCGGTTTTACCCAGCAGTTTGTCAATCAGTCTTTTGATCATTTGAAAACAGTTCAAGTATGCGCCATCCCCGCTCCAGGGCGATGGCACGTAGTCTTGCGTCAGGGTTGGTCGCCACCGGTGTGTTGACTTTTTCCAGCAAGCTGAGGTCGTTGATGGAATCGGTATAAAAAGTGACGTTCACATCAGACCAGCACAAATTCCTTTGTGCCAGCCACTGTTCTACACGACTCACTTTTCCTTCACGAAATGAGGGAACACCCCTGATTTTGCCAGTGATCCAGTTTCCCCCCGACGAATCGGGTTCACGCTCGAGTTCGACGGCGATCAATTCACGCACGCCAAAGGCCTGAGCAATCGGCCGCGTGACAAATTCGTTGGTGGCCGTGACGATCACCACTTCGTCCCCAGCACGCTGGTGGGAACGCACCAATTCCAAGGCCTGGTCTTGGATCACGGGTTGCACCACGGTGCGCATGAAATCGGCGTGCGCTAGAGCGGCTTTGCTGGCACCCTGGCGACGAACCGCTTCCGTTGCAAAAGCCACGTAGTCGCGAACATCGAGCGTTCCCGCCTGGTAATGCGCGTAAAACTCGTCGTTGCGCCGGGCGAAATCCACCGGGTCAGTCCAGCCTAGGGTTTGGGTAAATACACCCCAGGAATAATCCGAATCAATCGGCAGCAAGGTGTGGTCAAGGTCAAACAGGGTGAGGTTCATGGGAGGGTAACAGCGCCAATCTGGGCGGTTCAAGAATTTTCCATCATGGCGTGGATCAGGGGAATGGTGATGGCGCGTTGCGTTTGCAATGCGTACTGATCGAGCTGCTCGAGCAGCTGCATCAGACTTCCCAGATCCCGGCTGAAACGATTGAGCATGAAGTCGATCACTTCGTTACTCAAGCGCAGTCCACGCTCCCTGGCCGCCTGACTCAGAACGGCACGGCGCTCGGTTTCACTGGGGCATAACAGTGCGAAAACCGGACCCCAAGCCAATCGGGTACGCAGGTCTTCGCGCAGAGCCAGATCAGCTGGCGGCACCCCCCCGGCAGCCAGAACCCAGCAGGCCTGCGTTTGCGCGTTGACAAACCAGTTGAAAGCGGTGTGCTGTTGAGAAGCGTCATACTGATCAACCTCATCGAGCATGATTGCAACCCAGCTCGGGTCAAATTCAACGGGTTGTTGGACCGATGCATCGAGCCAACCAACCGCACCGCCTTGCTGTTGCAAGCTCAGTTTCACGGCCTGCAACAAATGCGTTTTCCCGCTGCCGTTGCTGCCCCACAGGTAGGTCGGAACCGTCGGCAGAGGCAGCGCAACTTTAGACCTGTCAACACATTCCTTTAAATGTTGATAGGCAGCCGCATTCGAGCCGGTAAAAAAATTGGCCAGCGTCGGCCCAATGGTCAGTCCGATATCAAGGACGATCTGTTGCACCGGCGCTCCTCAGCTTCGGTACAAGCTGCTGTTGAGGTAGCGTTGATAGGCACGCCGCATGGCTACCAACAGCACAGCACTGGCGGGCAAAGCCAGCAACACGCCGACAAAACCCAACAATTGACCAAATGCCAGCAAAGCAAAAATGACAGCCAGCGGATGCAAACCAATTCGTTCACCAACCAGCCGTGGCGTCAAAATAAAACTCTCAAGCAGTTGACCCGCGCCGTACACCACGGCAACGACCAGCAAGGCCGAACCCGGACCAGTGCTTGCGGCAAACTGCAACAAACTCGCCAACGTGGCCAACAGCAGCCCCAAACCAAAACCCAGATACGGGACAAAAATCGCCAAGCCCGTGAAAACGCCGATGGGCAAGGCCAGGTCCAACCCAAACAGAAACAGCCCGATGCTGTAGAACACCGCCAGCAACAGCATCACCAACAACTGACCGTGCAAATACTGGCCCAGCACATCGTCGGCTTCCCGCATGAACTGGTCATAAGCCTGGCGCAGACTCGGCGGCACCAAAACCTGGGTCCGAGCGACCAGCTGCTGCCAGTCTTTCAACAGGTAAAACAAAGCCACCGGGATCAACACGGCATTGCCAATCAGGGTAAGCGCCAGGCTGCCGCCTATCTTCAAAGAGGACAGCAGCGAACTGAATGTTTCCTCAAAATTTGAATTGAGGTAGGTCAGCATGAAAGCTTTGATCGATGCGATGTCGAATGAAAAATTCAGCCCCATCGACGCTAGCACCGGTTGCAGCCCGTTATTGATACGCTCAAGCAACAGTGGAACCTGTTCGCGCATCAAAGGTAATTCCTTGGACAGTACCGGAACGATCAGGAACATCACGCCCAGCACCACCAGGATCAGCAACAACTCGACCAGCACCACGGCGAGCAAGCGCGGCAGACGCGAGCCAGTCAGCCCATGCAGGCGATTGACCACGGGCGTCAGGGCGTAAGCCAACACAGCAGCCACGACGAAAGGCGTCAAGACCGAAGCCAGACTCCATAGCGCCCATGCCAGCACAGCGACCAGTCCAGTCCAGGCTGCGGCGTATTTTTGATGAGGTGTGAATTGCATAGCGATTAAAATCCCCTAAATTCTATAGCGCTCACGCCCATTGCTCCCGCAACTCACATGACAACAACTCCTCTCTCCTACAAAGACGCCGGTGTCGATATTGACGCCGGTGATGCCCTGGTCGAACGGATCAAGCCCCTGGCAAAAAAAACCATGCGCGAAGGCGTGCTGGCTGGAATTGGCGGATTTGGCGCCCTGTTTGAAGTTCCCAAACGATACCAAGAACCAGTGCTGGTTTCCGGGACCGACGGGGTTGGCACCAAGCTCAAATTGGCTTTCGAGTGGAGCATGCATGACACCGTTGGCATCGACTTGGTGGCCATGAGCGTCAACGACGTACTGGTCCAAGGCGCCGAACCGCTGTTTTTCCTGGATTATTTTGCATGCGGCAAGCTCGACGTTGACACCGCGGCGGCCGTGGTCGGGGGCATTGCCAAAGGCTGCGAACTCTCGGGTTGCGCTTTGATTGGTGGAGAAACTGCAGAAATGCCCGGCATGTACCCCGCGGGTGAATACGACTTGGCCGGTTTCGCTGTGGGTGCTGTGGAGAAATCCAAAATCTTGACGGGTCAGCACATCGTGGCGGGCGATGTGGTCCTGGGCCTGGCCTCCAGCGGCGTGCACTCCAATGGTTTTTCTCTGGTTCGAAAATGCATAGAAAGGGCTCAGTCCAATTTGCCTGCCACGCTGGACGGCAAGCCGTTTAAACAAGCTGTGATGGAGCCGACCCGACTCTATGTCAAAAATGTTCTGGCTGCGCTGGCGCAGCACCCGATCAAAGCCCTGGCCCACATCACGGGCGGGGGCTTGCTGGAGAATATTCCGCGGGTACTGCCCGAAGGAACTGCAGCGCATCTGACCAAGGGTAGTTGGCCGCAAACCGAACTGTTTGCCTGGCTGCAAAAAACTGCCGGCATCGACGACATCGAAATGAACCGCACATTCAATAACGGCATTGGCATGGTGGTGGTGGTCGCTGCCGAACAAGCCCAGGCAACTGCTGACACCCTCAGACGCTTGGGTGAAAGCGTTTTCGAAATTGGCCGGATCGCGCAACGCGGCGCCGGTGCCGCTGTCGTGGTGGCCTAAGTTACTACGGAGACACCGGTTCAGGGGTGTTTCACGGGGCCTGCTAACAGAACGTCCAAGCGGACTTGTACCGCCAGCAATCGCGCCTCATCGTCCTGAGTCTGGTGAATTATTTTGAGGTTGTACAGCATTCTTTGAATGATGTCGCGGGGCGCTACAGCTCGCAAATAAACGCCCAGTGAATGGTCAAACTCAGGGCCTTGTCCCATCGGTTGGCGGTAAGGTTCGAGTCGTTCCGACAACTCTTCATGGCTGAGCGATTGGCCGGTCAAAGGATCAAGCACGACTTGACCTTCGAGCAACTTAACTTTAACCAAAAAATGGCCGGGGAAACTTACACCCTGCGCCTTCAAGCCCAAGCCCTGGGCCAACTCCAACCACAGCACAGCCAATGAAATGGGAATGCCACGCCGATTTCGCAACACCTTGTTCAGGTAACTGTTGTCAGGGTCATCGTAATGGTTGAAATTGCCGGCAAAACCGAGGTCCTGATACAGGAATTGGTTCAAGCTGCGCAGCTTGTGCAAGGCCGTCGCATCGGCCGGTAAACGACGTTTGAGTCGAGCCAGCAACGAGTCCACTTCACCCAGCACCAGTTGCACATCGAGCTCGGGATAATCGTCCTGCGCCAAGCTGATGGCCGCCTCGAGCAGAGGAAAGCCTTCGTCACTTTGGACCAATGCACTGAAATACTGCAAGGGCGTGGGTAGCGATAAGGAAAGGTTCATCGGCTGGGCTCGAATTAACGACGGATAAAGTGCCTCAACTTCAGTCCCAGCACCATGGCAGAACCGAAGTAAATCAGTGCCGATATGGCCAGCACCAAGACCAGCAAACCGACACGCTGCAAGCTGTCAGACCGCAAAGCCACCCAGGAAACAGCCCCGCCAGCCCAAGCCAGAAAAACTGCGAGCAAGGCGCTGGCCAACCCCACTTGGAGTAAAAACCGACGCCAACCGGGTGCCGGCTGGTAACTGCCGCGACGCAGCAAACCGATCAGCAGCCACAGTGCATTAATCAACGCACCGATTCCCACCGCCAGCGCCAGACCGGCGTGGGCTAACCAAGGAACCAGGGCCAAATTCAGCAGTTGCGTCAGAAGCAATACCGCAACGGCAATCCGGACCGGGGTCCTGATGTCTTGACTGGCATAAAAACCCGGGGCCAGTACCTTGATGGCCACCAAACCCAACAGACCCACGCCATAACCCGTCAAGGCCGCACTGGTCTGAAGCACATCACGCTCGCTGAACGCGCCATAGTGGTAAAGCACCGACACCAGAGGCTGGGCAAAAACCAGCAGTGCGACGGCACACGGCAGGGTCAAAAACACCACCATACGCAGCCCCCAATCCAGCATCGCCGAATATTTCTCACTGTCGTTGGCCGCTTTGGCGGCAGCCAGTTGTGGCGTCAACACCACGCCAAGCGCCACCCCCAACAACGCCGTTGGAAACTCCATCAGTCGATCGGCATAGCTCAACCAGCTCACGCTGCCCGGACTGAGGTAAGAGGCGATCTGGGTATTAATCAAGATCGAGATATGCGCCACGCCCACACCCAGCAGGGCTGGCGCCATCAGTTGGATGACGTTTTGGGTTCCGCCATCACGCCACGCTTCTTTCAGAGCTTGCCAGCTCAAGCCCAGACGCGGCATGAAACCCAGTTTTCCAAGCGCCCACAGCTGCACGGTTAACTGCATCATGCCGCCGAGCATCACACCTGCGCCCAGCGAATAAATGGGCTCCAGACCGCGTGCTTGCAGTGCCGGGGCACCGAACCAGGCCGCTGCGATGATCGCTAGGTTCAACAGCACAGGGGTCGCCGCCGCAACGGCAAAACGCTTATGCGTATTGAGTACGCCGGCAGCCAGGGCCACCAGCGACATGAAAGCGATATAGGGGAACATCCAACGCGTCAACGTCACGGCCAGGTCAAAACTGTGGGGATTTTGTTGCAGACCACTGGCCATGACCCAGACCAACAACGGGCTTGCCAGCACGCCCAGGACACAGGTCAGAACCAAAACCCAGATTAAAACCGTAGCCACCCGACCTACCAAACGCTTCGTAGCCTCCTCCCCCTGCTGCGCCAGGGATGTTGCCAGAACCGGCACAAAAGCTTGGCTGAAAGCACCCTCGGCAAACAAGCGGCGAAACAGGTTGGGGATACGAAATGCCACATTAAAAGCATCCGTGATGGCGCTGGCGCCGAACGTCGCTGCGATCAACAGCTCACGCAACAAACCCGTGATGCGCGAGACCAAGGTTAAGAGAGAGACAGTGGAAGCTGATTTAAAGAGACTCACGCTCAAAGTGTAATCCGAGACTTTGTCCAATTGCCCCACCCTGCCAACTTTGGCCCTATTAGATGCGATTGGCTACCGCCCTGAAGCTTGATTTTGCTCAGGCTGGTACAATGGCGGGCTTTGCTGACATCATCTTCAAACACAAGGAATATTTAATATGGCATCTGGAAAACCCAAGAAAAAGAACCCGCGCCTGGCGTCGGGCCGTAAACGCGTCCGTCAGGACGTCAAAATCAACGCAGCCAATACATCGCTGCGTTCGCAATACCGCACTGCAGTCAAGAACGTCGAAAAAGCCGTTGTCGCTGGCGATAAAGCCAAGGCCACCGAACTGTTTGGCAAGATGCAAGCCGTGGTGGACTCCGTGTCTGATAAAGGCATTTTCCACAAAAACAAGGCTGCTCGTGACAAGAGTCGCCTGTCGACCAAGGTGAAAGCCCTGGCTCTCGCCGCCTGAATTTCAGGCAATCGCACGAACTTCTGAAATTCGTGTGAACGGGCTTAGCAGTAACACCGCTTACCCCGCTCGCAACAGTTCAAGAGTTCGCCGTTTGTAACGGGTGCGCTGTCAGCAAAGCAACGAAGCCGTTCCTAGGAACGGCTTTTTTGTTGGGTGCCTGCTTATTGGACAGGCATCGGGAGGTCCCCTTAATTACCGGCCGGACTCTGCAGCAAACAAGCCTGCCTAGTTTGCAGTTGATTGTCTTTGGCAAAATTCATCACAAAGTCCCATGCTAAGACATGGTGTTCACGTAAATCGCGGTTGGCAACCAGACACTTGACACCCTCAATCACCGTTGGCAGACACCAAGGTGAATAACCCAACTGTCGTCCCGATTGTTCGCCACCCGGACGAAACTGGCTCATCACATCGGCCAGCCGTTCGGCCCAATCACTGGGGCGGAAGATCTTTCCCTGCTCGGTCAATCCAAGAATAAAGACTTCTTGCGTTTCGTCTGAAATCATTGCAGCCCTATGTGTTGGCGGATCCCGAATGGCTTTCGGCCCGATAAGTATTATATCTTATATAAGACATAAGATTACCCGTCAACACCCAAGTCATGTTTCAAGTCGGCACAACCGTGAAAACAGGGAGGAGGCAGGACAACTGAGCTACTGCCCTAAAATCAGGGATCAAGCGCCAACCCCAGATTGAGCCCACCCTTTTTTGAGCCTAGCTAGACTGCCAAAATATGAATGCTGCCACCCCATCCCACATCGAAGCCTCGTCACCGCATGTGATGAACACCTATGGTCGACTGCCCATTGCTTTGTCGCATGGCGAAGGCTGCCGCGTTTGGGATGTCAACGGAAAGTCCTATCTGGATGGGCTCGGCGGCATTGCGGTCAACACCCTGGGGCACAAGCACCCACGACTGGTACCCGCTTTGCAGGATCAGATTGAAAAAATGATCCATTGCTCCAACTATTACCACATCCCCGGCCAAGAACAACTCGCCGCCAAGCTGGTCGAGCTATCCGGCATGAGCAATGTATTTTTCTGCTCTACCGGGCTCGAAGCGAACGAAGCTGCGCTGAAATTGGCACGAAAATTTGGCCATGACAAGGGCATCAGCAACCCAGAAATTGTGGTCTATGACAAGGCTTTCCACGGCCGCAGCATTGCCACGCTCAGCGCCACGGGCAACGCCAAAGTGCAGCTGGGTTTTGGACCCCTGGTTGAAGGCTTCATCCGGGTTCCCATGAACGATCTGGATAGCCTCAAACAGGCCACCGAGAACCGCCCCAATGTGGTGGCTGTTTTTATCGAAACGATACAAGGCGAAGGCGGTGTCGTTGCAGCGCAGTTGGACTACCTCCGGCAGATCCGGCAACTTTGCGACGAACGTGACTGGTTGCTGATGATTGATGAAGTTCAGTGCGGCATGGGGCGTACCGGAAAATGGTTCGCTCACCAGTGGGCGGGGATCCAACCCGATGTCATGCCGCTGGCCAAGGGCCTGGGTTCGGGGGTTCCCATCGGCGCCGTGGTGGTTGGCCCCAAGGCCGCCAACATTTTCCAGCCAGGCAACCACGGCAGCACTTTTGGCGGCAATCCACTGGCCATGCGCGCTGGCATAGAGACGATACGCATCATGGAAGAAGATGGTTTACTGGCCCATGCCGTGCTGGTGGGCGAGCACCTGAAAGCGGCCTTGGCGCGCGAACTGTCGGGTTTACCTGGCCTTAAAGAAATTCGCGGCAGCGGATTGATGATTGGCATCGAGCTAACCCATAATTGCTCGGAACTGATGGGTCAATGCGCCCAGCAAGGATTGTTGCTCAGTGTCACGGCCGACACCGTCATCCGACTGGTTCCCCCGCTGATCATGACGACAGCAGAGGCGGACGAAATCGTTGCCATTTTGTGCCCGCTGATTAAGAAATTCCTCAACGATAAAAAAGCATGAAGCACTATCTTCAGTTCAGTGACCTCAGCGCACAGGAGTACGCTTATCTGTTCGAACGAACTGCGCTGATCAAGAAAAAATTCAAGGCCTACGACAAGCACCAAACGCTGGTCGACCGAACCCTGGCCATGATTTTCGAAAAAGCATCGACCCGCACTCGGGTCAGCTTTGAGGCCGGCATGTACCAACTCGGCGGCAGTGTCGTGCACCTGACCACCGGTGACACCCAGCTGGGACGTTCTGAACCGATTGAGGACAGCGCCAAAGTCATTAGCCGGATGGTCGATCTGGTGATGATTCGCACTTTCGGCCAGGACAAGATCGAACGTTTTGCCCAACATTCCCGGGTCCCGGTGATCAATGGGCTGACCAACGAATTTCACCCGTGTCAGATCTTGGCCGACATCTTTACTTTTATCGAACACCGGGGTTCGATCAAGGGCAAAGTCGTCGCCTGGGTGGGTGACGGCAACAACATGGCCAACACCTGGTTGCAAGCGGCTGAATTACTGGGCTTTAGCGTCCATGTCAGCACCCCCAGCGGCTACGAAATCGACCAGTCAGTGGCCGGACTACGCTCCTCGGACAGCTACAAAGTATTCAAGGATCCGATGCAAGCCTGTGCCGGGGCCGACCTGGTCACCACCGATGTCTGGACCAGCATGGGTTTTGAGGCCGAGAACGAGGCCCGTAAACAAGCTTTTGCCGACTGGTGCGTTGATTCTGACATGATGCGCGCCGCCAAGCCCGACGCCCTCTTCATGCATTGCCTTCCCGCGCACCGGGGCGAAGAAGTGCAAGCCGAGGTGATCGATGGCCCCCAATCCATAGTCTGGGACGAAGCTGAAAACAGACTGCATGTACAAAAGGCACTCATGGAGTTCCTTTTGCTCGGTCAAATCCATCAGGATCCATAAAGCCAGGGCTGGTCGAGCAAGCGTTCGCCCAGCAACCGCAGACTCAAGTCCCGACCCCAACGCAACATACCGTCGGCATGAAAAACCCGACCATTGCGGATTGAGCGTTTCTGAACCCTTGCGTTGCGCTGCCAGCGCAGGGCGGCGTAGCGCTGTAGCACGGCGGGCACATCGCCAGTAGCTGGCGCCAACAATTCGCCCAAACAAGCTGCGTCTTCAATCGCCATGCCAGCCCCCTGGGCCAGATAAGGGCGCATCGGGTGCGCGGCATCGCCCAATAACGCGACCCGACCTTGTGCCTGTTCTTGGGGACTTCGCATGGGGGGGCGGTCACACAACACCCACAGCCGCCACTCAGGCACAGCCTCCATCAAAGCTTGTAACGCTGAGCAACTGCCTGACAAGGCGGCGTGCAGGTCGGCACCATTGCTGCTGTGGTCCCAGTTATGCAAATCATCAGGCGCATTGCCCTGAACGATGGCGACCAGATTGAGACACTCGCCGCGGCGCACCGGGTACTGCACCACGTGCAGCTTGGGACCCAGCCAAACGCTGACTTGCTGCGAGCGCAACTGCGCGGGCAGGCGGCTTTGGTCTAACAATGCACGAAAGGCCAGATGGCCGGTGACACGCGGCGCTCCGTCGTCCAGGAGTTGTTCGCGCACGCCACCCCACAAACCGTCGGCCCCGATCAAGACATCGCCTGCTACGGCCTGTCCTTGGCTGGTCCACAAATGAACCGAGTCCGCTGTTTGGGTGAAGCGCTCGACGGCCTCGTTCAAATGCAATTGCACCTCGGCCTGGCGCTTGACGGCGCTCAGCAGTAGCTGATGCAAGTCCGCTCGGTGCAACGTGGCGTAAGCAGCGCCATAGCGCTGCAGCGCCTGAGCGCCCAAGCGCAGCGCGGCAAGCACTTGACCACTTTCTGCGCTACGGACCTGCAAGCGCTCTGGAAAAGAAGCGACTTCAAGCAGTGCCTGGGCCAAACCCCAGTCATTCAAGACCCGCACCGCATTCGGGCCAAGCTGTAGGCCTGCACCAAGCTCACCAAACTCTGGCGCACGCTCATACAAACTCACCGGGCAGCCCGAGCGAGAACACGCCAGTGCCGCAGCCAGGCCACCAATGCCACCGCCAGCGATCAGTGTCCTATGGCTCATTCCATGCGTGAAATCGATGTTGGCTTGAAGCCCAAGTCCGCCATTTTTCCCTTGCGCCCACGAACCGCCCGGGCGTTGTTCAGGCTGCGGATTTCCAGCGTTTCGTCGCGCGCCTTGCCGCCACGTCCGATACCCTCGATCTTCACGCTGCGGCTATAGGCTGCGGCCCCGGCCAGAGTGTCTTTGGCCTCTAAATCGATCAGCATCAGGCCGCGACCGCCATTGCTCATGGTTTTGAGCTCACTGACCTCAAACGTCAGAATCCGGCCGCCGCTGGAGGCACATGCCAAATGGGTCGCCGCCAGCCAAGGCGTGCTGCCCGAGGGGTCGCTCACGGGAGAAGGACGACACAGGGTTTCGCCTTCGTTGCACGTCACGAAAGCTTTACCGGCCTTGAGCCGTGAACTCATGTTCTCGACCGTGGCCATAAAACCGTAGCCGCCACTGCTACTGAGCAATAACGAAGCACTGGCGGGTGCGGCATAGTAGTGAAGCAACTGGGTGCCGGCCTCGAGCTCAAGCAAACTGGTCACCGGTTGACCATCGCCGCGGGCACCGGGTAGCAGGGACACCGCAATCGAATAAATGCGGCCCTTGTTACCAAAAACCAGCAAGGTGTCGACCGAGCGGCACTCGAACGCGCCATACAGCGCATCCCCCGCCTTGAAGCTGAACTCCTGGCTGGCAGCGCCAGCTTTCTCACTGGCCCAGCCTTTTTGCGCTTTGACCCAGCCTTTCTGGCTGACCACTACCGTCACCGGTTCATCGAGCACCCGAACTTCAAGTACCGCTTTTTTCTCGGCCTGAATCAAGGTGCGCCTTGGGTCGGCAAACTGCTTGGCATCTTGCTCAATTTCCTTGACCATCAGTCGGCGCAAGACGTTGGGATTTCCCAAGATTTCGTCCAGTTTTTTCTGATCTTCCCGCAACTCTTTGAGCTCTTGCTCAATTTTGATCCCCTCCAACCTGGCTAATTGGCGCAAGCGAATTTCCAGAATGTCTTCAGCCTGGCGCTCACTCAAGCCAAACCGCGTCATCAAAGCACTGCGTGGCTCTTCAGCTTGCCGAATGATGGCGATCACCTCATCGATATTGAGCAGCACCAGTTGCCGCCCCTCCAAAATATGGATCCGATCCAGCACCTTAGCCAAGCGGTGCTGGGAGCGACGTTCAATCATGTTCTGGCGAAATGCTATCCATTCGAGCAACATCTGGCGCAACGATTTCTGGGTAGGACGTCCATCAAGCCCGACCATGGTGAGGTTGATCGGTGCTGAAGTCTCCAAGCTGGTGTGGGCCAACAACGTGGTGATCAGTTCGGCTTGTTCGATCCGGCTGGTTTTGGGCTCGCACACCAAGCGCACTGGCGCATCCTTGGACGACTCATCACGTACGACATCGAGCACTGACAGCAAGGTGGCCTTGAGCTGATTTTGATCCTGCGACAGCGTTTTTTTGCCGGTTTTGATTTTTGGATTGCTGAGCTCTTCGATTTCTTCGAGTACCCGTTGGCTGCTGACACCCGGGGGCAACTCCGTGACAACGAGTTGCCACTGACCACGCGCCAACTCCTCAATTTTCCAACGTGCGCGCACCTTGAGCGAGCCGCGACCGGTTCGATAAGCGTCGGCTATATCGCTGGCACTGCTGATGATTTGACCACCACCTGGATAGTCCGGACCTGGAATCAGGCCGAGCAACTCCTCCTCACTCAGCTGAGGGGCCTTGATCAAGGCCACACAGGCATTGGCAATTTCGCCTAAGTTATGACTGGGGATTTCGGTGGCCAATCCGACCGCAATGCCGCTAGCGCCATTGAGCAGGACAAAAGGCAAACGCGCCGGCAACTGTCTGGGCTCTTCAGTTGAACCATCGTAATTGGGAACAAACTCGACCGTTCCTTCGTCGATTTCATCCATCAGCAGGCTGGTTATTTTGGCCAAGCGCGACTCGGTGTAACGCATGGCGGCTGCGCCGTCGCCGTCGCGGCTGCCGAAGTTACCCTGGCCATCGATCAAGGGATAGCGCTGAGAAAAATCCTGCGCCATGCGCACCAGCGCGTCATAGGCCGCTTGGTCCCCGTGCGGATGAAAGCGCCCCAACACATCGCCCACGACCCGCGCTGACTTGACTGGTTTAGCCCCGCTGTTGCCATTGGGCCCGCCAAAACCCAGGCCCATGCGCGACATGGCATACAAAATCCTGCGTTGCACCGGTTTTTGGCCATCGCAGACATCAGGCAAGGCGCGACCCTTGACGACCGAAAGTGCGTATTCCAGGTAAGCACGCTGGGCATAAGTGGCCAGATTCAACTCGCCGTCCGTCTCGCCACTCTGGAAATTCAATGTCACTTGATCGCTCATACGTCCACCTCAACCGAATCACCGTGCAACTCCATCAACTCGCGTCGCGCTGCGGCCTCACCTTTGCCCATGAGCTGAGTGATCAGACTTTCGGTTTGCTGAAAGTCCAGGCTGCCCAACTGCACCGGCAACAGGCGCCGGGTATCGGGGTTGAGCGTGGTTTCCCACAACTGCTCAGCGTTCATTTCACCCAGGCCTTTGAAACGGCTGATACTCCAAGCACCTTCGCGCACGCCCTCTTTGCGCAATTTGTCCAAAATAGCCATGCGTTCGCCCTCGTCCAGCGCATAGGCCTTGGACGCTGGCTTCTTGCCGCGCGCCGGTGCATCGATTCGAAACAACGGGGGTCGCGCCACAAACACATGGCCGGTTTCAATCAGTTTGGGGAAATGACGAAAAAACAGGGTGAGCAGCAGCACTTGAATATGCGAGCCATCAACATCGGCATCGCTCAGGATGCAGACTTTGCCATAGCGCAGTCCCGACAGGTCTGGGCTGTCATTGGGGCCATGGGGATCGACCCCGATGGCGACCGAAATGTCATGAATTTCGGTGTTAGCAAACAAGCGGTCGCGTTCAACCTCCCACGTGTTGAGCACCTTGCCACGCAGCGGCAAAATGGCCTGGCTTTCCTTGTCACGCCCCATCTTGGCGCTGCCACCGGCTGAATCCCCCTCCACCAGAAACACCTCGTTATGTGCGATATCTCGACTCTCACAATCGGTCAGTTTTCCGGGTAATACAGCAACCCCAGAGCCTTTGCGTTTTTCGACTTTTTGCCCGGCTTTTTGCCGAGTTTGCGCCGCCTTGATCGCCAGCTCAGCCAGTTTTTTCCCGTATTCGACATGTTGGTTCAGCCACAGTTCTAGCGCCGGTCGGACAAAACTCGACACCAGTCGCACCGCATCGCGCGAGTTCAGGCGCTCTTTGATTTGACCCTGAAACTGCGGATCCAGCACCTTGGCACTGAGCACATAACTGGCACGGGCAAACACGTCTTCGGGCAAGAGTTTGACGCCTTTGGGCAATAAAGAATGCAGGTCGACAAAACTTTTCACGGCATTGAAAACGCCGTCGCGCAAGCCACTCTCATGGGTGCCGCCTGCACTGGTCGGGATCAGGTTGACGTAACTCTCGCGCACCGGCTGGCCTTCCTCGGTGAAAGCCAAGCAACACTGGGCGCCCTCACCCTCGGCAAAACTGTCATGCGAGGCATCAGCAAAACCCTCGCTTTCGAATAGCGGAATCACCGGATCGGCGCTCAAAGTCTGCATCAGGTAATCGCGCAGACCACCCTTGTAAACCCAACTCTGACTTTCTTTGCTCTTCTCAAGCAGCAAACTGACCGTCACGCCCGGCATCAGCACCGCTTTGCTGCGCAACAGATGCGCCAGTTCGTTCATCGGCAAGACGGTGGTTTCAAAATATTTGCCATCAGGCCAGACCCGCACACAAGTGCCCGACTTTCGCTCACCGGCTTGGGCTGGGCGAACCTGCAACGGCTGGCTCACATCACCACCTTCAAACACCAAAGCCGCCACCTTGCCTTCGCGGTAACTGATGGCCTCCAGCCGTTTGGCCAAGGCATTGGTGACGCTGACACCGACCCCGTGCAAGCCGCCCGAGAAGCTGTAAGCCCCGCCTTTTCCCTTGTCGAACTTGCCGCCCGCATGAAGTCGGGTAAAAACCAATTCAATCACCGGCGCGTTTTCTTCGGGGTGCAAGCCAAACGGGATACCACGACCGTCGTCCTCCACACTGACCGAATTGTCCGTGTGCAAAGTCACTTTGATTTTTTTGCCAAAACCGGCCAGCGCTTCGTCTGCCGCGTTATCCAACACCTCCTGGATCACATGCAAGGGGTTGTCGGTGCGGGTGTACATGCCGGGGCGCTGCTTGACCGGCTCGAGTCCCTTGAGCACACGAATGGAGGTTTCTGAATAGTCGGAGAGCGGTTTATCTGCCATAGCGTCGAATTGTAGTGCGGCAGCGTCAATTGACTGGATTTTCATACAGGTAAATAGCCATGTGCCAGGCAACACTTTGGCAAACTGGCTACAGTCGGCGCATGAATCAACATAAGAAAACGCTCTCCCTGAGTCAGCTCCTGGTCTGTGGGGCTGCCATCGTGACGCTGTCCATGGGCATTCGTCATGGTTTTGGACTTTGGTTGCAACCGGTCATCCAGAGCCAAAATTGGGACCGCGAAACCTTCGCCTTGGCCATTGCCATTCAAAATTTGTCGTGGGGAATTTTCAGCATCGTTGCCGGCATGCTGGCGGATCGAATTGGCGCTTTTCGGGTCATCATCGGCGGCTCGTTGCTCTATACCCTGGGTTTGTTCGGCATGTCCCAAGCGACCACACCACTGCTGTTTTCACTGACAGCAGGGGTCTTGATCGGCATGGCCCAAGCCGGGACCACCTACATCGTCATTTTTGGCGTGATTGGACGCAACGTCTCGGCCAACAAACGTTCCATGGCCATGGGCATCGCGGCAGCAGCCGGCTCTTTTGGCCAGTTTTTGATGGTTCCTACCGAAGGCTTTCTGATCAGTAACTTCGGCTGGCAAACCGCTTTAATGGCCCTGGGTCTGGCAACCCTGCTGATGATCCCTTTGGCCTGGGGCCTGCGCGAACCCGGTTTTGCAGGAGGCAGCAGCTTTGAACGCGAACAGACCATCACTCAAGCTTTCAGAGAAGCGATTAAGTACCCCAGTTTTCAGTTATTGACTGCCGGTTATTTTGTTTGCGGTTTCCAAGTGGTGTTCATTGCAGTCCACATGCCGAGCTACCTCAAGGATCACGGCCTGTCGCCCCAAGTCGCCAGCTACGCCCTGGCTTTGATTGGTTTGTTCAATGTCTTTGGCACTTATGGCGCAGGGCTGCTGGGCCAGAAAATGTTGAAGAAAAATATTCTGGCTTTTATCTACTTTGCCCGCTCGGTGACGATCGTTATTTTCTTGCTGGCGCCTTTGACACCCAGTTCGGTCTATATTTTCTCCAGCGTCATGGGCCTGCTGTGGCTGTCCACCGTACCGCCAACCAATGCCACCGTCGCGCAAATTTTCGGCGTGGCCCATATGTCGATGCTCAGCGGTTTTGTTTTCTTCAGTCACCAAATCGGCTCCTTCATGGGCGTTTGGCTCGGCGGCTTTCTGTATGACAAAACGGGCAGTTACGACCTGGTTTGGCACATCGCGATTGCCCTTGGCCTGTTTGCAGCCGCTGTGAACCTGCCAATCAAAGAAGCTGCCATCGCCAGACTGCGCGCACCTGTGGCGGCCTGATATGCAAAAACGCCATCTTGCCCTGACTTACGGCCTTGCCGTACTGGTCTTGCTGGCGGTTTTTGCACTGTACACCCGTCCTGAATTCCTGCTCAGCCTGGCCGATCAAATCTGGACCTGCTTTTGATCCCCGCGAACCACGCTCAGCTGGCGGCTTCAACCTGGGTCAAGCGCTGGGGCCATCTGGTCGCGCCCAAAGGCAAGGTACTCGACATTGCCTGCGGCAATGGACGTCATATGCAGTGGTTTGCCCAGCAAGGTCACCCGGTGCTCGGAATAGATCGCAGCGCCGAAGCCCTCACAACCGCAGCCAACTGGGGCCAAACCGTGCTGGCCGACATTGAAAATGCGCCCTGGCCTTTGGTGGCAGGCGGCCATGCGCAGTTGTTTGACGCGGTGGTGGTGACCAATTACCTCTGGCGCGCCTTGTTCCCTGTGCTGGCACAAAGTCTCGCGCCCGGTGGCATCCTGATTTATGAGACCTTTAGCCAGGGCAATGAAACCGTAGGTAAACCATCACGTGCAGATTTTTTGCTGCGCCAGTCCGAACTGCTCAGTGCTTTCCCCGATCTTGAAGTGCTTGCTTTTGAGCAGGGATTTTTGGAGCAACCTGAACGCTTTGTACAACGACTGGTTGCGGTACGCCCGAATCCGGCGTTGACCGATGCCGCGCCAGTGCGTTACCGGCTCTAGTTAAAATGCGACATTACCGTTTTATTGTTCGGCCATGACAAACACAAGCAGCTCCATTTCTGGCAGCATCGTCGCGCTGGTTACCCCCATGTTGCCCGATGGCAGCGTCGATTACCCAACTTTGCGAAAATTGATCGATTGGCATATTGCTGAAGGGACCGATTGCATAGGCGTAGTCGGCACTACCGGTGAATCGCCCACGGTCAACGTCCAGGAACATTGCGAAATCATTCGGACTTCGGTCGAGCAAGCCAGAGGTCGCGTGCCGATCATGGCCGGTTGTGGTGCCAATTCAACAGCTGAAGCGATCGAGTTGACCCGATTTGCCAAAGAAGTCGGTGCCAATTGCCAGCTGCAGGTTGTTCCCTACTACAACAAGCCAACGCAAGAAGGACAGTACCAGCATTTCAAATCGATTGCCGAAGCGGTTGATCTGCCCATGGTGCTGTACAACGTCCCAGGCCGTACTGTGGCCGATATGGCACACGACACGGTGCTGCGCCTGGCTCAAGTCCCGGGCATTTTCGGTATCAAGGAAGCCACCGGCAATATCGAACGCGCCCAGTGGTTGATCCGTGAAGTCCCCCAAGGTTTTGCCGTTTACTCTGGCGATGACCCGACTGCCGTGGCTTTGATGCTGTGCGGCGGCCAGGGCAATGTGAGCGTCAGCGCCAACGTTGCGCCGCGGCTGATGCACGAACTCTGCGTTGCTGCCATGGCGGGACAGGTGCAACGCGCCATGGAGATCCAGATGAAACTGTTGCCGCTGCACAAAAATCTCTTTATCGAACCCAACCCCATTCCGGTAAAGTGGGCCATGGCGCGCATGGGCTTGTGCGCGGACACACTGCGCTTGCCCATGACCCCTTTGAGCCCAGGCAACCAAGGTGTGCTGCAAGCCACTTTGCAGTCCGTCGGCCTGATTTAAGTCGATTTTCGACCCCGTTTTTACCCCTCACTTTTGTTACCAGGGATTTTTTCGTGAACTACTTTTTCAAAGTCACTTTACTGGGCTGCGCCCTGGGCTTGTCGGCCTGCACCGTTTTGGAGAGTGAAAAAATCAACTACAAAAGCGCGGGCAAAGCGCCATCGCTCGACGTCCCGCCCGACTTAACCCAGCTCTCCAAAGACAACCGTTACGCCACACCTGGTGCACCAGTGAGCGCCTCTGCTTACAGTGCGGGACAAGCTTCCGCAGTAGGCACGATGACGGCCGTGAATAGCATTGGCGATGTGCGCATCGAGCGCGCAGGCAACCAACGCTGGCTGGTGATCAACCGGTCTAGCGACCAGCTCTGGGCTCCGGTGAAAGACTTCTGGCAGGAGAATGGTTTTCTGCTGACGCTAGACCAAGCCAATCTGGGCATCATGGAAACCGACTGGGCTGAAAATAGAGCCAAGATTCCACAGGATTTCATTCGCAATACCCTGGGTAAGCTGCTCGATGGGCTGTACTCCACCGGTGAGCGCGACAAATTTCGTACCCGACTGGAGCGCAACGCCAGTGGCGGCACCGAAATCTACATCAGCCACCGTGGCATGGCCGAGGTCTATACCAGTGCCGCCAAAGACAAGACCGTGTGGCAACCTCGAGCGGTCGACCCCGAACTCGAAGTCGAGTTTTTACGGCGCTTGATGCTCAAACTAGGTATGTCACTAGAGCAGTCCAAGTCTCTGGTTGCGCCAAGCGCCAGCAAAACGATTTCACGCATCACCAGCGTCAGCGGCCAGCCTATGCTGCAAATCGACGAGGGATTTGATCGGGCCTGGCGTCGTGTCGGCCTGTCACTGGACCGCACCGGCTTCACAGTAGAAGACCGTGATCGGGCGCAAGGAGTTTATTTTGTGCGTTATGTCGCACCCAATGTCGACAAGAGCGAACCGGGTTTCTTTAGCAAACTGTTCAGCAGCAGCCCCACTGCCAGTGGGCTACTGAAATACCGCATCGTTCTGCGCAGCCAAGCTGAGGCCACGACGATCTCGATTCTTGACAGCGACGGCAAGCCCGCGCCATCTGAAAATGCCCAGCGTATTGTCAAGGTGCTGGCTGAAGACCTTAAGTAAAAGCCGGATGGGTCTGACACAAGACACCTCCGAATAACGTAGGGCAAACAGGGCAAGATTCAAATCAAGGGAGGCGACCGGAAACTGAACCGTGCTCTTGACCAGCTTTTTGTAGCAAGTCTTGCGATAACCAAACCGCTGCTGGATCACCCGCACCGGGTTTTCCAGCTTAGACCGGATGCCGACCTTGAGCTTTTTGAATTGCCAATAAGCTGATTAACCAGCGTGGTTTTACCCGGGGTCTGGCGTTTGCCGTACGTCATGGCAAGGTGAACCATGGCTGACACATGAGTCCAATTGGGGCCGCAACCCCATCCCATATACAGGGGATGTTCAGGCCTCGCTTGTTACACGAAAATCAAAACGGTTCAGGGCCTATACCCTAAGGAATAGCTGGGTTTTCCAGACATACCCAGTGAATTAAATTCACAAGGCAAACAAATGAAGACAACCGGTTTAAATTGGGTGACATCGGTTTTTAGTCCGCCACGTTACAGCGAGAGCGTTACAGCGAAACCAGCGAGAAATCCCATAGCAGGCCCGCGCACCATCTTCTTTGGGCTGCTGCTCGTCGTATCGACGCCCGGATTTGCCGACCACTTTCCGGCAAAGCTGTATCTTCAGGCATCGAACCTGCCGGGCAGGACCTATGCCGATCTGGCTCCCGCCAAGACCGTGCGCGCTCTTCCCGAGTACCCGCGCGAGAAGGTCGACCCGGGAATCCTGCGCCAGGCCAAGGATTTCCTCGGCAACGGCCATGCGTTTTCCCTGATCCTGATGCAGGACGGCCAGATCGTCTTCGAGGGTTACGCCAACGATGCCGGTGCGGCATCGAAGCTGTTGACGATGTCGGCGAGCAAATCGATGACTTCGCTTGCGATAGGCGAAGCCCTGTGCGCAGGCAAGATCCGCGATCTGGATGAAATCGCGCAAAGCTATGCGCCTTCGCTGCGGGATACGGCGTACGGTCGATCGAGCGTGGCGAACCTGCTCAAGATGGCGAGCGGCGCGCTTGACCCGGGCGATTCTGATGGTGTCCATTCGTATGAGGACTTGGGCAGGATGACCAAGGGCGAGTTGACGATCCTGGACCTGATCCGCAAGTACGGCAGCCAGCACAGTATTTTCGGCAGTCCGGTCAAGGCTGGGGAGCGCTATGCCTACAACAACCTCGACACCGAGGCACTGGGGAAGGTCATCGAGGAGGCAACCGGGATATCTCTCCCACGCTGGTTCGAAGTCACGGTATGGCAGAAGGCCGGCGCGGAGGCGCCGGCTCGCTGGCAATCCGACCATAAAGGCTCGGCGATCGCGGCGTATGGCATGAACCTCATTACGCGCGATTTTGCGCGCATCGGACAGTACGCCATGGATCAGCTGTCCGGCAGGGCGGGCGATGGTTGCATGGCCGCATATCTCAAGGCTGCGGGCTCGAAAAAAATATCCAGGCAGTCGCGCATTACGCCCGCGTACGGCTATCAGTTCCCTGTCGATGTCAATGGCAAGCCGTGGATGTACGGCCACGGCGGGCAGATGATCGGCATGAATCCGGAGACCGGCAAACTGCTGGTGACGATGGGGTACCGCGGGGCGTTCGGCGCAGCCCACAGTCTCTTCAACGACTGGGCACTGAAGCCGTAGCCTAGAGACCCCCATACCCCATTCACTCACTTGCGTGAGCCATAAAAAAAGCCACCTCAAGGTGGCTTTTTTGCTTCAGGACCCTGAAGTCCTGACTGCGCTGAACTGCAAATTACTTTGCAGCAGGAGCGGCAGGTGCAGCGGCCGGAGCAGCAGCAGGTGCAGCGGCGGCGGGGGCAGCAGCATCAGCAGGCGCAGCAGCTGGCGCAGGTGCGGCAGCAGGTGCTGGAGCGGGAGCAGGAGCCGGCTCTTCTTTTTTGCCACAAGCGGCCAGAGCAGCGGCAGCGATAACAGCGGCCAAAACGAGAGATTTATTCATTTGAAATACCTTGTGAAGTGAAACAATTTCCGGAATTTGTCAGCACAGAAACCTGCGTTGACCAAGCAATACGATTCATTCTCGCCTTGCTCAGCGCCGAATTATAGGGTGAAACCCCAGGCCCTGTTTTAACCGCGCGGATGGACCCATCCCGCTTCGCACCACGCACTCAAAACCGCAAACGCCTGAGCTCCCAAGTCTGCGCAATCTGAGGCATGGATTTGACGCTGATCGGCCAGCTTGCGCAACAGCATGGCATCGCGACCACTGGCGCGAAAACCTTCGCCATTGATGAAAATGTAGCTGTCGTCATACATCATGCGGCTGCGGCGATCCAACACCACGCCCAGCCTGGTAGCAGGCGCGCTGCCTTCCTCAAACCAAACATTTGATTTGGGCTCAGTCAGGTACTCCCCCAAAGCCAAGGGCAAGGCCTGTGGGTTTTCCAATACCGATTGCAAAGCCTCGCGTGCAAATTTTTCCAGCTGTTGCGGAATTCCGGCTGAGCCCGACACCGCCGCTTGTAACGGATCACGGTACAGCTTGGAAGCTGATTCGTCCTGCGCCTCTTCGGCCAACCGCTGCAATAACTCTCGCGCCAGCTCGGCTTGGCGCGGGGCACGAAAACCAATCGAATACGTCATGCACTCGCCCAAGGCCACGCCCTCATGGGCATAACGCGGCGGCAGGTACAACATGTCACCCGGCTCCAACACAAACTCCTGTTCCGGTTCAAAATTTTCCAGGATTTTGAGTGGCACATCAGCTTGCAAACTCAAGTCCTTCTGGCGGCCAATGCGCCAACGGCGCTGGCCATGGGCTTGCAAAAGGAATACGTCGTAGCTGTCAAAGTGCGGCCCTACCCCGCCCCCATCGGATGCATAGCTGATCATTAAATCATCGAGCCTGGCATCTGGAACAAAACGAAATTTCTGTAACAACTGGTGTACACCGTCGTGGTGCAAATCAACCCCTTGCACCAACAAAGTCCAACCCGCCTGCTTCAAGCTCGGCAAGCTGCGCCGAGCCACTGGGCCGTGCTTCATTCGCCAAGGAACAGCCCCGCTTGGTTGTTGTAGCAGTCTCGACTCGACTCCGTCGCGCGAAGCCAGCTCAAACAAGTCACTGCGACTGAGCAAGGGGCTGAAATCGGCAACGGCCTGGCGCACCAACAAGGGCTTTTTCTGCCAGTGGCGTTTCATGAATTGCTGGGGGCTCAGCCCGCCCAGCAGGGGTAATGCTTGGTCAATATCCATTCTGCGACAATTCTCCCATGGAAATTTCTCAACATTGTGTGGTCGCTTTGACCTGGACGCTCAAGGACACGCTGGGCGAAGAACTCGACATTTTGGATGAACCCGTTGAGTTTCTGATGGGTGGCGATGATCTTTTTAAAAAAATCGAAGAAGCCTTGATGGGCCACGAAGCCGGTGCCAGCGTTGCCCTGCAACTCGAGCCTGAGGAAGCTTTTGGTGATTTCAATGACCAGCTGCTCTTTTTGGAACCCCGATCCTTGTTTCCGGCCGATCTGGAAGAAGGCCTGACTTTTGAGGGCAGCGCTCTGCCCGCCGGTTGCAACGCTTTGGCGCCTAAAGACGCCCTGTACACGGTCACCGACATTTATCCCGATCACGTGGTTCTCGACGGCAATCACCCCCTGGCCGGAATAGCGATACGCCTGAGCCTGAAAGTGCATTCGGTACGTCAAGCCAGCGAGGATGAAATCGCGAAAGGCTCGGCCGGAACCGGTTTTTTCAGGGTGGTTCCGCTGCACAGTACTGCACCGGGCAGCGACAGCCTGCACTAAAACCGCCACAGCGGCTGAGTTCGTAGCCAGAACTCCAGCTGTCAGGCTTTTCCGGTCGAGCCGTAACCGCCTTCGCCACGCTTGCTGGCCGGAAATTCGTTCACCACATTGAACTGAGCTTGCACCACGGGCACGATCACCAGTTGGGCGATCCGCTCCATCGGTTCGATGGTGAATGCCACATCGCTGCGATTCCAAGCACTGACCATCAGTTGGCCCTGGTAATCCGAATCAATGAGGCCTACCAAATTACCCAGCACAATGCCGTGCTTGTGGCCCAGACCGGAGCGCGGCAGGATCATGGCGGCAAAACCCGGATCTTGCAAATAAATCGCAATCCCGGTGGGCACCAGCTTCCAGGCATTGGGTTGCAAGGTCAGCGCTTGGTCCAAGCAGGCCCTCAAATCCAGACCAGCGCTGCCAGGCGTGGCGTAGCTCGGCAACTGATCGGCCATGCGCGGATCGATGATTTTGACGTCAATGTTCATCATTTTTTTCGTTCGGCTATCTCTACTACCAGTTGGCGCGCCAAAGCGAGTTTGCTGTTGCGGGGCAGCTCGGTCGCACCATGCTCATCCACCAGCAACAACGCGTTGTCGTCTTGCCCGAAAGTAGCCGGGCCGATATTACCGACCAGCAAAGGCACATCTTTACGCAGGCGTTTGGCGTGGGTGTTTTCGGCCAAGTCGTGACTCTCGGCGGCAAAACCCACGCAATACAGTTGACCACTTTGCGCCCGCGCGGACTGGGCCACGCTGGCCAGAATGTCCGGGTTCTCGGCAAAGGCCATCACGGGGGCGGTGGCACTGCCGTCTTTTTTGATTTTCCTGCTGGCCAAGGTGGCGGGTCGCCAGTCAGCCACTGCTGCAGTTGCGATAAAAACAGTGGCTTCCTGCGCACACGGCTCCACGGCTTCCAGCATATTTTGGGCTGAAACCACGTTGATACGAACGACACCGCGCGGTGTGGGCAGATGGACCGGCCCAGCCACCAGCGTCACACGGGCACCGGCCTCACGGGCAGCGCGTGCAATGGCAAAACCCATTTTTCCGCTGGACAGGTTGGTAATACCGCGCACCGGGTCCATCGCCTCGTAAGTCGGGCCTGCCGTCACCCAGACATGTTGCCCACGCAGGACTTTGGGTTGGAAAAAAGCGATCAATTCTTCCAGCAGTTCCTCGGGCTCGAGCATGCGACCGTCGCCCGTTTCACCACACGCTTGATCGCCCGACCCCACGTCAAATACCGTTGCACCATCGGCCGTAAGTTGCGCCAGATTGCGTTGGGTCGCTGGGTGGGCCCACATTTCACGGTTCATTGCCGGGGCCAGCAGCAAGGGCACGGTCGCAATCGGACGTGCCAAACACATCAGACTGAGCAGTTCATCGGCGCGACCATGCAGCAACTTGGACATGAAATCAGCACTGCAAGGCGCAATCAGAATCGCATCGGCTTGCCGACTTAGATTGATATGCGCCATGTTGTTGTCTTCACGCGCATCCCACTGAGAGCTATAGACTGGCCGATTGCTCAGCGCCTGCATGGTCACTGGCGTCATGAATTGTGCTGCGGCCTCGGTCATCACCACCTGCACCGTGGCCCCCGCCTTGATCAGGGCGCGACACAACTCGGCCGCCTTGTAGCAAGCGATACCGCCAGTCAGCCCCAAAACAATGTGTTTTCCCTCAAGTTCATTCATGGGGGCAATGTATCAGACCTTTATAATCGGCATTTCCACCCCATTGGGCTATTACCAGCTCACTCTGACATGACCAAATTTGTCTTCGTCACCGGCGGTGTGGTGTCCTCCCTTGGAAAGGGAATCGCCTCAGCCTCCTTAGCAGCGATCCTAGAATCGCGGGGCCTCAAAGTCACTTTGATCAAGCTCGACCCCTATCTCAACGTCGATCCGGGGACCATGTCACCGTTTCAGCACGGCGAGGTGTTTGTGACTGACGACGGCGCAGAAACCGATCTTGATCTGGGCCACTATGAGCGCTTCGTTGAAACACGGATGCGCAAAGCCAACAACTTCACCACCGGTCAAATTTACAAAAGTGTTCTTGAAAAAGAACGCCGTGGCGATTACCTGGGCAAGACGGTTCAGGTCATTCCTCACGTCACCAACGAGATTCAGGAATTCATCAAACGCGGCGCTGGTTTTGAAACGCCCGAAGCGGTTGATGTCGCCATTGTCGAGATTGGTGGCACGGTGGGCGACATTGAGTCCTTGCCCTTCCTAGAAGCCGTGCGCCAAATGAGCCTCAAACTGGGACCCAACAGCAGCGCTTTTGTTCACCTAAGCTATGTGCCGTGGATCGCTGCGGCTGGCGAACTCAAAACCAAACCTACCCAGCACACGGCCAAACAATTGCGCGAAATCGGTATTCAGGCCGACGCTCTGCTGTGTCGCGCCGATCGACCGATCCCCGACGAGGAGCGCGCCAAAATCTCTTTGTTCTCCAACGTTCCTGAATGGGGCGTGATTTCGATGTGGGACGTCGACATCATTTACAAAGTGCCGCGCATGCTGCACGAGCAGGGTCTGGACGGCCTGATCTGCGACAAGCTCAGACTCAACACACCGCCGGCCAATCTCAAACGCTGGGACGATCTGGTTTATGCCACCCAGCATCCTCAATCGGAAATTACGATTGCCATGGTCGGCAAGTATGTGGATTTGAGTGACAGCTATAAATCACTGAACGAAGCGATTCGCCATGCTGGAATGAAGAACCAGACCCGCGTCAAAATCGATTACATCGACAGCGAAACCATCACCCCCCAGAATTCTTCCCAGCTGGCTAAATACGACGCTGTTCTGGTACCCGGGGGCTTTGGCAAACGCGGGATTGAAGGCAAGATCTGTGCGGCCAGGTTTGTCCGTGAGAACAAGATTCCCTACCTGGGCATTTGCCTTGGCATGCAAGTAGCCACCATTGAGTTCGCCAGAAATGTGGCGGGGCTGAGCGATGCCAACAGCACCGAGTTCGAACCCGACACACCGAATCCGGTGATTGCGCTGATCACGGAATGGAAAGATGCCGACGGCAGCATCAAAACTCGCAACGAAAATTCGGATCTCGGCGGCACCATGCGACTGGGCGCACAAAGCTCGGACATCTGTCCGGGCACCTTGGCCCACCAGATTTATGGCGATGTAGTGACCGAGCGCCATCGGCACCGCTTCGAGGCCAATGTGAACTACCTAGACACCTTGCGCCAAGCCGGCTTGGTGATTTCGGCGCTGACGCAACGCGAACAGCTGACCGAGATTGTTGAGTTGCCGGCCAGTGTTCACCCTTGGTTCATCGGCGTTCAATTCCATCCTGAATTCAAGTCAACGCCGTGGAACGGCCACCCGCTGTTCAATGCCTTCATCAAGGCAGCACTGGACCATCAAGGCACTGGCAAAACCCTGAAGGTGGCAGCATGAAACTCTGTGGCTTCGACATCGGTCTTGAACATCGAATTTTCCTCATCGCCGGACCCTGCGTGATCGAGTCTGAGCAGTTGCAAATGGATACGGCGGGCACCCTCAAGGAAATCTGTACCAGCTTGGCCATCCCCTTTATTTTCAAAAGTAGTTTTGACAAAGCCAACCGATCCAGTGGCAACACCTTTCGCGGTCCCGGCATCGATAAGGGGCTGGAGATTTTGGCCAAGGTCAAGCGCGAACTGAATGTGCCGGTGCTGACCGACATCCACGACATTGACCAAATCGCCCAGGTCTGCGCGGTGGTCGATGTCTTGCAAACCCCTGCTTTCCTGTGCCGCCAGACCGATTTCATTCAGGCCGTGGCCCAATCGGGCAAACCGGTCAACATCAAAAAAGGCCAGTTTTTAGCGCCTGGCGACATGAAGAACGTGATCGCCAAAGCCCGCGCTGCAGCCCGCGCCAAAGGACTGAATGAAGACAACTTCATGGCCTGCGAACGTGGCGTCAGCTTTGGATACAACAACCTGGTGAGCGACATGCGCTCGCTAGCCATCATGCGTGAAACCGCAGCGCCAGTGGTATTTGATGCCACCCACTCCGTGCAGTTACCCGGCGGACAAGGCACCAGCAGCGGCGGTCAGCGCGAAATGGTTCCGGTGCTGGCCCGCGCGGCAGTCGCTGCCGGCGTGGCCGGCCTGTTCATGGAAACCCACCCCAACCCGGCTGAGGCCTTGAGTGACGGACCCAACGCCGTGCCACTCAAGCACATGAAAGCCCTGCTGGAAACGCTGGTGGCGCTGGACCAAGTGGTGAAAAAGACCCCGTTTCTTGAAAACAACTTTGAATAATTCCATTTTGAAAGAGCAGTAATGAGCGCCATTGTTGACATCGTCGGTAGAGAAATTTTGGATTCACGCGGCAACCCCACGGTTGAATGTGATGTGTTGCTGGAGTCGGGCACCATGGGTCGGGCGGCCGTTCCTTCCGGTGCATCGACCGGATCACGTGAAGCCATTGAATTGCGTGATGGCGATCCGAGCCGCTACCTTGGCAAAGGTGTTCTCAAAGCGGTTGAAAACATCAACACCGACATTTCAGAAGCCATCCTCGGCCTTGATGCGTCGGAGCAGGCATTTTTGGACAAGACGCTGATTGATTTAGACGGGACGCCCGACAAGTCCCGCCTCGGCGCCAATGCCATGCTGGCAGTATCGATGGCCGTGGCTCGCGCTGCTGCTGAAGAATCCGGTCTTCCCCTGTACCGCTATTTCGGCGGCATGGGCGGCATGCAAATGCCGGTTCCGATGATGAACGTGGTCAATGGCGGTGCGCACGCCAACAACAACCTCGATTTACAGGAACTGATGATCATTCCGGTAGGCGCACCGAGCTTTCGCGAAGCAGTTCGCTGGGGCGCTGAAGTGTTTCATACATTGAAAAAAATTCTGCACGACAAAGGCATGAGCGTAGCCGTGGGTGATGAAGGTGGTTTCGCCCCCAATGTCCCCAGCCATGAGGCGGCCATTCAGTTGATTCTGCAAGCCATTGACGCAGCCGGTTATACCGCAGGCGAACAAATCGCCCTGGGTCTGGATTGCGCTGCCAGTGAGTTCTACAAAGACGGCCCCGACGGCGTCAAGGCCTACCACCTCGATGGCGAAGGTTTGGTTCTGTCGTCTGAAGAGTGGACCCATATTCTGGCTACCTGGGTCGACAAGTACCCTATCATCAGTATCGAAGACGGCATGGCTGAAAACGACTGGGATGGTTGGAAAATCCTGACTGAGCGCCTGGGCCAGAAGGTGCAACTGGTGGGCGACGATTTGTTTGTCACTAACACCAAGATCCTGAAAGAAGGCATCGACAAGAAAATTGCCAATTCGATCCTGATCAAGATCAACCAGATCGGCACCTTAACCGAAACCTTTGCGGCCATCGAAATGGCCAAACGTGCCGGTTATACCGCCGTGATTTCACACCGATCCGGTGAAACCGAGGACAGCACCATCGCTGACATTGCCGTCGGCTCCAATGCCGGTCAAATCAAAACCGGTTCGCTGTCGCGTTCAGATCGCATGGCCAAATACAACCAGCTGCTGCGAATCGAAGAAGATCTGGGTGACATCGCCAGTTACCCTGGTCGATCGGCGTTCTACAACCTGCGTTGATTGCGCCGTGAACAACTCACGACTCGGTAAGGCTTAGCGCTGACCATGAGTCGCCACATTGTCCCGCTGGCCCTGATCGCCCTGCTTTTGGTGCTGCTGGCCCAACTCCTATTGGGCCGCGGCAGCCTGTCAAGCGTGACCCAAATGCGCAATCAACTCCAGATACAAAAACAAAAAAACGAGCAGGCTCAATTGGCCAATCAACGCTTGATGTCCGAAGTACAAGACCTCAAAGTGGGACTGGAAATGGTCGAAGAAAGAGCACGACTGGAGTTGGGTATGGTCAAGACCAACGAAATCTACGTTCACATCGCCAAGTGAGAATTGGCATTCTGGGCGCACCCGGTAGCGGGAAATCGCGGCTGGCGGCAGAACTTCAGCAGCAGTTGCACGAACTGCATCTCGATTTCAGCGTGGTCTTAGACAATCCCCAGGACTGGTGCCGCCGCCACCAGGACGGGGCCATTGGCCCTGTCACTGAGTCCATCACCCTGCTCTGCGGCCTGGATCTGCCAAGCCCAAGTAACGAATCGACCCAGCAGCAAGCCATGGATTCGCAACTGCGCGAGCTGCTGAACAACCAGAGCATGACCTTCCACGTGGTCTATGGCCTTGGCCCGCAGCGCAGTGCCAACGCACTCAAAATCATCCAGCACCGCCTGAAATTACCCCCTGCTGACGCTGCTGCGAAAACCGACTGGGTCTGGGTTTGCGACAAATGCAGTGATTCGGCTTGCGAACACAAGCTCTTCACCGACAAACTCGCCATCCCCGGACCCCAACCGTTTTATTGAATCAGCTTACTGGCGGGTTGGCTGCGATCCGCCTGAAAAATCTGGGCCGCATCCACTGTATCAAACCGGTATTGCAAGCCGCAAAATTCGCAACCCACTTCGATTTCTCCACGCTCGGCAAGGATCTCTTGGCTTTCTTGCAAGCCCAGACCCAGAATCATTTTTCCCACCCGTTCACGGCTGCAACTGCAGGAAAATCGGGGGGAGCGCTCGCTGGCTTGCGGACTGAAGCGGACAATTTTCTCTTCCCAGAACAGTCGTCGCAATACCGTGTCGGCATCCAGCGACAACAACTCTTCGGCCTTCAAACTGGAGGCCAGCGTGGCGATCCGTAGATAGTGCTCCTCAAGCTCTTCGGCTTGGCTCAGATAGTCCTGCGCGATATTGCCTGCGCCTTGCAGCGGCAAGCGCTGGATCAGCAGGCCGGCGGCCATGGTGTCGCTGGCCGCGAGCACCAGGCAAGTTTCGAGTTGTTCACTTTGCCGCATGTAATGCTGCAGCATCGGTCCCAAATGTTGTCCCCCAGCTTGATCAAGCAAGGGCACCACGCCTTGGTAAGGCTGCTGACCCGGCAATCTATCCTTGGGGTCTAGTGTGATGGCACAACGTCCATCCCCATTCTGATTGACCATCTGGGCCAAACTGGCATCACTGGCCACCTCGCCGAGCACGGTCGCCGTGGCACGCAGGCTCAAATCAGCTTGTACTTCCGCCACGGCCAACTTCACCGGGCCATCGCCAAATATCTGCAAAATCAGAGCACCGTTGAATTTGATGTTGGCTTGCATCAGCACGGCAGCAGCGGTCATCTGACCCAACATGTTTTGCACAGCACTGGGGTAAGGTGCGCTGGCTGGGTTTGAGGCTCGACGTCGAAGAATCTCTTGCCATGAGTCAGTCAGCCTGACCAAAGCGCCGCGCACGGGCAAACCCTCAAAAATAAATTGATGCAGTTCAGACACGACTCAAACCTGTTCTAAAACGTATGGCGTTGTCCTGGTAATGCAGCGCAATGCGCTGCAAGCCGGCGATCTCTTCTGCACTCAATTCGCGCACTACTTTGGCCGGTCGCCCCAAGATCATCGAACCATCAGGAAACTCCTTGCCCTCGGTCACCAGCGAGCCAGCACCTACCAGGCAGTTCTTGCC
The DNA here is from genome assembly GCA_049296795.1 of Burkholderiaceae bacterium. GTDB lineage: Bacteria > Pseudomonadota > Gammaproteobacteria > Burkholderiales > Burkholderiaceae_C > CAXNKH01. The sequence continues at coordinate 157,107 of JBAQTC010000002.1, forward strand.
AATTTTGGCGCGGTTGAGAATGATCGATCCGATGCCAATCAATGTTCCGTCGCCCACCGTGCAGCCGTGCAACATGACCTGATGGCCGACCGACACGTTCTCACCCAAAGTCAGCGGCACACCCGGGTCGGCGTGCAACACGCTGGCGTCCTGCACATTGGAGCCCGCACCAATGCAAATTTTCTCTGAATCGCCCCGAATCACCGTGCCAAACCAGATGCTGACACCGGCTGCCAGAGCTACATCGCCGATCACCTGGGCGCTGTCAGCCACCCAAGCACTGGCTGCCACATCGGGAGCTTTGCCATCGAGTTCATAAATCGCCATAGTTCATCCCGTATTGCTCATCCCATATCAAGTAAGAGATGAATTGTAAAGACCAGCGCCCAGGACGCCGAACTCAGGCCAGGGCTTCGAGTTCTTTTTCACTGAACCCGGCTGAGCGTCGTGCCGCCCAATTGAACGGACCTCTGAGTTTGGGTGCCTGGTGCTTGCGCGCCAGTTCCGCATAGGTTTGAATCGGATCAATCCCGCGCTGTTCACACAACCAGCCATACCAGCGGTTGCCAATAGCCACGTGGCCGATTTCATCGCGCAAAATAATATCGAGGATGTCGGCGCCGCGCTGGTCGCCAATCGACACCAGCTTGGTCCTGACTGCGGGCGATGCATCCAGCCCACGCGCTTCCAGCGTGCGCGGCACCAGCGCCACCCGGGCCAGCACATCGTTGCGTGTGCGCTCCACCATGGCCCACAAACCATCGTGGGCCAAAAAATCACCATAGCCAAAACCTAGCAACTCCAAGTGTTCGCGCAACAGACTGAAGTGATACGCTTCTTCACGTGCCACCTGCAACCAGTCACGATAAAAGTTCTCTGGCATGCCAGCAAAGCGCCAACAAATATCGAGCGCCAAGTCAATTGCATTTTTTTCGATGTGAACAATGGAGTGAACCAGTGCCGCATGACCGCGCGCTGTGGTCAAAGCTTCAGGCTTAATTTGGTGATGCGGCACCAACAAAGGCCGCTCGGGGCGACCCGGAATCCCGCAAACTTCGACGATGAACTTTTGCCGGTTTAGTGCCCCCTGCAAATCCAGAGCCTGAACGCCCTGGGCTTTTGCCACAGGGTCGGCAATCGCCAGCAGCAGCTGGCACTGTTCACGCAAATCGACCATGGGCTGATTATCCAGGACCCGAGCAGCGCCAGCGCTATTGCAGGAAACCCAGAGCAAACGGCAAGCTCAACATGCCCAGCAAGGTGGACAGGGTCACCAGGCCGGCAACAAAAGCGCCGTCATAGCCCATGCGAGCTGCCAGCACATAAGCGCTCGGTGCCGTGGGCAAGGCCGAGAAGGCCATCAACACCGTGGTTTGTACCGGCGACAGTCCGTACCAGCGGGACAAAGCAAAAGCCAGCAAGGGCAAGAAAAAATGACGAATCGACAACAGGGTCAACGCCAACATCCGGGCACTGGCCAGGCTGCCAAACTTCAGCCCGGCTCCGGCGGACATCAAACCCAGCGCCAGTGAAGCTGCACCGATGCGTGAAAAGCTGGGGTCAGCCCATTTCGGAATCTGGAATCCCAGAAAATTGGCGGCCAGACCCGAGAGCGTTCCGATGATGAGGGGGTTACGTACCAACTCACTCAGAAAACCACGCTTGGCATGGCGCGCCATGGGCCAGACGGCTGCCATGTTGAACAGTGGAATGCAGACACCCATCAAAACTGCCAGCAGCAGTAAGCCCTCAGCACCGACCAGTCGATCGGCCAAGGCCAGTCCCATATAGGAGTTGAATCGAAATCCGATCTGGGCGCTGCAAGCGTATTGCCGGGCATCGAGATGGGATTTAAACCAGGGCAAGTAAGGCATGACGTAGGCCATGGCGATGCCACATAAACCCAGGCTCAGCCCGGCTGCCATCAGTCCCGATGTCGCGCTCAGGTCAAGCGGACTTTTAGCAATCGAATGAAACAGCAGAACCGGAAACAAAAAATAATAGACCAGGGTCTCGACCTGTTCCCACACCGAGCGATTGAGTGGCGTGAAGCGGCAAAGCAGGTAGCCACACAGAATCAAGGAGAAATCGGGGAACAGAAGTTGAGCGTAATTCACTGGGCGAGAATACCAGTGAAATATGATCTGTTTTTTAACTCCTTGAAAGCCCCCGCCATGCTGCAATTTTTTTACAACGCTGCCCCCAACCCCATGAAAGTGGCTTTGCTGCTAGAGGAGTTAGGTCTACCTTTTGATGCGCATCCGGTTGACACCCGCAAAGGAGAACAGTTTTCGCCTGAATTCTTGGCCGTCAACCCCAATGGCAAAGTACCCGCCTTGATCGATGGTGATGCCGTTGTTTTTGACAGCAACGCTATTCTGCTCTATTTGGCCGATAGGGAACAAAGATTTGTTCCCGCTGCAACGGCGGGCCAGCAGCGTGCCTCCATGCTGTCTTGGTTGATGTTCATTGCCACCGGTATCGGTCCTTTCTCGGGACAGTCGGTTCACTTTCGCAATGTCGCACCCGAGCCCAAGGAATACGCTTTGAACCGCTACGACTTCGAGGCCCATAGACACTGGCAATTGATTGAGAACCGGCTGGCGCAAAACCACTACCTGCTCGGTGACAGCTACTCTATCGTCGACATGGCGTTCTGGGGTTGGGCCAGGATGCTGCCCGTGGTCACCGGCCTGGGTGAGGCCGCCTGGTCACGCTATCCCCAAATCAAACGCTTGCTCGACGAAATTAACACCCGACCCGCGGCCCAAAGAGCCGAGCAGCTCAAGACTCGCCACGCGTTCAAAGCCGATCTCGACGACGAAGCTCGCCGTTTCATGTTCCCGCAAAACGAAAGACTGAAACCCGCCTGAGCACGCCACCCCAGGAGCACGCTTATGAAAAAACCAAATCCAATTATTTCGACTTGTCTTGCCTTGCTATTGGCCGCACCAACCCTGGCCGCAACACTGGAAGGCCTGAGGTTTGAAGATAGGACCCAACTGGCCGGAACGGAGCTCAAGCTCAACGGCCTGGGCTTGCGCTCTGTTTTCTTCATCAAGGGCTATGTCATCGGGATGTACCTCAACGGCAAAGCCAGCAATTTGCAGGAAGCTGGCGCCACCGCCGGGCCCAAACGCCTGCATATTCGCTTGCTGCGCGATGTCAGTGCCGAGGATTTCAAGAAATCGATGGTCGCTGGGATTCAGAAAAATGTGAGTGAAGACCAGATGCTGGCATTACGCGATCGGATCCGCATGCTCGAACATGCCATCGACAGCATTGGTACGGCCAAAGTGGGCGACACCCTGATGCTTGACTATGTTCCTGAGCGCGGCACGACGCTGAGCCAAAACGACGTCGCCCGGGGCAGCGCGATTCAAGGAGTGGACTTTTATAATGCGATCCTGGCTATTTATTTAGGGGAAAACCCGGTTGACCGCAATGTCAAAAAAGGTTTATTGAGCCAATAAACCATCCCCTGAATGAAACTGTCTATTTTCCGCACCTTATTTCCCATCAGGAAGCTATTCAACATGCTACGTCGCACTCTTTTCGCCTTGACCCTGCTGAGCACAACCGGCTCGGTCTTGGCCCAAGCCTATCCCAACAAGGTCATCAAACTGCAAGTGCCGTTCGCACCGGGCGGTACCACCGACATCATTGCCCGGGTTATCGCTGAGCCCCTGGGCAAAGCCCTGGGTCAGGTGGTAGTGATTGAAAACAAAGCCGGTGGTGGTGGTGTGATTGGTGCCCTGGAGACGGTCAGGTCTGCCCCCGATGGTTATTCGCTGGGAATGGCCACCATTTCAACGACGGCAGCCAACCCCGCGATCAATCCCAAGATCCCTTACAACCCGCTGACTGATTTCACGCCCATCATCAACATCGCAGCCACGCCCAATGTGATTGCGGTTCACCCTTCCTTCCCGGCCAAAAATTACAAGGACTTTGTTGCCGAGCTGAAAAAATCGCCTGGGAAATATTCCTACGCCTCGTCGGGCACTGGCGGTATCGGCCATTTGCAGATGGAGCTTTACAAGAGCTTGAGCCATACCTTTGTCATCCACATCCCTTACCGTGGCGCGGGCCCAGCACTCAACGACACGGTGGCCGGCCAGGTTCCAATTATTTTTGACAACCTGCCTTCGACCCTGCCCTTTATTCAGACCCAGAAGCTAGTTCCGATCGTAGTGGCAGCTCCACATCGGCTGGCGCAAATGCCCCAAGTTCCGACATTCAAGGAAGTGGGACTGGAGCCCGTGAACCGTATGGCTTATTACGGCATCTTGGCGCCCAAGGGCCTGCCCAAGGATATCGTTGACAAAATCAACTCCGCCACCCGCAAAGCATTGGAAGATCCGGCCGTCAGAAAACGGATTGAAGACACCGGGTCGATCGTGATCGGTAACTCACCGGAACAATTTGCAGCGCAAATCAAGGCCGAATTCGAAGTCTATAAAAAAGTGGTTGACAGCGCCCAACTCAAACTCGATTGAGCTAAGCTGTCATACGCTTGTGGCAGAACCTGACTCCCGTATCGATGGCTTCATAGACGCCCTCTGGCTGGAGCAGGGACTGTCGAAAAACACGCTGAGCGCCTACCGGCGCGACCTCACGCTTTACGCCGCTTGGCTGCTGCAGCGCAGCGTCCGTTTGACGGAATCGACTGAAGTCGATCTCAATGCTTATTTTTCCGCCAAACACGCCAGCAGCAAAGCCAGCACGGCGAACCGTCGCCTGACCGTTTTCAAACGCTATTTCCGCTGGGCTTTGCGTGAACACCTGATTTCAGCGGATCCGACGTTGAAATTGCAAGCGGCCAAACAGGGGCTGCGCACCCCCAAGACCCTGAGCGAAGCCCAGGTCGAAGCTTTGTTAGCAGCGCCTGATGTGGCCACTGCGCTTGGCATACGCGAGCGCACCATGCTCGAACTGATGTACGCCAGTGGTCTGCGCGTCAGCGAACTGGTCAGTCTGAAGACTTTCAATATCAGCCTGACCGAACATGTGTTGCGGGTTTTCGGCAAAGGCAACAAGGAACGACTGGTTCCTTTTGGCGAACAAGCAGCGCTCTGGCTGAGCAACTACCTCGGTCAAGCCCGGGGCGATCTGCTCTCGGGCAAGCAAACCGATGCCTTGTTTGTCAGCAGCCGCGGCAGCCAAGCCGGAACCGCCATGAGTCGGGTCATGTTTTGGAAAATTGTCAAAACCCACGCCCACGCTGCCGGCATTCACACACCCTTATCACCGCACACGCTGCGCCACGCTTTTGCCACCCATCTGCTCAACCATGGCGCCGATTTACGTGCTGTACAAATGTTGCTCGGTCACGCCGATATTTCCACCACCACCATCTACACCCATGTGGCACGGGAACGGCTCAAAGCGATCCACTCACAGCATCACCCCCGGGCTTAATCAGGATCGATTCAAAGTCAGCCACAAGTCAGGGCCCAAGCCACATGTTCTCGCACCAGCGCGCTGGGGTGAAGGCTTCGAGCGCGCAAAGCACTTTCAACCGGTTCGCGCTGCTCAGCAGAATTGGCGCTGTGCAAGGCGTTGCCCATGGCCACGGCCAAATTGCGCAACCAGCGCTCATGGCCAATGCGCCGGATCGGACTGCCTTCAGTGAAATGCAAAAATTCGGTTTCAGTCCAGCCCATCAGGACCACCAATTGCTGCCCTGTTAAACCCTGGCGCTCATCAAAATCGGGCAACGCACTGCGCTGGGCAAACTTATTCCAGGGGCAAATCAATTGGCAATCGTCGCAGCCATAAATACGGTTACCAATCAAGGGGCGCAACTCCAGCGCAATGGCGCCCGCATGCTCAATCGTGAGGTAAGAAATACAGCGCCGGGCATCAAGCTGGTACGGCGCCACGATGGCCTGGGTCGGGCAGATGTTGATGCAGGCTTGGCAACTGCCACAATGATCGGACACAGCCTCGCTAACGGGCAGTTCCAGATCAACATAAATCTCGCCCAAGAAAAACATTGACCCCGCTTCACGATTGAGCACCAAGGTGTGCTTGCCGCGCCAACCTTGGCCGCTGCGGGTTGCCAGTTCAGCTTCTAGTACCGGCGCCGAATCAGTAAACCCCCGGTAACCAAAAGCGCCGATCTGTCCCGTGATTCGATCACAGAGTTTTTGCAAGCGGGCGCGCAACACTTTGTGGTAATCCCGACCCCGCGCGTAAACCGACACCACGGCTTCTTCGGGTCGATCCAGTCGGTCCAGCTCGAGGCCCTGCCAGGCTGCAGCCGTGCTTCTAGGCAGGTAATCCATGCGCACGGTGATCACACTGACCGTGCCCTTGACCAGCTCAGCCGGCCGCGCCCGTTTCAGGCCATGGGCCGCCATATAAGCCATCTCGCCATGAAAACCACGCGCCAGCCAGGCCACCAAACCGGGCTCGGCGGAGCTCAGATCGACACCACTGACGCCAATTTGGGAGAATCCGAGTTCCAGGGCCCAAGCCCGAATCAGGGAAACCAATTGACCGCTGTTGATGTGAGAGGGGGGAATAGCCACCCGCCCATTGTAAAAAGTTTAGTTTGGCAGTCTGAACTGCAGACCCGCCTATTTGCCTGTGCGCTGGCAGAGCAGGCCGACTTGTGCCATGCTTTTATTCAATTGCAAGGCGATCTGGGCGCCGGAAAGACCACACTGGTGCGACATCTTTTGCATGCCTTAGGTGTGACCGGTCGCATCAAAAGTCCGACCTATGCGGTGGTGGAACAGTACGAACTGCCCGCGTTCAAGGTCTGGCATTTTGATTTTTACCGCTTTCATGATCCGCGCGAATGGGAAGAAGCAGGTTTTCGTGACATCTTTGCCGGCCCCGGTCTCAAACTGGCAGAGTGGCCGGAAAAAGCCGGCTCTCATTTGCCCCATGCCGATTTAGTGCTGCACATCGAAACACGCGACGACTCATCCCGGCAGGTCAGCCTGAGCGCCCAGACCCCGATCGGAGAAGCCTTGTTGCAAGGAATTGTTCAATGAAACGCCGGACTTTGATGCACGCTGGTGCTCTGGTCTTGTTGCTGGGTCGCCAGCAAATTGCTTGGGGAACAACGATTTTGGCTGTCAGGCTGTGGCCAGCACCCGACTACACGCGCGTCACCATCGAGTCCAGTAACGAAATTAAATTCAAGCAGCAATTTGTGCCCGAGCCGCCCCGACTCGCCGTCGACATCGAAGGCATAGAACTCAATGCGGCCTTGAGCGAATTGGTTGCCAAACTCCGACCCGACGATCCCCATATCGCTGGCATCCGGATTGGCCAATTTGCGCCCGGCGTGGTGCGCTTGGTGCTCGATCTCAAGCAACCCATGCAACCCCAAGTCTTCACCTTGGCACCGGTGGCCAGTTATCAGCATCGCCTGGTGTTTGATCTCTACCCACGCCAATTGAATGACCCCTTGGAGGCTTTGATCGCCGAACGGCTCAAGGAATTGGGGCCCATCCCAGCGGGCACACCTGACCCGCTGGGAGACCTGATGGCCCAATCAGCCGGCAAACGTGGCAGCGTCACCTCAGCACCGGCCACCAGTGCCCCAGCTGCGCTGCCCCAAACCGATCGATTGATCATCGTCGCGCTCGACCCCGGTCACGGCGGCGAAGATCCGGGTGCGGTGGGTCCCCATGGAACCCGAGAAAAAGACGTGGTGCTGAGCGTTGCGCAACTGCTGCGTGATCGCATCAACAGCAGCCGGGTCAAAGGCGGGACCATGCGGGCCTTTCTGACACGAGATGCCGATTTTTTTGTGCCTCTGCATGTGCGAGTGGACAAAGCCAGGCGGGTCCAGGCCGATCTGTTTGTCAGCATTCATGCCGATGCATTTTTCACCCCAACGGCTGGTGGTGCCAGTGTATTTGCCCTGAGTCAGGGCGCAGCGTCGAGCAGTATGGCGCGCTGGATGGCCGACAAAGAGAATAAGGCTGATTTGATTGGTGGTCTCAACGTCAAGGCCAAGGATGCGCATGTGCAAAGGGTTTTGCTCGACATGAGCACGACCGCACAAATCAACGACAGCATCAAGCTCGGCAGCGCCATGTTGAGCGAAATTTCGCAGGTGGGGCGCTTGCACAAGCGCCAGGTGGAACAAGCGGGTTTCGCCGTACTCAAAGCGCCCGACATGCCCAGCGTTTTGGTCGAAACCGCTTTCATCAGCAACCCCGATGAAGAGGCCAAGCTCAAAAGCCCTGCCTACCAACAGAGCTTGGCCGATGCACTGATGCGTGGCATCAGCGCTTATTTTGAGAAAAACCCGCCGCTGGCGCGCAATCGCAGCGTTTAGCAAGCTGCTGCAATACAGGCCACCAACCCTGCCAGCACCTTCGCTTGCAACGGTCATGGGGCTTCTTGCCAGAACCCGCGCTAGGCGGGCGGCGTGGCTGGGCGCAGCAAAGTTTTAATTCCCCTGTGCTGGCGCTGCTGAGACCGGGGTAAATAGCTCCGCGGCTGTCCCCTGCCCTTCGGGCTCCTCCTTGATGCCGCTGCGCCATTCACCCCAATCTCATCTTCGAAAATTGACACTGGCTTGGATCAGAACGGCGCTCAGCTCTCGCTGTTTGGATTCCTTTTTACCGAGACAGCACTGCTGTTGAGGCCGGCGGTGCGGGTGTCCGGGCGCAGGCCCGATTCGCGGTTGCTACACAGCTGGTGCGATAAAAACGGTGTTGACGCCAAGATCTTTAACTGAACCGACTACCGCCCGCGAGCCTGGGCTGGAGAACGGGCACCCAATCCTCCGGCCACAGCCAATACCTACGCGCGCAACTGATGTGTGTAGCCTCACACTAACACGCGGAAATTTAGGCGCAACAATGAATTGAAATCTGATCTCAATTAGATTACAGAGCAGCAGCGATCTGAGCGACAAAAGCCGGGAAATGCGCCGGGTCGAGCCAGCGTGACACCACCACGGTCTGCGCTAGCGGGTCGATCCAAACAGTGTTGCCCCCTGCTCCCACCATGAAGTAACTTTGCGCACTGGCACCGGGGAAGTTTTTCCCCTCGGGGTTGAGCCAGGTGAGCCAGCCATAAAAAGGCGCCAGCTGGCAGGGTTGGCTCATGCGCCTAACCCAAGAGGCCGGCAGCAATGAGCGCTGCTGTCCCGGCTCACCCCACTGCCCTTCTTGCAGCATCAATTGACCGATCAGCGCCTGGTCGTTGGCACTGATCGAAACGCCGCCACCCCAGTGCGTTCCGCCCGGGACCGATTGCAGGCGTTGTGCCGGCTGCCCCTGCGTGGCGGGCAGATCAACCCAGCTATTCTCATATCCGATCCAGCTGAAATTCGAGCCCGCTCCCAACGGTTGCAAAATAGCTTCCTGAAAAACTTCGGGCAAGGGTTGACGAAAGAGATGGAGCAAGGCCAGCGCCAGCTGATTGATCCGGACATCGTTGTATTCCCAATAGCTGCCGGGCGATTGCAGCGGCCGTGCACTGCCCTTGACGCCACTGACCGGTTTCGGGTCAAACGCCAGCGTACGGTAACGATCGACCTGGTCTGGGATACCAAAACAGCTCCCTTCCCACTCACTGGTCTGGGTGAACAAATGGGTCCAGCTGATGCTTCGGTTGTGCTCGCTGTCAAAACCGATACCGGGCAGGCGCTGACACACCGGCTGCTCCGGGTCGGGCAACAGGCCACGGGCGTGGGCGACCCCAGCCAGCAAGACCAGGTAAGTTTTAGCGACACTGAAGGTGTGATCAGCGCGCGCTGGCTCCCCCCAACGCCGCAAGACCTTGCCATCTTTCAGAATCACGCCCGAGACCGGACCTCGCTCGTGCACCGGTCCGAACAAACGGTTCCAAGGAGGGGTGTCGACCTGGTGAATGCCCCATTTCTCGGGCTCACGCTGTGGGTCACGGGTCCATGGCATTTCATGGGCCTGGGTAAAAGCAATGGCTTGGTCAAGTGCAGTCATTTAAACCTTCTGTTTAGCTTTCCAACTTCCGAACAACACCAACAGTCCCGGTACCAGGATCAAAGCCCAGATGATCTTGTCAAGATGGGCTTTGACCCAGGGGAAGTTGCCGAAAAAATACCCCGCCGTAACGATGGAGCCGACCCACAATAGGCCACCGCTGACATCGTAGAGGCTGAACTTGCGACGCGTCATCTGCGCCACGCCGGCGACAAACGGCGCAAAAGTGCGCAGGAACGGCATGAAGCGCGCAGCGACGATGGTGATGCCGCCATATTTCTCATAAAAAGCGTGGGCCTGGTCAAACGCGCGTTTGTTGAAGTAGCGCGAATCCTCCCACTGGAACACCTTGGGTCCGAAATATCGGCCTACCGTGTAGTTGCATTGGTTACCCAAAACCGCCGCTGCCCACAACAAGCCCAGCGTCAGTGGGTAACTCATCAGGCCGACGCCGCACAAAGCACCCACCACGAATAACAAAGAGTCACCCGGGAGAAACGGCATCACCACCACACCGGTTTCAACAAAAATAATCAAAAACAACAGGGCATAGACCCAGAGCCCATAGTTCTGCACAAAAGATTCCAAGTGCTTGTCAACGTGCAGAATGAAATCAATTAAAAAAGTAAAAATTTCCATGGGTCGAATTATCAGCGTTCAGAACGGGGCAACTTCAACCATTGGTCCACCGGTGTGGCGCTCAAATCAATTGCAGTTTCCAGCATCATGGTGCGGGCCATCGCTGCCGAGTCATTCCTGCTGTTGCTGCACATAAAGTCACCCAGTACCCGGCCTCGGTCCACCGCAGCGCGAGAGGGCGCCAGACGTTGCTGCTCAAAAGCGTGCAACGCTTGCGCAGTCGCACCGTGCTGAGCAATCAAGTCCGTCAATGCCATGGCGTCTTGCGCCGCCTTGGTCACACCCATACCGACATGGGGTCGCGCCACAAAAGCGGCATCGCCCATTAAAGCGACCCGGCCAAAGGCTATTTGTGAACTGCTGCAGTCGTAAATGGCTTGCAAGAACGGTTGCGCAGTTTTTTCCAACACCTCGGCGAACTGCGGCGCCAGCAACTCGCGTGCTGCCTGGCGTACTTTGGCCACCTGTTGCCAGGCGACTTTGTTGGGCGGAATTCCCAGCGGGTAATGATGGCCATCGGCGTCGCTCTGCAAAGCCTGTAAATCCGCTTCATCGGCAGTCGGCCGATACCAAACGTAGTTGTAACGCCGCTGGCCCGGTGCCACCGAATTACCGACACCGGCGACCGGATAACCAATGATCAACTCACCAGGTGCCACACAAAAACCAAAAGTCTCAAACAAGGTGCTCAAGCTTCGCTGCGACAACACCGATTCATCACAGACGCCACGCCAAGCCACATAGCCAGCGTATTGGGCCTGAACCTGGGGCGACAACTGGGCTCTGAGCGCCGAGCGCAAACCGTCCGAAGCCACCACCAAGTCAGCTTCAAAATGGCGACCATCTTCACAGTAAAGCACCACAGACTGCTCACTTTGCTCGACCCGGTTGACCGATGCCCCATGCAAGTAACGCTCGGCGGGAAACTGCGCCAGCAGCAAGGCATAGAGCCGACTCCAGGAGGTCAGGACTTGCGGCACGACACTGCGCTCCAGCACACTGCCGTCGCGCGCCAGGACCACGCGCTGCTCCATGGCAACGCCCAACGCGGCCTCAGGCGGCACACCACAGCGCGAGAGCGCCGTGACCAAAGGCTGGTGAGTGACGATGCCAGCACCCCGGCCATCGAGCGAACCCAGTGCTTTTTCCAGCACCCGGACCTTGTGACCGGAACGACTCAGCATATTGGCTGCCAGCAAGCCGCCCAATGAACCACCAACGACCAGGATGTTCGCCATCAGTGCAGCACCAAGGTGGCCGCCAAATACCGAATTCGGGACTGAGAAATGGAGGGAAAAATTATTTTTTCTGTCATGGCAAAATCAAGCTGAATTATGCGGCCGAGCCGATAGGGTTCCGGCTATGCTCAGCCGTCCATCTCAAGGAGACATGATGCCAGTGACCGAATTGAATCATTATTTTGTCCGTGCCCAGCAGCTCGAAGCGACCAAGGACTTCTACGTCAACGCCCTGGGTTTTGAAATCATGCCTCGGCCTGATTTCCCGTTCAAGGGTTATTGGCTGGGTGTCAACGGCAAGATCCAAGTCCACATGGGGCCCGCGGGGATCAAAAACTCCGAACTCTATTACCTGGGAACGACCCCGAAATCAGCGGCTGACAATTCCGGGGTGATTGACCACATTGCTTTTCTTGCCACCGAACCCCAGGTTTTTATCGACCGTTTCAAGACCATGGGCATCGCCGTGCGACCGCGAAGCTTTCCCGAATCCGAGCTTTACCAGCTCTTCATCAAGGATCCGGACGGGCTAACCGTTGAACTTAATTTCTGGGGAATTAAAGAAGCACCTGATTGGGGCGGTGAAAACTACTCTGAAATGCCCCGCGAGAACGAGACTCAGGAATGAACGCCAGGACCATCAAAGCTTTGGATTTTTCCGATGTCACAACCGAAGAAGCATTGAGCCGAGCCCGGGACCTGGTTCCCGTGTTGCGGCAACGCGCTGACCAAGCCGAAACCGAACGTTCCCTGCTGAAAGACACTGAGGCTGACCTGCACCGGCTCGGTCTATTCCGTTTCCACCAGCCTCGGCGCTACGGTGGCATGGAGCTCGATTTCCAAGCCTTTGTTGATTTACCCGCAGAAATTGGCCGAGGTTGCGCATCGACTGCCTGGAATGTGGCGAATTTGGGGGCCCATCACTGGATGTTGGCCTTGTACGACGAACGCGCGCAGGACGAAGTCTGGGGCGCCAACCCTGATGCCTTGATTGCGTCGGGTATCGCCTACCCCCAAGGCCGTGGTCGCAAAGTAGACGGCGGCTTCATCCTCAGCGGGCGCTGGAATTTCTCCAGCGGTGTTGACGTCAGCCAGTGGAATATGCTGGCTGCCATCATTCGCGATGGCGAAACCGTGATCGATTACCGCATGTGCCTGCTCCCCGCATCCGACTACCAGGTGGTGGACGATTGGCAGGTTCTGGGCATGCGCAACACCGGTAGTAAGACCGTGGTCGCCAACGAGGTGTTTGTTCCCGATTACCGCGCTTTGGCCAGCTTGGATGCCCGCGGCGGCAAAGGTTTTCCAGGCGCCAAGTCCAACCCCAACCCGCTCTACCAAATTCCCATGTCGGCCATCGGCGCGCACGGCCTAGGTGGCGCAGCTGTGGGCAACGCTCAAGCTGCGTTAGAGCTCAGCATCGAATTGGTCAAGGAACGTAGTACCCACTACACGCAAATGAAAATGCGCGACTTCCAGGCTGTTCAATTACGCATCGGTGCGGCCGGCTCCAAAATTGACGCCGCACGTCTGCTGATGCGCAACGATTGCATAGAAGGCCAGCAATTTTCTAACCGGGGCGAGATACCCGACGCCCAAACCAAGCTGCGCTTCAAACGTAACCTAGCCTACGCCGTGAGCCTGTGTACCGAGGCGGTTGATTTAATGCACGCGATGGCCGGTGGCAACGGAATTTACGACAGCTACCCGATCCAGCGAATTTTCCGCGATGCCCATGCTTTGGCCGGTCATTTCAGTTTCAGCTATGACGCCCAGTTGTCGAACTGGGGTCTGGTGGCGCTCGGCGGCGAAGCCACTACGCCAACGCTCTAGGGCAACGCCATGAGCCGCAGCGTCATCGACCTATCGATTTACCTGGAAAACGATGTGGTGTCGGACCCACCACCGTTCGGACCCAAGATCAGTTATTTCGATCACGACATGACTTTTGGCCAGATGTCACCTTTTTTTCCAGGTTTAAAAAAAGAGGACTTGCCAGACAGTGCGGCCTGGGCAATCGAGAAAGTTGAGCTGATCACGCACAACGGAACTCATCTGGATGCGCCCTACCACTTTCACCCCACCATGAACCGCAGCACGGGTGAGCCCGAGCGCGCGATCACGATCGATGAAGTGGACTTGAACTGGTGTTTCCAACCCGGCGTCAAACTCGATTTCCGTCATTTCCCTGATGGCTATGTGGTCAGCGCCAACGACGTTGAGCAAGAATTGCAACGGATCTCTCACACCCTCAAAGCGCTTGAAATTGTGGTGATCAACACCCGGGCTGGATCGCGCTATGGCCAGTCCGATTACGTCAGCGCAGGTTGCGGCATGGGCTATGAAGCCACCATGTACTTGCTCGAACGCGGGGTCCGCCTCACGGGCACCGACGCTTGGAGTTGGGATGCCCCTTTCGTTCATACCGCGAAAAAATACCAGGAAACGGGTGATGCCTCCCTGATCTGGGAAGGCCACAAAGCCGGTCGCGACATCGGCTACTGCCATCTGGAAAAACTGCACAACCTTGAAGCCTTGCCGCCGGATGGTTTCATCGTGTCATGTTTCCCACACAAAATCCGGGGCGCTTCAGCCGGATGGACCCGTGCCGTGGCCATTGTGGACGACAAGTTACTGGCGGCAATTTAGCCAACTCTGTCACTCAATCTCCTCGAGTCTGGGCTGGAAAACGGGTACCCAATCCACCGGCCGTCGCCCACACCTTCGCACGCAAAGGAGTTTTCAACTTCAAGTCAGCACCTCGCGCTAGGCGGGCGGCGTGGCTGCCCTTCTTCGGCTCAGCTCGCGGACAAATTCATGAGACGCTCATGCCTTACTTCATTAGCCCTGCTACATGAGCTCAAACTCTGTGGCAACCGCAAATCGAGCCTGCGCCTGCCAGCCCCACCACCCACCTTGGTTCATCCTTGCGTTCTGGCTTTTTTAATTCATTTTGAAGAATGAACACTGTCGGTTAGGTCGGCGGTGCGGGTGTCCGGGCGCAGGCCCGATTCGCGGTTGCTACACAGCTCGTACACCAGCCTCAGGTTAATGCAGCAACGATCGCACGCACTGACAACCGTCCGCGAGCCTGGGCTGGAGAACGGGCACCCAATCCACCGGCCCTCGCCCACACCTACGCGCGCAAAGGTTGGGTGCAGCTTCACGCCAACACACCAGCGCTAGCCGTGCGGCGTGGCTGTCCTTCTTCGGCTCAGCTCGCAGGCAAGGGCTTCTGGCGCGGAAGTGCTTTGTCGTCAAGAACGTGCTGGCAGTCAAACTCTGTGGCAACCGCAAATCGAGCCTGCGCCTGCCAGCCCCACCACCCACCTTGGTTCATCCTTGCTTTCTGGCTTTTTGAATTCACTTTGAAGAATTAACACTGTCGGTTAGGCCGGCGGTGCGGGTGTCCGGGCGCAGGCCCGATTCGCGGTTGCTACACAGCTCGTACACCAGCCTCAGGTTAATGCAGCAACGATCGCACGCACTGACAGCCGTCCGCGAGCCTGGGCTGTAGAACGGGTACCCAATCCACCGGCCTTGCCAACACCTCCAGGCGCAATTGGAAGTTAGTTTCATGCCAGCACCTAGCGCTAGGCGGGCGGCGTATCGCTGAGGGTTTTTTGAACTTCATTTCAAAGAGCTCTCTGAAGTGAATTTCTAAACTCCGATTACAGCTAAACTGCGGTCCAATGAAGAACAGGTTCACCAAGGACAAATTCATGAAGAAAACACCGGAGTCCGATGCCTTGAATTGGCCCCAGGCCGTGCATCGCTTACTTAGCCAAAATGCCATCCGTCAAGTGGCCTTGGTTCCCGATGCGGGTCATGCCAAGCTGATTACTTTGTGCGAAAACGACCCGTCAATGCGGGTGGTTCGCCTGACCAGTGAAGAACAAGGTGTGGCGCTGCTGGGCGGCGCTTGGCTTGGCGGCGAAAAAGGTGTCTTGCTGATGCAAAGCAGTGGCGTGGGCAACTGCATCAATATGCTGTCGCTGTGCTCTGCCGGCCAGTTTCCTTTGCTGATGTTGGTCACGATGCGGGGAGATCACGGCGAGTTCAATCCTTCCCAAGTGGCGATGGGTGATGCATCGCAGACTGTGCTCGAAGCCATGGGTGTCATTGTCAGGCGTGCCGACAACGCCGAACAAGTGATCGAGCAGGTAGCTGGCGCACTCAGCATGGCCTACAACACCTACCGCCCAATGGCGGTGCTGATTGGTCAGAAGGTGATGGGGGCCAAAGACTTTCTTCAGCTCAGCAACCCGCAACTCGACGAGGTGCCCAAGGCATGAAAAAACTACTTCATCGACGCGCCGTCGTCACCCGTTTGCTGAGCGAGCGCGGCGACATGTTGGTCGTTGCCGGCTTAGGTGCTCCGGCTTGGGACATCACGGCAGCGGGCGACCACCCCCTGTCCTTTCCACTGTGGGGTGCCATGGGGGGTGCTGCGACTTTAGGCCTCGGTCTGGCACTGGCCCAACCCCAGCGCCAAGTGTTGGTCATCACGGGCGATGGTGAAATGCTGATGGGTCTGGGTTCGCTGGCCGTGATCGGGGTCCAGCGGCCGCCCAACCTGTCCATCGTGGTGCTCGACAACGAACGCTACGGTGAGACCGGCCAACAAAAAACACACACCGCACACGGCGTGGATTTGGCAGCGATGGCCAGCGCCGCAGGCTTCGCGAAAACCCTCAACGTCAGCACGAGCTCGGACTTGACACAATTGTGCCGCGCCGTGCACGCCAGAATAAAATCCGGCCCATTGTTCGCACAAGTGAAAGTGGATCCGGAAAAACTGCCTCTGGTGTTGCCACCGCGTGACGTCAGCTATTTGAAGCATCGTTTTCGTACCGCCTTGCTGGGGGAGGCATCCGCTCACCAGTAGCACGGCGGTCACAGCGAGTTTTTTATCGAAGGAGAGCATTTCATGAACCGAAACTTTTCCCGACATCTGAGCTTCTTCTGCCTGGCCTGGTTGGCTTTTGCCAGCAGCCCAGCCCTGGCCCAGGACTGGCCGACTCGACCGGTCAAGTTCATTGCACCTTTCCCCCCGGGTGGCTCACTCGATCCGCTGGCACGCTTATTGGGTGTCAAGTTGGCAGAATCACTCGGGCAGCAGTTCATCATCGAGAACAAAACGGGCGCTTCTGGCTCGATCGGCACTGCTTATGCCGCCAAAGCGGCACCTGATGGCTACACTTTTGTTTTCGTGTTCGACACGCACGCCGTCAATCCGACACTGATTCCCAATATGGCGTTTGACACGCTGAAAGATCTCGCGCCGGTGATGCTGATTTCCACAGCACCGATGGCCATTGGCACGGCAGCCAATAAGCCCTATAAAAACTTCGATGACGTGATCCGGTCAGCCAAAGCCAAGCCTGAGACCATCAGCTTTGGCTCGATCGGTAACGGCAGCTTGGGCCATCTGACGGTGACGCTGGTGCAAAAAGCTGGCGACTTCAAAATGATCCACATCCCTTACAAAGGCGGTGGACCGATGGTGGCTGACACATTGGGTGGTCAAGTCGAAATGAGTATCGGCTCGGTCGCCGTATTGGCACCTCATGTCAAAGGCGGCAAGATGCGCGCCATCGCCGTCACGGGCGAAAAACGTTCCGAATCGATGCCCGAGGTGCCAACTTTGGCCGAGCAAGGCTTCCCGGGCTTCTCAGCGCTGGCTTGGTGGGGCGTATTCACCCCAGCTGGAACACCCAAACCGATCATCGACAAAATCAACGCCGAATTCACCAAGGCCTTGAATCTGCCTGATGTCCGCAAACAGTTGACCGAGCAACTCGGGATGACTTTGGTGATCAGCAGCCCGGAAGCTTTGCAAAAGTGGACTGTGGGCGAGATTGAACGCTGGGGCAAGGTTGTCAAGGACAACCAGATCCGTAACGATTGAAATTCGGGGCGAGCTGCCCCGCTACGATCAAGCGGCAGAGCCGAGGTAGTAGTTCTTGACCAGCTCGTTGCTCTTGAGCTCTTCGACTGCACCCTCGAACACGATTTCGCCGTGCACGATGATGTAACCCCGATCCACAATACGAATCGCTTGGTTAAAATTCTGCTCGGCAATCAGAACGGTCAAACCGTATTGTTCTTTGAGTTCCTTGATCTTGGTGATGGTGGTTGAGACCAAGAGCGGCGACAAACCGACCGAAGGCTCATCGACCAGCAGCAAGCGCGGCGACGACATCAAGGCCCGCGCGATAGCCAACATTTGCTGCTGCCCACCCGACATGGAGCCAGCGAGTTGGCTGCGCCGCTCCTTCAAAATCGGAAATGCGGTGTAGCTGAAATCGATATTTTTTGCAATTTCAGCGCGTGCTTTCGGTCGAAAAGCACCGAGCAGCAGGTTTTCTTCGACAGTCAACTTGGGAAACAGGCGTCGCCCTTCAGGAACAATCGCCACGCCTAGATTAACGATTTCTTCGGTGGAGAGCCGGGTCAGGTCATGCTGCTTGCCGTCGATCTCCAACTCCAGGGAACCACGGGTCGGTCGCACCATGCCCATCAGGCACTTCATCAAGGTGGATTTGCCGTTACCGTTGGTCCCCAAAAGTGCCACCGTCTCACCTTGACCGATGGCAAGCGAGACCCCATGCAAGGCACGAACAGCGCCGTAACCGGCATCGACATCACGCACGGTCAACTTCAGTGAATTCGAATCAGACACCTAGATAAGCCCTTTGCACCTGGGGATTTTGAACGATGGACTCCGGTGTTCCTTCGCAAATGATTTCGCCTGCGTCCAAGCAGATCACGCGCTGGGAAAAACGCATTACCGCCTGCATGATGTGTTCGATCATGATGATGGTGATTCCGCTGTCATTGAGCTTGAACAGAATGTCGAGCACTTCGGAAATTTCATTACCCGACAAACCTGCCATGGCCTCATCCGAGATCAACAGCTTGGGGCGGGCCGCCATGGCGCGGGCCAATTCCATTTTGCGCAACTCAACCTGAGATAACTGGCTCGACGAGGTATTGGCTTTATCTGCCAGACCCATGCCCTGCAGGATGTGCATCGCCTCATCACGGGTGTCTGCGGTATGAAGTGAGTGGCGATGCGCCACAAACTCAAGCGGGACAATCAGGTTCTCCAACACCGTCATGCTTTTGAACGGCCGCGGAATTTGAAAACTGCGGGCGATGCCGCGCCGAGTACGCTGGTAAGCTGGCAACTTGGAAATATCTTCCCCGGCGAAGACAATGTTGCCGCCATCGTGGCGCAACGCGCCCGAAATGCAGTTGATTAAGGTGGTCTTGCCCGAACCATTGGGGCCGATCAAGCCAAAGCGTTCGCCTTGCCCCACAGCCACATTGACTTTGAACAGAGCAGTGAAACCACCAAAATTTTTAGTCACGCCCTCAACCCGCAACAGGGGTTGTTGGGACGCTGTTGTGTTAGTCGCGCTCATGGCGTTTTTCCCGCGGCTTTGCGCTTAGGCCAATACTTGTTAAACAGCCCAATGATGCCGTCCGGAGCGCCCACCACAAAGACCACCAGCAGAACGCCGACCACCATCACATTGAGTTCCGATGTGATGGTGACCGTGACGATTTGCTGAATACCGCCGAGCAGCAAAGCGCCAATCACCGGGCCGATCCAGTGGGAGGTGCCACCGATGATCGGCATGGCCAGCGCTGACACCGAATAATTCATGTTGAAGGCCGAAGCCGGCTCGATAAAGCTTTGGTACATGGCCAAGGGCGCGCCAATGGCGCCCATCAGCGCACCGGATATGGCGCAGGCCAGCAATTTCAATTTCAAGGTCGGAACACCAGCACATTCGGCCGCTTCTTCGTTGTCACGGATGGCGCGCAGGCCACGCCCAATCCAGGAAGTCTGGATATAGCGGGCCGCGGCGACGGCAACAATGGCCAACAACACGGCCACCATGAAAATCATTTTGGTGTAAGAGTCAAAAGGCTCCATCACAGGAGGACGCAGTAGCTGCACACCGGTCGCGCCACCGACATAGCGCCAGTTGTTGATGCAGGTTTCCAAAATAATGGCGACAGCAACCGTGGCGATGGAGAAGAAAATCCCGCGCAAGCGCAAAGTCAGCAAGCCGCAAGTAACGCCCATCAGCGCACCAACGGCTGACGCCGCCAAAATCTGCACGCCCAGCGGTGCATTCATCGACTTGATCAACAGCACGGCAATGTAGGCGCCGACACCAAAAAAAGCGCTGGTGCCGAAATTCACGTAACCGGCAAAACCACCCAGAATATTCCAGGCCGAGGCCAGCACCATGAATTGCAACACCACATAAGCGGCGAAAAAATAGTATTCGTTTTTAACGGTCAGCGCAGCGAACAGCGCCATGCCGAACACCAAGGCCGAACCGATCCAAAAATTCCAGTTGCTCTTGCCCATGCTTGCTCTCATCTTCCAAACAATCCTTGCGGGCGCAGGCCCAGCATTACCAGCAACAAACCGAACGATACCGCCGGGGCCCAAGATGCCCCCAACAGCGTCAGCACGATGGACTCGGATATGCCAAGAATCAATCCGGCCACCAGGGTCCCGCTCATGCTGCCCAGGCCAGCCAGGACCACCACGCAAAAAGTGCGACCGATATAGATGCGGCCCATGCCAGGTTCAACCGGTCCGACGATGATCAACAAAGCACCGGCCAGTGCCGCGACTGCCGTGGCAATCCCGAAAGCCCATTGCTTGATGCGAACTGGATTGGCGCCCATCAGGCGCAAGGCTGGTTCGTCCTGCGCCACCGCCTTAATGGCCCGACCGGTAAAAGTTTTAGACAAATAGACGCTGAGTAATAAAGTCAGCACCAGCGCTATACCGAAGGCCACGATCAGGCGCATGGGAATGCGCATGTCGCCAATCGTCATGCTCTTGCCGATGTAGCTGGCTTCGACCATTCGCTGGTCCACACCAAAAGCCAGGATCAAGCTGACTTCGACAATGAAAGCGACACCAAAGAAAAATGCCAAGCCTCGAACACCGGTCTCGCCGCCACGTTTTTCAAAGGTCTCGTAATAAAACCTGAAAACCAAGACGCCGAACAGGAAGAACAGAGGCATCAGCAGGATGCCGGAGACGATGGGATCAACGCCATAACTGGCCAACAAATAGGTGCCGTAGGAGCCGAGCACCACAAAAGCCGGGTGCGCGATATGCGGCACATCCAGCAAACCGAACGAAACCGATAGCCCTATGCTCACTGCTGTATAAAAACAGCCCAGCAACAGACCAAACACAACAGCGTCAAAAAGCAGATCAAACGAAAACAAGGCAGGCCCTTCGGGTACGGCTACTGGCTAGCGGGAATCACACCGGGGACGCAGCTTGGAGTCGCCACGCCCTCGGTGTTCAATGGATATGCAGCAATAGTTCAGCGGGAAAACGGCAGAGCTTCGCCATTTTTGAACTGCGGCGGGTAAATGATGACTTGTTTACCGACCTGGCGGAATTGCTCCATGTTTTTATCCACGATGCCACGGAACTGGATCATTGGAACATTGGGCTTGGCACGCTCGCCATCCGGACCGTAACTGATCGGGCCGACGATGGTTTTCATTTCGTTTTTACGCAGGTACTCTGCCAGCTTCTTGTGATCCAAGCTCTTGGTTGCAGCCACCGCTTGCTCCAACATCTGACCCATGGCGTAATTGAAAGGCGGCAAGTAAAAACCCAGCGGATCGACTTTGGCTTCGGCCGCACGCTTGGCATAACGCCCGAGAAACTCATCGATTCCAGGAATGTTCATGCCGGGCGCAAAACTGGTGTAGTTCACGATGCCGTTGAGCTGAGAGCCCAAAGATTCCATGATGGGTGCGAATTGCAACCCAACCATGCCGCCGCCAAACAGCTTGACCGTCGGGCCAACGCCTACTTCATTAACAGCACGAACAATCGCCACCGAATCATTGGGGTAGGAAGCAACGAACACCATATCGGGCTTGGCCGCACGAATAGCCCGCATCATAGAAGAGAAGTCCACCGTGGTCGGTGGGTAATTCTGGTCGTAAACCGTGGTCAAACCGTATTTCTTCGCCAGTGACTTGGCGCCGTTAGCCAGGTTCTGTCCGAACTCCTGATCGGAAGCCAGGAAAGCCACGGTTTTGCCGTTGAGCTGTTTGCTGGCCACAAAGAAGCCTTCGAACCAGCTGTTGGCATCGCCCCAAGGTGCATTGTTGAACCACATGTCGTGCTTGACGGTCGAGTTCACTTGGAAAGAAAAATTACCCATCAGCAGCAAACCACGTTGCTTGACCAACGGCATCACCGGACCGGTGGGAACCGTGCCATAGGGCGCCATCAACAAATCCACTTTATCGATGTCGAGCAGCTTGGTATAAATTCCGGGGGTCAGCGCCGGATTGGTCTGGTCGTCGTAAGCAATCAACTCGACCTTGCGCCCCAGCATGCCGCCTCTGGCGTTGACATCTTCCGCCCACATATTGAGTGCCAGCAAAGCCGCTTTACCGCCGCCGCCCAGCGAACCGGTCTGAGGCATGCTCATGCCGATTTTGATCGGTTGCTGTGCCAATGCCGCCGCAGCAGCGCTGAGAGCCGTGGCTGCCAGAACCCACTTGAACAATTTGGTGATATTCATGTCGTCCCCTACAGGTTGATGAGATCTCTCTAACGATTACCAGTGAATCCTACACGAACCAGCCCCTAAAAATCCGTATGTTTTCTAGGTGAAAACCAGAGGTTCCAAGTCTTCAGCTTGAGCCGTGATTTAATCCGTCAGAAGGGTTTTTCCCAATGGCCGGCCCGACGCAATGGCCCGATAGTTGTCGCTGTTTCGAACCTGATCATTTGATGGAATCTTCATGAAAGCCCCCCCTTTTTCCTATGTCCGGCCCCAGCAACTGGCCGAGGTCTTCGCCCTGCTCGAGCAGCATGGGGATGACGCTCGACTGCTGGCTGGTGGTCAAACCCTGCTGGCCAGCTTGAATATGCGGCTGTCCGAACCGGCCCTGCTGATCGACTTGCAAGATTTGGACGAACTCCAAGGCCTGAGCCGCGTGGGCAATTGCCTGCGCATCGGTGCCATGGTCAGTCACAGCCAGATTGAATCCTCCAGCCTGGTGGCCCAGCATGCGCCGCTGCTGAGCCAGGCCGCACCCCATATCGCCCACCGTGCCATCCGCAACCTGGGAACTTTTGGCGGATCAATCGCTTATGGCGACCCGGCGGCCGAATGGCCGGCCTGCTTGCTGGCACTCGACGGCGTTGTCGTTGTCCAGAGCCGCGCAGGGGAACGCCGGATTGCGGCGCAAGATTTTTACACCGGCTTGTATGGCACGGCGCTCATCTCTGGTGAAGTCATTGTTGCCTGTGAGATACCCGTTGCCCCAACCCATCAGCGCTACTCGTTTCAGGAGCTGGCCCGGCGCCAAGGGGACTACGCTGTGTTAGGTCTGGCCGCCTGCGGCCACTGGCATCACGGCGCGCTCTCTGATTTGCGCTTAGCTTGGCTCGGTCTGGGCGCCAAAGCACAACGCGCCACTGAAACCGAACAATTGCTGCAAGATCAACCGCTGTCCGACAGTTTGCGCAGCCTGGCGGTACAGCGTTTGGTTCATGAACTCGACATCGCGGCCGATCTGACCCACAGCGTTGCAAGCAAAAAACACTTGGCCGGCGTTTTACTCAACCGGACACTCGACACGCTGTGCGCAGCCCCCCAGGAAGGACCCCTATGAGTGCTCAAGCCTCAAAGAATTCAGCCACCGAAACCTGTTCGGTCAGCATCACCGTCAACGGCGTACCGGGTTCGCACCAAATTCAGCCGCGCACCCATCTGATCGATTTTCTGCGCGACGATCTCGGGCTCAAAGGTTCACACCTGGGCTGCGAACACGGCGTCTGTGGCGCTTGTACCGTGCAACTTGATGGAAAAATCGTTCGCGGTTGCTTGGTGCTGGCGGTTCAAGCCGATGGCCGCAGCGTCAACAGCATCGAGGGCTTGAGTGACAGCGGTGTTTTGGCCGAGCTGCAACAAGCTTTCATCCGACACAACGCGCTGCAATGCGGTTTTTGCACTTCGGGCATGTTGCTCTCGGCGCACGAACTGGTTCAGACCCAGCCGACAGCTAACAGACAAGAGGTGCGCGAATGGATGTCGGGCAACTACTGCCGCTGCACCGGCTACCAGGCCATTGTTGATGCAATTTGCGACGTGCTGCAACAACGCAGGAGCATGCTATGAACGCGCCAGAATCCAGGTATTTAAGAGCTGAGCTGCCCTTGAATCCAGTCGCGCCACCCTTGGCCGCGCCCCTGCAGCAAGCGACCCATATTGGTCAATCCATCCCGCGCCCGAACCTGGAACGGCTTACGCAGGGACGCGGCCAATACGTAGACGACATCGAGTTGCCCCGCATGGCTCATGTGGTGTTCTGGCGCTCGCCGGTGGCGCACGCCCGCATCCTTCAGATTCGGGGCGAAGCGGCCCGCGCCATGCCGGGGGTTCTGGCGATTTATGACGGCAAAGATCTGGCCGCTGTTTGCAAACCCTGGGTCGCCACCCTAACCCACTTGGCCGGAATCAAATCGGCGCCGCAAAACGCGATGGCGATTGACCGCGCTTGCTGGCAAGGCGAACCCGTGGTCGCTGTCGTTGCCAAGACCCGGGCCCAAGCCGAAGATGCGCTGCAACTGGTGCAGGTCGACTGGGAAGATCTTCCGGCAGCGCTGGACATGAACACCGCGCTGGATCCGGCCACGCCGGTGATCCACCCCGAACTCGGGGACAACCTGTGTTTCTCCCGCAGCCTGGACACCGGTGGCGTTGACGAAGCCTTTGCCAGCGCTGCCGTGGTGGCGGAAACGACCTTCGACTTTGGTCGCCACACCGGCGTCACGCTGGAGCCGCGCTGTCAGATTGCCGATTACAACCCCGCCTCAGGTCAGCTCACCGTCTACCACTCGCAACAGGCCCCGCACATGATGCAAGACCTGTATTCGCGCCAGTTTGACTTGGCCGAAGCCAAAGTGCGGGTGATTTGCAAAGATGTTGGCGGCTCTTTCGGCATCAAAGTTCACGCCTACCCAGATGACTTTGCCACCGTGGCCATTGCCATTTTGCTCAAGCGTCCGGTCAAATTTGTCGCCGATCGGCTTGAATCCTTCGTCAGTGACATCCACGCTCGCGAGCACCGCATCAAGGGTCGGATTGCCGCCAACAAGGAAGGCGACATTTTGGCCTTCGAGATTGACGATGTGACTGGCATCGGCCCGTTCTCGGTGTTCCCGCGAACCAGCGGCATCGAAGGCAACCAGGTCGTCAACCTGACTGGTGGCCCCTACAAACACAAAGCCTACCGGGCCAATCTCAAGGTGGTGTTTCTGAATAAAACGCCGACTTGCCAATACCGCGGTGTCGGTCACCCGATTGCTTGTGCGGTCACCGAAGGACTGGTTGATTTGGCCGCTGCCAAGCTCGGCATGGATCCACTGCTGATGCGCCAGCGCAACGTGATTCCCGACGACGCCTACCCTGCAACTGGGGCTTCGGGCATCAAGCTCGAAGTGCTGTCGCACCAAGCCTGCTTGCGCAAAATAGAAACCCTGATGGACTACCCGACGTTACGGGCCGAACAAGCTGCACTGCGCGAGAAAGGTATTTACCGCGGCATCGGATTTGCCACCTTGATTGAACTGACCAACCCGGGGGCAGCTTTCTATGGTGTGGGCGGGGCCCGGATCTCGGCGCAGGACGGTGCCACCGTGCGACTCGATCCCGCGGGGGGGATTGTGGTGTTGGTCAGCGTGGGCGAACAAGGCCAAGGCGCTGAAGCCATCTTCGCGCAAATCGCTGCCGATGCGGTCGGGGTTCCCATGGCATCGGTCCGGCTCGCCACCGGCGACACCGAGACCGTTCCCTACGGTGGCGGCACCTGGGCTTCGCGCGGCGCTGGCATTGGCGGCGAAGCTGTGCTGCAAGCCGGTCTGGCACTGCGCAGCAACATCCTGAAAGTAGCCGAGGTGATATTGAAACGCGATGCAGACCAATTACTGCTGAAGGATGGTGCGGTGCAAGATGCCAGCACCGCCGAAATTCTGTTGCCCTTGAGCGAGTTGGCACGGGTGGCTTATTACCGCCCGGACACTCTGCCCGCGGGCTTTACCTCGGAGCTGATGGTGACACGCCATTACGCCCAGCGCGACTACCCCTTTATCTTCACCAACGGCGTCCAGGCTTCGTATGTCGAGGTCGATACCGAAACCGGTTTTGTCAAGCTACTCAAGCACTGGGCGGTCGAGGACTGTGGCCGCGTCATCAACCCGATGTTGGTGAACGAGCAAATTCGGGGGGCGATTGTCCAAGGCATAGGCGGCGCGCTGCTGGAAGAATGTCTGTACGACGAGTCGGGGCTGATGAAAAACGGCAGCATGGCCGACTACTTGGTGCCGATGGCCGCCGAGATGCCCGACATTGTGGTGGCCCACATCGAAACCCCGACCCGCAGCTCGATGCTGGGCGCCAAAGGCGCTGGCGAGGCCGGTACCGCCGGTGCGCCCGGGGCTGTGGTTAACGCCATCAATGACGCGCTGCGACCGTTGCAGGCCGAAGTCTGGTCGCAACCCGTGACGCCGGAAAAAATTCTGAAAGCGCTCGGACATATTTGAAGCCGGCTGGCACGGCGTTGATGCAGCAAGGATCGCAGGAACTGGCCATATCCCCCGAGCCTGGGCGTACATAGGTCCGAAGCCCATTGTGCTATCGCTGATGAGACCGGGGCGAATAGCTCCGCGGCTGTCCCCCGCCCTTCGGGCTCCTCCTTAATGCCGCTGCGCCGTTCACCCCAATCTCATCAGGAATTGTCTCTGCTTTGGATAAAAAAACTGCGCTCTGGTCTGCTGCTTTGGGCTTCATACTGCCGAGCCAGAAATACTGTCCAGGAAGGTGCTGCGGGTATCCGGGCGCAGGCCCGATTCGCGGTTGCTATAGAGGACGTTCGCCTAACACGACGTTAACGCGGCAACGATCGCACCAACGGGCAGCCGCCCGCGAGCCTGGGCTGTAGAACGGATACCTCACCACCTGCCTTGCCAACACCTGCGCGTGCCACTTGAACTTTGGTTTGGCTGAAGCACTTCGCACTAGGCAGGCCTCAACGAACGCTCAAATACCTTAAACTACGCGCTGGCAATCTGGGCATTGGCGCTGTGACAGCTGGCTGCGTCAGTTAACTAAGTTTCCAAACCTCATCACAACACCTCAGGAGCAAACCACCATGAACCGTTCTATCGATCGCCGCACGTTACTGGGTACGGGGGCAACACTGGCCGCCAGCGCTGTTCTACCGACCTGGGCCCAGAGCACGCCCACACTGCGCTTCGCCGCCGTGTTCTCGGACAAGGACATTCGCGCCGACATGATAAAAATGTTCGCCAAGGAAATTGAGGCCGATTACAAGGTCGAGGCTCACCTGAACTCGACCTTGTTCCGCCAAGGTACGGAACTGGTTGCTTTGCAGCGCGACAACCTTGAGATCGGCAACATCGCACCGCAGGACATCTCCAAGCAAGTGCCAGCATGGTCGATCCTGACATCGGCCTATCTGTTCCGGGATCCGGCTCACCTCGCCAGTTTCTTCAACAGCGACCTGGGTGCGCAAATGAAAAAAATGGTCGAAGACCAGCTCAAGGTCAAGATCTTAGGCCCCACTTTCTTCGGAACGCGTCATGTCGGCTTGAAGGGCAAGAAAAAGATCAGTACGCCCACCGACCTGGCCAGCATCAAGCTGCGCATGCCCCCAGGCGACACCTGGCAGATGCTGGGAAAATCGCTAGGCGCCAACCCGACACCGATGGCCTATGCCGAGACCTACACCGGCATGCAGACCGGCGCCATTGACGGCCAGGATAACCCGCTGCCGAACGTGCAGAACATGAAGTTCTATGAGGTGATGTCACAGATCGTCCTGACATCGCACCTGGTGGCTTTCGACCTATTGACCGTCAGTATGAAGACTTGGCAGGGCATGACGCCGGCGAAGCAACGCAGCTTTCAAGCCGCTGCCGACAAGGCGATCGCTTGGAGCACAGCCGAACACCAGAAGCGCGAAGCCGAGCTGGCCGACACCTTTCGCAAAGCCGGGCTTGATGTGTATACACCCAACCTCAACGCCTTTCGCGACCACGCGCAGAAGATGTACCTGGCATCGGACGACGCCAAGAACTGGCCGGTTGGCATGATCGACAAAATCAACGCCCTGAAATGAGCTTGAGCGCCCAGTACCACCGGGGACTAGCCTGTCTGCATCGCTTCACCGAAGCGGTTGCAGCGGGCTTGCTGGCCGTGATCTTCATTGCCTTCATCGTGCAGATCGTCATGCGCTACCTGTTCAACTGGCCGGTGGGCTGGACCACCGAGTTGTCGCTTGCGGCCTGGCTCTGGCTGGTGCTTTGGGGCGCGGCCTTTGTGCTGAAGGACGATGATGAAATCCGCATCGACCTGCTCACCTCGCGCGCGGGCCCGCGCATGCGCCGGGTCATTTCCAGCGTCGCCGCGCTGAGCGTGATGGTGCTGTTCGGGCTGTCGCTGCCCGGCGCCTGGGACTATGTGACCTTCATGAAAGTCGAAAAGAGTTCCTACCTCGGTGTCCGCATGGACATCACCTATTCAATCTACATTGCCTTCGTCGTGGCCGTCATCGCTCGGGGGTTGCGCCAGTTAATTTGCGGGCCTACGGCAGCATCAAGCGACTCTCCCACTTCCGCTTCCGCCCTATGAATTTCAACAGCCCTTTTTCGATGGCGATCGTTGTCATCGTCGCGCTGAGCCTGCTCGGCGTGCCCATCGGTCACGCCATGATCGGCGGCTCCGTCTTGTACCTGTACATGAAAGGCATGGACGTTGGAACGGCCGCCGAACAGCTTTTGAACGGCACCTATTCCAGCTTCTTGCTACTCGCTATCCCGTTGTTCATTCTGGCGGCCACCATCATGAGCACCGGCAGCATCATGGACCGGCTACTGCGCTTTTGCAATGCCATCGTCGGCCGCTATCCGGGTGGTTTGGCACAGGTGAACGTCTTACAAAGCGTGGTATTTGCCAGCATGTCGGGCTCGGCGCTGGCCGATGCCGCCGGCTCGGGCAAGTTGATGCAGGAGATGATGACCCGGGATGGAAAATACACACCGGGCTTCGCTGCCGCTTTGAGTGCTGTGTCGTCCGTAATCGGGCCCATCCTGCCGCCTTCCATTCCCCTGGTGCTTTATGCCCTGGTCTCGGGCACATCCATCGGTTACCTGTTCATGGGCGGCGTTCTGCCCGGCTTGCTACTGGGCGTGACGCAGATGGTGCTGATCTATTTCCAGGCTAAGCGGCGCGGCTTTCCGGTGGAAGACCGGGTGCCACTGAGCCAGCTGCCACAGATCACGCGCGAAGCCTTTCCCGCGCTCATGCTGCCGGTCATCCTGCTGGGCTGCTTGTACAGCGGCATCACGACGCCCACCGAAGCGGCGGGTGTTGCAGCCGCCTACGCGCTGCTGATCGCAGCCGGACTGTACCGCAGTGTGGGCTGGAGCGACTTGTATGACTCACTGCTTTCGAGCGCCAAGATGAGCATCTCCATCGGGATGCTGATTGCTGGCGCCCTGGTGTTTAACTACGTCATCACGTCAGAGAATATTCCCGCGACCCTCAGCGTCATGCTTAAAGGGCTGGAAATGTCGCCCATGGCTTTCCTGCTGCTGGTCAACGTGATCCTGCTGGTGCTGGGCGCCTTGCTGGAGGGTTCGACCATCATTCTGATCATCCTGCCGGTGCTACTGCCCACCGCGGTCGCGCTCGGCATTGATCCAGTGCATTTCGGCGTGATGGCGGTGCTCAACATCATGATCGGGCTGGTAACGCCGCCCTATGGGCTGCTGCTGTTCATGATGATGAAGATTGCTAATGTCTCGTTCACCGAATTGATGGCAGAAGTCTGGCCTTACCTCCTCGTCATGATCGGCGCGCTTGCGCTGGTAACTTTCTGGCCTGACATGGTCCTGTGGTTGCCGCGGATGGCAGGGTACACCGGTTGAAGAAGCCGATTCCGAAAGCTTGTTACGCAACCTAAAATACCGCGTGAATGCGATTCTGTCCCCCACTTTGCGCCGCCCAATTCGTGAACTGAGCGATGAGCTGATTAGCCAAATCGCTGCGGGTGAAGTGGTCGAGCGCCCGGCCTCAGTGGTGCGTGAGCTGCTGGACAACGCGCTCGATGCCGGTGCCAGCCAAATCAGCGTTCGACTGCTCAGCGGCGGGGTCCGTTTGATTGCGGTAGAAGACGATGGCCAAGGCATCTTGCGCGAAGAACTGGCCATGGCCTTTAAGCGCCATGCCACCAGCAAAATCGGCTCACTCAACGACCTGGAGTCGGTAGCGACCATGGGTTTTCGAGGCGAAGCCCTGGCCGCCATCAATGCGATCGCTGACTGCGCGATTTACTCCCGGGCCAGCGGCCAGGCTACGGCTTACGGTCTGGACGGTCGCAGTGGAGAACTCAAACCGGTGGCACGCAGCAGCGGCACCACGGTCGAAGTCAAGGAGCTGTTTTTCAGCACACCGGCGCGGCGCAAATTTCTTAAAACCGATGCCACCGAATTGGCCCACTGCATTGAATCCGTACGGCGCCATGCGCTGGCTCGCCCTGACGTCGGTTTTTCAATCTGGCACGAAGGCAAACTGATTGAACAGTGGCGACGCTGTGAAGGCCAGGATGCCTTGGCGCAACGACTCAACGATGTATTGGGCCCTGAATTCTCGGCCCAGTCGGTGGCTGTGGATTACTGCAGCCAAAGCCAGCCCACGGTCCGAGTCTGGGGCCGGGCCGGCGTTCCGGATGCCGCACGTTCGCGTGCTGATCAGCAATTTTGCTATGTCAATGGCCGCTTTGTGCGTGACAAAGTATTGACTCACGCTGCCCGCAGCGCTTATGAAGATGTGCTGCATGGTCACCGACAACCGGTCTACGTGCTTTACTTGGAAATAGAGCCGAGCCGCGTCGATGTCAACGTGCACCCGACCAAGATCGAAGTGCGTTTTCGTGACAGCCGTGAAGTGCACCAGGCTGTGCGTCATGCCGTTGAAAATGCCCTGGCCGCACCACGTGCAATGCGCGTCGATGTCGGCCAGGCCGCGAGCGCCTCACAGCAGCCAGCCCAGGACCTGCAAGCGGCCAGCACCGAGCTGAACTGGTCCCAGCCCGCGATGAATTTCGCCGCCATGCCGGGCCATCGCGTATCCGACTTGGCAGCCTTGTGGAACACCGCAGCCCCAACCAGTTCGGTTACAAACGATTCTTCGACCCAGAACACGCCATTGCCCTCGGGTGACTGGCCGCTGGGACGCGCCATCGCGCAGTTGCAAGGCATCTATATCTTGGCCGAAAACATGCAGGGACTGGTGGTGGTGGATATGCACGCCGCCCATGAGCGCATTGTTTACGAACGACTCAAGTCCCAGTTTGACGCCAGCCAGGGCGAGAACCGGCTGGCCAGTCAACCGCTATTGATCCCGGTGACGTTCGCCGCCACCGCGCAGGAAATCGACACGGCACAGGCCCACGGCCAGACTCTGCACACCCTGGGTCTGGAGATCACGCCGTTCTCACCCCGAACACTGGCGGTACGCGCCATTCCCAGTTCACTGGCCCAGGGCGACGCCACTGAGTTGGCCCGCAGTGTGCTGGCCGAACTGTCGCAGCACGATGCCAGCCAGGTGATAGAACGCGCCCAAAACGAGTTGCTCGCCACCATGGCCTGCCACGGCGCGGTGCGCGCCAACCGCAAACTCACACTGGAAGAAATGAACGCTCTGCTGCGTCAAATGGAACAAACCGAGCGATCGGATCAGTGCAACCACGGTCGTCCGACCTGGCGCCAACTGACGATTCGGGAACTCGATGGACTGTTTCTGCGCGGGCGCTGAACCAGCCCCGAAGCTCACAAACCTTCAGTCACCACCAAATTAGAGCGCGCCACGCGCTCACGCAAAGCTTTCAAGGGCTGGTATTCGGGGGAATTCCACCAAGTCTTGAATTGTTCCAGACTGGGAAACTCCAAAATAATGCAGCGCTTCGGGTTGAAGTGGCCTTCAAGTACCTCGGTCGCACCACCTCGGGCCAGATAGCGTCCGCCATATGCAGCAATCACGGCGGGAACTTTTTGCCGATATTCTTCATAAGCCTTGCCATCAAGGACTTCGACATCTCCGATTAAATAGGCTGGCATAGTTGTTTTCCTCCAAATGCATTATTACGGTAAATAATCCACCCATGGAAATCCAGGCCTCACTTCAATCTCTGCATCTGAGTTCACCCCAAGCACGCGAAGTGGCGCAGTTCTACTGCCAGTGCTATGCCATGACGTTGACGCAGTCGGGACCAGACTGGGTATGCACCGCCTCGGGGCGGAAATTGGTGCTCTCGCCGGGACCGGCTAACCAACTCCAATACGCCCAATTCGGATTGCATGGCGCCCAAGCCTGGGCCTCCTTTGTTGAGCGGACTCAAAATCTGCAGCCCGCTGCCCTGCCCAAGCCGTGGTCAACGCCGGCACGGGCATTCAAGGATCCCGATGGCAACCTGATGCTGTTCGCTCCAGCTCAAAACGAATTGACCCACGCCCCAGCTGCCCCCTCAGCGGCGACCTTGCAGCATTTCGCATTGCGCAGCACCCGATTGCCCGAGATGCTTGCGTTCTACCAAAACCAGCTCGGATTTGTTTTGTCGGATGTCGTCAAAGACGATACGGATGAAATGCGCGCCTGCTTTTTCCGCACTGAACACCTGCACCATGTACTGGCACTGTTTGGCGCGACAGCGCCTTGTTTTGACCACCAGTCGTTCGAGGTGCCGGCCTGGGATGACATGAAACGCTGGGGCGATCACATGGCCAAGCTCAAGGTTCCTATCGTTTGGGGTCTTGGCCGCCATGGGCCGGGCAACGATGTGTTCTTCATGGTGCGTGACCCTGACGGCAACCTGGCTGAAATTTCATCGGAAATCGAGTCCTGCGCCCCCACCCGACCCGCCGGTGTCTGGCCCCACGAGGAGCGCACGCTCAATCTCTGGGGCAAGGCTATTTTGCGCAGCTGAACCCCACGCCATGCAGCAAATCCCCCACTGCGCCGTGGTTGTCGTTGGCGCGGGTCCTACGGGATTGATCCTGGCCAATTTGCTCGGTGTCTATGGCGTCCAAACGGTTCTGATTGAACGCAACGCAGACCTGGTCGATCAGCCGCGCGCCGTCACCATCGACGACGAGAGTCTTCGCACCCTCCAGGCCACCGGTCTGATCGACGACGTACTGCGCGATGTTGTGCAAGGCTATGGCGTGCACTATTTCTCTTGGACGGGTCAACTTTTTGCCCGAATTGAGCCAACTTCGACCGAATACGGCTACCCCAAACGCAACGCTTTCAGGCAACAAGTTCTGGTTCGTCAGCTTAAAGAAGGTCTGCAACGCTTTGCCCATGTCAGGCTGTTGTTTGAGCATGAACTCATTGCCTTGAACCAAGACCAGAATCGCGTCAGGTTGACGTTACAACACGGTGGCCTGAGCCAAACCTTGGACTGCGACTACCTGGTGGCTTGCGACGGCGGCCGCAGCAGCGTGCGTGAGCATCTCGGGATTGAATTGAAGGGAAGTAGCTACGCTGAACAATGGCTGATTGTGGATCTGTTGGATCGCAGCAATCCCTTTCGTCACACCCGCACTTACTGCGACCCGGAACGACCCGCCATTCGTTTGCCCGGCCCGCATGGTGTGCTGCGTTATGAGTTCATGTTGCACCCGGGCGAAGTCCCCGAACAGGTGCTCGATGAGGACCAGATCCGACACTGGATTGCACAGCGTGAGCCGGCCGACGCCAGACTGACCATCGCCCGCAAAGTGGTCTATGGTTTTCAGGCGCGGGTGGCCGAGCGCTGGCGCGAAGGTCGGGTATTTTTGGCAGGCGACGCTGCCCACCTGACCCCACCCTTTGCGGGCCAAGGCATGAACAGTGGCGTACGCGATGCGGCCAATTTGGCGTGGAAACTGGCGGCCGTGCTGAAGGCTCAGTTGAGCCCGCGTTTGCTCCTGAGCTACGAAACTGAGCGCAAACCACACGCCAGCGCCTTGATCAAAATGGCTCAACGCATAGGCCGCTTCATGCAGCCCAAATCGGTGTTCTCTGCCCTGCTGACCCAGGGTGCTTTGAAACTGTGCAGCCTGTACCCGCCAGCACGTGACTATGTGTTGCAGCTCAAGTTCAAGCCCAAACCACGGTTTTTAGCTGGTTTTTTTGTTTCCCCTGCTGGGCCGCCACCAGTGAAACAGTCCCTACCCCCCGGTCAACTGTTGCCCCAGCCCTGGGTAGAGCTTGCCGGCGGCAAACGGGTACGACTCGATGAAGTCTTAGGCCAAGGCTTTGCTGCGCTGTCCTGGGCTGCTCCAGCAAGCGGGCGTCAACTGGGTTTATTCCAACGCAGAGGCATAGCCTTAAAACAAGTGCACCTGCTGCGTCAGAACGAAGATTTCCTGGCAGTTCTGCCGGAGTCCATCGACGCCATCACCCTTCGGGATTGCGAAGGGGTGCTGGCTACCCTGCTCGATCAAGCCGGCTACGACACTTTGCTACTGCGGCCCGACCGCTATTTATTGGCTTATCTGAATCAAGACGAGCCGCTTGGCTGGAACGAACTGGAACGCTTACTGAACTTGGGCGTTCACTTCACCAGCGAAGGCAGCCACAGCGAAAACGCTGGCACATAAGTCACGAACAACAAACAAGCCCCGAGCGCGCCGTAAAAAGGCAGAATCGATCGCATCACCTGGCCGACCGATATCTCCCCAATAGCACAGCCGACAAACTGCACCGACCCGACCGGCGGTGTGTTCAGGCCCAGCGCACAGTTGATCAGCATCACAATGCCGAACTGCACGGGATCCATGCCGAACTGCATTGCGATCGGCAAGAAAATAGGGGTGCAGATCAGGATAGTTGCAGCCATGTCGAGAAAAGTTCCGAGCACGAACAACAACACATTGATCATCAGGAAAATGACCCAGGGTTCGCTGCTCACTGCTTTCATCAACTCACCGGTCATTTGCGGCACTTCGTAAAGTGCCATGAAGTAACCAAAAGCACTCGAGATCCCGATCAAAAGCAGCACCACGCCTGTGGTCTTGCAGGCCTTGGCGCAGGCCTTAAGAAAATTGTGCCAAGACAAAGAACGGTAAACCAGCACCGTCACCAGCAGCGCCCAAGCTACGGCGATCGACGCCGACTCGGTGGCCGTGAACGCACCGCTCAAAATACCCAGGAGGATGATCACGACCACCAGCAAACCGGGCAGAGCAGCGCCAAAAGCCCGCAGCACTTCAGCCCAGCCGGGAAAAGCACCTCGGGTCGGATAACCGCGTCGCACTGCCACGAAGTAAGCAGCTGCCAAATTGCATAGCGTTAGGATAATCACCGGAACCAAGCCCGCCAAGATCAGGCTGAGCACACTGACCGAAGCAATGCCTGAGGTCGCGAGGGTGAAGATGATCATGTTGTGCGAAGTCGGCATGATCGCGCCCACCAGCGCAGCATGGGTCGTGACATTCACCGCATAGTCGGCGTCATAGCCCTCTTTTTTCATCAGAGGAATCATCACCGAGCCCATGGCCGACACATCGGCCAGAGGCGAACCGGCCACACCACCAAAGAGTGTGCAGCCAATCACATTGCTCATGCCCAGGCCACCGCGGACGTGACCGACCAGGCTGTTGGCAAAACGCACGATGCGTTCGGCAATGCCGCCGTAAAGCATCAGTTCACCGGCGAAGACAAAAAACGGAATGGCGAGAAAACTAAACACCTGCATGCCACCGATCATTTTCTGGAACACCACCGCGACGGGCAAGCCTGCAGCAACAATGGTGGCGACTGAGGACAGTCCGATCGCAAAAGCGACAGGCACGCTCATCAGCAACAACAGGGTAAAGCTCAAGGCTAGAACCGTCAGTTCCATGCTGGCTCCACTTCTTTGCCTTGGAGCAGCGCCAGCACATGCTCAATCGAAAACAACACGATCAGCACACCGGCGATCAGCAGTGGCACGTAGTCAATACCATCGGGTAGTGGCAGCATCGGTTTTTTCTCGCTCCACTTCACGCTGGCCCAAAGCCAGCCGCTTTGCACCATCAAAACCCCGAAACTGCCTACCAGCACATGAATCAAGATTTCAATGCGCAGCTGCCATTGCTTGGGTAGCAAGCCGATCAAAGACTCCAGACCAATGTGGCCGGCATCGCGCACCCCGACGGCCAGGCCAAAAGCGGTGACGAACAACACCAACAGCATGGCCAAGGCCTCGGCCCAGGTCGGTGTGTCGTTGAAGATGTAGCGGCCAATGACCTGCCACTGCACACACAGAATCACCGCGATCAAACCAATCACGGCCAGCAGCAAGCTGAGCTTGGACAGTGCCGCGCAGAATTTGGTGTACATGGCTGGCAGTTACTTGGTCTCCTGCACCGCTTTGACCAAGCGCTTCATGTCGGGCGTGATCATGAACTTGTCGTAAACCGGGCCCATCACGGCCTGAAACGATTTCTTGTCCACTTCGACAATTTCAGCACCAGCGGCCTTGACGTTGGCCAGGGACTTGGCCTCCTGCTCGTCCCACTTCTGCCGCTCGAAGGCCACCGATGCTTTGGCTGCGGTACGAATCATGTCCTGTTCAGCCTTAGGCAATTTGTCCCATACGATCTTGGACATCACCAGGATCTCGGGCGCCATAGAGTGCTCGGTCTTCGAATAAACTTTGACGGCCTCGACATGCTTGGCGGTGTCGAACGATGGAATGTTGTTCTCGGCCGCGTCGATCAACCCTGTCTTCAGGCCGGTGTAAACCTCGCCGTAGGGCATGGGTGTGGCATTGGCGCCCATGGCGCTGACCAGTGCGACCCAGAGGTCAGACTGCTGCACACGAATCTTCAGTCCCTTCGCATCGGCCACGGATTTGATGGGTTTCTTGGCGTAAATCGAGCGTGCTCCACTGTCATAAAAAGCCAGGCCAACGAAACCGACCGACTCGCAGCTTTTTAGAATTTCATCGCCCACCGGGCCGTCCAGCGACTTGCGCATGTGCTCGATGGAGCTAAACAAAAAAGGCATGGTCGGCACCTGCGTCAGGGGGCAAATGCCGTTCATAGGCCCGACGTTGACACGGGTGAAATCGAGCGCACCGATTTTGACCTGGTCGATGGTTTCTTTCTCGCTGCCTAACGCGGCTTTGTTAAAGACCTTGATTTTGTGCTTTCCGCCGCTCGCTTTTTCAAGCAGGGTGCTCATGTATTTGACAGCGACGACCGTCGGATAGTCGTCTGCATTGTGGGTATCGGAGGAACGGAACTCGGTTGCTTGTGCGGCAACGCAGGCACTGGCCAACAAGCTGAGTAGCAAGCGGGGCATCGATTTCATGAAGTCTCCTTGGTTTGAGTTAGAAATAAAAGCGCAAACAAAAAATCACTGGTGCAATTTCACCTTACCAACCCATTGCTGAATTTGCCATGGGAAAATTAAACCTGAGCCGATAGTATGGCAGCAGCTAAGGACTGGTTCTCAGTTTGCCGATACGATAGCCTACTACCCACTTGCCTGCCTCTGGTGTCTGCAACCCCTTCGTCCACTCTGATCGTGCTGCTGCTGTCCTTGTTGCTGGGGCTGCAACCGATTACCACCGATCTGTATTTACCGGTGCTGCCGATGCTCTCCGACAATTTTGCGGTGAGCATGGCACAGGCCCAACTCACCCTCACTGCACTGTTGCTGGCTTTTGGCAGCTCACAACTGGTCTGGGGCCCGATGTCTGACCGCTTTGGGCGCCGTCCCATTTTGTTATGGGGTTTGAGCGCCTATGTGCTGGCCGCGATTGCCAGCTCCTTGGCGCCCAGCCTGAACTGTCTGATCCTCTGGCGCACGCTGCAAGGTGCGGCCATGGGCGCAGCGGTGATGAGTGCCCGCGCCATCGTGCGCGACCTGTACCCGCCGCTGGAAGGCGCTGGCGTCATGTCCAAAGCCATGAGTGGCCTGGGTCTGATTGCCTGCCTGAGTGCGCCCTTGGGCGGCATGTTGTCGGACGCCTTTGGCTGGCAAATGACGCTGCTGTCGCTAGCCGTTTTCAGCGCCATCACCCTGGCCATCGTGGTCCGTCGTTTTGAGGAAAGTCTCCAGCATAAAAACCCCCGGGCATTGCAGCCCGCAGTTCTTCTGAGAACCTGGCGCGGGATTATCGGGGACCGAACTTTCCTGGCATTTTCAGCGCTGGGAACCGCCAGCTATGCTGGTTTGTTCACCTTTTTGGCGGCCTCGCCTTTTGTCTTCATCAATCTGCTGGGGCAGTCGCGTTCTCAATTCGGTTGGGTGCTCTTTACCATGCCCATGGCTTACATCGTTGGCACTTTTCTGTGCCGTCGCTTGTTGTCCCGCTTCGGTTTGCGACGCACGGTGGCTTATGGTGGCGCTATTAGTTTGGCAGCAGGCAGCCTTCTCGGATTGATCGCCTTGCTGGACTGGGTCAACGGCTGGACCATCATGCTGCCGTTCTATCTCTATATGGTGGGTCATGGCATTCACCAACCTTGCAGTCAGAGTGGCTCGGTCGGCCCCTTCCCCTTTGCTGCCGGCGCAGCTTCGGCCCTGAACGGCTGCCTGATGATGGGGGTGGCTTTCCTGATGGGACTATGGCTGGCCAGCCAAACGAACCCTTCAAGCCCTAGTTGGCTCTTTGGCATCTGGTTCTGGGGCGTGCTGACCGCTCTGGTGGCGTGGACCCTGGTTCAACAAGCAGGATCTCGCCATGAATCCTGAAATTGTAAGCGTTCTAGCGCCTTGCATTGCGCTCGCCGGCCCCACGGCGTCGGGCAAGACCGCAGCCGCCTTAGCCATTGCCCGCGAACAAGCAGTCGAAATCATCAGCGTGGATTCGGCGCTGGTGTACCGTGGCATGGACATTGGAACGGCCAAGCCCACCACCGATGAATTGGCCAGCGTTGCCCATCACTTGATTGACATCCGCGATCCGCTGCAGACCTACAGCGCAGCCGAATTCGTCACCGATGCCCATCGCTTGATCAGCGAGATCACCGCACGTGGGCGTCGGCCCCTGCTGGTTGGGGGCACCATGCTTTATTTCAAAGCTTTATTGGAAGGCTTGGACGACATGCCCAAAGCGGATCAAGGCATTCGCGCTGCGCTGGCAGAACAAGCCCGTCAACAGGGTTGGCCGGCCCTGCATGCCGAACTGGCCCGAATAGACCCC
The DNA here is from genome assembly GCA_049296795.1 of Burkholderiaceae bacterium. Lineage (GTDB taxonomy): Bacteria > Pseudomonadota > Gammaproteobacteria > Burkholderiales > Burkholderiaceae_C > CAXNKH01. The sequence continues at coordinate 196,213 of JBAQTC010000002.1, forward strand.
TTGAGCGCTGCGCGACTCAACCCCGCCGACGGCCAGCGGATTCAACGGGCGCTGGAGGTGTACCAGGTTTCCGGCCAACCCCTGTCGTCCTTCCAAAAACGTGTGCAGTCAGCCCATCCGCAGTCAACGACCAGCGGGCCCACCCTCATCGCGCTGGAGCCGCAAAACCGCAGCTGGTTGCATGAGCGCATTGCCCAACGCTTTGATGCGATGCTGAGCGCAGGTTTCCTCAATGAGGTGCGCGCGCTGCGTGGCCGCGGCGACCTCTATCCCGATTTACCCGCTATGCGCTGCGTCGGATACCGTCAGGCCTGGGAGGCCTTAGACGGCGCTTGGCCGATGGCCGAGTTGCGCGATCGCGGCATTTTCGCGACCCGTCAACTGGCCAAACGCCAACTCACCTGGCTGCGCTCCATGCCACAGCGCCTCAGCGTAGCGTGTGATGCGCCTGATGCACTGCAACAAGTACTGTCGCTGGCGCGTCAAGCTTAGCTGGCTTCGGGACAGAAAGCCTCAGTTTGGGCGTTAGTATCGGCTTTTACGCATCAACTCCATCAAACCATGACCTACAAAAATACTCAGCTTCTGATCGACAACCAGTGGTGCGACGCCGCCAACGGCCAAACCATTGCGGTCGTCAACCCCGCCACCGGCCTGGAAATCGGTCGTGTGGCGCATGCCGGTATTGCCGACCTGGACCGCGCCCTGGTCTCAGCGCAAAAAGGTTTTGCCCTATGGCGAAACACCCCCGCCATTGAACGCAGCAACATCATGCGCAAAGCTGCCGTGCTGATGCGCGAACGCGCAGCCGACATCGCCGCGCTGATGACGCAAGAACAGGGCAAGCCCTTGATTGAGGCCAAGATGGAAGCTGCGGCCTCGGCTGAAATCATCGAATGGTGCGCCGAAGAAGGCCGCAGAACTTATGGCCGCATCGTTCCCGCACGCGCCATGAATGTGTCGGCTCAAGTGCACAAAGAGCCGGTCGGCATCGTGGCGGCGTTCACGCCCTGGAACTTCCCCATTAACCAGGTGGTGCGCAAGCTGTCGGCTGCGCTGGCCACCGGCTGCGCCATCATCGTCAAAGCGCCGGAAGAAACCCCGGCTTCACCTGCAGCGCTGATTCAGGCTTTTGTCGATGCAGGTGTTCCCCCTGGCGTCATCAGTTTGGTCTATGGAAATCCAGCTGAAATCTCGGGTTACTTGATCCCCCATCCACTGGTGCGCAAAATCACTTTCACCGGCTCCACACCGGTGGGCAAGCAGCTCGCCAGTCTGGCTGGCCTGCACATGAAGCGTGCGACCATGGAACTCGGTGGTCACGCGCCCGTCATCGTGGCTGAAGACGCTGACATCGCGCTGGCGCTCAAGACCGCAGGCACGATGAAATTCCGCAACGCCGGCCAGGTCTGCGTGTCGCCAACACGCTTTCTGGTGCACAACGCCATCAAGGCCAAGTTCACCCAAGGCCTGGTGGCGATTGCCGAAAAACTGCGCGTGGCCGATGGCATGGCCGAGGGCACGCAAATGGGCCCGCTGGCCAACGCCCGCCGCGTCGCGGCCATGGTCGCACTCACCGCCGATGCCCGCGCCAAGGGCGCAACGGTGGCCACCGGCGGCGAGCGCATCGGCAGCAGCGGCAACTTCTTCGCGCCCACCGTGTTCACCGACCTGCCGATGAACGCCGACCTGCTCAACACCGAACCGTTCGGCCCGATGGCCGCCATCCAGGGCTTTGACACACTGGAAGAAGCCATCAACGAATCGAACCGCCTGCCCTTCGGTCTGGCCAGCTACGCGTTCACCAGCTCGCTGAAAAACACGCACATGCTGAGTCAGCGACTGGAAGTCGGCATGTTGTGGGTCAATCAAGGCGGCGCACCCTGGGCCGAGATGCCATTTGGTGGCGTGAAGGACTCCGGCTACGGCTCCGAGGGCGGCATTGAAGCCCTGGAGGCCTATCTGAATACCAAGGCGGTCGGTATCGTCTGCGTTTAATTTTTTCATCGCCAATCCCTCCACGAAGCTGGCTTCGACCAGCGCCCTTGCACCGACGGGAGAAGTCAGGCGATAATCTGACCTATCTAGTCTGATTTTGGCTTAAATGGAGGCGAACGATGCAAACATGGCAAATGCAAGCGGCAAAAGCGCGATTTTCTGAACTGGTCAAGCATGCAGCCGACAGCGGCCCGCAGGATATCACCGTGCATGGACGCTCTGTCGCGGTTGTGGTTTCACGCGAACTGTTTGACCGTCTGAGCGGCAACCCGGTGTCGCTGGTGGACTTCATGCAGCAGTCGCCCCTGTTCGGGCTAGACGATTTGCATTTTGAGCGCGACCTCAGCCTACCGCGTGAGGTCGCGTTTTGAGCTATTTGGTGGACACCAATGTCTTGTCGGAACTGCGGCGCAAGCAGCCTCACCCCCAGGTGGTGGCGTGGTTTGCAGCCAGGCCTCGCCAGTCGCTTTACTTGAGCGTGCTGACCCTGGGTGAAATTCGCAAGGGCATTGAGCGCCTGGGTGATGCGGCGCGCCAGCAGCCTTTGCTGGACTGGCTGGAGGTAGAACTGCCCAACTACTTTGTGGGCCGATTGCTGACGGTAGATGCCCACACCGCCGACCGCTGGGGCCGCCTACTGGGCAACGCGGGCCGCCCTCTGCCCGCCGTAGACAGCCTGCTGGCCGCCACAGCGCTGCAGCATGACTTGACCCTTGTGACGCGCAACACGGCAGACTTCGATGGGACGGGGGTGCGGCTGATCAACCCGTGGAACGGGTAACTGGGCCCGCTTGGCTGGCCCGCCCAGGCTCAGCCCACAGCCCGGGCGACCCTAAGGCCGAAGAGCCTGCGGCGCCGGGCGCTGGACTGCGGGGAAGGGTTGGGCGGTTTTGCCAGCGCGAGACGGGCGTGATGCTTTACCATCGGCAATCTACTAAATAGCACCATGACCACCCAACCCAAAGACGACCAACAACCCGCCATCCCGACCGGCATGAAAAAAGGCCTGACCAGCTACGGCGACGCGGGCTTCTCGCTGTTCCTGCGCAAGGCCTTCATCAAGGGCGCGGGCTTCACTGACACGGCGCTGGATCGACCGGTGATTGGTATCACCAACACCGGCAGCGCCTACAACCCCTGCCACGGCAACATGCCGCAGCTGATCGAAGCGGTCAAGCGCGGCATCATGCTCGCTGGTGGTCTGCCGATGGACTTCCCCACCATTTCAGTCCATGAAAGTTTCGCCTCACCCACCAGCATGTATTTACGCAACCTGATGTCGATGGACACCGAGGAAATGTTGCGGGCGCAACCGATGGACGCTGTGGTGCTGATTGGCGGTTGCGACAAAACCGTGCCAGCGCAGTTGATGGGAGCCGCATCAGCCGGACTGCCCGCGATTCAGCTCATCACCGGCTCCATGCTCACCGGCTCGCACCGCAGCGAGCGCGTTGGCGCTTGCACCGATTGCCGCCGCTACTGGGCCAAGTTCCGCGCCGACGAGATCAGTGCTGAAGAAAAAGATGAGGTTAACAACCAGCTGGTGGCCAGTGTCGGCACTTGCTCAGTAATGGGTACGGCCAGCACCATGGCCTGCATTGCCGAAGCGCTGGGCATGACGGTTCCCGGTGGTGCATCACCGCCTGCTGTTACCGCCGACCGGATTCGGATTGCCGAAGAAACCGGTGCGCGCGCCGTGCAAATGGCGATTGACGGACTGACCATCGACAAAATCTTGACGCCCGACGCGTTCGAGAACGCCATGCGCGTGCTGTTGGCCATTGGCGGATCGACCAACGGTATCGTTCATTTGGCAGCCATTGCCGGTCGCCTCGGTCACCCTATTGACCTGCCGACGCTGGACCGCATGGGGCGCGACACGCCGGTGCTGCTGGACCTCAAGCCCTCGGGTCAGCACTACATGGAAGATTTCCACCACGCTGGCGGTATGGCCACGCTGCTGCGCGAGTTGAAACCCCTGCTCAAACTCGACGCCATGACCGTCACGGGTCGCACCCTGGGCCAAGAGTTGGAGGCGCAGGGCCCAGGCTTCAAACAAGACGTGGTGCGCCCGTTTGACCAACCCATTTATCCCCAAGGCGGCATCGCCGTGCTGTACGGCAACTTGGCACCGGGCGGCGCCATCATCAAGCAATCGGCCGCGGATGCGAAGTTGATGGAGCACGAAGGACGTGCTGTGGTGTTCGAGAACGCCGCTGACTTGGCCAACCGGGTTGACGACCCCGAGCTCGATGTCCATGCCGACGACATCCTGGTGTTAAAAAACATAGGCCCCAAGGGCGCGCCCGGCATGCCCGAAGCGGGCTACTTGCCGATTCCGATGAAGCTGGCCCGCGCTGGCGTGAAAGACATGGTTCGAATTTCGGATGGTCGTATGAGCGGCACCGGCTACGGCACCATCGTGCTGCACGTCACGCCCGAGTCGGCCATTGGCGGCCCACTGGCTTACGTGCAAAACGGCGACCGCATTCGCTTGTCTGTGAAGAAGCGCGAGATCAGCTTGTTAGTATCGCAAGCGGAACTGGCGCAACGAGCCCAAGACAATCCTGTTACTGAGCCGACTGCAGATCGTGGTTACAAGAAACTGTTTTTGCAGACCGTGACCCAGGCCGATCAAGGCGTTGATTTTGATTTCTTGCGTGCAGCCCAGCCCCCAACCACCCCCAAATAAACCAAGGAGTTAGTGCATGACAGTTCTCCACTCCCCTCATCGAGTTCTGTGGACTCTGGCCCTGAGCCTGTCATGCCTGAGCGCTTGGGCCCAGGCCTGGCCGAACAAGCCCGTGACCATCATCGTTCCGTTCGCTGCGGGTGGCGGAACCGACATCGGCACCCGCATCGTGGCCCAGCGTTTATCACAGCTGTGGGGACAATCCGTGCTGGTGGATAACCGGGGCGGCGCCGGCGGTAATGTGGGTCTGGAGATCGCTGCACGCGCCAAACCCGATGGCTACACCTTGCTCACCGGCAATGTGGGAACCCAGTCGATCAACCCCACGCTGTACAAGAAACTCAACTACAACCCCGACACCTCTTTTGTTCCGATCGGCCTGTTTGCCGAGCTACCCTTTGTGCTGGCTGTCAGCACCAGCTTAGCGGCCAAAAACGTCAAGGAGTTGGTAGCACTGGCCAAGGCCGAACCCGGCAAGCTCACCTACGCCAGCTCGGGCAATGGCGGTTCACCGCACTTGTCCGCCGAGACCTTCAAAATCGTCACCGGAACCCAAATTTTGCACATCCCTTACAAAGGCGGTGGGCCGGCAATGATCGACCTGATTTCGGGCAATGTGAACATGATTTTTGTTTCGGTGCTGGAAACCTCGGCCCACATCAAGGCCGGTAAATTGCGGGCCCTGGCCATCTCCAGCAAGAGTCGGGTCGCCGCCTTGCCCGAAGTACCGACACTGGAGGAAGCCGGGGTTACAGGCGCCGAATCAGGCTCTTGGCTCGGCCTGCTAGCCCCCAATGAAACGCCCAAAGCCATTGTTGACAAAATTTCCCAGGACCTGCAACAGGTGCTCGCCATGGCCGATGTTCAGCAACAGTTGATGGCGCAAGGGGCGTTGGCCAAAGGCGGAACACCAGCTGATTTCAGCCAACTCATTGCCAGTGACCGTAAGCGCTACGCCAAGATCATTCTGGACAACAAGCTGTCAGTGGATTGACCAGGTTCCATCCACTCACGGTTGGATGGGTAGCACCTGAAGTCATCGAGCTACTTCACTTCATTCAATCGGGTCGAAACGCTTGGCAGAAAACTGACCACGGCAAAAGTGATGCACGATGTTCCAACCATGACCCACAACAGGCTTGAAAAACCAGCTGCTTTGACAATAGGTCCGATCAACCAGACAGCCAATGAACTGGCACCGAGCGCCACCGCCAGTCGCATACCTGAGACGCGAGACCGCATTGAATCATCTACAAAGCGAACGACCATCACATCGGTGAATGGAATGGCCCCAAAGATGGCGGCCATGAACAGAAGCTGCGCGAAATAAAACAACCAACCTTGCGTGCTGTTGGCCAGCAACAGCGCCATGAACTGGACCACGATCACTGAACGGTAGAGTGTTTTCAAAGCCACCCTGTCCAGCAAGTAGCCAATCAGCAGTTGGGTCAATGAGGCCAAGACGTACACCAGTGCCAGAAAAAACCCTATCTGTGCTGGGTCTTGCGATATGTCGCCGAACTTGAGGGTCAGCAACTCGTAGTTGCTGCTGGTAGAAAAATTAAAAAGCATGCTGCCGCTGGTGGCGGCAATCGTCATGATCAGCAGCAGTCTGGATATTGAGATCCCGTCATGCCGGCCTGAGCTTGCTTTTTTCCGGGCCGGAGCCGTGGCTTCACGAGGAGTACACAGGGCAAACATCACACCGCACAAGATGCTGATCAGGCCAGGGATCACAAAAGCCATCCGCCAGCCAAAGAATTTTATCAAGAGTCCCGTCACTGCCGCCGCAGCCGCCAGGCCAAGATTGCCCGCCAAGCCATTTACACCAATGGTCCAGCCAGGACGAATCGCCCCTTGAACCAGCATTGGAATTCCCACCGGGTGATAGATGGATGCTGCACATCCCAGCACGGCCAGGGCCAGTGCCAGCTGCAAGGGTGTATTCGTAGTCGCCACCAGGATAGAGGCCAAGCCTATGCCCACGAAGAAGATGGTCATCATTTGGCGACGGCCCCATAAATCCCCCAAACGGCCCGCAGGAATCGATCCCAGCCCGAAGAAGAAAAACGCTGCCACGCTGTAGGGCATCAGGTCTTCCCAGCGTTGCACCCCGAAATCCTTGGCGATTGAGGTGACGGCCGTGGCAAAAATCAACAGAAACATGTGATCCAGGGCGTGACCGATGTTCAGAAGAAGGCTGGTGGGCTTGTTGTGCATGTCAGGATGTTGCCCTAGGATGAGCTGATTCAATTATCACAGTGTTGAAAAGTGAAGGTTCAATCCACCAGCAATTCGCTGAATCGGCTCAAGTCCACGTTGCCGCCACTGAGGATAACGCCGACCCGCTGGCCTTGTTGCAAGAAGCCCGGTGCACAGGCCGCAGCAAAACCCAGGCAACCGGTGGGCTCAACCACCATCTTCATGCGCTCGGCGAAAAAGCGCAGCGCTGTCACCAGCTGGCCATCGGTGGCGGTCAAAATATCATCGACATCGCGCTGAATCACAGCAAAGGTGTATTGACCCAGATGCTGGGTCTGAGCCCCGTCGGCAATGGTTTGAGGCGTGGCAATGTGCACGATTTTCCCGCTGCGCAAAGACTGCTGGCCATCATTGCCGGTCTCGGGCTCGACACCATAAATTTTACATTGAGGCGACAGGGACCGAGCTGCCAGCGCGCAACCGCTGAGCAGGCCACCGCCGCCCAGCGGCACCAGCAGCACATCGAGTTCGCCGACTTCTTCTAGCAACTCCTTGGCCGCCGTACCTTGACCAGCTATCACGTCGGGGTGATCGTAAGGTGGAATCAGCGTCATGCCACGGGCTTGCGCCAGCTCACGCGTCAAGGCTTCACGATCCTGGGCGAAGCGGTCGTACAAAATCACCTCGGCGCCATAGGACCGGGTAGCCTTGATTTTGGCTTGAGGCGCGTCCAGCGGCATCAAAATGGCGGCGGGCATGGCCAGTATCCGGGCCGATAGCGCAATGGCCTGGGCATGGTTGCCCGATGAAAAGGTGATCACGCCGGCCTGTCGCTGATCGGCCGTGAACCGGGACAAGGCATTGAAAGCGCCACGGAACTTGAAAGCGCCCATGCGCTGAAAGTTTTCGCATTTAAAAAACAGGCTGGCGCCGAGCTGCTCGTCCGCGGTGCGCGATCGCAGCACCGGCGTGCGGTGGGCCTGGCCTTGCAAGCGTAGCGAAGCAGCGATCACATCGTCAAAAGTCGGCAAAGTCAGCATGCTTAGGGTCTTTCTGAGCCAGCGTTCGTGGCCTGAGCGGTTTATACCGGAAGAACGTCGTTTCATTGCAATGCACAGCAACTTGATCCAAAATCAATTCATCTGAAACATGGGGGCACTACGCTGGCACTGCCGGACTTACCCCTAACAAACAGGTTGGCCCATGACCCTGCCCGAGCACCTCCCGCTGACGTTGCAACAGTTGCATCGTCCTTGTGATCCGGCCCAGTTCGGGTTTCAGACCACGTCCAATCTCGAGAGTCTGAGTGAAATGATCGGTCAAATGCGGGCCATGGACGCGGTGAAATTTGGCGCTGGCATGCGCCATGAGGGCTACAACATTTTCCTGCTGGGACCCTCGGGTCTGGGTAAGCGCAATCTGGTGCGACAGTATTTGGAAAAAAAGGCTGAAATTGAGCACCAACCGGCCGACTGGTGCTACCTGTTCAACTTCAATGAAGCACATAAGCCACTGGCAATCCGGATGCCATCGGGCCGCGGCGCCGAACTGCGCCAGCACATGGAACAGCTGGTGGATTACTTGCGAACGGCGATTCCCATTCTGTTTGACAGTGATGAATACCGGGCCAAGGCTGAAGCGGTGCAAGAATCATTCAACCAACGGCAGGAGCAAGCTTTCAAGGCCTTGGGCGAAAGCGCCAAGGAGCAACAGATAGTTCTGTTGCGCACACCGCAGGGCTTTGCGTTTGCCCCGACCCGAAAGCAGGAAGTCATTCAGCCCGAGGAGTTTGAAAAGCTCAAAGCAGCCGAGAAGAAAAAAATAGGCGAGGACATTGCTGAACTGCAAGAGCGGCTAAGCAAGATCCTGCGCGATATTCCGCAGTGGTGGAATGAGCGTACCGAGCGGCTCAAGCAGCTGAATCGGGAAACCACCCAGTCCACACTGAAAAACGTGATGGACGAGTTGCGCGTGCGATTTTCCGGACTCGAGCGCATCCAGCAATACCTCGATAGCGTGCAACAGGACATGGTCGAGCATGTGGATGACTTTCGCAAACAGGAGGAGAACAACCCGATCACGGGTCTGCCGGTGAGCAAACGCGAAAGCTTGCGCCGCTACCAGGTCAATGTGCTGGTCAGCCACAGCAAGTCATCCGGTGCACCCATCGTCAGTGAGGACAACCCGAGCTTCACCAATCTGATCGGCCGTGTTGAGCACAAGGTTGAGCTCGGTGCCCTGGTTACCGACTTCACCTTGATCAAACCGGGGGCTCTGCACCGCGCCAACGGAGGCTATTTGTTGCTCGATGCACGCAAATTGTTGATGCAGCCCATGGCATGGGAAGGCTTGAAACGGGCCCTGCAATCGCGCGAGATCCACATCGAATCTTTGGGCCAGATGTACAGCGCCGTCAGCACGGTCTCGCTGGAACCCGAACCGATTCCCCTGAATGCCAAGATCGTGTTGTTTGGGGAACGCCAGCTGTATTACCTGTTGCAGCAATACGACCAAGACTTCTCCGAGTTGTTCAAAGTGGCCGCTGATTTTGAGGAACGAATCGATCGCAACGCTGACAACCAACTGCTCTATGCACGTTTGATTGCCACTTTCTGCACCAAAGACAAATTGCTACCCTTTGATCGCTCGGCAGTAGCACGAGTGATCGACCAAAGTGCGCGCTGGGTGGGGGATTCGGAGAAACTCTCCACCCACATGCGCAGCGTGGCAGATTTGCTGCAAGAAGCCGACTACTGGGCACGTCAAGCCGGACAAACCGTAGTGAACCAGTCCCAGGTTCAGTTAGCCATTGACACCCAGATCCATCGCCGTGACCGGATCAAAGGCCAGCTGCATGAAGCCATTTTGCGCGGTACGGTGATGATCGACACCCAGGGTTCGGTGACCGGACAAATCAATGCCTTGTCGGTCTTGCAGCTGGGTGATTTTGCTTTTGCCCAGCCCAGCCGGATCACTGCTACCAGCCGACTAGGCGCCGGTGAAATGATCAACATCGAACGTGAAGTCAAACTGTCGGGCGCGATTCACTCCAAGGGGGTCTTGATCATGTCGGCTTTCTTGGCGCAACGCTACGCCAAAAACCAGCCGCTGGCGCTAGCGGCCAGCCTGGTGTTCGAGCAGTCTTATGGCGGCATCGATGGCGACAGTGCATCACTGGCCGAGTTGTGCGCCCTGCTCTCGAGCTTGGCCGAGACACCGATCCGTCAATCACTGGCCGTGACCGGCTCGGTCAACCAACTCGGTCAAGTGCAGGCGATCGGTGCCGTCAATGAAAAAATTGAGGGTTTTTTCGACATTTGTCTGGCACGCGGCCTCAGTGGCGAACACGGCGTTTTGATCCCTGCAACCAACGTCAAGCACTTGATGCTGCGCCAAGATGTCAGAGAAGCTGTCGCTGCCGGCAAGTTTCAGATTTACGCCCTCGACACGGTCGATCAAGCGCTGGCCCTGCTGACAGGTTTACCCAGTGGAACGCAGAATGCCAAGGGCAGTTACCCCAAAGGCAGCATCAACCAGCGGGTGGCGTCCCGCGTGACGCAACTTAAAGCACTGCGCAAATCTTCGTCAGATTCAGCGACCAAAGAAAAACCAAGCACCCATCAACCCGAGTAAATCTCAGCCATGTCCATCCCAAACACCAGCTCGACACAGAGCAAACCACTACCGTCTTACCTCAACAGCGAGCAGCTCGGGGCCTGGGACGTTTACCTGCAACAAATCGATCGAGTCATTCCTTATCTGGGACAGCTGGCGCGTTGGTCCGAAACACTCAGACACCCCAAACGGGTGTTAATAGTCGATGTGCCGATTCACCTGGACAATGGCCAGATTGCTCACTTTGAGGGTTACCGGGTACAACACAACACTTCACGCGGCCCGGGCAAGGGTGGGGTTCGCTTTCACCAGAATGTCAGTTTGTCCGAAGTGATGGCGCTGTCGGCATGGATGTCCATCAAAAATGCTGCCGTCAACGTGCCGTTTGGTGGCGCCAAGGGCGGGGTTCGGGTCGACCCCAAACTGTTGTCCTTAGGCGAACTCGAGCGTATCACCCGCCGTTACACCAGTGAAATTGGCATCATCATCGGACCGAACAAAGACATCCCGGCGCCCGATGTCAACACCAACGAGCAAATCATGGCTTGGATGATGGACACCTACTCGATGAATGAAGGCTCAACCGCCACCGGTGTTGTCACCGGCAAACCGGTTAGCTTGGGGGGCTCGCTCGGTCGACGTGATGCCACCGGGCGCAGCGTTTTTACTGTCGGTTCCGACGCCGCACGCCGGATCGGACTCGACTTGAACGGCGCGCGGATTGCGGTTCAGGGCTTTGGCAATGTAGGAAGCGTGGCTGCCAAATTTTTTGTGCAAGCCGGTGCCCGGGTGGTGGCGGTGCAAGACCACGGCGGCACGGTACAGCGGGCCAGCGGATTGGACCTCACCGCGCTGCAAGACCACGTCACCGTCAGCGGTAGCGTGGCTTGTTTCCCCCAGGCCGAAGCCATGGCCAATGATGATTTCTGGGGCGTGCCGTGTGACATCCTGATTCCGGCAGCACTGGAGCTGCAAATTAATCAGGCCAATGCGCCGCACATCAAAGCCCGGATGGTGATCGAAGGTGCCAACGGCCCGCTCACGCCGCAAGCCGATGACATTTTGCAAGAGAAAAACATCCTGGTGGTTCCCGATGTGATCGCCAATGCGGGTGGCGTGACAGTGAGTTATTTCGAGTGGGTGCAGGATTTCTCCAGTTTCTTCTGGAGTGAAGATGACATCAATGCCAAGCTCGACCGCATCCTGCTGGAGGCCTTTGGCGCCATTTGGCAAGTTGCCCAGGACCAGCGGGTGAGTTTGCGCACTGCAGCCTTCATCGTAGGCTGCAGCCGCATCCTGCAGGCCCGGGAAATGCGCGGCCTCTATCCCTGAAAACGGGAGATGGCCCGCCCCCTACTGCAGGGTTTGTTTGAGGGACTCCGGCAGCAGCAGCGGCATAACGGCGATCCCCTCCTCCAGCAAGGACTCGGTTTCCTGCTCCGTGGCCTGGCCCCGAATGGCGCGCTCCTGAGTTTCACCGTAGTGGATTTTTCGCGCCTCTTCGGCAAAACCTTTGCCCACATCTTCGGTTTGATCCATGATGCGCCGCGCCACACTGAGCCAGGCTGCTTGCAGCGTCATGTCAGTTGGAGTCGAGACCACGGTTTGCGAGGCCTGGGGTTGCGTGCTATCAGGCGCAGCCAAGCTGTGCCCTAGGTTCAAGCGGGGTGCGCTGAGCAATTTGATCACTCGGGAGTCGCCACACAAAGGGCATTCAAGCAAGCCCTTATCCTGTTGCGCCAAGAAATCGTGTTCCGAGCCAAACCAGCCTTCAAACAGGTGCTGTTGCGAACACTGAAGATTCAAGACTTTCATGACACAAAGATTAGCTCACTTGAGGCGTCGAATCAAATAACGGTAAACAAAACCGGGGAAAGCAAAAGTCAGAAACAAAGTCGCCGTGATCGCGTAAAACTCCCACTTCTGAGGTGCGATTTGTCCTGCGCGCTGCTCCAACAATAAACCGACCGCGCCTGTCAGAAAATAAAAAAACACCAGTTCAGCCAGCCGGGTAGCCAGGTTCTTGGGCTGCTTCAGTAGCAACAAGCCGAGCAAGCGTTGGCTGAAGAAAGGCAGGTTAGCCGCCAACAGGGCGAGCAGCACAACAAACCAGACCGAAACCGTTTGCGACATCAGTCGTGGCGCTCAACTGACCAGCATTTGCAGAATTGACCTGGCGCACAGGGCCAGCAAACCACCGGGTAACAAGCCTAAAACCAGCACTAAAGCCCCGTTAATCGTCAAGGTGATGCGGACATCCATCGAGGATGAAACGGTGCTGGCCGTGATGGGCTCATCGAAGAACATGATTTTCACCACACGAATGTAATAAAACGCACCGATCAGCGACAACACGACCGCAAACACGGCCAGACCGATGTGCAGGGACTGACCAGTAGCGACCAGTGCTTGCAACACCGATAGCTTGGCGTAGAAGCCCACCATCGGCGGAATACCCGCCAGCGACAGCATGCAGATCGCCATGACACCCGCGTACAGCGGACTGCGCTGATTGAGACCGGCAAAGTCAGTGATCTCCTCGCTCTCAAAGCCTTCGCGCGCCAACAACAGAATGACACCGAATGTCGCCAATGTCGTCAGCACATAGGTGATGATGTAGAACATGGCCGAGCTGTAAGCATTGGCCGCTGAATAGATGTTGCCGTCAACCACACCGACCATCAAACCCAACAGCACAAAACCCATTTGGGAAATGGTCGAATAAGCCAACATCCGTTTTATGTTGCTTTGGGCAATCGCAGCCAGGTTACCGATCAACAGCGAGGCGATGGACAACACCATCAACATCTGCTGCCAGTCAATGGCCAGTGGCAGCATGCTTTCCACCAGCAAGCGGATCACGATGGCAAATGCTGCCAGCTTGGGAGCGCCCGCAATCAAGAGGGTCACGGCCGTTGGCGCGCCTTGGTAAACGTCGGGGATCCACATATGGAAAGGGGCCAAACCGAGCTTGAAAGCCAAACCGGCAACCACGAACACCAGACCAAACACCAAAACCTGATGTTTGACATGACCACTGGCGATGGCGCGAAACACCGTGTTGATATCGAGCGAACCGGTTGCCCCATACATCATGGACAAGCCGTACAGCAAGAAGCCCGAAGCCAGAGCGCCAAGTACGAAATATTTCATGGCAGCTTCAGTTGCAACGCCATGGTCACGGCGCAGCGCGACCAGGGCATAACTCGACAGTGTCAGCAGCTCCAAGCCCATGTAAATGACCAGGAAATTGTTTCCCGAAATCATGGTGAACATGCCCAGTAAGGCAAACAGGCTCAGACTGAACAACTCACCCCCGTTCAGCATGGAACGGTCGGCAGCGTAAGGCCGGCCATAAACCAGGGTGACCAAGACGGCCAGCGTGGCAAAGCACTTGAGCCAGTTACCCATGGGGTCACTCACCACCATATTGCCAAAGCCATAAAAAGTCACACCACTGCTGGCGTAAAAACCTTGGACCACAGCCACAATGGCCAGCGTCAACAAAGTCAGCACATAGGTAGCGGTGCGACGCTGGCTGCTCACCGTTAAGTCAAACAACATGACCAGACAGGCCATGCTGAGCAAAATGATTTCGGGGCAAAGGGTGACCCAACTGAGGTTGTCGATCATCTGGTTGTCTTTCAGTTCAGTTTGGACTGCGCCATATGTTTGAGCAGTTCCAGCACCGAGGCGTCCATCACATCGGTAAACGGCTTGGGATATACACCCATGTACAGCACGGCAATCGCCAGCAGGGACAGCATCAAGAATTCGCGGCTATTGATGTCATTGAGCTGCTTGACATCATCGTTGGCAACCGGTCCGAGATAAACCCGCTTGTACATCCACAAGGTGTAGGCTGCGCCAAAAATCAAGGCACTGGCAGCGGCAAAACCGAGCCAGAAATTAGCTTTCACGGCACCCAGAATCACCATCCACTCGCCGACGAATCCGGCTGTTCCCGGCAAACCGCAATTGGCCATGGCAAACAGCAAAGAGAAGGCAGCGAATTTGGGCATGGTGTTGACAACACCGCCGTAGCTGGCGATCTCGCGTGAATGGACGCGGTCGTACAAGACACCAATCATCAGGAACATGGCGCCCGAGACAAAGCCGTGGGCAATCATTTGCACCAGACCACCCGCGACCCCGAGTTCATTGAAGATGAAGAAACCCAGGGTGACAAAACCCATGTGCGCGACGGAGGAATAAGCCACCAGTTTTTTCATGTCCTGCTGGACCATGGCCACCAGACCGACATAGACGACAGCGATCAAAGACAGGGCTATGACCAGCCCAGCCCATTGGTAGCAAGCATCGGGCGTAATCGGCATGGAGAAGCGCAAGAAACCGTAAGCGCCGAGCTTGAGCATGATCGCCGCCAGCACCGCCGAGCCCCCGGTGGGCGCTTCAACGTGGACATCGGGCAACCAGGTATGAACTGGCCACATCGGAACTTTCACCGCAAAAGCAGCAAAAAAAGCAAAGAACAACAGCGTTTGCACCCCTGCGTCCAACGGCAGTTCGTGCCAGCCCTGAATATCAAAGCTGCCACCCGACTGGATATAGAGATAAATCAACGCGACCAGCAACAGCAGCGAACCGAGCAAGGTATAGAGAAAGAACTTGAAAGCGGCGTAAATCTTGTTGGGTCCACCCCAAATACCAATGATCAGGTACATCGGGATCAAGGTGGCTTCGAAGAACACATAGAACAACAGGCCATCGAGCGCACTGAACACGCCGATCAGCAAACCGCTCAGAATCAGGAATGCGCCCATGTACTGGTTCACGCGCTGCGTAATGACTTCCCAGCCCGCAATGACAACCACCACCGTGATGAACGCCGTCAGCGGAATGAACCAAAAAGAGATGCCATCGATCCCAAGGTGATAGAACACATTGAAGCGTTCGATCCAAGGGCTTTTCTCAACAAACTGCATCGCCGCCGTTCCCAGCTTGAAACCGGTGTACAGGGGCAAGGTCAACAGGAAGCTCAGCACCGCGCCAATCAAAGCAACCCAGCGCACAGCGCGCGCCTGATCGTCGCGACCCAGGCCTAGCAGCACCAGTCCAAAGAAAATTGGCGTCCAAATCGCCAGGCTCAACAAACCCATGTTTTTATTCTCCTTATCGGCCGAGCCACTCGAGGATGCTCGGCCATGTCACGAAATAGCCCATGAGCACAAAAATGCCGATGATCATGGCTAAGGCATAGTGGTACAAAAATCCTGACTGGATTTGTCGCGCCATGCCAGAGATCCAGCCGACGACCTTCCAAGAGCCATTGACCAGGGTGCCGTCGATCAAGGTCTGATCGCCACCCTTCCACAAACCCCAGCCTACAGCGCGCGCACCACGCGCCAGAACGTTTTCGTTAAACCAGTCCAGGTAGTACTTGTTCTCCAGCAAGGTATAGATCGGCTGCACTTTGTTCTTGATCGCGGCCGGTACGGCCGGATTAACCAAGTACATGTAATAAGCCGTAACCACACCAGCAACGGCCAACCAAAATGGCAGCGTGCTCAAAGCGTGCGAGGCCATGGCCAGCGGTCCATGGAAAGCCGCGGCCAGTTCCTGCATGGCTGGGTGCTGCTGCAGATCAACAAAAATGGCACCTTGGAAGAAGTCACCATACAACATAGGGCCAATGGTGAGGTAACCGATCAGCACCGAAGGAATAGCCAACAGGATCAAAGGCAAGGTCACGACCCAAGGCGATTCATGGGGCTTGCTGTGTTCTTCGCGATGATGGTGCGGGTCGGGTTCATCGGCTGCATCGTGTTCATGGGCGTGCGGATCCTGGTCATAACGCTCCTTCCCATGGAACACCAGGAAGTACATGCGAAAGGAATAGAAAGCGGTCACAAAGACACCCGCCAGGACCGCAAAATTGGCGAAACCGCTGCCCCACAAATGGCTCTCGTGCACAGCTTCTATGATGCTGTCCTTGGAATAAAACCCTGCGAACAGCGGGGTCCCGATCAAAGCCAGTGAACCCAAGAGCGAGGTCATCCAGGTGATCGGCATGTATTTGCGCACGCCTCCCATCCAGCGGATGTCCTGGTTATGGTGCATGCCCATGATGACCGAGCCCGCTGCCAGGAACAGCAAAGCCTTGAAGAAAGCGTGGGTCATCAGATGGAACACCGCCACCGAATAAGCCGAAGCCCCCAGCGCCACCGTCATGTAACCGAGTTGCGACAAGGTGGAGTACGCCACCACGCGCTTGATGTCGTTCTGGATGATGCCCAAAAATCCCATGAACAAAGCCGTGATCGCACCCACCACCATGATCAAACTCAGGGCGGTGTCGCTCAACTCAAATAAAGGCGACATCCGGGCCACCATGAAGATGCCGGCAGTCACCATGGTTGCAGCATGAATCAGTGCTGAGATCGGTGTCGGGCCTTCCATGGAGTCGGGCAACCAGACGTGCAGGGGAAACTGGGCCGACTTGCCCATGGCACCGATGAACAAACAAATGCAGATCACGGTGACCAACATCCAACTGGTTCCGGGGAAACTCAACGCAGCCAACTCGTCAGCCTTGGCAAACACTTCGGCATAGTTCAGGCTGCCGGCAAAACTCACGATCAAGCCAATGCCCAGGATGAAACCAAAGTCGCCCACCCGATTGACCAGAAAAGCCTTCATGTTGGCAAAAATGGCGCTCGGTTTGTTGTACCAGAATCCGATCAACAAATACGACACCAGGCCCACGGCTTCCCAGCCAAAAAACAGCTGCAACAAGTTGTTGCTCATCACCAGCATCAACATGGAGAAAGTAAACAGCGAAATGTAGGCAAAAAACCGGTTGTAGCCTTCATCTTCTTCCATGTAGCCCATGGTGTAGATATGAACCATCAGCGACACAAAGCTCACGACGCACATCATCATGGCTGTTAAGCCATCGACCAAAAACCCAATTTCCATCTTGAGCCCGCCCACGACCATCCAGGTGTAGAGCGTCTCATTGAAGCGGGCGCCCTCAAGCGCCACGCTATAGAGTGTCAGTGCCGACAACACAAAGGAAATCAACACCCCGGCGATGGTGACACTGTGCGAAAGGCGCCGACCAATCCAATTGCCGCCAAAAGAGGTTCCCAGGATACCGGCGACCACAGCGCCAAGCAGCGGCGCCATCGGAACGGCCAGTAATGTACAAGCAGACAACATGTGTTAACCCTTGAGCGAATTGAGTTCGTCCACATTGATGCTGGACTTGTTGCGAAACAGCAGAACCAAAATGGCCAGGCCGATCGCCGACTCGGCAGCGGCAACAGTCAGAATAAAGAAGACGAATATCTGACCGTGCATGTCCCCGAGGTAATAGGAAAAAGCCACGAAATTCATATTGACCGCCAGCAGCATCAGCTCAATGGCCATCAACAAAACAATCAAGTTTTTTCGGTTCAAGAAAATACCAATCACCGACAGGGCAAACAAAATGGCCCCGAGTGAAAGAAAATGTCCAAGGGTCAGCGTCATGACTTATTCTCCGCAGCGCTAGGGTCGACTACAGCCGGGGCAATAGCTGCCTGGGTAGCCTCCATCTGGACCAACTGCAGCCGGTCTTTCGACTTCACCCGTACTTGATCCGAGCTGCTGATGGCTTTGCTGTCTTTGCGTTCACGCAAAGTCAGTGCTATCGCGGCAATGATGGCCACCAGCAGAATCACAGCGGCAATCTGTAGCGGATAAACATACTGTGAATACAGTAACTTGCCCAGTTCCTTGGTGTTGGACAGCTCAACGACGGCCTGTCCAATCACAGCCTGAATCTTGGGCTCTTCCGAAAGCCGAAACCCCCCCATCAACACGGCGGCCATTTGCAAGGCAATCAGTGCGCCAACGCTGGCAGCCACAGGGAAATTTTTCCAGAATCCCTGGCGCATGCTGTCAATGTTGAGGTCAAGCATCATCACCACAAACAGGAACAACACCATCACGGCACCAACGTAGACCAGCACCAAGGTGATGGCCAAGAACTCGGCCTTAAGCAGCATCCAGACCATGGCGGCCTGGAAAAAAGCCAGTACCAAATAGAGGGCAGCGTGCACCGTGTTGCGTGCAGTCACGACCCGAAAAGCGGCGAACAGCAGCACGGCTGAAAACGCGTAGAACAATCCAGTTTTGACATCCATGGTTTCAGTATCTTTCAGTCAAAGTCTCAGCGGTACTTGGCGTCTGCAGCGCGCCGAGTAGCAATTTCGTCTTCATAGCGATCGCCAACCGCCAGCAGCATGTCCTTGGTGAAGTACAGATCACCGGGTTTTTCGCCGTGGTATTCAAAAATATGGGTTTCGACAATCGAATCCACCGGACAGCTTTCCTCGCAGAAACCACAGAAAATGCATTTGGTCAAATCGATGTCGTAGCGGGTAGTACGGCGCGAACCGTCGTCACGCTGCTCTGATTCGATGGTGATTGCCAGGGCCGGGCAAACGGCTTCACACAGCTTGCAAGCTATACAACGTTCTTCACCATTCTCATAACGACGCAGCGCGTGCAAGCCTCGAAAACGCGGGCTGGCCGGCGTTTTTTCTTCCGGAAAAAGCACCGTAATCTTGCGCTTGAACATGTATTTCCCGGTCACCGCCATGCCTTTGAACAACTCCAGCAGCAAAAAGCTTTTGAGGAAATCTCGCAGGGAAAAGCCAGGGTAAGCGACCGGGGGGGATGAAACTATGTTGCTCATATCAGTTCAATCTCATTTCCAGATGTTCCAAGAGGTCTGCATCCAGGCCCCGACAACGACCAGCCAAATCAGCGTCACAGGAATAAAAATCTTCCAACCCAAACGCATGATTTGGTCATAGCGAAAGCGCGGGAATGTAGCGCGCACCCACAGAAACAGGGTGACCACAACAAAAGTCTTCAGACCGAGCCAGATCCAAGCCGGTAGCCAGGTCAACCAGGCGCTCTCGATCGGTGCAATCCAGCCACCGAGGAACAAAATGACGCACAGCACCGAGACCAGAATCATGTTGGCGTATTCGGCCAGGAAGAACATGGCGAACGCCATGCCCGAGTACTCCACCATATGGCCGGCTACGATTTCGGATTCACCTTCGACTACGTCAAACGGGTGACGGTTGGTTTCGGCCAGTCCTGATATGAAATAGACCATGAATACAGGAAACAATGGCAGCCAGTTCCAGGACAAGAAATTCAGCCCCATGTCAGCAAACATGCCCTCGCCCTGCGAGACCACGATGTCGGTCATGTTCATGCTGCCAGCGACCATCAGCACCACCACCAGGCAAAAACCCATGGCGATTTCATAGCTAACCATCTGTGCCGAGGCGCGCATGGCACCGAGAAAAGCATATTTGGAGTTAGAAGCCCAACCCGCGATGATCACGCCATAGACTTCGAGCGAAGTGATGGCCATCAAGAACAAGAGGCCAGCATTGACATTGGCCAGAGCGACGTCGGGACCAAACGGCACCACTGCCCAAGCCGCCAGCGCCGGCATGATGGTCATGATCGGTCCCAGCACAAACAACCCCTTGCTGGCTGCTGCGGGCATGATGATTTCTTTGGTCAGTAACTTGAGTGCGTCTGCAATTGGCGTCAACAAGCCCATCGGCCCGACCCGGTTCGGGCCAAAACGCAACTGGGTAAAACCAATCGCTTTACGCTCCCACAGCGTCAGATAGGCCACACAACCCATCAGCGGCGCGAGC
The DNA here is from genome assembly GCA_049296795.1 of Burkholderiaceae bacterium. Classification (GTDB taxonomy): domain Bacteria; phylum Pseudomonadota; class Gammaproteobacteria; order Burkholderiales; family Burkholderiaceae_C; genus CAXNKH01. The sequence continues at coordinate 216,415 of JBAQTC010000002.1, forward strand.
ACGGCGACGATCTTGATCAGGGTCCACAACACAGGCCAAGCCAGTGCCGGCCACCAAGGCGCATCGAATAGGTTCAGTCCTAAATGGTAAAAATCATCGATCATGGGCTGACCTCCAATCGCGCTGACGCTCCCCGGCCGTCGGCCGTGAGTTGCAGCGAAGTCGCACGACGCACCAAGCTGTCGAGTTGGTAGATAGAAGCCACTACTGGCAGTACCGTGCTCGGTGTCAGATCAATCGCGCTGTCCGTGGCGTTGCTCAACCGATCTGCGTTCAGATGACTGCTGGACGTTCCCGCCAGCGCAGCCGACAGCACGTCCTGCGACGAATCGTAGTCAAAACCGGGGAGCCCCAGCATATTGGCCAACACCCGCAGAACTTTCCAGGCCGGTCGGGTTTCGCCCAGGGGCTTGACGACCGCATAAAAACTCTGAATTCGGGCTTCGGCGTTAACGAAAGTTCCCGAAGTTTCAGTGAAAGGCGCAATCGGCAACAGCACATCGCTAAAAGCCAGATTGGCCGTCTTAAACGGGCTCAAGCTCACCACCATTTCGCAGGCACCCAAAGCTTTTACTGCGCCAGCACCGGCAGCTGAGTCAAACTCGGGCTCGGTGTTGAGCAACAGCACCGCTTTGAGACCGCCAGCGAGCATTTGGCCGGCATTCAAGCCACTGGCAGTAGGTGTTGCCTGAACAAATTGAGCGCCCACACTGTTGGCCGCTTCGCCCAACAGGCCCACACTGGCACCGGTCTGTTGGCCAATCCAGTTGGCCAGCGCCAGCAAGCTGGACGCATGGGGGTGATGGACTGCAGCATTGCCCAGAAAAATAGCCTTGCGCTCGCCACCGATCAAGGAGCGTGCGATGGCCAATGCTGGTTCGTTCACGTGGCCTGCGGCTGGGGCGTTAACGCCTTTTTCTTGCGCCACGGCAGCCGCCACATCGGCCAGGGTCTGAACCCAATGGGCAGCGGGAGCTTGCAAGCTGGTGGACAGCTCAATGGCCCAATCGGGCTGTTCGATCGTCAAGGCGCTGAGTTGAGCGCCTTTGCGAACAGCCTGACGCAGCCGCAGTGCGAACAGCGGATGATCTTTGCGCAGATTGGAGCCCAGCACTAAAACCCGCTGCAAACTCGACAGAGCCGCAATCGGCAGGCCCAGGGTGCGCACGGCAAGGCTCGACTCAAATTCGGCGTGACGCAGGCGGTGGTCGATGTTGTCACTGCCCAAGCCGCGCATCAAAGCGCCGCCCAGGAACAACTCTTCCAAGGTGCTGTGCGGGCTGGCCAAGGTGCCGATGCTGGCAGCGCCATGGTTGGACTTGATGTCCTTCAACCCATTGGCCACATACTCCAACGCGGTCTGCCAATCAACGGCCTTCCACGCACCGCCCTGCTTGATCATCGGACTGGTCAGTCGCTCGGGGCTATTCAGCGCTTCATACGAGAAACGATCGCGGTCGGCAATCCAGCATTCATTAACGGCTTCATTTTCAAGCGGGACCACGCGCAACACCTGGTTGTTCTTGACTTGAACAATCAGATTGGCGCCGGTTGAATCGTGCGGGCTGACCGATTTACGCCGGCTCAATTCCCAGGTACGGGCGCTGTATCGGAAAGGTTTGCTGGTCAGCGCGCCCACCGGGCAGAGGTCGATCATGTTGCCGGAGAGCTCCGAGTCCACCGTGTCGCCGACGATGGTGGTGATTTCGGAATGCTCGCCGCGATGGATCATTCCGAGCTCCATCACGCCAGCGACTTCCTGACCAAAACGAACGCAACGGGTGCAATGAATGCAGCGACTCATTTCTTCCATGGAAATCAGCGGACCGACATCTTTATGCAATACCACGCGCTTTTCTTCTTCGTAACGCGATCCGGTGCCGCCGTAACCCACCGCCAAGTCTTGCAGTTGGCATTCACCACCTTGATCACAAATCGGGCAATCCAGCGGGTGATTGATCAGCAAGAACTCCATCACCGATTGCTGAGCTTTGATCGCTTTGTCGCTTTTGGTGCGAACAATCATGCCCTGGCTGACCGGCGTGGCGCAGGCCGGCATCGGCTTCGGTGCTTTTTCCACATCGACCAAGCACATACGGCAGTTGGCCGCAATGCTCAATTTCTTGTGATAGCAAAAATGCGGGATATAGGTTCCCACCTGCTCGGCCGCATGCATCACCATGCTGCCTTCGAGCACCTCTACCTTCTTACCGTCAAGTTCGATTTCAACCATTTTGATCGCTCGCTCAGACGTAGGCCGGGACCATGCAGGTCTTGTGCGCTACGTGATGTTCAAATTCGTTTCGGTAATGCTTGAGCATGGCGCGCACCGGCATCGCTGCCGCGTCGCCCAAGGCACAGATGGTCCGACCCTGAATGTTGTCGGCCACCGAGTTGAGCAAGTCCATGTCGCTGGTGCGACCCTGGCCATTCTCGATTCGGTCCACCATACGGAACAGCCAACCGGTACCCTCACGGCACGGTGTGCACTGACCGCAGGACTCATGCATGTAAAAGTAGCTCAGGCGTTGCAGCGACTTGACCATGCAACGACTGTCATCGAGCACGATCACCGCGCCCGAGCCGAGCATCGAGCCCGCCTTGGCAATCGAGTCGTAGTCCATGGTGCAATCCATCATGATGGACGCGGGCAACACGGGCGAAGATGAGCCGCCGGGAATCACGGCCTTCAGCGTGCGCCCCTTGCGGACACCGCCAGCGAGTTCGAGCAGGGTGGCGAAAGGCGTTCCCATCGGGACTTCATAGTTGCCGGGCAATTCCACGTCGCCTGAGACCGAATAAATCTTGGTGCCCCCGTTATTGGGCTTGCCACATTCGAGGTAGGCCTGGCCACCATTGCGGATGATCCAGGGAACAGCCGCAAAAGTTTCAGTGTTGTTGATGGTGGTCGGCTTGCCATACAGACCATAGCTGGCCGGAAACGGTGGCTTATAGCGCGGCTGGCCTTTCTTGCCTTCAAGCGATTCAAGCAAAGCGGTTTCTTCGCCGCAGATGTAAGCGCCAAAACCGTGAGCAGCATGTAACTGAAAGCTAAAACTACTGCCCAGAATATGGTCTCCCAACAGACCGGCAGCGCGGGCTTGTTCCAGCGCTTCTTCAAAACGGTCGTAGCTGGCGAAAATCTCACCGTGAATGTAGTTGTAACCCACGCTAATACCCATGGCGTAGGCTGCAATCACCATGCCTTCGATCACGATATGCGGGTTGTAGTGCAGGATGTCCCGGTCTTTGCAAGTGCCCGGTTCGCCCTCGTCAGAATTACAGACCAGGTATTTTTGTCCGGCAAACTGGCGTGGCATGAAGCTCCACTTCAACCCGGTGGGGAAACCCGCACCGCCGCGACCACGCAATGCCGATTCTTTGACCGTGGCAATCACTTGCTCGGGCGTCATGCCGCTGGCGTCGGGACCCTGAGCCAGGATCTTGCGCAGCGCCTGATAACCGCCACGCGCTTGATAGGCTTGCAAATCCCAGTTTGAGCCATTCAGACCAGCGTAAATTTGAGGCTGAATATGGCGCCCGTGAAAACAGGTTTGTTCGCCGCTGGCGGAAAACTCCGCGAGAATTTTTTCGGCTGACATCATTGCGCATCTCCTGCGGCATCGGCTGAGCGCAAGCCATCGATCAATCGATCGAGTTTGTCGTTGCTCATGAAGCTGCACATGTTGCGGTCATTGACCAGCAGCACCGGCGAATCGGCGCAAGCACCCAGACATTCGCTTTGCTGCAGGGTGAACATGCCGTCGGCCGTGGTCTGGCCCATTCTGATCCCCAGTTTGTGCTCCAGGTGTTTGAGGGCTTGCTGTCCATCACGCAACTGACAGGGCAAATTGGTGCACACATTGAGCTTGTATTTGCCACAAGCCTGCTGGTTGTACATGTTGTAAAAAGTCGTAACTTCGTGCACAGCAATCGGCGCCATGCCCAAATAAGGGGCCAACTCATGTTCGGCCGCGAGACTGACATGACCTGCCTCTTGCTGAATGATGGCCAGACAAGCCATCACCGCCGACGACTTTTGATCGCCCGGATATTTCGCAACTTCCTTGGCAAAGCGCGCTCGCATGGTCTCTGTCAGAGACGATGCACTGGCTTGATTTGAGACTTCAGCGCTCATCGATCGATCTCTCCAAACACAATGTCCATGGTGCCGATGATGGCAACGGCGTCGGCGATCATGTGACCGCGCGCCATTTCGTCCATGCCGGCCAGGTGGGCAAAGCCCGGGGCCCGGATTTTCAGGCGATACGGCTTGTTGGCACCATCGCTGACGATGTAAATGCCAAACTCGCCCTTGGGGTGTTCAACTGCCGCGTAGGCCTCGCCTTCGGGCACATGGAAACCTTCAGAAAACAGCTTGAAGTGATGAATCAAATCTTCCATGTTCGACTTCATGCCAGCGCGCGCAGGCGACGCCACTTTGTGGTTGTCGGTAATCACTGGGCCAGGGTTGACGCGCAACCAATCGACGCACTGGCGAATGATGCGGTTGGACTGACGCATTTCAGCGACGCGCACCAAATAACGGTCGTAGCAGTCGCCGGTCTTACCCACCGGAATGTCGAAATCCATCCGGTCATAGACCTCATAAGGCTGTTTCTTGCGCAAGTCCCAGGCCACACCCGAGCCCCGCAACATGGCACCGGTAAAGCCCAGATTCAAGGCCCGCTCTGGCGTCACCACACCAATGCCCACAGTGCGCTGCTTCCAAATTCGGTTGTCGGTCAGCAGGGTTTCATACTCGTCGACATAAGCCGGAAAACGGGTGCAGAAATCGTCAATGAAATCGAGCAGCGAGCCTTGACGGTTTTCGTTGAGCTGAGCCATCGCTTTGGCATTGCGAATCTTGCTGGCCTGGTACTGCGGCATGGTGTCCGGCAAGTCGCGGTAAACACCACCGGGGCGAAAATAAGCCGCATGCATACGGGCGCCCGAGACCGCTTCGTACATATCGAACAGCGCCTCACGCTCACGGAAGCAATAAATCAGGATATTCATCGCGCCACAGTCAAAACCGTGGGCACCGAGCCACATCAAGTGGTTGAGCAAGCGCGTGATTTCGGAGAACATGACTCGGATGTACTGAGCGCGCAGCGGCACATCGATTTGCATCAGTTTTTCAATGGCTAAGCAGTACGCATGCTCATTGGCCATCATTGAGACATAGTCGAGCCTATCCATGTAAGGCAAGGACTGGATATAGGTCTTGCTCTCGGCCAGTTTTTCGGTGGCGCGGTGCAACAAACCGATGTGCGGGTCGGCCCGCTGCACCACTTCGCCGTCAAGCTCAAGCACCAGGCGCAACACCCCGTGCGCCGCCGGATGTTGCGGGCCAAAATTGAGCGTGTAATTCTTGATGTCAGCCATGGCTTAGACGCTCCGAACGCAAAAGATTCGCTCAATTTCGGCGCAGGCTAACTTGGCTTGGGCCAAGTTAAATCCGCGCAGCGGATGGCCGCAGCCAAAATTGAGCGTGTAATTCTTGATATCGGCCATCTCAGTGCAGGCCCCCGTAGTTGTCTTCGCGGATGATGCGCGGCGTGATCTCACGCGGCTCTATCGTCACCGGCTGGTATATGACACGTTTTTGCTCGGCGTCGTAGCGCATTTCGACATGACCGCTGACGGGGAAGTCCTTGCGGAATGGGTGACCGATAAAGCCATAGTCGGTCAGGATGCGGCGCAAATCGTCATGGCCTTCGAACACAATGCCAAACAGATCGAATGCTTCGCGCTCGAACCAGTTGGCTGCGTTCCAAATTTCAGTGATCGAAGCTAACATCGGCGCAGCATCATCGGGCGCAAACACCTTGAGCCTGACCCGCTGATTGAGCGTGACCGACAGCAGGTGCGAAACCACGGCATAACGCAGACCAACATCTGCGCCGGCAGGGTAATCCGAGTAGTCAACTCCGCACAAGTCGATCAGCTGCTCGAACTGACACTGTGGTGCAGTTTGCAAAATTCGAGCCGCTTGCAGGTAGTCAGTCGCTGTGACCAGGACCGTGACTTCACCATGCGCGACCGTGATGCGTTTGGCAAACGACCCCAGGGCAGCGGCAAGCGTATCTTTCAGAACTTCAGGATGAACAGCAAACATGAGATCCCTTAAACACGCGCAATGGTGTGGGTGCGGCGAATTTTCTGCTGCAGCTGAATAATGCCGTAGAGCAGCGCCTCCGCCGTGGGCGGGCAACCCGGCACATAGACATCGACCGGAACGATCCGGTCGCAACCGCGCACCACCGAATAACTGTAGTGGTAATAACCACCGCCATTGGCGCAGGAACCCATGGACAGAACCCAGCGTGGCTCGCTCATCTGGTCATAAACCTTGCGTAAAGCGGGTGCCATTTTGTTGCACAGGGTGCCGGCCACGATCATCAAATCGGATTGCCGCGGACTGGGACGAAACAACATACCAAAACGATCGATGTCGTAACGCGCCGCACCCGCGTGCATCATTTCCACAGCGCAGCAAGCCAGACCAAAAGTCATGGGCCAGAGCGAACCAGTTTTAGCCCAATTCACTACCGAGTCGTAACTGGTGGTGGCAAAGCCTTCTTTGAAAACGCCTTCAATCATTGAAGCAATCCTTATTCATAAGCCCAGTCCCTGCCGGGCCTTCCCAAGGCGACTAAACCCGCGAGGGCCAGCATTATTCCCAGTCAAGAGCACCTTTTTTCCATTCGTAGACAAAGCCCACGACCAGAATGCCCAGAAACACCATGGCCGACCAGAATCCCAGCGCACCAATTTCCTTGAGCGACACCGCCCAAGGGAAAAGAAAAGCGATTTCCAGGTCGAACAAAATAAACAGAATCGCTACCAGGTAGTAACGAACGTCGAACTTCATGCGCGCATCTTCGAAAGCTTCGAAACCGCATTCGTAGGGGGAGTTTTTGGCGCTGTTGGGACGATTAGGGCCGAGGATTCGCCCCAATATTTGAGGCACCACGCCAACTGCGAGTCCGACCAAAATGAACAAAAAGACTGGAAGATACTGTTCAAGGTTCATCTTGTGACGACCCGATTTACCCCCCTATGCCAATGCATAAGGGATCATTTTGTCTGGTGCCGTCGGCGAGACTCGAACTCGCACAGCTTTCGCCACTACCCCCTCAAGATAGCGTGTCTACCAATTTCACCACGACGGCGGCTTACGTGTCTAAATCGCATGAGGCGCCTTGCGGCTTTGGCAATCTAAACAGCCTCGAATTTTAACCCGAAAAAATCAAAGCGCCCCGAGGACAGGACTCAATTTTGAATACTTGCACAGCGCGGCCAGCCAGCCCATCGGCCTAAGCCAGCGCGCCACACAAGGGTTCGGCTTATTTGACCGGTATTTGCGCAGCGCCGCTGGCAGGCGTCGTTGCCGGTGCCACGGGTGCGGGAACTGCAGCCGGACTCACGGTGGCTGGTGTGCTGCCAGGAATTTGCGATGCCGCGCCAGTCTCGCCAGGCGTTGGCGCAGGGGCTGCGACGCCCGTGCGCTCGAGTACGCTACCCGCGCTCTCTGGACGCAGGTTGCCAAAATAAGCCAGCAACAACGTGCAAATGAAAAATACCGTTGCCAATACAGCTGTGGTGCGTGAGAGAAAGTTGGCACTTCCGCTGGCGCCAAACAGACTGCCCGAACCACCACTGCCAAAAGCTGCGCCCATGTCAGCGCCCTTGCCGTGCTGAATCAAAATCAGACCAATCATGCCCAAGGCCGTCAACATTTGCACTGCCAAAATAATGGTTAAAACCAGACTCATTTTTTTCTCCTAATCGGTTCAGAACAGGGTTGGCATCGGGTGCCCCAACCCGTCCCGCAAGTTTTCAAGTTGCTGCAATAATTTTTAAAAAATCCGGTGCTTTGAGCGCAGCGCCACCCACCAGACCGCCATCAATATCTTCCTGAGCCAGCAGCTCAGCTGCATTGCCCGCATTCATGCTGCCACCGTACAAAATCTTGATTCGATCGGCTTGCGCCGTGGCTGCTTGCAATTGCGTGCGCAACACCGCATGAACCTGTTGGGCTTGCTCGGGACTGGCGGTTTTGCCCGTTCCAATCGCCCATACCGGCTCATAAGCCAGCACAATTTCGCTGATGCAATGACCGTTGGTATGAATCACGGCGGCCAACTGACGCTTGACCACCTGCTCGGTCTGACCCGCTTCGCGCTCTGCCAGAGTTTCCCCAACACAAACGATGGGCGTGATACCTGCAGCCAATGAACGCTCAACTTTGGCTGCGACGACAGCATCGGTCTCACCATGGTAGAGACGACGCTCAGAGTGACCGACCAACGCATAACGCACAGCAAAATCCCTCAACATGGCGGCCGAAACTTCACCGGTATAAGCACCGGTTTCGTAGGCCGACACATCCTGCGCACCCAGCTCAATGGCCGAACCCGCCAACAAGACCTGCATTTGAGCCAAATAAGGGGAAGGAACGCAAACCGCCACCGAGCAAGATAGCGCAGGCAAGCCGGCGCGCAATTGCTCAATCAAGCGGGCATTTGCAGCCAGGTCGCCGTTCATTTTCCAGTTGCCGGCAATCAGCTTTTTTCTCATGCCGCAGACCAGTTCAAAACGATTTTCCCAATGTGCTGGTTCGACTCCATCAAAGCGTGGGCCTGAGCCGCTTGCGCTGCCGGAAAGACACTGTGAATCACGGGCTTGATTTTTCCGGCTTCGATCAAGGGCCAAATATGCTTGAGACAGGCCTGGGCGATCGCTTGTTTGAAAGCAATCGAGCGTGGCCGCAAAGTCGATCCGGTAAGCGTCAAGCGACGGCGCAATACCAGTCCCGCGTTGACCTCACTTTTGCTGCCGCCTTGCAGTGCAATGATGACCAAACGACCGTCTTCGGCCAGACATTCAATCTCTTTGGCCACGTAAGCGCCAGCCACCATGTCCAAAATCACATTGACGCCTTGGCCATCGGTCAGCCGTTTGACTTCTTCTTTGAAATCATGGGTTTTGTAATTGATCGCATGGTCAGCGCCCAAAGCGACACAGGCGGCACACTTTTCGTCGCTACCCGCCGTCACCAGCACCCGAGCACCCATGGCCTTGGCCATCTGAATCGCCGTCACGCCGATTCCGCTGGAGCCGCCCTGCACCAGCAGGGTCTCGCCCGCTTGCAGTCGACCACGGTCAAACACATTGCTCCAGACCGTGAAGAAGGTTTCGGGCAAGGAAGCTGCTTCGATATCGCTCAAGCCCTTGGGGAGCGGCAAGCATTGTTGGATCGGCGCCGTACAGAGCTCGGCATATCCACCACCAGCGACCAAGGCGCAAACCCGATCGCCAACTTGGATACCCGCTTGCGCCAGCGCCTGAACATCGCCCGCCACCACCACACCCGCCACTTCCAAACCTGGAATATCGGAAGCACCCGGGGGCACCGGGTAGTTGCCCGTGCGTTGCAACACATCGGGCCGGTTAATGCCACTGGCCGTGACCCGGATCAGCAGTTCGCCGACGCCGGGCACCGGGTCAGGCCGCTCACCTAGGCACAAGACCTCGGGCGCACCGTAGGACGTGATCTCAATGGCTTTCAAGATGCCTGCTCGCCATTTTGGGCCGGACGGTCCAACAGGGCTTTCATGGACAACTTGACGCGGCCTTTTTCATCGGTCTCCATCACTTTGACCTTGATGATTTGACCTTCGCTCAGGTAATCGCTCACACGCTCGACGCGCTCGTGCGCGATCTGGCTGATGTGCAACAAACCGTCTTTGCCCGGCAGCAGATTGACCAGCGCACCAAAATCGAGGATCTTGGTGATCGGGCCTTCGTAAATCTTGCCGATTTCAACTTCAGCCGTGATCTGCTCGATGCGGCGCTTGGCTTCTTCGGCCTTGGCCGGGTCAGTCGAAGCGATGGTAATGGTGCCATCTTCGTCGATGTTGATCTGGGTTCCGGTTTCTTCGGTCAGCGCGCGAATCACGGAGCCGCCTTTGCCGATCACGTCACGGATCTTCTCAGGGTTGATCTTCATGGTGAACAGGCGCGGCGCGAAGCTGGAGACTTCGGTCTTGGCCTCGCTCATGGCTTCTTGCATCTTGCCCAGAATGTGCATGCGCGCTTCCTTGGCCTGTGCCAGTGCGACTTGCATGATTTCTTTGGTGATGCCCTGGATTTTGATGTCCATCTGCAAAGCGGTGATGCCGTTGGTGGTACCTGCAACTTTGAAATCCATGTCGCCCAGATGATCTTCATCACCCAGGATGTCGGTCAACACGGCGAAACGGTTTTCTTCCTTGATCAGGCCCATGGCAATTCCCGCCACGTGCGCTTTCATGGGAACGCCTGCGTCCATCAAGGACAGGCAGCCGCCGCAAACCGAAGCCATCGACGAGGAACCATTGGACTCGGTGATCTCGCTGACCACACGCATGGTGTAGGGGAAGTCTTCCTTGCTCGGCAAGCAAGCTGCCAAAGCGCGCTTGGCCAAACGACCGTGACCAATTTCGCGGCGCTTGGGCGTGCCAACACGACCGGTTTCGCCGGTGGCGAACGGAGGCATGTTGTAGTGCAGCATGAAGCGGTCTTCAAACTCGCCAGCCAGCGCGTCAATGCGCTGGGCATCGCGCTCGGTACCCAAGGTGGTGACCACCAGTGCCTGGGTTTCGCCGCGCGTGAACAGGGCCGAACCGTGGGTACGGGGCAGTACGGAGTTGCGGATTTCGATGGCGCGTACGGTGCGGGTATCGCGACCGTCAATGCGGGGCTCGCCGGCCAGAATCTGGCTACGAACAATTTTGGCTTCGATTTCGAACAACAGACCTTCGATTGCCACGCTGTCAAAGGCAGCGCCTTCGGCTTTCAAAGCGGCCATGACGTCAGCGTAAGCCGTGCGGCAAGCTTGGGTGCGGGCTTGTTTGTTGCGGATTTGATAAGCAGCGACCAGCTTGTCTTTGGCCAAGCCATCGATCTTGGCGATCAGCGCTTCATCCTTGGCCGGCGCTTTCCAGTCCCACACCGGCTTGCCAGCATCGCGTACCAACTCGTGAATGGCATTGATCGCAATATTGCCTTGCTCATGGCCATAGACCACAGCGCCGAGCATGATTTCTTCCGACAACTGCTGGGCTTCGGACTCCACCATCAGCACAGCGGCTTCGGTGCCCGCCACCACCAGATCCATGATGGAGTCTTTACGGGCGGTTTGTCCAGGGTTAAGCACATACTCACCGTTGATGTAACCCACGCGGGCCGCACCAATTGGGCCGTTGAATGGAATACCGCTGATCGACAGCGCAGCGCTGACCGCAATCATGGCGGCGATGTCGGCATCCACTTCAGGGTTGAGCGAGACGGTGTGGATCACGACGTGAACTTCGTTGAAAAAGCCTTCTGGGAACAGCGGGCGGATCGGACGATCTATCAAACGGCTGGTCAGTGTTTCAAACTCACTGGGGCGACCTTCACGCTTGAAAAAGCTGCCGGGGATTTTGCCTGCGGCATAGGTTTTCTCAAGGTAATCGACGGTCAGGGGAAAGAAGTCCTGACCCGGCTTGCCTTCGGTCTTGCCGACCACGGTGGCCAGCACCACGGTGCCGTCCATGTCCAGCAGCACGGCGCCAGTGGACTGACGTGCGATTTCGCCGGTTTCCATGGTGACCGTGTTCTGGCCCCATTGGAAAGTTTTTGTAACTTTATTAAACATGCTCATTTTTCATTTTCCTTGGTTGAATCTGTGGAGGTGCAGGCCACCTCACTCAAGCCCGGAGTCAACAAGCCAGAACACGATGCCATCCCAGGGAAACTCGAAAAATTCACTCAAATTTCCTTGGAATGACACAGCTTCGCTCTGTTTTCGTCTTCTCCGAAGTAAAAAACGCCTGAGCTAGTGAACTAACTCAGGCGCTTGTCATTCGCTTTATCGCTAATTTTGACGCTTACTTACGCAGACCCAGCTTGGCAATCAGCGCGGTGTAACGTTCCGCATTGCGGTCTTTCAAATAATCCAGCAGCTTGCGCCGACGGCTCACCATACGCAACAGACCACGGCGACCGTGGTGATCTTTGGCGTGGGTCTTGAAGTGGGGGGTCAACTCGTTGATGCGAGCGGTCAACAGGGCCACTTGCACTTCGGGGCTACCGGTGTCGCCGGCTTGACGGGCGTTGTCTTGAACAACGGCAGCTTTAATGCTGGATGCGATCATTTCATTTCCTGAATAGTTGGGGCTGGCGCTAATGCCAGAGTCCCCGGTTTAACAACTTGCGCCTGAAACTGGAACTGTCTCGGGCGTGCGCCTTGCGCTATGCAAAGCCATCGGATTATAGCCGGGAAACCCAGCCAACCCACAAACAAGTCATCCGTCTCACAGCCACACCGCGCTTGGCAGGCGACGTGGCTGTTTGGACTTCATTTTGAAGAACCCACACATCAAATGGGTCGGCGGTGCGGGTGTCCGGGCGCAGGCCCGATTCGCGGTTGCTACCCAGTTCACTCGTCAATCATCGCGTTGACGCAAAAACTTACGAACCAATGGGTAGCCGCCCGCGAGCCTGGGCTGAAGAACG
>JBAQTC010000003.1:0-32433 GCA_049296795.1 Burkholderiaceae bacterium
GACGTTCGACTCGAAGCCGCATGCACCATGGCGCTCGGCCTAGGCACCAGCAAATACACGCATATTCGCGACATCTTGCTCAACCGGCGCGACCTACTGCAAATCAGCACGGCCACTGAGTGGAGCACCGGGCGGCACCACAGTATGGTATGCCGACGTTGGAGGCCGTCCAACGTCGGCACCTGGGTCAAAAACTCGTCGGCCAAAGTAACTACGCTCACATTTCGTTAGAAAAGGATCTTGGATGCGATTAACGCCAAAGTATGGTATGGTAATACCTCAAAATACTTGGAAAGGCTGCCATGACTGCTACTGCAGTTCGCCCTGTGGCGATCAAGATCGACGAGGACATCAAGGTCCGCCTCAAGCGTCTGGCCGATGCGCGTCAGCGCACATCGCACTGGCTGATGCGCGAGGCGATTACCAAGTATGTGGATCGCGAGGAAAAGCGTGAGGCCTTTCGCCAGGATACGCTAAAGGCTTGGGAGGCGTACCGCATCACCGGATTGCATGTGACTGCCGATGAGGCAGATGCTTGGTTCGATCAGATCGAACAGGGCAATGATATCGAGCCGCCCGTATGGCATGTTTGATTTGGGCACCTTCGGCACTGCTCGATGTCCAGCGTCTCTATCGCTTCCTCGCACCCAAGAACATCGAGGCCGCCAAGCGGGCGGTGAAGGCAATCCGCAAAGGGGTAAGGGTGGTGGAACAACAGCCTGGCATCGGCCGCCCTATTGATGACATGCCTGACGAATTCCGTGAGTGGATTATCGACTTCGGGGATAGTGGCTACATCGCTCGATACCGGATCACCCCGGATGCCGTCACGATACTGGCCGTTCGGCATCAGAAAGAAGTTGGCATAACTGAATAAAGAAAATCACCCTGAAATGCTCAGAACTCAGAACTCAGAACTCAGAACTCAGAACTCAGAACTCAGGACTCAGGACTCAGGACTCAGGACTCAGGACTCATTGGGATTTCACATCATGGGTGAAGCCATGATCGGTTTATTGAGCCGTGTTGCTGCACCTTTTCTGGCCTTACCTCGCCCCATTAAGCGCGGAGTTGTACTTGTCCTGGATGCAGCCCTGTGCGTTCTGTCGGTCTGGCTGGCGCTCTATCTGCGCAGTGGCAGTTTTATGCCCCTGTCAGGACCGGCCGTTTGGCCGACAGTGGCGTCGGTGGTGCTGGCGTTACCCCTGTTTATCACTTCAGGCCTTTACCGCGCCATCTTCCGGTATGGCGGAATGCCGGCGATGATGGCTGTGGTTCGGGCGATGTTGCTTTACGGCTTGGCGTTCGCCGCCATCTTTACGTTCTGGGGTGTCGATGGCGTGCCGCGCACGGTAGGGCTGATTCAGCCCATGCTGCTACTGCTGTTGGTCGGCGCTTCACGCGCTGCTGCTCGGGTGTGGTTGGGTGGGCTTTACCACCAGCAACTGCGCAAAGCCGCCTTACCCCAGGTGCTAATTTACGGCGCCGGCAGTGCGGGTCGCCAACTGGCTTCGGCCATGGCTAACAGCCCCGAAATTCGGGTGGTGGGCTTTCTGGAAGACGATGACCGTCTGCATGGCCACGTGCTCAATGGGCTGCCCATCCACAACCCGGCTAACTTGGCTGCGGTGTTAAACGGCACGATGATCACCGATGTGTTGCTGGCACTGCCCAGCGTGTCGCGCCAGCGGCGTAATGACATCATCAATGCACTCAAGCCCCACAAGTTGGCCGTGCGCACCCTGCCAGGCCTGAGCGACATTGCCACCGGCAAGGTCAGCATGAGTGATGTGCGCGAGCTCGACATTGACGACCTGTTGGGCCGAGAACCAGTCAAACCCAACGGTTTGCTGCTCAACCTCAACACCCACAACAAAACCGTGCTGGTGACCGGGGCCGGGGGCAGCATCGGCAGCGAACTGTGCCGCCAGATCCTCAAGACCAAACCGAAGCAGTTGTTGTTGGTGGAGATGAGCGAATTTGCCCTCTACCAGATCCACCAGGAGCTGCAAGCCATTCTGACTGGCGAACGGCCCGGTGTGAACGAGCCGGTGGAGAGTGAATCATCCGAGACGCCAGAGGTCAAGGACGGGCCAGAGATCGAAATCGTTCCCCTGCTGGCCTCGGTCTGTGATGAAGTGCGCATGCAAGAGATCATGGACACCTGGAGGCCGCACACGGTCTACCACGCAGCGGCCTACAAGCATGTGCCCTTGGTCGAACACAACGCGGCTGAAGGGGTGCGCAACAATGTTTGGGGCACACGGGTCTGTGCCGAAGCCGCCGTACGCAACGGGGTGCACAAATTTGTCCTGATCAGCACTGACAAAGCCGTGCGCCCGACCAACATCATGGGGGCCACCAAACGATTGGCCGAAATGGTGCTCCAGTCGCTGGCTGAAATGAACGCCGAACCAACCGCCGCTGCGAGCGGCTCGCCCAAACTCTCGCCTGATCTGTCGCCCAAGTTGCAAGCCAAGCCGCAGGGGATCACGCGGACATTTTTTTCGATGGTGCGTTTTGGCAATGTGCTCGGCAGCAGTGGCTCGGTGGTTCCGCTGTTTCGCGAGCAGATTAAAAACGGCGGCCCCATCACGTTGACCCACACCGACATCACCCGCTATTTCATGACCATTCCTGAGGCCGCCCAGTTGGTGATCCAGGCCGGGGCCATGGGGACAGGGGGTGATGTGTTTGTGCTCGATATGGGTCAGCCGGTGCGTATTGTCGACCTGGCCACACGCATGGTGGAGTTGTCGGGACTGACGCTTAAGAACGAAACCCAGACCCAAGGCGATATTGAAATCAGCGTCACCGGCCTGCGCCCGGGTGAAAAGCTGTATGAAGAGCTGCTGATTGGCAACGACCCCAGGCCCACCCATCACCCCCGCATCATGAAGGCGCACGAAGACTTCCTGCCCTGGCAGCAGTTGCAAACCGAGCTAGATTCCCTGGACCTGGTTGTGAGCGTGAATGATGTGCCGGTGCTTCGGACCTTGTTGCAACAACTGGTGCCGGGCTATCAGCCCAGCGCCGAAGTCCATGATTGGGTCCACCTTGAGCTGGAGCGTCAGGGAATGCGCATAGGGGACGATTACCGGGTGAATTCGTTTTGACGGAGAGATTTTTAATGGCTTGGATGCGTGTCGGTTGGTATCTGGCGATGGCTTTGGTGACGGTGCTTGCGTTGTTGCCGGTAGAGCACTTGCAACTGCCGGTGTTTGAATGGTGGGACAAGGCGCAACACGCGCTGGCCTTTGTGGTGTTGACCGGCTGGGCTATGCTGCTGTGGCCGTCCAGGGTCTCACGCGTGGTGCCAGGCATGCTGGCCTATGGTGGGGCCATCGAATTGGCGCAATGGGCTGTTGGCTGGCGTTTTGCCGAATGGTCCGATCTGGCCGCAGATGCCGTGGGGGTGTTGTTGGCCTGGATGCTTGTAGGCTGGGTACGGCGTTGTCAAAGCGTGGGGTATAAAAGCTGAACGGTAGGTCGGTTCGTTGAGCGAAAACTTCATGCATTTCTCCGACCCCCCGCTTCTTCCGGCCAGAGCAGTAGAAGCGCTGAATGGTCGTGGTTCCTGTGTGTCGGTCAGTGATGGCTTCAAACGAAAGTAGCGGGTGAAACTCCAAAGCGTTGGCTGAGAGCCCGTACTTGGCGAATATTGAGGTCACGTTTTCCTGTAAGGACTTCAGAAACCACGCCTTGACTGCCAATCTCGTGCAGATCGCTTTGCTTGATACCGTGTTGCTCCATCAGAAACTTTAGTGCCTGCACGCCGGTGACGTCGGGCAGCGGATGGTGTTCGGCCTCAAAGTCCTCGATCAGGTCACCGACGATATCGACCAGACCCATAGCTGGATGGCTTTCGTCACCGGTGGCCTCATCGAGCAGAGCTTCGAGCATCGCCACCATCTGTTGGTAGTGCGCTTCGTCCCGGATGGGTGCGATATCCGTGGCGATGCGAAAGGTCTCCCACGCAGGGAGCAGATACTTCACTTGGATGTGAGCATTCATGATTTCCATCCTCCTTGATCGTATTCCCGGTGCGTCAGCACCGCTTTGATGTAGACAATCTGCTTTTCGAACCGGATGTATGCGATCAAACGGTATGTGTTTCCGCCGATGTCGAATACCGTCAATTCACCGACCTTGTCTATGGCATTGAAGGCAGTCTTCAGTGCGGACCAGTGGTCAAATCGATTCTTCTCAATCACGCTACGCCAGCCCTGCAAGGGCTCACCAGCTTGAGGGTGCAGCGCAGCAAAGGCTCGCAGCGCACGGTTGCTGATGATTTTCATGACCCGAGTATATCTCGTTTTGAGATATTTGCAAATTGCTTGCAAGGAATTTAAGGACAGGCCAATGGCTTGATGCAGTCTGCCAGCGTCCACGATGGCCACAGCATCGCCGCCCGCCGTTTTGCGGGTTTTGAAACCGTTGTTCAAATAGACGTCTCAATATGGCTGCACAGCGTGGACAGGTAGATGTCCGTTCGCTTTTCGAGCTTTGCGACGGAAGGTTGACCCCTGCTGACTAGGTCAACGAGACTGAGCCAAATCGCTTTCTAGGAGCATTCGGACGTACCTGGTGTACGGCACACCTTTTGCTTTTGCGCGACCTTTAAGGCCTGCCAGGAGGGCTTCGGGAAGGCGCAAATGCAACGCTGCAGACTTCGGTTCAACTTCGAAGCGCATGGGCTTAAACCCAGAGAGATCGAACTTGGACAAGTCCGATGTTTCAACGAATTTTTCGGTTTCGGCATCACTGTGCAGCGAGGGCATTGGCTTAGATTTGACGTTCATAATGGGCTACCTCCTTCTGGTGCATGAAACGGGCACCGATTGGCCTTAAAACGGTTTTGCTACTGATCTTTCTCAGCATAAAAACCAGGAACACGTAACGCCCGGCTGGCGTCTTTCCGATTGCTCTCATGCGTGGCTCGTCTGGATTGAGGTCGGGCATCACGGCGGGAGTTCCCATCAAAACGGCCTCGATTTCCTCACGCGAAACGCCATGTTTGCCGCATTTGGGCCAATTGCCATCATCCCAATCGAAACCTTCGATCTTCATGGCTCAATGATACACAAAAGTGTAGACAAAAGCCACTCTCCCATCCTTTGATTTTTTAGACGATCTGCGTGAGACGCTATACCGCACACTCTCAAGCCGTGGCAATCTGACCTTCAGGACACTCAGCGCCGTGCTCAAGGCCACTGGCTTGAAATTCGGCGTCTCTGCCCACAAAGCTGAGCGGTCAATTTCACAATGCAACATGGACAACAGCCCGAAGTTTTCCTCATTGACCCGTTTGGGTCCTCAGGAGTTGGTGTCCTTTTTCCGGTCAAAGGTATGAAACCGGAACTGCAATACATAGTGATCTCATAGGTTCTTTGTGTGGATTGAGGCATTCACGGTAGGCCAAGCCCCTTTAAATTCGGCAACTTCGCTCAGTAAATTGAGCAATTCAGCGGTAATTTGGATGGTGTCGGTGTTCATGACACCGAATGTACGCCTGACTAGACCGGATTTCCAGCCTGAATAGACCTGAATAAGCGGTGAATGATTGCTGTGCGCGGGCCTGATTGGAGACCTGATTAAGCCTGAATAATCCGCCGATTCGACTCCCAGTTGCTTTGCTTGTTCAGGTTGACCCTACAGACACCGTAGTTGCACTTGGAACTACGGTGTTTTCGTTTGCAAGCCGGTAAAAGCAATGCGAGCCCACGCTGCCGGCCAAGGGGCGATAGTGAATGCGATAATCACGCGGCATATTTATTCTCATCTCCAAGGCACTCATGACTCAACCCATCGACTTACTGAAAATTGCGCAAGAAGAGCAAAGCGGCGATCTGTTCAAGCTGCTCGACGGCATTTATCCCCGTTCCAAGGTCCAGCCGCGTGGCATTTCTGACGCGATCATCTGGGAAGGTGGCAACGCCGCTGGCGGTGTGCGGCCAGTGGCTCATGCTTTCACCGACATGTTTGCGCTGAACGGCACCCTGATGGCGTTGGACGTTTTGGGACTGCCTTTCCTTGGCGTACCGATGATGGCTCAGTTCCGTCACGATACCAAGCTGGTGTCGCTGGACTGGTTCGGCAAGCTCGACTACACATCGCTTAAGTGGTCAACCGCGGGTGACTTCATGGTCAATGAAAGCGGTAAAAAAGTCGTCGTCAATGGCAAGTCGGCCAACGCGCCCTTGCGCACTGCTGCCGGGGTGTATTGCAATGTTCGCCCTTATGGAACTATTACCAGCATTCGCTTTATGCCGGGTCTGCCTTATTCGCAGGACAAGAAGAAATTCAACGTTGATCCCGCGACCGGTGTCATACACTCGCAAATGAACACCCCCGGCATCCGCATGTGCTACGCCGTGCGCTTGTTCCTGAAAATGATTCATGAAACTGGCCAGATCGGTCGCGTCGCGACCAAGCCGACCCAGGCCCAAGAAGATGCGATCAACGCCGGCATCGTGCGCTGGATGCTTAAGGGCACCAAGTTCAAACTGACGCGTCAGTACTCGGTCGACGCTTACGAAGAGCACAAGGAAAAAATCGACGCCATCGTTGCGCTGCTGCCCGCCGATTTCAAAGCGGGCATGGAAAACTGGGGCGGTGAATTGTCCGAGCACATTGCAGACACCAACTTCGGCCTGTTGCTGCATGACATGATCCAGCAAAAAAATGTGATCGTTTACGCCACCGACTTGGACGGCGACCGCCTGACCGATTTGATGGCCGATGCGCCCGATTTTCTGCGGGCCTGGGGCCAAATGGTGGCTGACAAAATCAAACCTGGCACCGACATGAACCAGGTCTGGGCTGACATGGGCTTTACCATGAAAAACGGCAAGGACATGACCAGTGTGATGTACCGCATGGTCGGCGAGCCGATATATGAGCAGACCCTGGGCTCAGCGGATGCCATGTTGATGCGTTTGCTGGACGGTGACGAGACCGTTGGCGGCACCAAGGCGCCCTACGATCCGCGTATCCATTTCGTGCTGATTAACGAAGCCTATAAGGCCGCCAACCCGGGCAATACCGAGTTGGCTAGCTGGCTCGATGCCCAATTGGTGACTTTTGACAGTATTTACGATGCCAAACGCCCGGGTTATTTGGAAGGCTATCGCAAGCTCAAGGCCGCAATTCGGCCCTGGGGCTCCTAAGACTTCGCTGTTGTAGCGCATGAGTTTCGGCCCGGGTTGCAACGCAGCCCGGGCCGAATTCTTTGGTGACGTCGATTTCCGTTCTCTAATCTGAAAGTGCTGAGCTGGCCAGTACTTTTTGGGCAAATTCGGCGCGCAGGGCCTTGAGTTTTGCCCGTGGGTCTTCTTTGACCGTGGCCTGGTCCAGCGCCATTTCGGCAATGAATCGACTGGGTTGGGCCGACACCATGTCGCGTCCTTTTTTGCGCTTGCGGGTCCAGCTCACTGCCAAGCTGCGCTGGGCCCGGGTAATGCCCACGTACATCAGGCGTCGCTCTTCCTGCAGACGCTGGATCAGATCTTCGCTCATCGGGCCATCGGCGTGACCGCTGGCCTCATCGCTCAGCTTGAAGGGAAGCAGGCCTTCGTTGACGCCGACCAGCATCACGTGCGGCCACTCCAGGCCCTTGGCGGCGTGCAGAGTGGACAGCGTCACGACGTTCTGATCAGTCTCGCGCTCTGAAATGGTGGACAGCAAGGATACGGTTTGCGCTACTTCCAGCAGCGACTTGATTTCGTTGCCGCTGCTCACACCGGCTGCGTCTTCGATCTGGCCCCCGCAACGCTGGGACATCCAGTCACAAAAATCCAAGACATTAGTCCAGCGCGCAGCAGCGAGCTTCTCGCTGTCTTCGCCGTCGTACAGGTGCTTTTCGTAGTCAATGTCTTTCAGCCAGTCGAGCAAAAATGTGCTGGCGGCTTCGGCGCCCTGGGTATGGCGGGCTCGGTACTCCAGATCGTTTACCTGGCGGCCAAACTCATGCAGGCTGCCGACCGCCCGGGCACTCAGGACCGAGCCGAGCGACGGTGAGAACAGGGCCTCAAACAGACTGATTTTGTACTGTGAGGCGAAAACTCCAAGCTGTTGCAGGGTCTGGTGGCCGATGCCGCGCTTGGGCGTGGTGACTGAGCGCAGAAAAGCCGGGTCATCGTCGTTGTTAACCCAAAGCCGGAACCAGGCACACAAGTCTTTGATTTCGGCCCGGTCAAAAAAGCTCTGGCCGCCCGAAACTTTGTAGGGAATTTGCGCTTTGCGCAGCGCTTTCTCGAAGACCCGGGCCTGGTGATTGGCGCGGTAGAGCAGGGCAAAATCGCGAAACTCTTTGTGCTGCGAGTTGGAGCGCAGGCTTTGAATTCGAGCCACACTGCGCTCGGTCTCGTGTTCCTCGTTGTCGGCATCGACCACCCGCACCGGCTCGCCCTCACCCAAGTCGCTCCAAAGATTCTTCGGAAACAGTTTGGGGTTGGGGCCAATCACGTTGTTGGCCGCGCGCAGAATTGCCGAGGTGGATCGGTAGTTTTGTTCGAGCTTGATGACCTTGAGCAAGGGGAAATCGATGGGGAGTTTTTTGAGGTTGTCCAGCGTGGCGCCGCGCCAGCCGTAAATCGACTGGTCATCGTCGCCTACCGCGGTAAACCGAGCATGCTGGGGCGAGTCGCTGCCGACCAACAATTTGAGCACCTCGTATTGGGTGGCGTTGGTGTCTTGGTACTCATCAACCAGCACATGGCCCATCAGCGCCTGCCACTTGCTACGAACCTCAACATGGCCTTGCAGCAACTTCAGCGGTAGGCCGATCAAGTCGTCAAAATCCACGCTCTGGTAAGCGCTCAGCCGTTCTTCGTAGCGACCCATGATACGGGCAGTGACGCTCTCATTGTCATCGCGTGCTTGAGCCAGCGCCTGTTCGGCGTTGAGCCCCTGGTTTTTCCAAGCGCTGATGGCCCACTGCCACTGCCGGGCCGTAGCGGCGTCGGTGGAGCCGCCACAGTCTTTCAATATGCTGGTGACATCGTCACTGTCGAGAATGCTGAACTGAGGTTTGAGGCCAATAGCTTCGCCATCTGTTCTGAGCATGTGCACACCCAAGGCGTGGAATGTGCAAATCCTGACCTCTTTGGCCAGCTTGCCGATCAAACCCTTGGCGCGCTCACGCATTTCGGCTGCAGCTTTGTTGGTGAACGTGATGGCAGCAATTCGGTTCGGCTCCATCCCGGACTGGATTAAGCGTCCAATTTTGTGGGTGATGACCCGTGTTTTTCCAGATCCAGCGCCTGCCAGTACCAAGCAGGGTCCGTGCATGAAATTGACAGCTTCTTGTTGGGCGAGGTTCAGACCGGGGGCAGCAGACATTCAGAATTTCAATGCAGACAGGAATCAAATACGGGCGCGCCCAATGATAGCTGCGGATGGTCTGGGACAATACGACCATGCTGCAAATTCTGTTGATTACGTTTCCTTTTTTCGCCCTGGTTCTGTGCGGCTATGTGGCCGCCCGTCGTTCCATGTTGCCTTTGAGCGCGATTCCCGGTTTGAATAGCTTTGTCTTGTTTTTTGCCCTGCCCTGTATGTTGTACCGTTTCGGTGCCAGTACGCCGATTACCCAGCTGCTCGACGTCAGCGTGTTTTTGGTTTATTTGCTGTGCGCCCTGATCCTGGTCGGTTTCGTGGTGGCCACCAGCATGAACCGGCGCATTGGCTGGAACGATGCTTCTTTTGGCGCCCTGGTCGCTGCATTCCCCAATACCGGCTTCATGGGGGTCCCGCTCCTGCTGGCCTTGTTGGGACCGCGGGCTGTCGGCCCGACGATTGTCTCGATCGTGGTTGATCTGGTGATCACTACTTCGCTGTGCATTGCGCTATCGCGATTCGATGGGGCCGACCAGCACGGGGCCAGCAAAGCGGCGAGCAATGCCTTGCTTGGCGTGGCCACCAATCCCCTGCCTTGGGCAATTTTGCTCGGCACCGTGGCCTCGGCGTTTCAGCTGGAGTTGCCTGAGCCGATGACAAAAACCCTGGGATTGTTGGCCGACGCGGCTTCGCCGGTGGCGCTTTTCACCATTGGCGCCGTGTTGGCTCGCTCCCAGATGTTGCCGCTTCGTAGCGGCCAGATTCCCAGCCCGATGCGCGACTACGTTCCGGTGGCTTTGATCAAGCTGGTGTTACACCCAATTCTGGTTTTGTTGGTCGGGGGCGCTGCGATAGGTTTGGGCGTGCCGCTCGATCCATTCGCGCTGACCGTGATTGTTTTGGTGGCCGCATTGCCGAGTGCCAGCAATGTCTCTTTGCTGGCTGAAAGGTTTGGCGCCGACAATGGCCGCATCGCCCGCATCATCCTGTGGTCGACGGCGGCCGCTTTCTTGACTTTTTCCGGTGCCGTCGCGTTGCTGACTTAATCGAGGTCAGAGTTCAATTAAATTGCCAACGGATCGACATCGATGGCCCAGCGAATCAGGCCTTTGGCTTCAGGTTGGGCCCGGGTCGCGTGCAAAACAGCTCGCCATTCGTTTAAAAAACTTTGCAGCGCAGCGCGCGACGGGCTTTCGATCAGCATTTGGGCCCGCTCGATCTGAGCGACGCGCTGAATTGTCATGGGGACAGCCGGGTAAAGCGTGACCTGGCCCCTTGGGTTGAGTGCGCTGGATGCCGCGCTGGCGCTGTTGAGAAAGGCCTGGGCCACGTGCTGTTCTTTAGCCTCGGCCCGAACTAAGGCCTGAAAGCTGAACGGCGGCATGGCAGCTTGTTCGCGCTCCTGGAGTTGCTGATTGGCAAATGCCGGGTAGTCGTGTTGCTTCAAAGCTTCGAACAGGGGGTGACTCGGGTGGGCGCTTTGTATCCAGACTTCGCTTTGGCTGCTGACCTCGGGGTCGCGACCGGCGCGACCACCTGCTTGCATCAGCAAGCTGAACAAACGCTCAGGTGCACGGAAATCGCTGGAGAACAGTGCCCCGTCGGGATTAACGGCTGCGACCAAGGTGATGCGACGAAAATCATGACCCTTGGCAATCATTTGGGTTCCAACCAAAACGTCGATCTCGCCGGCGTGTACCTGGGCCAGCAAGCTTCCCAAGCTGCCCTTGAGCCGGGTACTGTCGGCATCGATCCTGGCGATTTTTACCGGCGCTCCGTCGGGGCGACGAAGATCGGTCAGCAGTTCGGCCAACTGTTCTTCAAGTTGTTCGGTTCCGCGACCTAGCGCGCCGAGGTCGGGGTTGCCGCAAGCCGGACAGGCGCGGGGCACCCGCTCGGTGAAGCCGCAGTGGTGGCAGCGCAGTGTGCGGTCGATCTTGTGAAAGACGCGGTAAGCGCTGCAATGCGGGCACTGACTTTTCCAGTCACACTCGTTGCAGTGCAAGACCGGCGCATAACCACGCCGATTCAGAAACACCATGCTTTGTTGTCCGAGCGCTACCCGCTGGCTGATGGCCTGCAGCAGCGGGGGAGAGAAAACACATTTCTTGGGCTGGTGGTTCATGTCGACCCGACGCACTTTTGGCATTGCGCTGCCCTCGCCAATGCGACTGGGCATCAGCAAGCGCTGGTAACGCCCGCCTTCGGTGGCCGCACGGCTGTGGTGCCAGCTCTCTAACGAGGGTGTGGCTGACCCCAGAATCACTTTGGCGCCTTCAAGTCGTCCGCGGTACACCGCCAAGTCGCGCGCCGAGTAGCGGGCACCTTCTTGCTGCTTGTAACTGGGGTCGTGCTCCTCGTCGACCACGATCAAGCGCAGTTTGGGCAGCGAAGCAAACACCGCCATGCGGGTTCCCAACACGATGCGAGCGCTGCCAGCGTGTGCTGACAGCCAGCTTTTGAGGCGCTGCGCAGGGGTCAGTCCGCTGTGCAGCGACACCACGGCCGAGCTTCCGTAGAGCGGGGCAAAGCGTTCGACAAAACGGGCTTCGAGCTGGGGTGTCAGATTGATTTCCGGCACCATGACCAAAGCCTGGGCCTGTGAGTCGTCCCTGAGTAAGTCTTCAACGCAGCGTAAATAGACCTCGGTCTTGCCGCTGCCCGTGCTTCCAAACAAAAGAAAAGGGCCGGGATTTTGTTCGATTTGTGCGATGGCCCGACTTTGTTCTTCGCTTAAAGCCAGGCTGGGGCCAGGTGCCAGGGGAGTGACGCCAGCTTGGGTTTTGCGTTGGAGGCGACGTGTCAGTTGCGTGCTGCTGAGATCGCGCAATTGCGGGGGTAACGCTGCCAGCGCGACTTCGCCCAGCGAGCGTTGGTAGTAGCGGGCGCAAAAACCAATCAGCGCGCGCCAGGACGAGCTTAAAGGGGCAATCGAGTCCAGCGCGATGCTGATAGGGCGGGTTTTATCGGGGGAAAAGCCGGGCTGATCTGGGTTACCCGTGCTGTCCCACACCACACCCAAGGTTTCGCGCTTGCCCAAAGGCACACGCACCAGTGTTCCGGGCTTCAGCGGGGCTTGACTGGTGTAACTCAAAGGCCCAGCCAGGTGACTGTGCGCCGGGGTTTGAACTACAACGGATAGCCAGTGCGGCATACATCAAATCCAGGATCGGCTTTAATTTCAGGTTGTTTGGTGAAATACGTCGTAAACACTTGATTTATATGGGCTTTATAGAAAACAAGAGAATTCTGTGGATAACTTTGTTGATATGTTCTCGCCGCGGACCGGGCGGCCTTGAAAATCAAGGCTTTGGCTAACTTGCCTGAAAATCAGGCTGGATTCAATAACCTTTATAAATCAATGAGTTACGATAGCTATCGGTTTCATAGCGGATAAATTTGAAATTTAAAATTATTTCGTCCCGAAGCATTAATTTTGTGAATAAGTTGGCATGTGCCCACTATTTCTGCATCAAAAAATGCTAGGGTTTCCCACTAAGGGTTTTGGAGTTTAAGGCCGCATTTTCCTGGAAATGTCGTGAACTGCATGGACCAGATGGGCCACATGCTCGGGCGGCGTGTATTGGCTGATACCGTGGCCCAGGTTGAAGATGTGGGTGGGGCCGCTCAAGTCGGGCTGCCCAACGGGTGCTTGGTGTGGCACACCAAAGCTGCTCAGTACCCGGCCAACCTCCTGCTCAATCTGGTCGGGTTGGGCGAACAGCACGTTGGGGTCAATATTTCCCTGCAAGGCCTTGCCCGGACCGCCGACTTCGCCGCCGACCAGCGCGCGCGCTTGCCCCAGATTGACGGTCCAGTCCAGACCCAGCACATCACAGTCGAGCTGTTTCATGTCATGGAGCCAGAGCCCACCGCCCTTGGTGAAAACAATGCGCGGTATCGGCACGCCATTGGACTCACGTTTGAGTTGGGACAGAACGCGAGCGGTATAGGCCAAGCTGAAGGACTGGAACGCGCCATCGGCCAGCACACCACCCCAGCTGTCGAAAATCATGACGGCTTGGGCGCCGGCATCAATTTGGGCGTTGAGGTAAAGGGCCATGGCGTCAGCATTGATTTGCAGCATTTTGTGCATCAAATCAGGCCGTTGGTAGAGCATGGTTTTGACCAGCCGGTAGTCGTCCGAGCCTGCGCCTTCCACCATATAACAAGCCAGGGTCCAGGGGCTGCCTGAAAATCCGATCAGGGGAACACGGCCCTTGAGCGCGTGGCGAATCGAGGTGACGGCATCGAATACATAGCGCAGCTTGTCCATGTCGGGTACGGCAAGCCGTTCTATCGCCGCTTCGTCGCGCACCGGATGGGCGAATTTGGGGCCTTCACCCAAAGCAAAACTCAGACCCAAGCCCATGGCGTCGGGAACAGTCAAAATGTCGCTGAACAAAATAGCGGCGTCCAGCGGGTAGCGTTCCAACGGCTGCAATGTGACTTCAGTTGCGAAATCGACGTTGGTCGCCAGTCCCATAAAACTGCCTGCGCGCGCGCGGGTTGCCCGGTATTCTGGCAAATAGCGTCCAGCTTGGCGCATCAGCCAGACTGGGGTGTGGGCGGTGGCTTGGCGCAGACAAGCGCGTAAGAAGGTGTCGTTTTGAAGCGGTGCGAAGCGTGAACTCATGATCCGATTGTCGCTTAGTGCTGGCAGAGCAGACCTAGCGACGGGACTGCTCAATCAGCAGGCATTTGTTCTGCACCACCCGCAGGCCGGCGAGGCGAGCCTGTTCGGCTGCGCCGGGGTGTTCAATGCCCAGTTGCATCCAAATCGCTTTCGCGCCGATCTGAATCGCATCGGTGGCGATGGGGGGAATATCGACGCTGTTGCGAAAGCAGCAAACCAGCTCGATCGGTTCGTTGTGTGCGGCTTCGAGCAGGCTAGCATAAACTTTTTCACCCAGGATGGGGGCGCAGGTTGCCATCGGGTTGACAGGAATAATGGTCCATCCCTGGGTCTGCATATAGTGCGCAACTTCGTGGCTGTCGCGCTCGGGTTTGGGCGACAGACCAACTACCGCCACCCTGCGGTAATGTTGCAGAATGTAGTCGATGTCCGGGGCTTGGTTGGGGTTGTGTATCGAGCTCATGGTGTCAGTCTGGCAGTGTGGCCAAAGCAGTGCGCACTTCGTCAACGCTCAAAATCTCGGAGAGCAATATGGGCGGCTTGGCTTGTTGGTAAATCACATAGACCGGTACCCCGTTGCGGCCCAGCTGGCGCAAGGCTGCGGTAATGGCGGGATCACGCCGAGTCCAGTCAGCGCGCAGCAAGCTGATGTTTTTGCGCCGGAACTCAGCCAGCAACCCAGGATCGGACAGCGTGGTAGTTTTGTTGTACTGGCAACTGACGCACCAGGCGGCGCTGAAGTCGACAAAGACCCGTTGTTTGTTTTCAAGCAACTGCTCCACCCGACCTGGCTGCCATGGCTGCCAGAGTGATTCGGTGACCTGAGCCGTGGTGTTTTCACTGAGTTTGACCACAATTGGCCCCAGGATCCAAAGCGATAATGCGGCAAGCGCTAACAACAAGCAGGCCAATAACCGGCGGCTTGTGCCGCGCAAAGTCAACGACCATAAGATGGCGCCAAGCAACACCAGCAAGGCCAGCAGAGCGCCAGCACCATCGATTCCGCTTTGATGACCCACTACCCAGACCAACCAGGCAACGGTGGCAAACATCGGGAAGGCCAAGAAATGACGGAAATGGAGCATCCATGGCCCGGGGCGGGGCAGGATTCGGGCGAATGCGGGAACAAAGCTGGCCAATAAATACGGCAGGGCCAGCCCCAAACCTAAGGTGGCGAAAATCAACAAGGCCTGGGTTGCGGGCAGGCCGATAGCAAAACCAAGCGATGCGCCCATGAACGGTGCGCTACAGGGGGAGGCCACCATCACGGCCAGTACACCAGTGAGAAATGCGTCGAGTACCGGATGGCGCGCCTGGAATGAGGCCAGAGAAGAAGGCATGAACTGACCAAATTCAAACAGACCGCAAAGGTTCAGTGCGATCAGGGTAAACAGAGCCGCCAGTGCGGCGACCACGGCCGGATTTTGTAACTGGAAACCCCAGCCCAGACTTTCACCCGCGGCACGCAGGCCGAGCAGCAGCAAGCCCAAGGAGACAAAGCTAAGTACCACGCCGGCGCTGTAGGCCAAGCCACTGATGCGGTGGCTACGGCGGTCGTCGGCATGGCGGGCGAAGCTCACCACCTTGATGGCCAGCACCGGAAAGACACAGGGCATGAGGTTGAGCAAGAGGCCGCCCAAGAGCGCACCCAGCAGGGCTGCGCTCAGGCTCAGGCTTGACACGGCGCTGCTGCTGTTGGTTTGCAAAGCAGCTTGGAGTGCGGGTGATAGCTCGGCGCGTTGGGCCGATGGCGGCCATGTTCCTTGAACCGGCGCTTCGATTCGCACGCCCTGATTTTGGTATTCAAACACCAGCGCTAAGGCCGAAGGGCTGGCACTGCGCTGCGCTGAGAGTGGCAGTTGCGCGGTCCAGAGTGGGCCTTGCCAGGCTTGGATCAGAGGCGAACTCGGGCTGAGAATTTCGGGTGTTTCAGGAAAAAGCGCCAAGGCCTGGCCCTGCCAGCTCCTGGGCAGGCCGCTGATCGTGAATTTGAGCGATGAACCGATGACTTCGAGCCGACTGTCGGCGGCGCTGAGCGCTTTGGGCTGGGCGGCGAAGGCCGCTTCAAAGATCGGGCCGTTGGCTGCGGTTGAACTTCGGGCCGGAATTGTCAGTTCGAACTGACCTTCTTCAGGAATACACTCCAGCTTACAGGCCAACCAACTGGCTTTGAGCTGCACGCGCAGGTGATCGGACAGGGGCTTGAACTCGGGACTGATTCGCAGTGCCACGGGTAATAAAACCGTTCCCTCATAACCATAATTGACCAACTGGCCCAAGGGAATTTTTTGCGGCATCGGCCAGGCGATGTCGCTGGCGCTGACTCCTGCTGGCAGTGTCCATTGCAGCACAGTGGGCAGACCCGAGTCGCCTGAGTTTTTCCAGTAACTGTGCCAGTGGGGCTGATGCGTTAGTTGCAGGCCGACCCAAATCGCTTGTCCCGGAACCAGGCCCTGGGGTGCAAAGGCCATCAATTCAGCACGGGTCTGGGCCGTTCTAATCACCGTGTTGCCCAGTAGCTGCGCCCCAACAGAGGTCGCAAAAGTGCCGGCCAAGATGAATAAGGCTGCCAGTTGGTGCAATAGCTTGGTAATTGTCATGCGCGTGTCAGGGTTCCATCCTGACTATAAGTCAAGCGCCCAACCCTGGATAATGCGACATGCTCCTTGTTCCGGTTACGCGGCCCCCCGCCATTGTGTTGGCCACGCTCAACGCCAAATACATCCATGCCAGTCTGGGTCTGCGTTACTTGCTGGCCAATATGGCGCGCCATGGCGGGGTCGATTTGCGCGAACAAACCGTGCTGCGCGAATTCACCCTGGCGCGGAAAACTCAAGAAATTGTTGACGAGTTGCTCGCTACTTTGGCGGGTGCCAGCGGTGTAAAGGTTGTCGGCTTAGGTGTCTATATCTGGAATGTCGCGCAAACTTGCGAGGTGGTGCGCCGGCTCAAGGCGCTTTGTCCTGAGGTGATCGTGGTGCTGGGCGGACCGGAGGTCAGCCATGAAGTGCAGCAGCAGGAGATTGTGAAACTGGCCGACCACGTGATCACGGGCTGGGGTGATGTGAGTTTCCCCAGGCTTTGTCGGGCCTTGCTGCACGGGCCGCAACCTTTAATGAAAATCATAGTCGGCGAGCAGCCCCCTTTGGAGCAGATAGAGCTGCCTTATTCGCTCTACAGCCAAGAAGACCTGGCGCACCGCCTGCTCTATGTAGAAGCCTCTCGGGGCTGTCCTTTTAAGTGTGAATTCTGTTTGAGTTCGCTGGACAAAACAGCATGGACTTTTGAGCTTGATTCCTTCTTGGCTGAACTCGACGGCTTGTATCAGCGGGGGGCTCGCAATTTCAAGTTTGTGGACCGTACCTTCAATCTGAAGATCGATGCCTCGCTGACCATTCTGCAGTTTTTTCTGGATCGGCTGAGCAAAGATTTGTTCTTGCATTTTGAAGTTATCCCCGATCATTTGCCCGAGCGGCTAAAACAAAAGATCGCCCAGTTCCCGCCAGGTGTGTTGCAGTTTGAGGTTGGAATTCAAAGTTTCAATGTCGAGGTTCAGCAACGTATTTCGCGCCGACAGGACAACGACAAGACTGAGGCCAATCTGCGTTGGCTTGTGAGTGCGTCCAACGTGCACCTGCACACCGATTTGATTTTTGGTTTACCGGGTGAATCATTGGCCAGTTTTGCAGATGGTTTCGATCGTTTATATGGCATCGGACCGCACGAAATTCAGTTAGGTATCTTGAAGCGCTTGCGTGGCACGCCCATTGACCGTCACAGCGCCGAGTACGCCATGGTGTATGACCCCTTGCCGCCCTACGCCGTATTGCAGACCCGAGACGTAAGTTGCACCGACATGCAGCGGTTTGCCAGGTTGGCCCGCTATTGGGATCTGGTGGCCAACTCGGGTCGTTTCAAAGAAAGCTTAGCGCTTGTTCTGACCGCAGCATCACCGTTTGCAGCTTTCTTGGATTTTTCGGATTGGCTGTGGTTAGAAAGCCGCGGTTGTCGTGGAAAAACCAGTGGGTTGACGCCCGAAATTTTGGTTGACGCGCTGTTTGACTACCTGAGCCAAGTGTCGGGGATCGATCCCGCTTTGGTTCGCCACAGTTTGCTGGCTGATTATGTGCAGAGTGGTGCGCGAGCGCGTCCCGCGTGTTTGCGGGACGTGCTTGGAAAACCGCTGAGTCCCGTGCCTCGCTCAGTTCGCAGCCAGGCGCAGCGACAAGACCGCCATATCCCACAAGCTAAGATTAGCGTATGACAAGCCCCTCCCGATTCTGGTCCGACCTGAGTACGCGCGACTTTGCGCAGCTCGATTTGGCGCGCACGATTGCGGTGTTGCCGGTGGCCGCGACCGAACAGCATGGCCCGCATCTGCCCCTGAATGTGGACACTCGCTTAGTTGATGGTGTGGTGTCAGCCGCACTGTTGCAGTTGCCGGCTGAGTTGACGGTACTTTTTTTGCCGACCCAGGCCATCGGTCTGAGTCCCGAGCATCTTCGTTTCCCCGGAACCCTCACCTTGAAGGCCGAAACTTTGATTGCGCTGTGGACGCAGATTGGCGAATCGGTGGCACGCGCTGGCATTAAAAAAATGGTGTTACTCAATTCCCATGGTGGCCAGATCGGGGTACTTGACATCGTGGCGCGCGACTTGCGTGAACGTCACAACATGCTGCTCTACAGCGTGAACTGGTTCAGTCTGCCTCTGGGCGCGGCGGTAGATGGTATGTTTTCGGCCGAGGAACACCGTTTTGGGATTCATGCCGGCGAGATCGAAACCTCAATGATGTTGGCGCTCGCACCCGAACAAGTGGACATGGCACAGGCCCAAAATTTCGCTTCCAGTGCGCAGTTGCGAGCCAAGAAATTCGACATCCTGGGTGATGGCAAGAGTGCTAAATTCGGTTGGCAAATACAGGACTACAACGCCCAGGGTGCGGTCGGCAATGCGGCCGCTGCAACGGCCGACAAGGGCCGGGCCGTGCTCGACGCGGCAGGTTTGGCACTGGCGCAATTACTGACTGAAATTGACAGCTTGCCCCTGAATACCTTGGTCGATCAACCGGCTTATACATTGCCTCGTCGCCTTTAAATTTGCACTTGACACTCAAATTCCGGTAGGATGAACAGACCCTCATAAGGCGCTGAGCGCGTGGGCCGCATTCGGTCTCCCGCTGTCAGATCCGAAAGTGAAGGAAGGGGAGTCGATGAGCCAAGGCCAAGTACTTCGTCTGCATGTGCCCGAACCCACGGGGCGGCCAGGACACGCCACGGACTTCTCCTATTTGCATCTGTCGCCGGCTGGTATGGTGCGCCGACCACCGGTGGATGTGGCTGCTGCCGACACGGCTGACCTGGCCTTCAGCCTGATCCGGGTGCTCGATGAAGAAGGAAGGGCACAGGGGCCCTGGCAACCTCAAATCGACGCAGCACAAATGCAGCGCGGACTGCGCGCCATGATGAAGACCCGGATTTACGACGCACGCATGCTCATGGCGCAGCGCCAGAACAAAATTTCCTTTTACATGCAGTGTCTGGGTGAAGAGGCCATCGCCACAGGGCAAGCGCAGGCATTGTTGGCCGGTGACATGTGCTTCCCTACCTACAGGCAACAGGGCTTGCTGCTGGCGCGTGACGATGTCGACATGGTGGAGTTGATTTGCCAGCTGATGTCGAATGAAGCCGACCCACTCAAGGGTCGTCAGTTACCGGTGATGTACTCCTACCGGCGCGCCGGATTTTTCTCGATTTCAGGGAACCTGGCAACGCAGTTCATCCAGGCTGTGGGTTGGGCCATGGCCTCAGCCATCAAGGGAGACAGCAAAATTGCTTCAGCCTGGATTGGAGACGGCGCAACCGCCGAGTCTGACTTTCACACCGCGCTGACTTTTGCCCATGTCTATCGGACACCGGTGATTCTTAATGTCGTCAACAACCAATGGGCCATTTCAACTTGCCAGGCGATTGCAGGGGGTGAGTTCACCACTTTCGCCGCCCGCGGTGTGGGTTGTGGCATTGCATCGCTGCGGGTCGATGGCAATGATTTTTTGGCGGTTTACGCTGCATCTGTCTGGGCCGCCGAGCGCGCTCGCAGCAATCTCGGACCCACGCTGATTGAATGGGTCAGCTACCGCGCTGGCGCCCATTCGACCTCGGACGATCCGTCGCGCTACCGCCCGGCGGATGACTGGTCTTGTTTTCCTCTAGGTGATCCGATTGAACGCCTGAAACAGCATTTGATACTGCTCGGTGTCTGGTCTGAAGCTGAGCACGTGGCGTTGCAGCAAGCCTTGGAATCTCAAGTCAGTGCGGCCCAAAAAGAGGCACAGCGGCATGGGATGTTGAGCAACGGTCATATCCCAAGTGCAGCCTCGATGTTTGAAGATGTTTACAAAGACTTGCCCGAACATCTGCGACAGCAACGCAGCCAATTACTGGGGCAGGGCTGATGGCGGTGATGACCATGATCCAGGCTTTGCGTTCTGCCATGGACGTGATGCTGGAGCGCGACAGTAACGTCATCGTTTATGGCCAAGACGTTGGCTATTTTGGGGGTGTATTTCGCTGCACCGACGGTTTGCAGGCCAAGTACGGATCCCATCGCGTGTTCGATGCGCCGATCTCCGAAGGCGGCATTGTGGGCGCGGCTATAGGCATGGGTGCTTATGGCCTGCGTCCGGTGGTGGAAGTTCAGTTCGCAGATTATTTCTACCCCGCTTACGACCAGATTGTTTCCGAGGCTGCCCGTTTACGCTACCGCTCGGCTGGTGATTTCTGTGCGCCGATCACCATTCGCATGCCTTGTGGTGGTGGCATTTACGGCGGGCAGACCCACAGCCAAAGCCCGGAAGCTTTGTTCACCCATGTCTGCGGATTACGTACCGTGATGCCGAGCAACCCCCATGACGCCAAGGGCTTGTTGATTGCTTGTATTGAAAATGATGATCCCGTGATTTTTCTGGAGCCCAAACGGCTTTACAACGGGCCTTTTGATGGTCACCATGATCAACCTGTCGTCGCCTGGGCAAGCCACCCCTCGAGCGAAGTTCCAGAAGGGTATTACACCGTCGCTTTAGAGTCGGCCGCGCTGTTTCGTCAAGGTGCTGCGCTGACGGTTCTGACTTACGGCACCATGGTGTTTGTGGCCGAAACTGCGGCCAAGGAAAGCGGGATAGACGCCGAAATTATCGATCTGCGAAGTTTGTGGCCGTTGGATCTGGACACCATTGTGAGATCGGTAAAAAAAACGGGGCGCTGTGTCATCGTGCATGAGGCCACGCGCACCAGTGGTTTTGGGGCCGAATTGAGTGCCTTGGTGCAAGAGCATTGCTTCTACCATTTGGAGGCACCGATAGAGCGGGTGACGGGTTGGGATACGCCTTATCCGCATGCCCAGGAATGGGCTTATTTTCCAGGACCATCCCGGGTCGCGGCCGCTTTTCAACGGGTACTGGAGGGCTGATGGCGGTTCACATCATCACGATGCCAGATTTGGGCGAAGGTATTGCCGAGGTGGAACTGGTGGCCTGGCGTGTCCAAGCCGGCGACACTGTGCTCGAAGATCAGGTGTTGGTCGATGTGATGACTGACAAAGCCACGGTCGAGATTCCGTCGCCGCTCGCAGGTCGGGTTTTGGCGCTGGGTGGTGAAGCAGGTCAATTGTTGGCTGTGGGTTCGGAGCTGATTCGGCTGGAGATAGCCAGCGCGGAGTTGGGGGCGGAGCTGCAGTTTCGACAAGGACCTGAGCCTCGAATTCCTTCCGCCCCCCCGTCTGTGCGCGCTGACGTGGCACCTCATGCAGGCACAAGGGAGACTGGGAGCAGACCCATCGCGGCACCCGCCGTGCGTCGGCGCGCTTGGGAGCTTGGAATCGATTTACATCAAGTCAGGCCCAGTGGCCCGGACGGACGGATTGTTCAGGCTGATCTTGACAACTTTCGGATTCAAGCCATCGGCCCAACAACTGATCCAATAGCCGTCATGGCTGGGATGGCACAACCCGTTGTCAACGGCGAGGAGTCGGTACGTTTGACTGGCTTGCGCCGGAAAATTGCACAGAAAATGCAGGAGGCCAAACGCCGAATTCCGCACTTTACTTACGTTGAAGAAATTGACGTCACCGAGCTGGAAATACTGCGCTCCAGATTGAACCAGCAGGGGGGTGAAAAACGCCCACACCTCACGCTCTTGCCTTTTTTACTGCGGGCTTTGGTGCCGGCGGTAGGACGTTTCCCCGACATCAACGCCCGGTTTGATGACGAGAATGGTGTTTTGATTCGGTATAGCTCAATTCATCTGGGGATAGCTACCCAGACTGAGGCCGGTCTTTTGGTCCCTGTGCTGCGCAACGCTGAGGCGCTTGATGTGTGGGCCAGCGCGGCTGAGGTGGCACGCCTAGCCGGCGCTGCACGCAGCGGCAAGCTGTCACGCGATGAATTATCGGGCTCTACCCTCACCCTCACCAGCTTGGGTAAATGGGGTGGGATTGTCAGTACGCCCATCATCAATCACCCCGAGGTGGCGATTATCGGCGTCAACCGCATTGCAGAGCGCCCCGTGCTGCGCAACGGAGCCGTTGTAGCGCGTCAAATGATGAACTTGTCCTCATCCTTTGATCATCGCGTGATCGACGGCCAAGTGGCCGCTCAATTTATTCAGTCCCTGCGAGCTTCTCTTGAAAATCCGGGTTCCTTGCTCAATGCGTCGGAAGTTTGCTAAAGCAGCCATGTCTTAACCCGCGCATCAGGGTGTGAAACTCGTCGTGGGACATCCGCAACAGGTGCTCGTGATCGCCTCCTTCCACATAGACGACACTGTTTTCTTCGAGCTCGTCGTCGATGACAGTCTCGATTCCCCAAGCCATCCCGACCGACGGAACGGCTCCCCGGTCGCAGTCTGACAGCAAAGTGGCGATGCGGTTTTCGTCTGATAGCCGTAACGATCTTCGGCCGAGCAAGCGTGCCAGCTCGCCAATCATGACGGTCTTGTCAGCCGGAATCACGGCCATCACACAACCGTCCTCATCTTCCAAGATGACAGATTTGGCTAACAAGTTGGGCATGATGTTGGCCGCTCGGGCCGTCTCAGCGCTGCTGCGACTGTAGGCGTGACCACACACCCCGTATTGAGCCCCGCGTTGTTCAAGGTAGCCAGCTAAATGGTTGGACAGTGACATGATGACCTCCCTCTGAAGAATGACGCTACAAAACTGCGGTGCCACCTGTATGCGCCGCACACATCCTCAGTTTAGGTGTGGTGGCTTTGCTTTTCCAGCTGGGATTGGCCTAGCTTAGGCGTAGGTAATCCAGGGCGCGTGCTCGGGATGATCCAAGTGGGGCAGGGTGTTGTAGCTCAACAGCGCATGGCGTTTGGGGTTGAAGGCGAACTCGGTTACGGAGCTGTTGCGAATGCGTAAGTTGAGTTCTATGGTGGTTTCTGGAGCGGTCCCGAGTACATGGCCGACCGCGGTGGAAATAGGGCCTCCGCTGGAGACAATGAGAACATTGCCCTGGAAATTTTGCCGGACATAATCGAGCGCACCCGTGACTCCAGCCAGAAAGTCGGGGTAATTTGGCATGCCGTGCGGCGTGACCACACCGTTCATCCACTGGGTCAAGCCATTGCGCAGCAGTCGGAAATGGTGGCGGTAGCGTTCGGGTGTGTCGGGTTTTTCCAGTGCTTGGGGGTGGATGGCTGCTATCAGCGCTTGGCTGTCGTATTCGTTGAGTCCGGGCCAGACCCGTACCGGATTGATGTACCCTGCGCCTTGGGCAATTCCAGCCCAAGTCTGGGCGTGACGACGCAGCGTACCGGTTAGAACGGCGTCGAAGCACAGGCCTTTGCTGCGCCAGTACTCGCCCAGACGGACACTCTGTTTTTCGCCAAGTGAGCTTAAATTGTCGTAGTCATCAGCCCCAAAAGAGGCTTGACCGTGGCGTACCAGGAAAAGACTGCCCGTCACAGCAGCACCTGCCCATCAATGCAGCTGATGCATTCGCCGCCGACCCAGACCTGACCGTTGCCATCGCGTTCGATGGACACGCGTCCATCTCGACCCAGGGAGCGCCCTTGGGTCGCGCTATACCGCTCGGGCAAATAAGCTTCAGCGATCAACCACTGAGCCAAGCTGGCGTTGAGACTGCCGGTGACCGGGTCTTCCGCAATGCCCGCTGCCGCAGCAAAACCCCGAACTTCGAGATCAGAATTGGCCGATACCGCAGGGCTCTTCGTGAGTTCCCTAAAGGCCCGAGCCTCGCGATTCGAACGTGCAATCAATTGCGCAGATGTTGGCGCAGCTGCTAAGGCGGCGACTCCGACTTTGACGTTTAGCGCTTTGAGGGCCGACTGATCGGGCTCCAAACCCAGAACGGTGTCTTGACTGTCAAGCAACAAACCTAGCCAGACCGGTCCATTGTCCAGCCATTGCGAGGCCAGAATCTGCTCGGCATCAACCCTTAGCGCAACGCATACTTGGGTCAATAAGCCAGGCTCGGGCGTGCTGCGTTTGAGCGCAGGAGCTGCAAACGCTAGTTTGCTGCCGTGGTGACGAATGGTGATCAGGCCAAGCGCACATTCCTGCACGATGTGGGAGTCCTGCTTTGGTTTTCCACCGGCTTCCAGCCAAGCGTGACAGGTCCCCAGCGTGGGGTGACCGGCGAAAGGTAACTCGCCGGCTGGAGTGAATATTTTCACCCTGTAGTCTGCGCTCGTCTCTCTTGAATTCACGATAAATGTGGTCTCGCTGAGATGGGTCCAGCGAGCGAAAGCCTGCATTGCCTGATCGCTAAGACCATTGCCGTCGAGCACCACGGCCAAGGGGTTGCCCAAGTAGGCTACGCCGCTAAAGACATCTACTTGTTTGAAATGTCGATGGCGCAGTGATGAGATAGATTTCATGGCTTCTGTGGGCTCTATGGGGTCAAGGGCCAGCGCCCGTCAATGGTGGTTGATCAAGGTCAGTGGGATGAAAGTGATTCCCAGCGTGCCAAGGCCAACATCAATTCATCATCAATCTTGGCATCCCGCAGGTACAGCGTGTTTGCACGGGCTGGATCACGGTCGTAGAGATTGGCCTCATTCAATTCGGTTCGTAACAATTTTTGTTCCTGCTCCAAGCGTTCGATGTGATCGGGCAAGGCGTCGAGTTCGCGCTGTTCTTTGTTGCTGAGTTTGGCCGGGTTGGTGTTGCGGCCAGTAGCTGCTTTGGCGCTAACAGCTTTCTCCTCGCCGTTGTTTGTGCGCACCGGGGCCGCTACGCTGCTCGCCTGTGCCCGGATGTCGTGGCTGCGCTTGGATTGGACGATCCAATCCTGCACGCCGCCTTCGTACTCTCGCCATAGGCCGGAACCTTCAAATGCGATAGTGCTGGTAACTACATTGTCTAGGAAGGCGCGGTCATGACTAACTAAAAAGACCGTTCCCTCGTAGTTTTGTAACAAGTCTTCCAGTAGCTCCAGGGTGTCAATGTCCAGGTCGTTGGTTGGTTCGTCCAACACCAAAACGTTGGCCGGACGTGCAAATAGCCGCGCCAGCAACAGTCGGTTGCGCTCGCCGCCTGATAATGAGCGCACCGGGGAGGTGGCGCGGGCAGGAGAAAATAAAAAATCACCCAGGTAGCTCTTCACGTGTTTGCGCTGCTTGCCAATTTCAATCCATTCACTACCCGGGCTGATAAAGTCCTCCAGGGTGGCATCGAGATCAAGGGCATTGCGCATTTGGTCAAAATAGGCGACTTGCAAATTCGCGCCCTGACGTACCTTTCCGCTGTCTGCCTGAAGCTCACCTAGAATCAACTTGAGCAGTGTGGTTTTCCCCGCACCATTGGGACCAATCAAGCCAATTTTGTCGCCACGCAAAACAGTGGCTGTGAAGTCTTTGACAATCAGTTTGTTGCCGAACGATTTATTGACATCGATTAATTCGGCGACCAGTTTTCCGCCGGCAACCCCCGCAGCCACGTCCATCTTGACACTGCCCAAGCTCTCTCTGCGGTTTGCGCGACCGAGCCTGAGGTTTTCGAGTCGACCAATCCGACTTTGGCTGCGGGTGCGCCGAGCTTCAACACCTTTTCTAATCCAGATCTCTTCCTGTGCCAACAATTTGTCGGCCTTGGCGTTGATTACCGCTTCCTGCGCCAACTGCTCTTCCTTCTGGAGAACATACTGGGCAAAGTTCCCGGGATAAGAGTTCAAATGACCGCGATCGAGTTCAATGATTCGGGTGGCCACACGGTCTAAGAATGTGCGGTCATGGGTGATGGTGACAATGCTGCCTTTGAAATCAATCAGTAGATCCTCTAGCCACTCAATCGAGTCCAGGTCGAGGTGGTTGGTGGGTTCGTCGAGTAACAAAACATCTGGTTGGGCCACCAGTGCCTGGGCCAGTGCGACGCGTTTTTGGGTGCCACCTGAGAGCTCGCTGATCTTCAGGTTTCTGTCCAGGTGCAGGCGGTGCATGGTTTCTTCTACCCGCTGCTCCCAGGTCCAACCGTCTTGCGCTTCAATCGCGCTTTGCAAGGCATCCAGATCGCCCAGGCCTTCGCAATACTGGTCAATCATCCCAATGATTTTTGATAGGCCTTCGCTGACGGCGACAAACACGCTGGCATCGGGATCGAGTCGAGGCTCCTGGGCGACATAAGCCAAGCGCAAATTTTGCTGAAATTGGAGTACGCCATCATCTGGTTTCTCAAGTTCCGCCAAGATTTTTAAGAACGAAGACTTGCCTGCGCCGTTGCGACCAATCAAGCCAATTCGCTCACCTGCTTCGAGGGAGAAATCAGTGCTATCGAGAAGTGCCACGTGGCCGAAAGCCAGCTGCGCGTTAAGGAGGGTAATGAGTGCCATATTGTTGGCGATTATCCCGCCCCCGGTGCACGGTACAGTAGGTCGGGGGCGAATCCCGGCTCATCTGGTGAAGCGGTCGTGTTGTGCCGAACGAAGAAAAAAGTGAAGATGGCGAGAAAGCTGTGCTATAGTTGCGGGCTTCGCTACACAGTTTGACGCAAGTCAGGTGTAGGGTGGTGGTGGATGCGATGTGAGAGTCGTGTTGGCCGATGTGGGTGGAATTTTTGCGTGGTGCGGTTAGCGCGATGTAAAAATAAATCCCAAAAACTTGACGGCGTTTCAAAAAACGTGTCATAATTCAAGGCTTCGCTGATCGCAGTGAAGCAAGCAGACGGAGCGAGACGAGAGTCAAGTTAGGTCTGGGTTCATTAATAACTTACAGCCGATAAGCGTGGGCGTTTGAAGGCGATTGCCAAGTTCTTCGGAACTATGTCTTAACTGACATACAAACGCTCATGAAGTAAAAAAGATGTGAATTTCGTCAAAGAAAATCACGTCGATTCCAATTTATGAGTTGCTCGAAAGAGCAAAAAATTCAAGATCGAACTATAGAGTTTGATCCTGGCTCAGATTGAACGCTGGCGGCATGCCTTACACATGCAAGTCGAACGGCAGCACGGGAGCAATCCTGGTGGCGAGTGGCGAACGGGTGAGTAATATATCGGAACGTGCCCAGTCGTGGGGGATAACGTAGCGAAAGCTACGCTAATACCGCATACGATCTATGGATGAAAGCGGGGGATCGCAAGACCTCGCGCGATTGGAGCGGCCGATATCAGATTAGCTAGTTGGTGGGGTAAAAGCTCACCAAGGCGACGATCTGTAGCTGGTCTGAGAGGACGACCAGCCACACTGGAACTGAGACACGGTCCAGACTCCTACGGGAGGCAGCAGTGGGGAATTTTGGACAATGGGCGCAAGCCTGATCCAGCAATGCCGCGTGCAGGATGAAGGCCTTCGGGTTGTAAACTGCTTTTGTACGGAACGAAACGGTTCGCTTTAATACAGCGGGCTAATGACGGTACCGTAAGAATAAGCACCGGCTAACTACGTGCCAGCAGCCGCGGTAATACGTAGGGTGCGAGCGTTAATCGGAATTACTGGGCGTAAAGCGTGCGCAGGCGGTTATATAAGACAGATGTGAAATCCCCGGGCTCAACCTGGGACCTGCATTTGTGACTGTATAGCTAGAGTACGGTAGAGGGGGATGGAATTCCGCGTGTAGCAGTGAAATGCGTAGATATGCGGAGGAACACCGATGGCGAAGGCAATCCCCTGGACCTGTACTGACGCTCATGCACGAAAGCGTGGGGAGCAAACAGGATTAGATACCCTGGTAGTCCACGCCCTAAACGATGTCAACTGGTTGTTGGGTCTTCACTGACTCAGTAACGAAGCTAACGCGTGAAGTTGACCGCCTGGGGAGTACGGCCGCAAGGTTGAAACTCAAAGGAATTGACGGGGACCCGCACAAGCGGTGGATGATGTGGTTTAATTCGATGCAACGCGAAAAACCTTACCCACCTTTGACATGTACGGAACTCGCCAGAGATGGCTTGGTGCTCGAAAGAGAACCGTAACACAGGTGCTGCATGGCTGTCGTCAGCTCGTGTCGTGAGATGTTGGGTTAAGTCCCGCAACGAGCGCAACCCTTGTCATTAGTTGCTACATTTAGTTGGGCACTCTAATGAGACTGCCGGTGACAAACCGGAGGAAGGTGGGGATGACGTCAAGTCCTCATGGCCCTTATAGGTGGGGCTACACACGTCATACAATGGCTGGTACAAAGGGTTGCCAACCCGCGAGGGGGAGCTAATCCCATAAAGCCAGTCGTAGTCCGGATCGCAGTCTGCAACTCGACTGCGTGAAGTCGGAATCGCTAGTAATCGTGGATCAGAATGTCACGGTGAATACGTTCCCGGGTCTTGTACACACCGCCCGTCACACCATGGGAGCGGGTTCTGCCAGAAGTAGTTAGCCTAACCGCAAGGAGGGCGATTACCACGGCAGGGTTCGTGACTGGGGTGAAGTCGTAACAAGGTAGCCGTATCGGAAGGTGCGGCTGGATCACCTCCTTTCTGGAAACTGCAATCTAATTTGAACGCTCACACTTATCGGTTGTTGGAAGGTTGTCGCAGACGGCCTGGGCCTGTGGCCTGGGCTTGAAGTGACCGGCTTGGGTCTGTAGCTCAGTTGGTTAGAGCACCGTCTTGATAAGGCGGGGGTCGTTGGTTCGAGACCAACCAGACCCACCATCGTCGTCCAACGTCCTTCTGCTTTTGGGGGTGTAGCTCAGCTGGGAGAGCGGCTGCTTTGCAAGCAGTAGGTAGCGGGTTCGAGTCCTGTCACCTCCACCAATCTTCTTGTCTGACTTCTTATTTGAATGCTTGGTATTCAACACCAAAGAGGCTTTGAGTTCTTCGGAATAAAAGGCTTTTTTGTTGTTGATCAAGATCTCTTGATTGATATTAACTAACCTTCGGGTTAGCGGCTGTTCTTTAACAATTTATAGAGTTTAATCAGCGTTGCCAACGTTAGGCTAACTGGGGAAACTGCACATTCGTAAAGGTTTAGTGCAGACCGTGCCCTTGTTAGTTGTTGGCAACATAAATTTTTGATTGCGTCAAAACGAATATTCAAACTTCGAAGGTAAAACTTTGATTTGAATTACAAGTAAATAAGCGAAAGCTTAAATACGGCATAACGCGATTGGTGAAAGGCCAATCAAACATTCCTTGAAAACAACTTTTAATCTTGAAAGAGATGTCAAAGTTATAGGGTCAAGTGAATAAGAGCACATGGTGGATGCCTTGGCAATGATAGGCGACGAAGGACGTGATAGCCTGCGATAAGCTTCGGGGAGCTGGCAAATTAGCTTTGATCCGGAGATTTCCGAATGGGGAAACCCACCCTTAGGGGTATCGCATAGTGAATACATAGCTATGCGAGGCGAACCGGGTGAACTGAAACATCTCAGTAGCTCGAGGAAAATACATCAACCGAGATTCCGAAAGTAGTGGCGAGCGAAATCGGAGAAGCCTGTTAGTGATAGCACGACTCTTAACGGAACAGCCTGGAAAGGCTGGCCATAGCAGGTGATAGCCCTGTACGTGAAAAGAGACATGTGGTACTGAGCTAACGAAAAGTAGGGCGGGACACGAGAAATCCTGTCTGAATATGGGGGGACCATCCTCCAAGGCTAAATACTCATCATTGACCGATAGTGAACTAGTACCGTGAGGGAAAGGCGAAAAGAACCCCGGGAGGGGAGTGAAATAGATCCTGAAACCGTGTGCTTACAAAAAGTAGGAGCCTCGTAAGGGGTGACTGCGTACCTTTTGTATAATGGGTCAGCGACTTACATTCAGTGGCAAGCTTAACCGAATAGGGAAGGCGTAGGGAAACCGAGTCCGAATAGGGCGATTCAGTCGCTGGGTGTAGACCCGAAACCAAGTGATCTATCCATGGCCAGGATGAAGGTGCCGTAACAGGTACTGGAGGTCCGAACCGACTAGTGTTGCAAAACTAGCGGATGAGCTGTGGATAGGGGTGAAAGGCTAAACAAACTTGGAAATAGCTGGTTCTCTCCGAAAACTATTTAGGTAGTGCCTCAAGTATTACCGTCGGGGGTAGAGCACTGTTTAGGCTAGGGGGTCATGGCGACTTACCAAACCTATGCAAACTCCGAATACCGACGAGTACAGCTTGGGAGACAGAGCACCGGGTGCTAACGTCCGGACTCAAGAGGGAAACAACCCAGACCGCCAGCTAAGGTCCCCAAAATTGGCTAAGTGGGAAACGAAGTGGGAAGGCTAAAACAGTCAGGATGTTGGCTTAGAAGCAGCCATCATTTAAAGAAAGCGTAATAGCTCACTGATCGAGTCGTCCTGCGCGGAAGATGTAACGGGGCTAAGCCAGTTACCGAAGCTGCGGATTTGCAATTTATTGCAAGTGGTAGGAGAGCGTTCTGTAAGCCTGTGAAGGTGCGTTGTAAAGCGTGCTGGAGGTATCAGAAGTGCGAATGCTGACATGAGTAGCGTTAAAGGGGGTGAAAAGCCCCCTCGCCGTAAGCGCAAGGTTTTCTACGCAACGTTCATCGGCGTAGAGTGAGTCGGCCCCTAAGGCGAGGCAGAGATGCGTAGCTGATGGGAAACAGGTCAATATTCCTGTACCGATGTGTAGTGCGATGTGGGGACGGAGAAGGTTAGCTCAGCCAACTGTTGGATATGTTGGTTCAAGCCTGTAGTCGTGCCTGGTAGGTAAATCCGCCGGGCTTAGATGAGGGGTGATAACGAGGATGCTTGCATCCGAAGTGAGTGATACCCTGCTTCCAGGAAAAGCCACTAAGCTTCAGCTACACACGACCGTACCGCAAACCGACACTGGTGCGCGAGATGAGTATTCTAAGGCGCTTGAGAGAACTCAGGAGAAGGAACTCGGCAAATTGACACCGTAACTTCGGAAGAAGGTGTGCCTTTAGTAGGTGAAGTCCCTTGCGGATGGAGCCCAGGAAGGTTGCAAAAAATCGGTGGCTGCGACTGTTTATTAAAAACACAGCACTCTGCTAAGACGAAAGTCGACGTATAGGGTGTGACGCCTGCCCGGTGCTGGAAGATTAAATGATGGGGTGCAAGCTCTTGATTGAAGTCCCAGTAAACGGCGGCCGTAACTATAACGGTCCTAAGGTAGCGAAAGTCCTTGTGGGGTAAGTTCCCACGCGCACGAATGGTGTAACGAATTGGGCGCTGTCTCGAGGAGAGGCTC
This sequence comes from Burkholderiaceae bacterium, assembly GCA_049296795.1. Lineage (GTDB taxonomy): Bacteria > Pseudomonadota > Gammaproteobacteria > Burkholderiales > Burkholderiaceae_C > CAXNKH01. Next base: position 31,590 of record JBAQTC010000003.1, read on the forward strand.
GGCGAAATTGTAGTAGCGGTGAAGATGCCGCTTACCCGCACCAAGACGAAAAGACCCCGGAACCTTTACTGCAATCTGGTATTGAATTTGAGTGCTGTTTGTGTAGGATAGGTGGGAGACTGTGAAGCCCCGACGCTAGTCGGGGATGAGTCATCGGTGAAATACCACCCTAGCGGTTCTTAGATTCTAACTTCGACCCTTCTAACAGGGCGTGAGACAGTGCCAGATGGGCAGTTTGACTGGGGCGGTTCCCTTCTAAAATGTAACGAAGGGGTCCAAAGGTTCCCTCAAGACGGTTGGCAATCGTCTCTAGAGTGCAAAGGCATAAGGGAGCTTAACTGTGAGTCCGACAGGACGAACAGATACGAAAGTAGGGCATAGTGATCCGGTGGTTGATCATGGGATTGCCATCGCTCAACGAACAATAGGTACTCCGGGGATAACAGGCTGATCGCGCTCGAGAGTTCATATCGACAGCGCGGATTGGCACCTCGATGTCGGCTCATCCTATCCTGGGGCTGGACAAGGTCCCAAGGGTCCGGCTGTTCGCCGGTTAAAAGGGTACGTGAGCTGGGTTTAGAACGTCGTGAGACAGTTCGGTCTCTATCTGGTGTGGGCGTGTGATACTTGAAGGGGAGATCTCCTCAGTACGAGAGGACCGGGAGATACAGACCTCTGGTGTTCCAGTTATCCTGCCAAGGGTAATGGCTGGGTAGCCAAGTCTGGAAAAGATAAGCGCTGAATGCATCTAAGCGCGAAGCCAACCCCAAGATAAGGTATCGTTCTCCCGCAAGGGAGGAAAGGCTCCTGGTAGACTACCAGGTTGATAGGCTGCGAGTGTAAG
>JBAQTC010000004.1:0-4089 GCA_049296795.1 Burkholderiaceae bacterium
GTCGGTGAAAATACAGGCATGAGCAACTCGATACAAAGCCTGTTTGACCACAATCGGGAATGGGCGTCGCAAATGGAGCGCGAACGCCCGGACTTCTTTACCCGGCTTGGGAGTCAGCAGCAGCCCAAGTACATGTGGATTGGCTGTTCGGATAGCCGAGTTCCGGCCAACCAGATCACGGGCTTGGAGCCAGGCGAGGTGTTTGTGCACCGCAACGTGGCCAATGTGGTGGTGCATTCCGATCTCAATGCCTTGTCGACCATTCAGTTCGCCGTGGAGCGACTCAAAGTGGAGCACGTGATTGTGTGCGGCCATTACGGTTGCTCAGGGGTGCAGGCTGCGCTCGAAGGCACGCGCATCGGGCTGGCCGACAACTGGATCCGGCATGTCCAGGATGTGCGCGATCGGCATTGGCATTTGCTGGACCGTTTGCCGCCAGAAAAACGATTGCACGCGCTGTGTGAGCTCAATGTGATTGAACAAGTGGTCAATGTCTGCGTCAGCACGGTGATGGTGGACGCTTGGGCCAAAGGCCAACAGATCAGCATTCACGGCTGGGTCTATGGTGTGCACGATGGTTTGTTGCAGGACCTGAAAATGGCCATTTCCGACCCTGATTCGATTGAGGCGCATTACCAGATAGCGCTCGACAGTGTGGTGGCTGCCCATGGCGGTTGAACCCCCAGTCGCTACGCCGCTAGTGGGCGCGATTGGCTGACTGTGACATTAATTGATCGGTATAGGCAATTGCGATAGCCGAGAGCAGGAAGGTGATGTGGATGACGGTTTGGGCAATCAGCACCCGATCAGTGTAGTTGTCAGCATTAATGAAGGTCTTGAGCAAATGGATCGAGCTTATGCCAATGATGGCTGTGGCCAGCTTGACTTTGAGCACGGAGGCATTGACATGGCTGAGCCATTCGGGCTGGTCTGGATGGTCTTGCAGATTCATTCGGCTGACAAAGGTTTCATAGCCTCCGACAATAACCATGATGAGCAGGTTGGAGATCATGACCACATCTATCAAGGCCAGCACAACCAGCATGATGATGGTTTCGTTCAATACAGCGACTTGCTCGTTCGCTTTGTAGCCAATGCTGTTAACGAGTGCTTGCAACGCTGCCTGGTTACCGAAAGCAGCTTCAAGCAGATGAACCAACTCGACCCAGAAGTGAAACACATAAACCGCTTGCGCCAGAATCAACCCCAGGTAAAGTGGGAGCTGTAACCAGCGGCTGGCAAAAATTAATCTAGGCACGGATCGAAGGGTGTTGCTGTGGTGCGGATTATTCATGTATGTGGTAATGGGCTGATTGAGTTTTCATTATGCGGGAGGTGTCAGTGATGACCCTGGATCGTGTTTCTATCTGTTACTCGGTCAAGATCGTTTTCCCTTCGATTCGAACGAAATCCATGAAGGCGCGTGCCACTGATGAAATTTGCTTGCCCACGGGGTAGACAAATTGCCACTTTCTCTCAATCGGAAAGCCTTCGACATCTAGTATTACGAGATTCTCGTGGCGAGTTTCTACGCCCAGGGTGTATTTAGACATTATCGAGATGCCTAGGCCAGCCAAGATAGCCTGCTTGATCGCCTCGTTGGTAGACAATTCCATGCGTATGTTCGGCTTGATGCCATGATGGCCAAAGGCTTGGTAGCTCTCCATGCGGGTCCCTGATCCAGGCTCGCGCATCAAGAACGGCTCCTTCTCCAAGGATGCGAAGGGTATGTTCTTCAGGCCTGCGAGTGGATGGCTCCTTCTTGCGAACACCACCAGCGGATTGGTCAGTATCGGCTGACACACCACCTCCTGCTCTTGGGGTGGGTTTGAAAAGATGTAAAGATCATCTTCGTTGTTTAGAAGTCGATCGATCAAGTTTTGCCGATTGTGGATTTGCAGGCTCACCTCAATTTTCGGATGTTGTTGGATGAAGGCTGACAACAGCCGGGGAGCAAAATACTTGCCCGTGGTACTGACGGCCAGTCGCAATCGACCCGACTCCAGATCCCGCAAACTTGACAGCGACTCCTCTATGCGCGACAGATTGGCGAACAGTTCGCGGCAGCCTTCGTAAAGCACAGACCCCGCAGCGGTCAAATACATTTTTTTGCCAATTTGCTCAAACAAGGGCAACTCGAGCGTCTCAGAGAGCTTCTTGATTTGAGCCGATATGGTGGGTTGCGCTAGATGCATCGCATCAGCGGCGCGCGCGAAACTGGAAAGTCGGGCGGCGGCTTCGAATACAGCGAGCTGGGGCAGCATTCCGTGGCGCAAATAACGCCTGAGCATTGTCTGAGGCATCTTGTTGTCCTTTACCTGATGAGGCAAAGGTCTCGCTCAAACACCGCCAGAAGACCTGGCTGATGCACCTGCAAGACCGGAGCCATTGACTCGTAATGACGACCTTGCCGCGTAGGCCCAATGCCTAGGAGCTACTCCCACTCTGCTAACCAAGCCAATTAAAGCATGGCTAGGCCAGGATCACAATTTATTATCCTGGCTTTTTGTAATGGAAACGATTACGTAAACCGATCGATTTCACTTCGTGATGTCATCCATCCGAAAAATTGACTTTACGAGGAGCTTTGCCGTTTTGATAATTCAGACATCGAAATTGCTCCGAGATCACCATGGAAATCCTCTCAATCGAATTCTTCACAGCGCTCTTGGCCATCATCGTCATCGATCTGGTGCTGGCGGGCGATAACGCCATTGTCATCGCCATGGCAGCGCGCAGCTTACCGGTCCATCTGCGCAAGCAAGCCATTATTTGGGGTTCAGTCTGCGCCATTGTCGTACGCAGTGCAATGACTTTAGTGGTCGTGTGGCTACTGAAAGTCCCGGGGCTGCTGCTGGTTGGTGGTGCGCTTCTGATTTGGATCGCCTACGGTCTGCTGGCACCCCTTGAAGACAACGGAAAAGGTCATTCATCCTCAGCAGTATCTTTCTGGGGCGCAATGAAGATCATCATCATTGCTGATGCCGTGATGGGCCTGGACAATGTTTTGGCAGTGGCCGGGGCCGCGCATGGCAGCTATCTGTTGGTGGTTTTGGGCCTGCTCATCAGCGTTCCGATTGTTATCTGGGGTTCAACTCTGATCTTGAGTTGGGTCGAGAAATACCCCGGCATTGTCTACATCGGCGCTGGCGTCTTGGTCTGGACTTCCTGCAAGATGATGCTCAGCGAGCCCCTGGTCAAAGATTTCATGACTTTAGCCAATCCAGTAACTTTCCCGCTGATCTACATGCTTGTCATAGGCGGAGTACTTTGGGCTGGATTTGTCAGGAACAATCGTCACCTCGAGTCCCGTATTACTTCACGCCTAACGGCTCTCAGAAGCAAGCATCAACCCGAATCAACCCCAACCCTTTCTAAACAAGGAGAAACTGCTATGAAAAGAATTCTGATACCAGTGGATGGATCGCCAAACTCCCTGTTCGCGGTTCGGCATGTGATCGCTGAGTTTTTACAAGACTCCGCAATGGAGGTTCACCTGCTCAATGTGCAAACACGGTTTTCGCGCCATATAGGCAGATTTTTCAGTCGCAAGGATCTCGACTCCCTGTACCACGACAAAGCCGAAGCAGCCATCGCACCAGCACGCGATTTACTCCAGCGCCATGGCATTCCAAGCGCCAGTTACTACAAGACTGGCGACCGCGCCAAGGTGATTGCAAGCGAGGCACACCGTCTGCACTGCCACCATGTCGTGATGAGTACGGCGCGTAAAAACTCGCTGACACGGATGTTGGAAAATTCGACCACCAACCAAGTTCTGGAACTCACCAAGGTGCCAGTCGAAGTTATCGCAGGTGACACGGCGCCGCGGCTGGAACGCTGGGGCGTCCCGGGGCTTGGTATCGGCGCCTTGATTGGCTTGCTACTGGCGGCTTCCGATTAAGTTCGCCTCAATGGAGTTTTGTCAGCACCAGGACTCGTCCTGGGTTGCGTAGGACTAAGTCGGTGAAAATACAGGCATGAGCAACTCGATACAAAGCCTGTTTGACCACAATCGGGAATGGGCGTCGCAAATGGAGCGCGAACGCCCGGACTTCTTTACCCGGCTTGGGAGTCAGCAGCAGCCCA
>JBAQTC010000005.1:0-3606 GCA_049296795.1 Burkholderiaceae bacterium
AACAAGGAGGCCAGATAAAACCAGAGATTGAGTACACTTATCCACAGTTGCTGGGTCAAAACTCAGCAACCCGCCCTGGCTCAGTATTGGATCGGCAGGGTGGCTCAATATTCAATCGGCGCCAAGAGCTCAAGAGACCGACTGATAACAGAGAGAGAAATTCCCGGGTTTTGCGTTGAAAATGAGGGTGACGGCGCGGCGGCGCTCAAGAGCGAAAAACTGTTTTCACAGGGGGAACGGGCAAAAGAAATCCCAACTGATAAGAGTCGGGATTTTGAAATATGGTGGCGCAGTCGCACCCCGAAACAAAACTCGTTATATCAACCCCTGAGTACTAAAACGGGTCAATGAGGAAGATTTCGGGTGATTGTCCATGTCGCATGGTGAAATTGACTACTCGGCTTAGTGGGTGGAGACGCTGATTCTCAGAGCTTTGATGCCCTTGCTCAAACCAGATTTGGACAATAGTGCGGCTTAAGCGCCTCAAGCAGATTGCAAGTCTCGTTGCACAATGCGCTCCAGCACTCCCACCATGGAAGACCGGGCCAACGCCATGTCGTAGTCAGTTTGCATTCCCAACCAGAATTCAGCACTGGTACCGAAGTATTTTCCAAGCCGTAAAGCCGTATCCACGGTGATGGCGCGACGCTCGCGCACGATTTCATTGATCCGTGGAGCAGGAACTTGAAGGGCCATGGAAAGGGCATGCGCAGTCAGTCCCATCGGCTGCAAAAATTCTTCGCGCAATACCTCTCCAGGATGAATAGGGCGCATTCCGTTGATGATGTTTGTCATGCTTTTACTTCCTTCAGTGGTAATCCACAATTTCAACTTGGGTAGCATCGCTGCCAGTCCATACAAAACACAGTCGCCATTGGTCGTTGATGCGGATGCTGTGCTGCCCCTTACGGTCACGCTTCAAAGCTTCCAGCCGGTTGTTAGGCGGAATTCGTAAGTCATCCAAGTGCGTTGCCCGGTGCAACATTTGGAGCTTGCGCTCGGCAACAGCCTTGAAGTTGACGAACTTCGCAACCGCTTTGCCGCTAAACAGGTCTTGGGTGGCTGCGCATTTGAAGCTGTGAATCATGAGGTCATTATATAACGTACAACGTTAAACGCGACAAGGTTTTTTTAAATGCAATCTTCAACCTGGACAAGCCCTGCATGTAGTGACCGGTCATGAATTGACCCATAGTGCATGACTTGCCTGTCATGGCGACCCGACAGGCCATGGTCAATCTGATTGGCGACACAACCAGTCATCGAAAATCCGTTTCAAACCCCTTCTGTCTTTAGTCGACTAAAGCCGCAAGGGTTTGGCCATGAAGTTGAAGCTCATCTGGCGGGACGGCACGGCCAAACAAATGGCCCTGAAAGTTTTGGCAACCCAGGGCAAGCAAAAACTGCCACTGCTCTCTAGTCTCTACCCCTTCAGCCACCACCTTAATCCCTAGGCTACAGCTTCAATTGGTCAGAGCGGTAGCACAGCATCCCGACTTGCTGATTGGTCGTCGGAAACGTGGTGCCGCTGCTGCAGGAAATCGCGGTTCGGTCGTTGTTCAGAATCTCGATCAGTGAATCCGAGAGCGAGCGCGAAGACGGAATGTCGGTGAAGTTTTGCATTTAGTACCCCTGTGCAATCCATGTGAATGCGCCGGCGACGCGGGTGCCGGAACTGTTTTCGAGAACGGCGGTAAAGCCCGTGGTGGTGACCGCGCCGAGTAGCTTGGGCACAGCAACCACGGTCCCGCCCTTGTGGGTGATCGTGACTTCCGGTGCGATGCGAAAGGCGCGTGTGAATCCAACCGCGATGCCGTTGACCGCGTCCGTGATTTGTACGGAACCCCGGTCAAACACATCGGGCACGTCCACGGTCACGCGCAGCCCATCAATGAACCCACGGTCGGAGTTTTGCGATTTGAGGATTGCGCGGAACAATGCGCGCCGGTAGGTATGATCGCCCTGAATGAAATCGCGGAAATCGGTGTAGCCGGGCGGGTGCCGGTCCCTCAACCCCCATCAAGCCAGCGACCAAAGAGGTCTTGCCCATCAGGGCTTGTGTAGTGCCGCAATTCATACATAGGGCAAGTGTAGCTCAAAGGCTACACAAAGGCAACCTCCGCCGCAGCCGCCCAACGGTACGAAATTTGATTTACCGCATTAATTTTTCGCTGCTTGAACGCCAAGGTACGGTAACTCCGTACTTTGAAAATTAAAGATCATTACCCGCTTAGCACTGAAAACAGCCAGTGGCGTTTGAGCGGTCTGAGACAGCGGCTAAGCCCGCCTCAGCCATGCGCCGCAGCTTGCAACACCCCGGCCGCCCACTGATTCAAGCTCACGCCACTGGCCTGAGCGGCGATCAGCGCGGCAGTGTGCACCTCTGGGGCAACCCGCAGCATCAGCTTGCCGCTGGCTGGCTTAAGGACGTTTTTGCCGTTATTTGCGCAGTCTGCAATGTAGAAATCAACCGCGTTATGAAAATCTTGCGTCAACTGCGCAACCGTCGCGCCTTCAAAACTGATGCTGGTGCTGGGTGGCAACCCGAGCACCTTGCCCCAGAAAACACCATCGTTTTCCGAAAACTCAATGCGGGCGGTGCAGCCCTTGTAATGCATGCTGCTCATGCCCTCACTCCTATTGCTATAAGCCATTCTCTGATCTCCTTGATCTGGTATTGCTTCGCCTCTTTCCCTGGATGCGGCCGGTGGGCGTGCTTCACGCCGCCATTCAACAGCAACGCCACCCGTGAGCCATCTCCCTCACGCACCTCGCCACCCAAGCTGACCACAAGCGCCTCAATGTCGGAAAACTTGATATTGCTAGCCGCTGGTTTTGCAAATAACGCCTTGAGTGTCTTGGTGTGCTTGCTGTTCATGCTTGCAATTATAGCAAATGCCTCAGTGAACGCAAGCAGTATTTAATATCAGAAAACCACAAATGCAAACCCCTCCATGGCAATCCCACCGTCCTACACTGCGCACCATGCAAATTTGGTTCACCGCAACCGCGGTTCTGGTTTTTACCGTTCTGGCCCTGGTTGCCGCGTTGGCCTTCATGGCTCGCCACAGGAATCTCAAAAACCGCCAAGGGTTTGCTCGTAAGCCAACTGAAGACCCGCCGGCTCCAACTTTACACTCGCCCCTCACCCGTAAAAAACCAGAGTGGATGATGCTCGAAGTACTGCGTCTCAAAGCCTTGATGGGTAAAAACGCGGGTTGTCGCAAAGTAGCTGACACTTTTAACCGGCTGCATGCCCCAAACAGCGTTGGCAAATCCTTTGTCAGCGATACCATCAAGAACCATCAGTTCCTGCTGATGAGCATCTCTCGCCAATTGCGTGAGAGTCGACCCCGGGCTGTTCCGGTCAACCGAGTCTGGGGCATTGATCTGACTTTTGTGCGTGATCAAACCGGAAGTCAGAGAACCGTTTTGGGCGTCGTTGACCATGGATCTCGTTTGTGCACCCAGCTGGTGGCCGTTTTGAACAAGCGAAGCTGGACGCTGATCGGGCATTTGTGTCTGGCCATTGGGCACCATGGTAAACCCGATGCCATCAGAACCGACAACGAAGCCGTGTTCAACAGTGCGGTGTTTCGAACGTTT
>JBAQTC010000006.1:0-78779 GCA_049296795.1 Burkholderiaceae bacterium
TGTTCTTGACATAGTCAGCGTGGCCAGGGCAGTCCACGTGGGCGTAGTGGCGGTTGGCGGTTTCGTATTCGACGTGGGCCGTATTGATGGTAATACCGCGCGCTTTTTCTTCCGGAGCGGCGTCAATCTGGTCGTAGGCCTTGGCCTGGCCACCAAACTTGGCTGCCAAAACGGTCGTGATGGCCGCCGTCAAGGTGGTCTTGCCGTGGTCAACGTGCCCAATAGTGCCCACGTTGACGTGGGGCTTGGTACGTGCAAATTTTTCTTTTCCCATTTTTCATTTCTCCAAAAGAGCTTGTTCCCGTGTATCGGTTTAATGTTTGCACGATGTTGCTGATTCGCCCCGCACGGGAACAGGGTGGCACATCGTCGCAGACAGCTTTTAAATCAGTTGAGGGCAAGCTTATTATTTTGCCCGAGCCGCCATGATGGCTTCAGACACATTACGCGGAGCTTCCGAGTAATGCTTGAATTCCATCGTATAGGTTGCACGACCTTGCGACATCGAACGCAGGGTGGTTGAATAACCAAACATTTCTGACAGCGGCACTTCAGCCTTGATGGCCTTGCCGCCACCCACCATGTCATCCATGCCTTGCACCATGCCGCGACGCGAGGACAAATCGCCCATCACGTTACCGGCATAGTCTTCAGGGGTTTCCACTTCAACCGCCATCATGGGCTCAAGAATCACTGGGCTAGCCTTGCGGCAACCTTCCTTGAAGCCAAAAATGGCAGCCATCTTGAACGCGTTTTCGTTCGAATCGACATCGTGGTAGGAGCCGAAGTGCAAAGTCACCTTGACGTCGACCACCGGATAACCGGCCAGCACGCCACTGTTGAGCGCCTCGATCACGCCTTTTTCCACCGCGGGGATGAACTCGCGCGGCACCACGCCGCCCTTGATGGCATCGACGAATTCAAAACCTTTGCCGGGTTCGTTCGGCTCGATTTTCAACACGACGTGGCCGTATTGACCTTTACCGCCGGACTGACGAACGAATTTGCCTTCAGAGTCTTCCACCGTCTTGCGAATGGTTTCGCGGTAAGCCACCTGGGGCTTACCGACATTGGCTTCGACGCCAAACTCACGTTTCATGCGGTCCACGATGATCTCGAGGTGCAACTCACCCATGCCGGCGATCAGGGTCTGGCCTGACTCTTCGTCGGTTTTCACGCGGAATGAAGGATCTTCCTGGGCCAGGCGTTGCAAAGCAATACCCATTTTTTCTTGGTCGGCCTTGGTCTTGGGCTCAACCGCCTGGGTAATCACAGGCTCAGGGAACACCATACGCTCTAGCATGACGACAGCCGCTGGATCACATAGTGTTTCACCCGTGGTCACATCTTTCATGCCAATACAAGCAGCAATGTCACCGGCACGGATTTCACTGACTTCTTCGCGATTGTTGGCGTGCATCTGAACGATACGTCCAATGCGCTCTTTCTTGCCGCGAATCGGGTTGTACACGCTGTCGCCCTTGGACAACACGCCGGAATAAACCCGAACGAACGTCAACTGCCCCACGAAGGGGTCGGTCATCAGCTTGAATGCCAAAGCCGAGAATTTTTCACTGTCATCAGCCTTGCGGGTGACGGGATTCTCATCCTCATCCATACCCTTGACCGGAGGAATATCCACCGGTGACGGCATGAATTCGATCACGGCGTCCAGCATGCGCTGCACACCTTTGTTCTTGAACGCAGAGCCGCAATACATAGGCTGGATTTCGCTGGCGATGGTGCGCGTGCGAATACCAAACTTGATTTCTTCTTCAGACAAATCACCTTCTTCAAGGTACTTGTTCATCAGCTCTTCCGAGGCTTCGGCAGCGGCTTCAACCATCTTCTCACGCCACACCTTGGCAATCTCAACCAGATCAGCCGGGATGTCACGGTAGTCAAACAACATACCTTGTGACGCTTCGTCCCAAATGATGGCCTTCATCTTGATCAGGTCAACCACACCGGTGAAATGCTCTTCCGCACCGATAGGGATCACCATGGGAACCGGGCTGGCCTTCAGACGCAGCTTCATCTGATCCACAACTTTGAAAAAGTTGGCACCGGTACGGTCCATCTTGTTTACAAATGCCAGACGCGGCACCTTGTACTTGTTGGCTTGGCGCCAGACGGTTTCTGACTGGGGCTGAACGCCGCCAACCGCACAGTAAACCATGCAAGCACCGTCGAGTACACGCATGGAGCGCTCTACTTCAATGGTGAAGTCCACGTGGCCCGGGGTATCAATGATGTTGATGCGATGCTCGGGCAAGGACTTGTCCATACCCTTCCAGAAACAGGTGGTCGCAGCAGAGGTGATCGTGATGCCACGCTCTTGCTCTTGCTCCATCCAGTCCATGGTGGCCGCACCGTCGTGAACTTCACCAATTTTGTGGTTCACACCGGTGTAAAAAAGTACGCGCTCGGTGGTGGTAGTCTTACCGGCGTCAATGTGAGCCGAAATACCGATGTTGCGGTAGCGCTCAATAGGGGTATGGCGAGCCATGATGGATCCTTGGTTGCTCAAACAATAATTCTTGCCGCCTAAAACAACACCGAATTTCCGGCGTAGCGAGCGGCGCTCAGGCTAGGCGCGGGTGGCGGGTAACCGGAGCGACCTTCAGGGTCGTGAGGATTACCCGACGGGCCCCGCAACGACGCATCAGCGTCGCGCAGTAGCCGCAGTTAGAAGCGGAAGTGGGAGAATGCTTTGTTCGCCTCTGCCATGCGGTGAACTTCGTCACGCTTTTTCATGGCGCCGCCACGACCTTCGGTCGCTTCCATCAGCTCATTGGCCAAACGCAGGGCCATGGACTTTTCGCCACGCTTACGGGCCGCCTCTTTGATCCAGCGCATGGACAGGGCCAGACGACGAACCGGACGCACCTCGACTGGAACTTGGTAGTTCGCACCACCGACGCGGCGCGACTTCACTTCAACCATGGGCTTGACATTATTAATGGCCATGCTGAAAGCTTCAACCGGGTCTTTGCCTGGGTTCTTTTTCTCGATTTGCTCGAGTGCACCATAAATGATGCGCTCTGCAACCGCTTTTTTGCCGCCTTCCATGATCACGTTCATGAATTTGGACAGCTCGATATTGCCGAATTTAGGATCCGGCAGAATTTCACGTTTAGGGACTTCGCGACGACGTGGCATATTTCACCTCTTTTGCTTCAGTTGGCATTCTTGCGAACACCGCGAGAGTTAATGAATAAGACTCTCACTTACTCGACCCGAAAATTGGGTCACTACGTTTGTTAACCGCGCCACGCAGCAAACAAACACCTTTTGACAGGCCAACGCGACAAATGAATGTCTTATTTGGCCTTGGGCTTCTTAGCGCCGTACTTGGAACGCGACTGCTTGCGATCTTTCACGCCTTGCAAGTCAAGCGAACCGCGCACGATGTGATAACGCACACCGGGCAAGTCTTTGACACGACCACCACGAACCAGCACCACGCTGTGTTCCTGCAGGTTATGGCCTTCACCGCCGATGTAGGAAATAACTTCGAATCCATTGGTCAGACGCACTTTGGCGACTTTACGCAGGGCTGAGTTGGGTTTTTTGGGGGTCGTGGTGTAGACACGGGTGCATACACCGCGACGCTGCGGAGAATTTTGCATCGCAGGACTTTTGGACTTGATCGTTTCGACCTCTCGTCCCTGACGCACTAGCTGATTTATGGTTGGCATTGAAAAACGTCCCTAAACGTTTGGTAACTTAAAATACTTCTCGAAAACGTGAATCCCTTCGGAATTTCCGAAAAGCCTTCGAGTGTAGCAGGTCACAAGCTAGCAGGCAATCATTTATTTCAAATAGAAAGTTGGCGTGCGCCCACTTTCTCTGAACTTATTTAATCCACAGACGCACAGCATCCCAGGTTCGGCCCAGCAAACCGGCCTGCTCAACCGCTTCAAGCGCTTGCAAGGGAATTTCTACCAGTGCCTGGTCATTGATTGTGACTTTCAGCGTTGCTGCAGACTGCCCTTTGGTAAATGGGGCGATCAGTGGTTCTGAGCGCAACACCTGAGTTTGAACCTTGCTTGCGCTGCCCGCAGGCACAGCCACCACAATGGCATCGGGCCGGCCCAACTTCAGAACACTGGCTTTTCCTTTCCAGACTCTGGGCTGCAGCACCGCCTGGTTGGCATCAAACAACTTGACGGCCTCATACGCCGTATAACCCCAATTCAGCAGTTTTTGTGACTCATTTGCCCGCGCACTCTCACTGGAGGCGCCCAGCACAATCGACAGCAGACGTCGGGAGCCGCTGGCAGCGGGCGAGCCAGGGGCTGCACCGGGGGCGCCCAGATTCGGAAAATCACGCTTGGCCGTGGCAATCAGGCAATAGCCGGCCGCATTAGTGTGTCCGGTCTTCAAGCCATCGACCGAAGGATCGCGAAACAGCAACAAATTCCGATTGGTGTCATTGGCCGCCGGCGTCCCCTCATAGCGGTATTTCTTGATCGCGTAATAGCCCACATACTCTGGGAAATCTCGCATTAAACGACTCGCCAAAATACCCAAGTCCCGCGCCGTCGTACTGTGGCCGGGCTCGGTCAAGCCTTCGGGATTCTTGTAAGTTGTCGCGCGCATGCCCAGCACCACGGCTTGGTCGTTCATCAGTTGCACGAATCTTTCGACGCTGCCGCCCACACCTTCCGCCAAAGCCACGGTGGCGTCATTGCCCGACTGAACGATCAAGCCCTTGAGCAAGTCCTCCACCGGAACCTTCATCTTCGGGTCGATGAACATGCGCGAACCCGGCGTCTTCCAAGCCCGCTGACTCACGCCAAAGGTTTGCTTGAGGTCAATTTTCTTGGCGCGCAACGCATCAAAAACAAGATAGGCCGTCATCAGCTTGGTCAACGAGGCCGGCTCGACCGGACTATCGATATCCTTGCCAGCCAACATCTGATTGGCCGTTAAATCCATCAACAAGTAGGACCGCGCTGCAATTTCTGGCGGCGCCAGCGTTTGGGCGGCAACAGCAAAAGACATGCTCGCGAGCAGAGAAGAAATGAGTTTTTTCATCAGGGGAATGTTCAATTTAGGTTTCCAGCTGCGACTTTCCGGTCATCTTTACCCGCCATCGACACCGGCAGTAGCAGCTCAGACCGATGCGCTCAAGTGGCGCAGCACCAGGTTTTTCAGCAAGGGCAATTGTCCATGGAAAAAATGGCTGCCACCCGGCACCACTGTGACCGGCAAACTTTGTGGTCGCGCCCAGTCCATGACATCGGACAGCGCCACGGTATCGTCCAATTCCCCATGAAGCACCAAAGTTCGGTCATGCGCTTGCACCGGCAAAGGGGGCACTTCGAACCGGCTGGCGGCAGTACCGACCAAAACCACTTTCTCAATGTCCCGTGTTGGCCACAAGGCGCTCAGCGCCTGGCTGGTGACGTAGGAACCAAAGGAAAACCCGGCCAGCGCCAACGTTCCGCTGGGCGCCGACTGCTCGATCACCGCCAACAAGTCCTGCGCCTCGCCTAGGCCATTGTCAAAAGCTCCCTGACTGGCGCCGACACCCCGAAAATTGAAGCGCACCGTAGTCCAACCGCATTGCACAAAAGCTCGGGCCAAGGTCTGTACCACCTTGTTGTCCATGGTGCCGCCAAACAAGGGGTGGGGGTGGGCAATCACGGCCACGCCACGCGGACTCAGACCCGACTCGAGCGAGGGATCGTCGCGCAACGCTTCAACCAATAACCCGCTTGCGCCAGCCAGCTCCAGCCTCAAGGTTCGCGAATTCATTCAGCGCCCCAGGTTCGGCGGGATCAACAGGCGTTCGACCACTTGCCCCTTCTTGAGGTGGGACTCAACAATCTCGTCAATATCATCCTGGTCCACATAGGTGTACCAAACTGCCTCGGGGTAAACCACGGCAACGGGACCTGCGGCACAGCGATCCAAACAGCCCGCTTTGTTCACGCGAACCTGGCCCGGCCCAGCTAAACCTGCGGCCTTGACCTGTGTCTTGCAACGGTCAAATCCGGCTTGTGCACCTTGCTGGGTGCAACAGGCTTCGCCATTTTTTCTCTCATTGAGACAGAAGAAGATGTGCCGCTCGTAATAGGACGGCGACGGGACTTTGGATTCAGCTTGGTTTTCACTCATGCCCCTATTTTAGTTTTTAGTCTCTGGCCCTTGCATTCGGCCCACGACATAGACCAGGGTGAGGTAAGGCCACAACCAACCTAACCACTGGGCTAAGCCATGGAAACGAATAAAACGCCCCTGCTCCCAAGTCTGCAACGTGTGAGAGAAATACGCGCTGCTGGACGCCTGATTCAACAGACCCAAGGAAATCCCTAGTGCCAACAGTAGCCAGACCGAACTCACTCGGCGTGAAGCCGGCAGCAGCAGAACTGCACAGAGCAAACCTGCCGCCAAACCGAGCTGCACCACTGGGGTGAACCAAGCCCAGGCGTGGCTCGGCCCATAGCTCAAAGCCGAGGACAGGGCGGTTGCGGCGATGCCAACCAACAAGGTCAAAACCAAAAACACGGCACGCCGGGCCAGCGAAGGAATGATGCTAAAGCCCAACAAGCAGGGCATCAGGGCCCCCAGCATCACGCAAAGCACTTCAGCGCCAGCCAGCATCGGCTGCAACTCGATCTCGCGCAGGGGAATCCAGTCCAGAAACGGGGTGTTTTGCAAAAGTTCGGCCAAGCCGGTCTCCACGCGTTCGAGGACCTGGCCCAAACCGAGTGGCACGGCCGCTGGGAACAGCAAGGCCAGCGGCCATAAGGCCAACAAGACCAGGCCACCGCGCGCATGAGCGATGAACCAACGCCTGCGAAACTGGCTCCAGCGGTCGAGCGCACCGAGCCACTCCAGTGCGGCGGCGAACACCGCACCGAGGCCAGCCCCCAGCACATTGAGCAGCAGGTCGACATTGGAAGGAACCCTCGCCGGTAAATAGCTTTGCAAAGTCTCCAACACCAGCGACAACAAACCCGCCAGCAAGCTGGTGCGCAGGATCACGTAACGGGTTGAGCCGCTGCGCAGTGCGGCCAATGTCAACAAAAAACCCAGTGGCAAATAACCCAAGACGTTGGCCACGACATCAAAAATGGTCCAGTATTTAGGCCAGGGACTGGCCAAAAAAGCCCAGGGTTCGATGCCCTGGTTGCGCCAATCAGAAAAGGGGTAAAGACTGGCGTACACCACCAACCCCACAAAACTCAGCGCCAGCGGCCAGGCAGAGGTTTTGTGCTGCACCACCGGTGCTTTCAGAAAGGTTTGACCACGACCAGCAACACTGCCAGCGTCAACAGCAAAACCGGCACTTCGTTGAACCAGCGGTACCAGACATGGCTGCGTGCTGGTTCGCCCCGAATCAGCTTCTTCAGGATGACGCCGCAAGCATGGTGGTAGCCCAGCACTAGCACAACGACCACCAGCTTGGCGTGCATCCAGCCCTGACCTGAACCGATGCCATAACCCAACCAAAGCCACAAACCAAAAACCAAAGCCGCAAGCATCAGCATCGTGGTAAAGCGCAGCAGTTTGCGCGCCATCAACAACAACCTTTCCCGCTCGGCCAGCGAAGCTGGATCGACCATGGCGAGATTAACAAAAAGCCGCGGCAAGTAGAACAAGCCAGCGAACCAACCGATGACAAAAATGAGATGTAAGGATTTGATCCAGAGCATGGCCGCAGTTTATCCGCACTGGCAGCGCCTTTTGCCCGTTTTGTCCTCAGTTGGAGCTGACTTTCGGATTGAGGCACAATTTTCCCTATGACTCAATTTGCCCCCTACCCCCATGGCCGCCCGCGCCGCCTGCGCCGCGATGGCTTCACCCGTGACCTGGTGCGCGAAAATGCGCTCAGTTCGCACGACCTGATTTACCCCGTGTTTGTGCTGGAGGGTCAACAGCGCCGTGAGAGCGTTGCTTCGATGCCGGGCGTAGAACGACTGAGCTTGGATTTGCTGTTGCCCGTGGCAGAGCAATGCGTTAGCTTGGGTATTCCGGCGCTGGCCTTGTTCCCGGTGATCAGCCCCGAACTCAAAACGCCCGATGGTCGAGAGGCTCTCAACCCCAAGGGATTGATTCCCGAAGTGGTCAGCGCCTTGAAAAAGCATTTTCCCGAACTTGGCGTGATGACCGACGTCGCGCTGGACCCCTACACCAGCCATGGTCAAGACGGCCTGCTCGACCCCGCCGGTTACATTTTGAACGATGCAACGGTCGAAGTGTTGGTACAGCAGGCCCTGGCCCAGGCACAAGCCGGCGTTGACATCGTCGCGCCCAGCGACATGATGGACGGCCGGATTGGCGCGATTCGATCAGCACTCGAAGCCAACCATTTCATTCACACCTGCATCATGGCTTACAGCGCCAAGTACGCCAGTGCTTTCTACGGTCCGTTTCGTGATGCCGTAGGCTCGGCCGCCAATCTGGGCAAGAGCAACAAGAAAACCTACCAAATGGACCCTGGCAATACCGATGAGGCTTTGCGCGAAGTAGGAATGGACATTGCCGAAGGTGCCGACATGGTGATGGTCAAACCCGGCATGCCCTATCTGGATGTGGTGCGTCGGGTCAAAGACGAATTCCGCGTCCCCACTTTTGCTTATCAAGTCAGCGGCGAATACGCCATGCTCAAGGCCGCCGCTCAGAACGGCTGGCTTGACCATGACGCCGTCATGCTGGAAAGCCTGATGGCCTTCAAACGCGCGGGCGCCGATGGCGTGCTGACTTATTTCGCACTAGACGCCGCCAAAAAAATTCGGCAGCTGTCGTAGTGCCTGACTCAGCTCAAATGCTTTTCAAAAAATAACAGACTGCGCTGGCGCGCGAGTTGGGCCGCAGCCTCGTTGTAAGACGCGCGCTGCTCGCAATTGAATCCATGGTTGGCGCCATACAAACGCACCTCGACCGCCGACTGGGCTGATTTAAAGCTCGCCACCGTATCAACGGGAATCCAATGGTCTTGGTCACCAAAATGGGCCAGTACTGGACAAGCGGGATGGCGCGCCGCTTCCGCGTCGGTCGTCATTCCGCCGCCGTAATAAGGCACGGCGGCGCTGAGTCCCTTGAGCAGGCAGGCCGAGCGCCAAGTCAACAAGCCACCCCAGCAGTAACCCACGATGCCGACCTTGCCGGCCTTTGCCGCCTCCAGAATGGTGGCCGCAATGTCTTGCATCACACCCGGGGGGCTAAGGTTTTCAATCGCTGTTTTGAGCGCCATACCCGCAGCCATGTCCTGTTGCGCGTAACCCAGCTCAACGCCAGATTGCGCGCGATGAAAAGTCGCCGGGGCCAGTGCCAGATAACCCGCTGCAGCATAGCCATCGGCAACCGAGCGGATATGAGAGTTGACACCAAAAATTTCTTGCAACACCACGACCGCCCCCTTGGGCGTGCCGGTCGGACTGGCGCGGTAACAGGGAAAAGCAAAACCATCGGCGGCTGTTAGTTCAATCCAATTGCTCATATTCGGGTCCTTTCGTACATCGTTCAAACGGTTTGTAGCTTGCGCTCCAGAAAATCAAGCCGGTCTTGACCCCAGAAAATTTCGCCATCAACGCAGTAACTGGGGGCGCCAAAAACACCGGCGGCGATAGCGGCCTGGGTATTGGCTTCGTAGCGCTCACGTGCGGCTTGACTATCGAGTTGTTCCAAGCGCTCGGGGCTGAGATCGCATTCACTGAGCAATTCGGCCAGCACCTTGGGGTCGGCCACGTTGCTGTCACGGGCCCAAACTGCCGTCAACACCGCCTGGGTTAATCGCATCGCGGCATCGACTCCATCGCGCATCTCAACAGCAATGATCAAGCAAGCCGCGTCGTCGCTGTTTACCGGGAAGTACTTAGGCTTGAGCTTGAGCGGCATCTTGAGGAATTCACTAAACCGTTTGAGCTCAAGCAAGCGGTAAGACTGGCGTTGCGCCGGTCGCTGCCCCACCGGCAGGCCGCCGGAGGCCGGAAACACTTTGCCGCCCATGTCAACCGGCAACAGACGAATTTGGGCCCCACTGGCTTTGGCCAGTGCAGCAAATCGCGCATGGCCCAGATAAGTCCAGGGACTATGCGACGAAAAATAGTAGTCAACAGTCTGTTTCAAAACGACTCCAGATAAAAGTGAACTCCATCTGCAAAACGCAGCCCTTGGCTTGCCAAAGGAGTTTGGATTTTGCCGGATAAGCCCACAGCACGCTCGCTGCTCACCCAAGCGGTGTATTGTCCGGCCCTGTATCCTGTGTTTTTTGTTAAATTTCACCCCCGTCTGCCTGCAACAAAGGCTTGGCCCGCCCCACAAACCCCAAAGGAAAACCATGAGTCCCATCATCTTGATCACCGGCGCTTCGCGTGGCATCGGTGCGGCCACCGCCTTATTGGCGGCGCAACGCGGCTACGCGGTGGCGGTCAATTACAGCAGCAACGCCATGGCGGCCGATGCCGTCGTAAGACATATTCGCGCCGACGGTGGCACCGCCATGGCGGTGCAAGCCAATGTGGCCGACGAAACTCAGGTGCTGGCTATGTTCGCTCAAGTTGATGCCCAGCTCGGTCGCTTGACTTACTTGGTCAATAACGCCGGCGTGGTGGACCACGGCAACCGGGTCGAAGAAATGAGCTTTGAGCGCTTGCGTCGCATGTTTGACATCAATGTGTTGGGCAGTTTCCTGTGTGCTCGCGAAGCGATCAAACGCATGAGCACCAGCCACGGCGGAGCTGGCGGCAGCATTGTCAACCTCTCCAGCGTGGCGGCGCGCATGGGAGGTGCGGGTCAGTACGTCGATTACGCCGCAGCCAAGGGCGCTGTAGACAGCATGACCATCGGCCTGGCCAAGGAAGTGGCCGCGGAAGGCATTCGGGTCAACGCAGTTCGCCCCGGCATTATTGACACGGAAATCCACGCCTCCGGCGGCGCACCGGAGCGGGCCCATCAGATGGCACCCCTGGTCCCCTTGCAGCGTCCCGGCAGCGCCGCCGAGGTGGCCAAGTCTATTCTCTGGCTGCTGTCGGACGAATCCAGTTACACCACGGGCGCGTTGCTCGACGTTACTGGCGGGCGCTAGGCTAGCGCCCTGCAGAACTGCTCGTAACCCTTTAAAATATAGGCCGTTACGGGGCGTTGGCCCCGTTGATTTTTTTATTTCCGAATTTCGAAAGTAGCCATGGCTCGCAATACCACGGTCACAGCTGACCACAACGCACCCCCGATCACCGCCCTATTGGCCCAATTCGTGGTGAACCACCCCTCCAAAGGCTGGAGTGACCGTGTTGACAAAGAAGCGCACCGAACTTTTGCCAACTGGGTGGGCTGCGCCATAGGCCCGGCCCAGCACGAAACCATGACCGCAGCCCTGGCCGCTGTGTTGGAACTCTCACCCGCACCCCAGGCCGCCATCCTGGGTCGCAAAGAACGGGTCGACATCGCCAATGCTGCCTTGCTCAACGGCATCAGCTCACACACTTTTGATTTTGACGACACCCACCTCAAGACCATCATTCACCCCGCTGGTCCAGTGGCTTCGGCCGTACTGGCGCTGGGCGAACACCTCAACATCTCGGGGCGCGAACTGATCGACGCCTTGGTGCTTGGCATCGAAGTGTCGTGTCGCGTTGGCAATGCGGTTTATCCCGACCACTACGACCGCGGCTGGCACATCACGGGCTCCACCGGCATGCTGGGCAGCGCCGCGGCTTGTGCGCGCCTGCTCAAGCTCGACGCTGCGGCAACCCAAATGGCGCTCGGGGTGGCAGCTTCGCAACCGATTGGCTTGCGCGAACAATTTGGCACCATGACCAAACCCTTTCACCCCGGCGGAGCAGCCAAGGCTGGCCTGATGTCAGCCTTGCTGGCCAAGCACGGTTTTACCGCATCGAAGCGGGCATTGGAAGCCCCACGTGGCCTGATGCAGGTGTTTTCCAACAAGACCGACTGGTCCGAAATCACCGAGAACTTGGGTCAGAGTTGGGAAATTGCCCTCAACACCTATAAGCCGTTTGCCTGCGGCATCGTGATTCACCCCAGCATCGATGGCTGTGTGCAGTTGCGCAATCGCCATCAGATCAAAGCCGATGCTATCGAATCGGTCACGCTCAAAGCCCACTCGCTGGTGCTCGAACTCACGGGTAAGAAAACCCCGAAAGATGGACTGGAGAGCAAGTTCAGCGTGTACCACTCCTGCGCCGTAGGCCTGCTCTATGGCCAAGCAGGAGAGCACGAATATACCGACGAGGTGGTTCTGCGTCCCGAAGTGCTGGCCTTGCGCGCCAAGGTCAACGCCATTGTTGACGACACGATTGATGAAGCATCAGTGGATATCCGAATCAAGACCAAGGACGGACAAGAGCACCACATTTTTATCGAGCACGCGATTGGCAGCACCCAAAATCCGATGAGCGAATCTCAGCTCAAGGCCAAATTTGTCGATCAAAGTACTCCGATTCTGGGTGCCTCCAAGGCCGATTCGACCTGGCAAATTGCCTACGACATCGCCCGTCACGACGATCTCCGTGCCCTACTCGGCGCAGCCACCTGAACCTGTTTCACCCCAAGTCCATCATCATGAGCACCTCCCACATTGGTCATTTCATAGCGGGTCAAACCGTCGCCGGCAACTCTGGCCGCGAGCAAGCCGTTTTCAATCCTGCCAGCGGCACTGTCAGCGCCCAGGTCGCTCTGGCCAACAGTGCTGAAGTGGCCGCAGCCGTAGCGGCCGCCCATGCCGCTTTTCCGGCTTGGTCCGACACGCCACCGATTCGGCGTGCCCGCGTCATGTTTAAGTTTTTGGAGCTGCTTAATGCCCACAAGGACGAGTTGGCCCGACTGATCACAGCCGAGCATGGCAAAGTCTTTACCGATGCCCAGGGCGAAGTTTCGCGCGGCATCGACATCGTTGAATTTGCTTGCGGCATCCCTCAGTTGCTCAAAGGTGACTTCACCGACCAGGTTTCCACCGGCATGGACAACTGGACATTGCGCCAACCCCTGGGCGTGGTGGCCGGCATCACGCCGTTCAACTTCCCCGTGATGGTGCCGATGTGGATGTTCCCCGTGGCCATAGCGGCGGGCAATACGTTTATCTTGAAGCCGAGCCCGATTGATCCGTCACCCTCGCTCCTGATGGCCGATTTGCTCAAACAGGCTGGTCTGCCCGATGGCGTTTTCAACGTGGTGCAAGGCGACAAGGAAGCCGTTGATGCGCTGCTGGTTCATCCCGATGTGAAAGCGGTGAGCTTCGTCGGCTCAACGCCGATTGCCAACTATATTTATGAGACTGGCGCCCACCATGGCAAGCGGGTGCAGGCCTTGGGCGGCGCCAAAAACCACATGGTGGTGATGCCCGATGCCGACATCGATCAAGCGGTTGATGCCTTGATTGGCGCAGCCTACGGCTCGGCCGGTGAGCGCTGCATGGCCATTAGCGTGGCCGTTCTGGTGGGCGATGCCGCCGACCAGTTGATGCCGAAACTGCTGGAACGTGCCAAAGCCTTGAAAATCAAAAACGGCATGGAACTTGACGCCGAAATGGGCCCGATTGTCACCGCCGCAGCGCACCAACGTATCACCGGCTATATCGCCCAAGGCGTCAACGAAGGTGCCAAATTGCTGCTCGACGGTCGCGACTTCAACAACAGCGCTGCTGGTCCGGGCTGCGCACAAGGTTTCTGGATGGGCGGAACGTTGTTTGACCATGTCACGCCTGAGATGCGAATTTACAAAGAAGAAATTTTTGGCCCAGTGCTGGCTTGTGTTCGAGTTAAAGACTTCGCTCAAGCGGTACAGCTCATCAATGACCACGAATTCGGCAACGGCGTTTCCTGCTTTACCCGCGATGGTCATGTGGCGCGCGAATTCAGCCGCCGCATCCAAGTCGGCATGGTCGGCATCAACGTGCCGATTCCTGTGCCTATGGCATGGCATGGGTTTGGCGGCTGGAAACGCAGCCTGTTTGGCGATATGCATGCTTACGGCGAAGAAGGCGTGCGTTTCTACACCAAGCAAAAATCCATCATGCAACGCTGGCCCGAGAGCATTGGCAAAGGCGCAGAGTTTGTGATGCCTACGGCGAAATGACCGATACCTGCTTCGACTACATCATCATCGGTGCGGGGACCGCTGGCTGTCTATTGGCCAATCGCTTGAGCGCCGACCCGAGTAAACGGGTGCTGTTGATTGAAGCGGGGCCAGCTGACAACTACCACTGGATTCATATTCCGGTCGGCTACCTCTACTGCATTGGTAACAAGCGCACGGATTGGCTTTATCAAACCGAGCCCGATGCCGGGCTCAATGGCCGCACCCTGCGCTATCCTCGGGGCAAAACTTTGGGCGGCTGTTCCAGCATCAACGGCATGATTTACATGCGGGGTCAGTCGCGCGACTATGACCGCTGGGCACAGGAAACCGGTGACGAAAGCTGGCGCTGGGACAACAGCCTGCCCTATTTCAAGCAACATGAAGACCACCACCTGGGCGCTAACAGCAGCCATGGCGCCAAAGGCGTTGCGGGGTCGAGCGGCGAATGGCGGGTAGAAAAGCAACGCCTGCGCTGGGATGTGCTGGACGCTTTTGCCCAAGCGGCCCAGCAAGCCGGAATACCCGCCACCGATGACTTCAACCGGGGCGACAATGAAGGCGTGTCTTATTTCGAGGTCAACCAGCGTCGAGGTTGGCGCTGGAATACCGCCAAGGCTTTCTTGCGCCCCACCTGCACCGAGCGCGCCAATTTTGAACTCTGGACTTCATCCCAGGTTGCCAAGCTGGTGTTGGCATCAAACCCACAAGGCACGGGCCTGCTGCGCTGCACCGGGGTTCAGGTCTGCAGGGGGGGTGAAATGGTCAATGCCAGCGCCCGCCACGAAGTGATTCTGAGTGCAGGCAGCATCGGCTCGCCCCAGCTTTTGCAACTGTCGGGGCTCGGACCCGCTTCCCTGCTGCGAGAGCATGGCATTACTGTGGCAGCGGATTTACCGGGTGTAGGCGCAAACTTACAGGACCATTTACAAATCCGTTCGGTGTTCAAGGTGTCTCATGTCAAGACCCTCAACACCATGGCCAACAGCCTGTGGGGTAAAGCCAAGATCGGCTTGGAATATGCCTTGAACCGAAGCGGCCCCATGAGCATGGCACCCTCCCAACTTGGCGCTTTTACCCGCAGCGACCCATCCCAGCCGCACGCCAATCTGGAGTACCACGTCCAGCCCCTGAGCCTGGATGCGTTTGGCGAGCCTTTGCACCACTTCAACGCCATTACCGCCAGTGTTTGCAACATCAACCCGACCAGCCGCGGCACGGTACACATCAAAAGCCCGCATTTTGAAGACGCACCAGCGATTGCGCCCAACTACCTCAGCACCGAAGTTGACCGCAAAGTGGCGGCCGATTCCCTGCGAGTGACACGACACATCGTGTCCCAAGCCGCCATGGCGCCTTACCAGCCCCAGGAATGGAAACCCGGCGTGCAATTCCAAAGCGACCAGGAGCTCGCCAGCTTGGCGGGTGACATTGCCACCACTATTTTCCATCCGGTCGGAACCACCAAGATGGGCCGCTCCGACGACCCGATGGCGGTGCTGGATTCGCGCCTGCGGGTGCGCGGTGTGGCGGGACTGCGGGTGGTCGACGCCGGCGTAATGCCCAGCATCACCAGCGGCAACACCAATGCCCCGACTTTGATGATTGCCGAAAAAGCGGCGCAATGGATGATTGAGGATGCGACGCGGGGCCAGCGCCTGGCTCAGGGCTGAGGCGGCCAGGTCATGTCAGCCGCCCGGCGCGGCTTGCCAATGGGCGCACCGGCCAGACCTTTTTGCAACGCCGCCATGTCGTCCTCGCTCGGGTACTGACCCAACAACCAGTAGTCAAACACCCGCCGTGCAATCGGTGCTGCATGGGCTGCGCCAAAGCCTGCATTTTCAACCACGATGGCCAACGCAATTTGGGGGGCATCGGCTGGCGCAAACGCCGTGTAAAGCGCGTGATCGCGCTGGCGCTCTTCCAGCCGCCGGGCATCGTATTTGTCTTTCTGCGCAATCGTGACGGCCTGCGCGGTGCCCGTTTTGCCCGCACTGAGGTAGGGCGCCCCAGCGAAAACCCGCGCTGATGTGCCTTCTTGGGTTACACCGACCATGGCTTTGCGCACAATCGCCACATGGTCAGCCGCAAACCCCAAATTTTGCGACTCGGCCCTGGCCAAAGTGACGGCATTCGACTGTCCCGGATCCTGGGTCGAGATCACCAGCTGGGGCTGGTGTTTCATTCCGCCACTGGCCACGATGGCCGTGGCTTGAGCCATCTGCAACATGGTGAAAGCGTTGTAGCCCTGACCAATACCGAGCGAAATGGTTTCTCCCGGGAACCATTTTTTCTGTTCGGGCCGCTTGTAGGTGTTGCGTTTCCAGGCTTGGCTGGGCAGCACACCACGCACCTCGCCTTGGATGTCTATGCCTGTGATCTGGCCCAAGCCCAGCGGCTGCATGAAGTCATGAATCGCATCGACCCCCATTTCATTGGCCAACGAATAGTAGTAAACATTGCTGGACTGCACGATGCTGCGGTACATGTCGACCGGGCCCAGCGCGATGTCGCCATGACTGCGAAAAACATGGCCGCCAAAAGCCCAAGAAGCATTGTCATTGACGATGAAACTGGCCGAGCGTTTACCGGTCTCGAGCGCTGCCAGCGCCATAAAAGGTTTGTAGGTTGAACCCGGCGGGTAAGTGCCGCGCAAAGCGCGATTGAGCAGGGGTTTGTCCATCGATTCGTTCAGTGCTTTCCAACTCTCCACATCGATGCCTTCGACAAATAAATTGGGGTCGAACGTGGGCTTGCTGACAAACGCCAAAACCTGGCCAGTTTGGGGGTCCAGGGCCACCAAGGCACCGCGCCGATTACCAAACATCTGCTCAATCAGATACTGCAATTTGATATCGAGCGCCAAAACCAGGCTGCTACCAGGCTTGGAGGGTTGGCTCGCGAGTTTGCGCGTTGCTCTTCCGCCAGCGGAAGTCTCGACCGAATCGACCCCGGTCGTGCCGTGCAGCCGCGACTCAAAACTTTGTTCAACACCGAGCTTACCTATGTATTGGGTGCCCCGGTAATTGGCCGCTTCGTCGCTCTCTTCGATTTGCTGTTTTTCAGTCGGGTTGATGCGTCCGATGTAGCCGATCACGTGGCTGGCCAACTCACCATAGGGGTACTGACGAAACAATCGGGCTTTGATATCGACACCGGGAAATCGATACCGTTGCGCTGCAAAACGCGCGACCTCGTCATCTTTCAAGCGTGAGCGAATCGGTAACGACTCAAAGCTCTTGGACTCATCCATCAAGCGCGCGAAGCGGCGGCGATCGCGTGGCGTGATCTCCAGCACCGTGGCCAGCTGGTCCAGCGTCTGCTCCAATCCATCCACCTTCGACGGCGTGATTTCCAAGGTATAGGCCGAGTAATTAGTGGCCAGCACAATACCGTTACGGTCCAGAATCAAGCCGCGATTGGGCAACACCGGAACA
Source organism: Burkholderiaceae bacterium (assembly GCA_049296795.1). Taxonomy (GTDB): domain Bacteria; phylum Pseudomonadota; class Gammaproteobacteria; order Burkholderiales; family Burkholderiaceae_C; genus CAXNKH01. Next base: position 17,490 of record JBAQTC010000006.1, read on the forward strand.
ATCGCCGTTCGATTGTTTTCGGCCTGCTCGCGCAAGTCCTGATGCCGAATGACTTGCAGGTAAGCGAGCCGAAGTGCCAGCACCCCAAAGCAAAGCAATACCACCACGCTGGCAACGCCAATCCGTAGTCGAAAACGGTCCAGGTCGGCGGACACATTGCGTAATTCAGTCATGCGCCGACAAACCCCGCAACCATTCGCAGCACCGTACGCGTAGCAACATCACAAAGGCCGGTGGGCATCCGGATTGGGTGTGCGGCGCTGGGGTGCCAGCAAAAGAATCGTGGCAAGCGGCCACAACAGGGCTTCGAGTAGCGGCGCCAGCAGAAGCCAAATTCCCGGGAACGATCCACCCGCCAACATCCGAATCATCAGTTCAATGGCGTGCGATGCGATAAATAATGGCAACACGTGCAACGCCTGGGTTTGCACCGTGAACCACAACACTCGCCGGTGAATGGTGATCGCCAAAAAGCTTAGGATGGTGTAGGCCAAAGCATGCTGGCCCAACAGCCCACCCTGATGCACGTCCATCAACAGGCCGAAACCAAAAGCCACACTGATGCCAATCCGCCGCGGCTGATGCACACCCCAAAACACCAGCACCAAGACCAAGCAATCCGGAACCCAGGCAGCGCGCCCCCACCAGCCCATGTTTTGCAGCATATTGAGCAAAAGAGCCAGCAGCAGACTGATCCAAATGAAGCCCACATTGGCCGGCAACAGCAAGACCTGACCCGGGCGCATGATCATGATTTTTTCTTTGCTCCGGCTTTGGCGCGGGTTTCGGCAGCTGGGCGCTGTGGAATTTGTTCGGCGATCGGTTGCAGCACCAAAACATGGCTGACCCCGCTGACCTGCCCGACGGGTTGACAGTAAATTCGGGCAAAAATCGAGTCGCTGCGCTGTTCGACCCGTTCAACGCGGGCCACGGGCAAGCCCGGCGGATAAACGCCATCGACCCCACTGGTCGTCAGCAGATCACCCGCCTGCACATCAGCATGGGCAGCCATGAAGCGCAGCTCCATGGTGCCGGCTTGCGGCTGGGGCGCACCCGAGGCCAAGCCACGGCCGCCGGTACGCGTATTGAGAACCGCAATGACGTGGTCTGGATCGGTCACCAGCGTTACCTCGCTGACCAGCGCGTAGACCCGCGTCACCTGCCCCAGAACACCCTGGGCGTCGAGAACCGGTGAACCCGCCTGCACGCCGTTGGCCAAACCTTGGTCGATGATGAGCTTGCGACTATAGGGGTCGGCCGCGTCGTACAAGACTTGAGCAGGCTTGGATTGGGTCAGAAAGCGACCCCGCAATTCCAGCAATTGGCGCAAATTCTGATTTTCCAGCAACAGCTGTTCGACCTGGTTGGCTCGCTCAGATTGTTCGACTAGGCGGCGCCGCGCGCGATCTTCCTCAGCTTGGGCAGAAGCGCGAGATTCCAGATAGGTCCCAGCCTCCCGCGACCACAGAACAGGGCGCAAAGCCAACCACTGCACCGGGTAAATCACGCTGGCCAGAACCGCGCGTATCGGTTGCGTGATGGAAAAGCGCAGATCAGCCACCATCAAAAACAGGGCCAGAGCACTGAAGACGACGAGCTTGGAAAAGGCCGACTGGCCCTGCCTGAAAAAAGGCGGCGGGGTTCGGTCCAGCGTACCCAGTGGCATCGCTGATTCCCTAGGCTTATTCGTTGGTGAAAATGGAGCCCAAGCGGTCCATCTGCTCCAGCGCCATACCGCAACCGCGCACCACACAGGTCAGCGGTTCTTCGGCCACCATCACGGGCAGACCGGTTTCTTCGGCCAGCAGTCGATCGAGGTCGCGCAGCAAAGCGCCGCCACCGGTCAGCATGATGCCGCGGTCGGCAATGTCGGCACCCAGTTCAGGCGGCGTCTGCTCCAAAGCATTCTTGACAGCGGTAACCATGCTATTGAGCGGGTCGGTCAGGGCTTCCAGAATTTCGTTGCTTGAGATGGTAAAGCTGCGTGGCACGCCCTCGGCCAAATTACGGCCGCGGACTTCCATTTCCTTGACTTCACTGCCAGGAAATGCCGAGCCAATGCTTTTCTTGATCGCCTCGGCGGTGGGCTCACCAATCAACATGCCGTAGTTACGACGGATATAGCTGATGATGGCTTCGTCAAACTTGTCGCCGCCGACCCGCACGCTACCCTTATAGACCATGCCGCCTAAGGAAATCACGCCGACCTCGGTCGTGCCACCGCCGACATCGACCACCATTGAGCCGCTGGCCTCACTCACCGGCAAACCCGCACCGATAGCCGCAGCCATCGGTTCTTCAATCAGATACACATCGGACGCGCCAGCCCCTAGCGCCGACTCGCGAATGGCGCGGCGTTCGACCTGGGTCGAGCCACAGGGAACACAAATAATGATGCGTGGGCTGGGCTTGAACAGGCCACGCGGATGCACCATTTTGATAAACTGCTTGAGCATTTGCTCGGTCACGGTGAAATCGGCAATAACCCCGTCTTTCATCGGTCGAATCGCTTCGATATTGCCAGGCACCTTGCCCAGCATGGCCTTGGCTTCACGTCCCACGGCCTGAATCGTCTTTTTGCCGTGAGGTCCGCCTTCGTGACGGATAGCAACCACCGAAGGCTCATCGAGCACAATGCCTTTGTCGCGTACATAAATCAGCGTGTTGGCCGTTCCAAGGTCAATGGCCAAGTCAGTCGAAAAATACCGACGCGAAAATCCAAACATCACAAATCCTCTCTGAGGGCACGGCGCGCAAAATGCCAACCATCGCCCAATTTCTGGCCTAAAAACGTCACTGCTGCAGCGCAAGCAGCAGTTTTCCTGGCCATTCCGTAAACACGGGATAATACCGCATCCCCCCTGTATCAACTGCCTGGCTGGCCTCGAAATCAAGGTCCCTGGGCCGAACAAAGCAACCATGTCACTGAGCTCTTCAGATATTCTGCGCATCGCCAATCTGGCCCGGCTGGAACTTCAGCCCGAAGAAAGCGAACGCATGCGGCTCCAGATCAACGATTTTTTCAAGCTGGTGGAAAAGATGCGTTCGATCGACACCCAAGGGGTAGCGCCGCTGGCCCACCCGCTGGCCACCATCCAGGACATCAACCTGCGTTTGCGCCCCGACGTGGCGAACGAGCCGAATCAGCGCGAAGCCAACCAACGAAGCGCCCCAGCCGTCGAGCGCGGCCTGTTCCTGGTTCCCAAGGTAATAGAGTAAAACTTAGTGGGACAGTCCGAAGCTACGCGCAGCGAGCCAGCTCTGTCCTCAACCGATTAATATGAGCGAACTACACCACTTATCCGTTGCCTCTTTGGCCCAGAATCTGCGAGAGCGCAAGGTGTCGGCGCTCGAAACAGCCCAACATTTTCTGGCCCGCGCCCAGAGCAACGCATCACTGGGCGCTTTTTTGGCTTTAGATGAAGAGGCTACGCTGGCTCAGGCCCGCCAGTCTGACCTGCGAATCGCCAACGGCACGGCCGGCGCGCTCGAGGGCGTGCCGATCGGCCACAAAGACGTTTTTGTCGACAAGGCTTTTGTCAGCACCGCCGGCTCCAAGATGTTGGCGGGCTATCGCTCACCGTTTGATGCCACGGTCGTGGCAAGGTTGGCTGACCAGGGCATGGTCACGCTGGGCAAGCTCAATTGCGACGAATTTGCAATGGGTTCAGCCAATGAAAATTCGGCTTTTGGTCCGGTACAAAATCCTTGGGACCGGTCCCGAATTCCGGGCGGCTCTTCAGGCGGCAGCGCCGCCGCCGTGGCGGCCCGCCTGGTGCCGGCAGCCACAGGCACCGATACCGGCGGCTCGATTCGTCAACCCGCTTCGTTTTGCGGTATTACCGGTATCAAGCCGACCTATGGCCGAGCTTCGCGTTACGGCATGATCGCTTACGCCTCCAGTCTGGACCAAGCCGGCCCGATGGCACGCAGCGCCCAAGACTGCGCACTGCTGCTCTCCGCCCTGTGTGGGCCAGACCCGGACCGCGACTCCACCTCGCTTGACGTTCCTGCAGAAGACTTCAGCCGTCATTTGAATGATTCCATAGCAGGTCTGCGCGTTGGCGTTCCGCAAGAGTTTTTCGGCGAAGGGCTGACCCCCGATGTTCGCAAAGCGGTCGATGCCGCCCTCAGTGAGCTGGAAAAACTCGGTGCCAAGTTGGTTCAGATTTCTTTGCCACGCACTGATTTGGCCATTCCTGTTTACTACATCATTGCGCCCGCCGAGGCCTCCAGCAACCTGAGCCGATTCGACGGCGTGAAGTTCGGCCACCGTGCAGCGAACTACGGCGACTTGAACGATATGTACAAGAAGACCCGGGCCGAAGGCTTCGGCGACGAAGTCAAGCGCCGCATCATGATCGGTGCCTACGTCTTGTCCCATGGTTATTACGACGCTTACTACCTACAAGCCCAAAGAATCCGGCGCCTGATTGCCGATGATTTTCAACAAGCCTTCACCCAATGCGATGTGATCGCGGGGCCGGTAGCGCCCTGTGTGGCCTGGAAGCTCGGCGAAAAATCAGCCGACCCGCTGGCCAATTACCTGGCCGACATCTTCACCCTGCCCGCCTCACTGGCCGGCTTGCCCGGCATCAGCGTGCCCGCAGGTTTTGCTGCGTCACAAGAAGGCAACGGCATGCCTGTCGGGCTGCAACTCATTGGTAACTACTTGCAAGAGGCTAAGCTGCTCAATGTGGCGCACCGATTGCAACAAGCCACCGATTTCCATCTGCGCCAACCTCAGGGTTTTTGAAATCAGCGCCATGAAACAAACACCCCCCCTGGTTCAAGGCTACGAGGTCGTGATCGGCTTTGAGACCCACGCCCAACTCTCAACACAATCGAAAATCTTCAGCCGCGCCGCAACGGCGTTTGGTGCCGAGCCCAACACCCAGGCCTGCGCTGTGGATTTGGCCCTGCCCGGCACCCTGCCGGTAATGAACAAGGGTGCGGTAGAGCGGGCCATTCAATTTGGTCTGGCCATTGGATCGACCATTTCGCCACGCAGTATTTTTGCGCGCAAAAACTACTTCTACCCGGATCTGCCCAAGGGCTACCAAATCAGCCAGTTCGAGATTCCGGTGGTGGTGGGTGGTGAAATCGGATTCTTCCTGGGTGATGAAAAAAAATCAGTGCGTCTAGTTCGCGCCCACCTGGAGGAAGATGCAGGCAAATCGCTGCACGAAGACTTTATTGACCAAAGCGGAATTGATTTGAACCGAGCCGGCACACCGTTGCTGGAAATCGTGACCGAACCCGATATGCGCTCCAGCGCCGAGGCCGTGGCCTACGCCAAAGAGCTGCACAAAATCGTGACCTGGATCGGCATTTGCGATGGCAATATGCAAGAGGGATCGTTTCGTTGCGACGCCAATGTCTCGGTGCGCAAACCCGGCGCCGAACTGGGCACCCGGCGTGAGATCAAAAACCTCAACAGTTTCAAGTTCATGCAGCAGGCAATTGACTTTGAAGTGCGCTGGCAAATCGAGCAAATTGAGGACGGCCACGCGATCGAGCAGGCCACTGTTTTGTTCGACCCGAGCAACGGCGAAACCCGCGCCATGCGAACCAAGGAAGACGCTGCCGATTACCGTTACTTCCCCGATCCTGATTTGCCGCCACTGGTGATTGCAGGCGACTGGGTCGAGCGCCTGCGCGCCGAGATGACCGAACTGCCGCGCGCCATGGCTCAGCGTTTTGTCAGTGATTACGGCCTGTCTGAATACGATGCGAATCTATTGACCCAGAGCATAGCCATTGCCCGCAGTTTTGAGGCTTGTCTGAAGCTGAGCAAGCAGGCAAAAATGACGGCCAACTGGTACATCAATGCCTTCATTCCCGCACTGACATCAGCGCAACCGGAAGAAGGGCTGCTGCATGAAAATGCCCCCGGGAAAATGGCAGCATTGGTTGTGCGCATTGCCGACGGAACGATTTCGAACAACTCAGCCAAACAAGTCTTTGAGGCTTTGTGGCAGGCCGGTGCACAGGTCGATGCCTTGATAGCGGCCAAAGGTTTGAAACAAATGAACGACTCCGGCGCTTTGGAGAAAATCATTGACGCCGTGATCGCTGCCAACCCCAAAAACATTGAGCAGTACCAAGCCGGCAACGACAAGGCGCTCAACGCCCTGGTCGGTCAAATCATGAAAGCCAGCCAGGGCAAAGCCAATCCGCAACAGGCTGGCGAGTTGTTGCGCAAGAAGCTGCTGGGCTAGGTTCTCGCCGCGTTAAGCCAGACTCAGCGGCGCTGGCCAGCGCCACTTTCGGCTGGCGCAATCGGCACAACCCACATCGGGCGCAAACGGGACAGCTCATCGTCAAAGCGTGCATTCATTCGCTGCATTTCGCTCTGTTGCACGTCTATAAACCGCTGTTGCACCTTCAGGCTTTGGCTGTTTTCTTCCAGCTGGCGGCGTAAAACCGGTGGCGCCAAAGCTGGCTCTTTTTTATAGAACTCCATCTCAGCCTCGAGTTCGGCGCGCTGTCGGGTCAGTTCCTCAACCCGCTGAATGGCGGCACCCATGACGACCTCGATTTGCGCCAATGACTGCACTCTTGCTTGGTCATGCTCGGTCTTGCTGGGATAACGCATGAGCAGGGCACGCTCACGCCGATTCTCCTGGGCCTGTTGCGCCAACTGCAGGGCCTGTTTCTGGGCTTCTTCGTCCTGTTTTTTACTCTCTAGTTCGCTCAAGCTCGGGCCAACCTTACCTTTGAGTGAGCCACTGGGGTTGAGCAAGTTTTGTTCGCGGTCCCGACATTCGGCAATCGGGCGATCCGCTGTGAGTTTGCGCCCCTGCGCATCAATGCAGGTGTAAATCTGTTGCGCCTGACTCGGCAGCGTCAACAGCAACGCCAGGCCCAATAAAGCAACACGGACGGCCAGTCGCACTGCAGCAAGCTTCAAGCTCTGCAGCGGACAAGTAGTTGGCGACGCTTCAAACTGTCCCACCCGATTTCACCCCTTCATCCACACCATAACGTTGCCGGTACTGCAGTACGCGTTGATGATCGGCTGCCAAACCTTCGCCGCTGTGCTTGGCCAGATAGTGCAACAAATCGGATAGGCGCGCAATGGTGCAGACTTGCAAGCCGAGTTGGTCCCGCACGTACTGCACGGCGCTATGCGGCACGTCTTGGCCATTTTCGGTCGCCATTTCCTGCCGATCCAGCGCAATCGCCATGGCATAGGGAATGGCGCCAGCGGCACGAATGATGGCGATCGACTCCCGGGCAGCGGTACCCGCCGACATCACGTCATCCACAATCAACACCCGGCCTTTGAGCGGCGCGCCCACCAGACTTCCGCCTTCACCGTGGTCCTTGACTTCCTTGCGGTTGTAGGAAAACGGCACATTACGGCCACGCCGCGCCAGCTCGACCGCCAGCGCCGCGCCCAACGGAATCCCTTTGTAAGCCGGGCCAAAAATCATGTCGAATTCGATCCCGCTGCTCAGCAGGCGCTGCGCATAAAATTCAGCCAAGCGACCGATCCGCGCACCATCATCGAACAGACCGGCATTGAAAAAGTAAGGCGACAGCCGGCCTGCTTTGGTTTTGAATTCACCAAAGCGCAACACGCCACAATCGACTGAAAATTGCACAAAGTCTTGTGCCAACGGGTCCTGCGGCGAAGCGCCAGAGTTTGTATCAGTCACGCCATCCACCATGGAGAATTCCTTGTTTAATTTATGCAGCCTCAACCTCAACGGTATCCGCTCGGCGACCAGCAAAGGCCTGTTAGCCTGGCTTGAACGCAGCCAGCTCGATTGTATTTGCGTCCAGGAAATCAAAGCGCAGGCCGCCGATATCGAAGGGCGTTTCGAACAACTCGCCGGTCTGCCAGGTTATTTCCATTTTGCCGAGAAAAAAGGCTACTCCGGGGTCGGCATTTACACCCAACACGAGCCCAGCGAAGTCATCGTCGGCCTGGGCAACTCCGAATTTGACGCCGAGGGGCGCTATCTTGAGCTGCGTTTTGACCGCGCAGGTATTAAAAAATCCATCATCAGCTGCTATTTTCCCAGTGGCTCGTCGGGCGAAGAGCGGCAACAGGCCAAGTTCCGATTTTTAGCCGCTATCTATCCGCATCTCACACATCTCAAGCAAACGCGTGAGTTCATCCTGTGCGGCGACGTGAACATCGCGCATCAGGAAATCGACTTGAAAAACTGGAAGAGTAACCAGAAAAATTCAGGCTTTCTGCCCGAAGAACGCGCCTGGATGACGCGACTACTTTCTGAAGCCGGTCTGGTCGATGTCTATCGCCAATTGCAACCCACAGCCACAGACGCCGCCTACACTTGGTGGAGCAACCGGGGGCAGGCCTACGCCAACAACGTGGGCTGGCGCCTGGACTACCACTTGTCCACTCCAGCTTGGGCCGCTTCGGCCCGCACCTCGGCCATTTACAAAACCGAAAAGTTCTCGGACCACGCACCGATCACGATCGGGTATGACGTGGCGCTTTGAGCTTGCTAAATCCCGTGGCTTTGCAACACGACCACCCCTTTGGGCGTGTTCAGGCTTGCGCTTAGATTGGCCGGCCCGGCCTCCACGGCGATGCCGCCAAGGCCTATGGCCGCGTAAGCCGCTTGCAGCTTGTCCGCCGAGGGATGGGTAACGGCCAAGCTTTGCAATGTCACGCCGGAACGCGGCAGACTGTTTCTGGGATGCAGCCGCAAAGGCTCCTCCGTATTGGGTTTGCCCCATTGAATCAAGCTAGGCAGCGCGCCGTTAAACAAACGCTGGCCATCTTCGCGCACGGTAATTTGCCATTGCAACAAACCCCGGCGCGAGTGACGGTTGGCGTGGACCACGGGGCCACGCTCAATTCCCTGCATCTTCAAAGCAATGCGGGCTGACTCCATATCGTCGATGCTGGCAACAAAATGCACTAGCCTGGGCTCCTTGGTGATTGCGGCTGCTAGCGCAGCATCGTCCAGGTCAAACCAGCGGCTGCTCCGTTCAGGGACCGGTTTTTTCGCCGCCGGATTGATCGCAATGATTTCCAAATAAGCCAGCGGGTGGCTGGGTGTGGCAATTTTGAATAAGCGGTTGTGCGTACCAAATTGCAGATGCTCTCCGCCCGGCCCCGGCGTGATCCCGAACGTTGCCTCGCACCACTGGACCCCGAGTTCCAGAGTTGACGCTGCGACAACCAGATGATCAATTTGCGATTTCATGGCCCAACCATAACACCGCCACGCCCCTATCCCGCGCTATTGCAGCGCGTAGAGCGCCGCTTTCGCGATCGAGGCCGCATCGACTTCAAAAAGCGCGCGCAAGGCGGTTCGGGTGTCGCTGCGACCAAAACCGTCGGTTCCGAGCGTGAGGTAATTCCGCCCTGGCGGCAGGTAGGCCCGGATCGTCTCGGGAACTGCCCGTACATAGTCGCTGGCGGCGATGATAGGGCCACGCGAACCCTGCAGTTGCTGGGTCACAAAGGGCTTCGCCTCGCCTTGTCCATGACGTGCTTGCCGCTCGCACAGCGTGCCGTCACGCGCCAGCTCACTCCAGCTGGTGACGCTAAAGACCTGGCTGGCCACGCCTTGTTCTGCCAGCAGCGCGGCCGCCTTGAGCACTTCGGTCAGGATGGCGCCGGACCCCAACAGGGTCACCTGCTTGGCGTTGGTTTTCTGGCTGTCTTTGGTTTGCTGCGGCTGGAAACTTTTAAATTGATAGCAACCACGAATCACCTGCTGCTCGACCCCGTCTGGCAAATCGGGATGCGCGTAGTTCTCGTTCATTAAAGTGATGTAGTAAAACAAGTCGCGCTGCTCGAGCACCATGTCGCGAATACCCTGATCGATAATGACGGCCAGCTCGCCGGCGAACGCCGGGTCGTAAGCTTTGCAGTTGGGGATGGTTGAGGCCCAAAGTTGGCTGGTGCCGTCTTGGTGCTGCAAGCCTTCTCCGCTCAGTGTTGTGCGCCCCGACGTGGCACCCAACAGAAAACCACGGGGTCGCTGGTCAGCAGCGGCCCAGATCTGGTCACCAACCCGCTGAAAACCAAACATGGAGTAGTAGATATAGAACGGCAACATGGCCAGACCATGCACGCTGTAAGCGGTGGCGGCAGCGGTCCAGCTGGCGATGGCACCTGCTTCGCTGATGCCTTCTTCCAGGATCTGTCCATCCATCGCTTCGCGGTAGCTCAAGACCGATCCGATGTCTTCGGGCGCATAGCGCTGGCCAACGCTGGAGTAAATGCCGACCTGCTTGAACAAATTGGCCATGCCAAAAGTGCGTGCTTCGTCAGCCACGATGGGGACGATACGCGGGCCCAACTCGGTGTGTTTGAGCAGGTTGCCCAACATGCGAACGAACGCCATGGTGGTGCTCATTTCCTTGCCGTCGGCCTTCAACGCGAATCCGGCGTAGCTCGCAACGGCAGGCGGTGTGATTTTTTCGCAAGTCGTTTCACGCTTGGGCAGGTAACCGCCGAGCTGTTCGCGTTGGCGCTGCAGATAACGCATTTCTGCACTGTCAGGTTCGGGCTTGTAAAAACTTACGCTGGTGGCCTGCTCGTCGCTCAGAGGTAAATTAAAACGATTCCGAAATTCCAGCAAGGCTGCGTCGTCGAGCTTTTTTTGCGAGTGGGTGGTCATCTTGCCCTGGCCGGCAGCGCCCATGCCATAACCTTTTTTGGTGTGCGCCAGAATCACCGTGGGCTGGCCTTTGTGCTTTGCCGCCGCTGCGTAAGCCGCATGTACTTTGACGATGTCGTGGCCACCTCGCTTGAGCCGGTCGATCTGCTCGTCGCTCATGCCTTGGGCCAATCGCGCCAGATCGGGGTTCTGACCAAAGAAATGCTCGCGGTTGTAGCGTCCATCACTGGCCGCAAAAGTCTGCATTTGACCATCGACCGTGTTGGCAAAAGCCGCTCGCAAAGCGCCGCTGCTATCGCGCGCAAACAGGCCATCCCAATCGCTGCCCCAGATCAGCTTGATCACATTCCAACCGGCACCCGCGAACAGTTTTTCCAACTCGTCAATGATGCGGCCATTGCCGCGCACCGGGCCGTCGAGCCGTTGCAAATTGCAATTGACGACCCACACCAGGTTATCCAAGCCTTCGCGCGCTGCCAGGGTCAACGCGCTCATGCTTTCGGGCTCATCCATCTCGCCATCGCCAAACACGCCCCAGACTTTGCGCCCAGCACAGTCTTGCAATTGGCGGTGACTCAGATAGCGCATGAAGCGCGCTTGGTAAATCGAGCTGATCGGACCGATTCCCATGGAGCCGGTGGGGAACTGCCAGAAGTCGGGCATCAGGTAAGGATGGGGGTAGCTTGGCAAGCCCTGTGCCCCATTGCGTTCGGCCCGCAATTCCTGGCGGTAATGCAGTAAATCGTTCTCGCTCAAGCGCCCTTCCAAATAGGCCCGGGCATAAACGCCGGGTGCGCTGTGCGGCTGGAAGAAAACCAAATCCCCACCATGTTGCCGTCCGGGCTGTTGGTTGCGAGCTTGGAAAAAATGGTTGAAACCGACTTCAAACAAGTCTGCCGCACTGGCATAACTGGCAATGTGACCGCCCAGGTCGCCATAGGCCTGATTGGCGCGCACCACCATGGCCAAAGCATTCCAGCGCATCAGCGAAGCCAGCCGCTCTTCGATCGCCAAGTCGCCCGGAAACGAGGGCTGCTGATCCACCGCGATGGTGTTGACATAAGGCGTGTTGAGTTCGGGCATCCAGCCGGTTCCCAGCGTGCGTGCCTGCTCAGCCAAAGCGTCCAAAATCCAGCGTGCCCGCGCCGGGCCGTTGGCCGCGACCAGCGCAGCAAAAGCATCACGCCATTCGCGTGTTTCCTGTGGATCGGCGTCGTCTGCCATCCGCGCTGCGGATTCAGGGAAAGAAAGTTCGGTTGTTGTTGCGCGGTTCATGGCCCCTACTGTATTGAATTGACCGCCCTATTGCCTGCCGTAATACCTCTTGTTTCGATGATTTACAGCATAAAATGCGGCCGAATGAATCCCTTAAGAAATATTGACGTTATAGATTTGCGAATTCTGGATGAATTGCAGCGCGATGGCGCGCTGAGCAATGTCGAATTGGCGCGTCGGGTTCACCTCTCTGCGTCGCCCTGCTTGGCCCGGGTTAAAGCCTTGCAGGCCAGTGGCGTGATCAAGCGCTATGTGGCGCTGGTCAGTGCGACCCATCTTGGCTTGGGATTGACGGTGTTTATTTCGATCAGCCTGAAGTCGCAAAGCAAGGAGGCCTTGGCCGAGTTCGAACGCTGCATCCAAGACCACGACGAAGTGATGGAGTGCTACTTGATGACGGGCGATTCGGACTACCTGATTCGTGTCGCTGTGGCCGACATGGCGGCGTTGGAAAAATTCATCTTGGAACAGCTCACGCCCATTCCAGGCATTGAAAAAATTCGCTCCAGCTTTGCCCTGAAGCAGGTGCGCTATAAAACCGCTTTGCCGCTGGGGCTTGGTTGAGCTTGGGCTGGAACGGATACCTCAGCACCGGCCGTGCCCACACCAGGGCGTACTTAAGTTTGAATTCCCCTGTGCTGTCGCTGATGAGACCGGGGCGAATAACTCCGCGGCTGTCCCCCGCCCTGCGGGCTCCGCCTTAATGCCGCTGCGCCATTCACCCCAATCTCATCCTCAAAAATTGTCTGTGGCTTGGAGAATCCATGAAGTCAGGCTTTTCGGACTTCTTTTTGCCGCGCCAAGACTGTAGTACAGGCCGGTGGTGCGGGTGTCCGGGCGCAGGCCCGATTCGCGGTTGCTACACAGCTTGTGCGCCTGACACGGTGTTAAAGCAGCAATGCAGGATTTAATATGCAGCCGCCCGCGAGCCTGGGCTGGAGAACGGGCACCCAATCCACCGGCCTTGCCAACACCTGCGCACGCGAAGGGATTAGTTAAACCATGCCCGTTATACTTTTTCTCTTCATCGATTCACCTGACCCAAGCCCGGATACCCCCCATGACCAACGACACACCAACACCAAAGCGCAAAAAACCTGAAGATCTTCGATCATTTCGCTGGTATGGCGTGAAAGACATGCGCTCTTTCGGCCACCGCTCCCGCACCGCCCAAATGGGTTACCACCGCAGCGATTACGCAGGCAAACCAGTGATTGCCATCATTAACACCTGGAGCGACATCAACCCTTGCCACAGCCATTTCAAGCAGCGGGTCGAAGAAGTCAAGCGTGGCATCTGGCAGGCCGGCGGTTTTCCGGTGGAGATGCCGGCGATCTCACTGTCTGAGCCGATGCAAAAACCCACTACCATGCTGTATCGCAACTTGCTGGCGATGGAGACCGAGGAGTTGCTGCGCTCTTATCCGGCTGATGGCTGCGTGCTGATGGGTGGCTGCGACAAAACCACGCCAGCGCTGGTGATGGGTGCTTTGGCCATGAACCTGCCGACCATATTTGTTCCGGCCGGCCCGATGTTGCGCGGTGATTACAAAGGCAAGTTTCTGGGCAGCGGTTCCGACACCTGGAAATACTGGGCTGAGTTGCGTGCCGGCAACATCAACGAGGACGACTGGCAAGAAGTCGAGGACGGTATTGCACGCTCACCAGGCCACTGCATGACCATGGGAACCGCCAGCACCATGACCAGCGCGGTTGAAGTGCTGGGCTTTACCCTGCCCGGCGCTGCGTCGATTCCTGCGCCCGATTCGCGCCACGCCCAAATGGCCACGCTCACGGGCAAGGAAATTGTCGACATGGTGTGGCTCGATCGCAAGCCGCTGGATTTCTTGAGTGCCGCCTCTTTTGACAACGCAGTCACCACGGTGCTAGGTCTGGGCGGCTCGACCAACTCCATCGTGCACCTGGTGGCGATGGCCAAACGCGCTGGCATTGCACTCAATATCGACCGTTTCGATGCGCTGGCCCGCAAGACGCCGGTACTGGCCAATTTGCGGCCTTCCGGCGCTTTCTTGATGGAAGATTTTTATTACGCCGGCGGTCTGCGCGGTTTGCTGACCCAACTCGGTGACCTGATTGATGGCAGCACGCTGCAATGCAACGGCCTGACCTTGGCGCAAAACATAGCCGATGCCAAGGTCTACAACGACGATGTGATCCGTCCCTTTAGCAATCCGCTGGTCGCCAAAGATGGGCTGGCGGTGTTACGTGGCAACTTGGCACCCGACGGCGCCGTGATCAAGCCAGCAGCGATGGAAAAGCGCTTTTACCAACACCAGGGCCGGGCCGTGGTGTTCAAAGACTACAACGACATGAACGCGCGAATTGACGATCCAGCGCTCGATGTTGACGCCGACAGCGTGATTGTTTTGCAAAGTGCGGGGCCGCAAGGGGCGCCGGGCATGCCCGAATGGGGTCAGCTGCCGATTCCGCAGAAACTGCTCAAACAAGGGGTGCGCGACATGTTGCGGATTTCCGATGCGCGCATGAGCGGCACCAGTTATGGCGCTTGCGTGCTACACGTCACCCCCGAGTCGCATGTGGGCGGACCGTTGGCGCTGGTGCGCGACGGCGATCTGATCCGCCTTGACATTGAGACCCGCAAACTCGACCTGGTGATCAGCGATGAGGAATTTGCCCTGCGCCGCGCGGCCTGGCAAGCACCACCGCCCAAATACACCCGCGGTTACGGCGTGCTTTACCTCAAGCACATTCAGCAGGCCGACCAGGGCTGCGACTTCGATTTTCTCGAACCCGACAAAATACAGACCGACGGCGAACCCGAAATTCATTAATTCCCAGCCCAGCTCAATCCCATATGACCACCATGAATCCAGAAACCCTGGCCCGACTCCAACACATCAGCGTCGCCACCCTGTGCACGCAACTGTTCAAGCGCGGCTTTCGTAACGTCTACATCCAGGGTGTTGCCCGCTTGACCGACCCTTCGGGCGGCAACCTGGTGGGTCCGGCCTTCACCATGCGCAGCATTCCGGCGCGCGAAGACCTCGATCAGCTCAGTGCATTCGACAACCCCGACCACCCGCAACGCAAAGCGATTGAATCGGTGCCGCCGGGCCATGTGCTGGTGCTCGATTGCCGCGGCGAAACGCGGGTGGCCTCGGGCGGTCAGATTCTCACCACGCGTCTCAAAGTACGCGGCGCTGCCGGCCTGGTGTCAGATGGCCCGGTGCGCGACAGCGGGCCGATTTCCGAAATGGATTTCCCGGTTTACTGTGCAGGTGGCAGCGCGCCCTTGAATTTGATTCAACACCACGCAATCGACCTCAATGTGCCCATCGGCTGTGGCGGCGTGGCGGTCTATCCAGGCGACATCATCGTGGGTGACGAAGAAGGCGTTGCCGTGATCCCGCAGCATCTGGTTGACGAAGTGGCACGCGATGCAGCCGAGCAGGAAGTGATGGAAATGTTCCTGCTGGAACGAGTACAGGCCGGCGCTATTTTGCGTGGCACATACCCGCCCAACGCCGAGACCAAAGCTGCTTTCGCTGTTTGGTGCCAAGAAAGAAATCTTTAATGCTTTGCCCGATCGCCCCAACATTGGGCGACTGATTGACCCTATCCCCGACCCCTTAAACAACTATCTCACCATGACTTTGCGAATTCTCCAAAACGGCCGCTTGCTGCCTTCGATTGAAACCACGCTGGCCCAAGATTTTGATCTGCATCCTCTTTGGCAAGAGGCCGACCCCAAAGCTTACCTGGCTGCGCACGGCCATGAATTCGTCGGCCTGGTCACATCGGCCCGTTTTGGTGCCGACACCCAGTTGATCGAGTCTCTGCCCAATCTCAAAGTGATTTCCAGCTTCGGCGTTGGCTATGAAACCATTGATGTCGATGCCGCCAAAAAGCGCGGGATTCCGATTGGCTACACCCCGGATGTGCTCAACGACTGCGTGGCTGATCTGGCCTGGGGCGGCTTGATCGATGTGGCACGCGGCATGACAGCGTCTGATCGCTTTTTGCGCCGGGGCGACTGGCTCAAAGGTCAATTCCGCCTCACTACTCGGGTCAGCGGCAAGCGCCTGGGCGTACTGGGACTGGGCCGCATCGGGCGTGACATCGCCAAGCGCGGCCTGGGTTTTGACATGGAAGTGCGCTATCACAACCGCAAACCGGTAACCGACACAAGCTACGCTTACGTTGCCAATGCCATTGAGCTGGCGCGTTGGGCCGATTTTTTGGTGGTAGCCACGGCCGGCGGGCCACAAACTCGTCATCTGGTATCGGCTGAAGTGCTCGATGCCTTGGGCCCCCAGGGTTATTTGATCAATATTTCGCGCGGCAGCGTGATTGACGAACAGGCTTTGAGCACCGCCCTGGCTCAGCACCGAATCGCCGGCGCCGCACTCGACGTTTACGAAAAAGAGCCGGTAGTTCCCGAGGCCTTGTTAGCCTTGGACAACGTGGTTTTGTTGCCCCATATTTCAAGTGCCACCCATGAAACCCGCCAAGCCATGGGCGACTTGACGGTGGCCAACCTGAAAAGCTTTTTCGAATCCGGCACCCTGCTCACACCGATTCCTTAGGCCGCTTTCTGAGCCTAGCCCGGACCGCTGCGCCGAGCCCGCTCGTACAACGGCAGCACTTTGGGTAGGTTTTTTTCGATGTCGGAGATGCGGGTGTTGCTGGAGGGATGGGTTGACAGCCACTGTGGTGGCGCACCTTTGCTGGCGGCTCCCATTTTTTGCCATAGCGTGACGCCGGCTCTCGGGTCGTAACCGGCCCGGGCTGCCAGCTCCATTCCCACCAGGTCGGCCTCGGATTCATCTTCTCGCCCAAACTCTAGCGTCAACAAATTGGCACCACCGCGAGCGATGCCGTCGGTCAGGCGCGGGTCGATGCCGAATACGCTGGCAGCAATGGCGCCCCCTATTCGTGCCGCACCCTGCGTCACGGCCGACTTGCCCATGCGCTCCCTGGCGTGTTCGCGCAAGGCGTGGGCAATTTCATGGCCCATGACGGTCGCTACCTCGTCGTCGTTGAGTTCCAGTTTCTCCAGAATCCCGGTGTAGAAAACAATCTTGCCGCCAGGCATACAAAAAGCATTGATTTGGCTGGAGCCAATCAAGTTGACTTCCCATTTCCAGTCACGGGCCCGCGGATTCCAGTCCAGCGCAAAAGGAATGATTTTTTGTGCGATAGCGCGCAGTCGCTGCACCTGGGGATGGTCTTTTGGCCCTAGAGCGCGCTTGCTATGCGCTTGCTCCAGCAGTTGCAAATACTGTTGTTGCGCCGATTGCTCGACCTGCTCGGCCGGCACCAGTTTGCTGAAAGCAGAGTTTTTCCCGACCTCCACCCCATCGCGTGCCATGGCCTGCGTCCCAAGCAACAGCCAAGCGCACAACAACCCGACCCAAGTTTTCAAATTTTCAGTTGTTGTCATCTTCATTTACATCCCTTGACGCCAGCGCAAATTTCCGCACAAATCGCAAGCTGTCCCGCAGAGCTTGCTAACTTGTATTATTCCGCATGCCTCAAAGTGCCATCGACAGCCAGGAAATCAAGCCCTCGTGGGCCGCCACGCTCAGGGTTTACCTAGAACCCCCCACATTGCGCATGCTGCTGCTGGGCTTTTCGGCCGGCCTGCCCTTGCTTCTGGTGCTGGGCACGCTGAGTTTCTGGCTGCGCGAAGCCGGCATTGACCGCAGCACCATTGGTTACTTGAGCTGGGTCGGACTGGCTTACGCTTTCAAATGGGTCTGGGCCCCGCTGGTTGATCGACTGCCGATTCCCCTGTTAACCCGGCTGCTCGGACGCAGGCGCAGCTGGCTGCTGTTGGCCCAACTGTCTGTCATGGCCGGTCTGGTCGGGATGGCTTTCAATGACCCGCAATTGGCCTTGCAACCGGTGGTCTGGTGTGCGCTGGCCGTAGCCTTCGGATCAGCCACTCAAGACGTTGCTTTAGATGCCTACCGTATCGAGTCGGCCGGCAGTGAGCGGCAAGCGGCGCTCGCTGCCGCTTACCAAACGGGTTACCGACTGGCCATGATCTGGGCCGGTGCCGGGGTGCTGTGGTTGGCTGCTCGCGCCGAGATTGCTGCGGCCCTAGGCAGTTACCAGGCGCAGGCCTGGCAAAGCGCTTATCTGGTGATGGCCGCTTCCATGTTGCTCGGCGTTCTAACCGTGCTGCTCGCGCCGGAACCCGTCCGGGTCGAATTGCCACCGGCCAAAAATCTCAAGCAATGGTTGCAAAGCGCGCTAATCGCCCCTTTTGCCGACTTCATCCGGCGCTACCAATGGCAAGCCGTGCTGATTTTGTCCCTGATCGCGGTTTATCGGATCAGCGATGTGGTGATGGGCATCATGGCCAACCCGTTTTACGTGGACATGGGTTACAGCAAGGACGAGGTGGCGGCGGTCACCAAGGTGTACGGCATCATCATGACCCTGCTCGGCGCTTTCATCGGTGGCATTTTGTCGCTGCGTTTGGGCGTGATGCGAGTGCTGATGCTGGGCGCCGTGCTCAGTGCGGCCAGCAATCTGCTGTTTGCCTGGCTGGCATCGATCGGCCATGACGTGGGCGCTTTGATTTTTGTGATTTCGGCCGACAACCTCTCCAGCGGTATCGCCTCAGCTGCCTTCATTGCTTATTTGTCGAGCTTGACCAACGTCAATTACTCGGCCACCCAGTACGCGCTGTTCAGCTCGATGATGTTGTTAGCCCCCAAATGGCTGGCCGGGTTTTCCGGTCAGTACGTTGACCACTTCGGTTACAGCAATTTCTTCACCACGACCGCCTGGCTTGGTGTTCCGGTGCTGTTGCTGGTCTGGCTGGCGTCGCGCCTGACTTCGCCCCCAACACCGACATGAAAACCCGACTCACCGAATTGTTCGGCCTCAGCACGCCGATAGCTCTGGCGCCTATGGCCATGGCATCGGGCGGCGCACTGACAGCAGCTTGCGCCAAAGCCGGCGCTTTGGCCCTGCTCGGTGGCGGTTATGCCGATCTGGCTTGGACCCAGCGTGAATACCGCCTGGCCTGCCAACTGGCGAGCAACCCCGAACAACAGTCACGCATCGGCTGCGGTTTTATCAGCTGGAAACTGGCCGAAGACGCTTCGGCGCTGGACTGGGTGCTGGATCAAGCCCGCCCGCCAAGCGCCATGATGCTCTCATTTGGCGACCCCAGACCTTTCGCCCAGCGCATCGCAGCAACCGGGGCCAAGCTAATTTGCCAGATTCAACGCCTAGACCAATTACCGCTTGCGATAGAGGCGGGCGCTCACATCATCGTGGCGCAAGGGTCTGAGGCAGGCGGTCACGGCATGAATGCTTTGAACGGTCGTTCCAGCTTGACCCTGGTGCCCGAAATCGCTGATTGGCTGGCCACGCATTCGCCGCACACGCTGCTGTTGGCAGCCGGCGGGGTCGCCGATGGTCGCGGCTTGGCTGCTGTGTTGCTCTTGGGCGCTGACGGCGCGCTGGTCGGAACCCGCTTGTGGGCCAGCCAGGAAAGCCTGGGTTTACAAGGCGCCAAGGAACTGGCCGTGGCCAGCAGCGGTGACGGCACCGTGCGCAGTCGGGTCTTTGACATCCTGCGGCAAAAAAATTGGCCCCAACCCTACGACTTTCGAACCCTGCGCAATGCTTTACATAGGCAATGGGAGGAGCGCATTGCCGAATTGGAAGCCGATCCAACGGCAGCCCGGGCCGACTACGAAGAGGGCGCGCGGCTGCTCGATTTTTCCCGCCTGCACACCACGGTCGGCGAAGCGGTTGGCCTGGTACACAACATTCCAACAGCGGCCGAGCTAATTGAGCGCATGAACCGCGAGCTAGACCAACTGCTCAATCGCAGTTAAACCGAGATTGTCCATTGGGACGCGTAGGCATGGCGAGGCAAGTTGCGAGTCAGTTTGGTGTGTCGTGAGGAGTCCATAGTCCCACTATGGACGACGAGGGATCCGCCAAAATGGCCGCAAATCGTCCGCCAGGCCTCGCGTAGGGCCAAAGGCCCGCCTAATGGACTATCTCGGTTAAAGCAGTTCACGCACCCGCTGCGCTTGGATGTCGTTAAGACACCGGGTATGACCCAGCGGACACACACGCTGAAAACAAGGTGAACAGACGAGCGGAGGCAGGTAGGTCGGATCATTTTTGAGCCACAGCACCTTGGCCTTGTCATTGAGTGGCGGCGTGTGCAGGGGGCTGGAAGAACCAAAGATAGCAACTTGTGGCACGCCAAAAGCTGCCGCCACATGCATCAGACCCGAGTCGTTGCTGACCACGCGGTGCGCCCCTGCGATCACGGCCAAGGCCTGATTCAATGTGGTCTTGCCCGCCAGATTCAGGCAGTGGCCCGCTAGCTTGGCATTGACGGGATCCGCGATTTCTTCGCATAAAGCGGCCTCTTTGGCCGAACCGAGCAAGACCACCGGATGCGGCATCTGTTGTGCCAACTCGGCAAAGTGGGCCGCCGGCCAGCGCTTGGCCGGACCGAACTCGGCACCGCTTGAGAACACCAGATAGTTGCCGCGTTGCAAACCCAGCTGCGCCAGCACTTCGTCGACCAGTCCTGCGTCGAGTTGCAGCCGGGGTCTATCCTGCGCCACATCCGCCTCGCCACTGAGCGCCGAATAAAACGCCACCATCGGCGGGTGTTTGTCCTTGGCCGGGTTTTTGAGTCGATGCGTGAGCAGGCCAAAGCGGGCTTCTCCCACATAACCGACCCGCTTTGGAATACCGGCCAGAAAAGGCAACAAGGAACTTTTGAGTGAATTGGGCAACACATAAGCTGTGTCAAAGCGACCTGCCATCTGCTTTGCCAAGCTGCGCCTCGCCTTGAGTTGCAAACCGCCGTGGGCAAACGGAAGCTCGATCACTTCGCAGACCTGCGCCATGGCGCGGTATACCGGCGCCACCCAGGGCAAGGCCCCGACCGTCAGCCGCTCGCCGCGCGCATGAAGGCGCCGCAACAGCGGCTCGGTCATCACCGCATCGCCAATCCACTGCGGCGCAATCACCAAAGAATTAATCGGGGTCAGATTCCAATTAATTCTTGAATTCATCATGCTGGGAAAATTAATTGGAATCTGACCCCGGTTATTTCAGTGGCCGCCGCCGAAATGCTCGCCATCTTTGAGCTGGTATACCGTCCCGCAATAAGGGCATTTCGCTTCGCCACTGTAGCCCACATCCAAATAGACTTTGGGGTGGTTATTCCAGAGCTTCATATCGGCTTGCGGGCTGGGACAGAACACGCCGCCTTGGGCGTTCAGGTCTTTGGCCAGGAGTTGGATCACCATGATTAAACCTTGCTGAGCCAGTGGGCGTACTTCGGGTTGCGCCCGTTGACTATGTCGAAAAATGCAGCTTGGATTTTTTCAGTCAAAGGCCCGCGTGAGCCGGCGCCAATTTCGATCCGGTCGAGTTCACGAATCGGCGTGACTTCGGCTGCGGTTCCCGTGAAAAAAGCCTCATCGGCAATATAGACTTCATCGCGAGTGATGCGCTTTTGCACCACTTCCAAGCCCAGATCTTTGGCAATATGAAACACCGTGTTGCGGGTGATGCCGTTGAGTGCACCAGCTGACAAGTCAGGGGTGTAGACCACACCGTTCTTGATGATGAAAATGTTTTCGCCTGCGCCTTCGCTGACAAAGCCGGAGGCATCAAGCAGCAGGGCTTCGTCATAGCCATCGTCGAGCGCTTCCATATTCGCCAGAATCGAGTTGCTGTAATTGCTGACCGCTTTGGCTTGGGTCATGGTGATGTTGACGTGGTGCCGGGTGTAGCTTGAGGTCTTGATCCGGATACCGCGCTTCATCCCTTCTTCGCCCAGGTAAGCGCCCCACGACCAAGCCGCCACCATCATGTGAATGGTGTTGCCCCGGGGGCTGACACCGAGTTTTTGTGAACCAATCCAGGTCAGGGGACGGATGTAGCAAGACTCCAACTGGTTCTCACGCACGACCGCTTTTTGCGCTTCGCTGACCTGTTCTTTGCTGAACGGAATTGCCATGCGAAGAATTTTGGCGCTGTTGAACAAGCGCTCGGTGTGCTCTTCCAACCTAAAAATCGCGGTTCCCTGTTCTGTTTTGTAGGCCCGAACGCCCTCGAAAGCACCACAACCGTAATGCAGGGTGTGGGTCAGCACGTGAATTTTGGCGTCGCGCCAATCCACCATCTGGCCATCCATCCAGATTTTTCCATCACGGTCAGCCATTGAAGGGGGCAGGGTGCTCATAAGTCAGTTTCCTAAGAGGGGCGGGGTCGGGTCAAAGCAGCGATTTTACGGTGCCGGGCTAGTCGGTGGCGTCGCGCTCGCGTCATCGCTTGGCAGCGGGCGCTCCAAAACCCACTTCACCAGCTTGCCGTGCAGGAACTCGCAAGTCACATGGGAGGCTGAGCCATCGGTCCAGCGGAACAATTCAGGCTGCTCATTGGGCGGCGATTGCAACTGGCCCAGGGCACGGGTCATGGCCAAGACATGCAAGAGATTGACCCCAGGTTTGAGCTTGGCGTTGAGCATGACAGCGCTTGCTACATAGCCAATCGGATGGTTGGTGGCGCGCTTGAGCACCTGAACCAAGCGGTTGTAGTGCAGTAACAACCACATCACCAACGCACCCACAGTCAAAGCCACACCGGCCCAGCCATAAGCCTCGTAAGACACCACCACACCAAGAACAGCGCCCAGCGGAACAAGTATTTTTTGAAATTGCATGGGCTGATTTTCTCAGACTTGGAAACTGGTTCAGATCGAACTTGTTGTTACGAGCTTCCAAGACTAAGGTTGCTTGCTGCTTTTGCCGAATCTGCAGCACATTCTTTTCCCCAAGGAGTTGCAATGAAAAAGTTAACTTACCAGCTCATACGTGTCGCCCTGTTATTCAGTTTGGTCGGCAGCGTCTTGGCAACGGACACCACAACGCCCAAAGCCCAGCTAGACGCCGCCAACCAAGCGGCTATGACACGCTACGAAAAAGACAAATCCCTGTGCAATGACGAAACCTCGTCCAGCGCGCGTCTTCAATGCCGCCGCGATGCCAAGGATGAATATGACAAAGCCTTGCTCACTGCGAAAACAAAAATGACGGCAACGACCCAGGCGCCCGAAGTCAAACCCGTTACCAGCTGCGCCGAATGCGCCAAAGTGATCGCTGTCAGCATGACGGAAAAAGCCGGTGAGGGCGGTACAGTCGGTTTGGTGGCCGGCGGCCTGGCCGGCGCTTTGTTGGGACGCCAAGTCGGCGGCGGAACGGGACGGGACCTGGCCACGATTGCCGGCGCTGCCGGCGGCGCTTATGCCGGCAAACAAATCGAAGGGAAAGTGAAAAGCCAAAAAATCTGGGCTGTCAGCGTGCAATATGCCAGTGGGCACAGGGGCAATTTCGAGTTCGATCACGACCCGGGACTGATGGTCGGCGATTCAGTCAAAAACTCCGGCAACACCATCATTCGCAACTAGGGTTCAGACCGGCGCAAGAACTGGCCTAGCGCCACTGTGGCTTAATCGCAGCTTCCATTTATTTCCTTCGGAGCTTTTCATGGCCAAAATTATTCGTACCGAGAGTGACCGTTGCGCTCCCAAACCTGTTCCGCTGCCTGGCTACTGCCTGCCCGTCAACCGCGGTCAAAAGAGCAGCCAAGAACGTGGCACGGCAACCCGCAGCAAGAAAAACCCAGGCAAACGCCCGCACAAAGGCGGCTAAAAAAACGTCCCTGTCGGGCGGATGGCAACGCAGGCCTACCCGCCGCAGTGATTTCAGCTCAGTGAGCGAACAACTTCCATGGCTTGTTCGACTCGCTCCACCGCGTGGATGGTCAGACCTTCGACCGGTTTTTTCGACGCATTCGCTTTAGGTACCAACGCCACGCTGAAACCCAGCTTGGCGGCTTCTTTGAGCCGCTCCTGACCACGCGGCGCAGGCCGCACCTCACCGGCCAAGCCCACTTCACCAAAAGCGAAAAAACCTTTGGGCAGGGGTTTTCCGCGCAAACTCGATGTAATGGCCAGCAACACCGGCAGGTCGGCGGCGGGTTCACTGATGCGAACCCCGCCCACCGCGTTAACGAACACATCTTGGTCAGTGCAGGCCACGCCGGCATGGCGATGCAGAACCGCCAACAACAGGGCCAGTCGGTCTCGCTCCAGCCCGACCGACAAGCGGCGCGGGCTCGGGCCACCACTGTCCACCAGTGCCTGGATTTCCACCAACATTGGGCGTGTTCCCTCCAACGTGACCATCACGCAGCTGCCGGGTACGGGTTGTGCGTGCTGCGAGAGGAAAATTGCGCTCGGGTTAGAGACGCCCTTCAAGCCCCGCTCGGTCATGGCAAAAACGCCTATTTCATTCACTGCGCCGAATCGATTCTTGATGGCACGCACCAGACGGAAACTCGAATGGGTGTCGCCTTCGAAATACAAGACGGTGTCAACCATGTGCTCCAACACGCGAGGGCCAGCCAGCGCGCCCTCTTTGGTGACATGACCGACCAGCACAATGCACGTTCCGCTGGATTTGGCAGCCCGCGTGAGGTGGGCCGCACATTCGCGCACCTGGGCCACCGAACCCGGGGCCGAAGTCAGTTGTTCAGAGTACACGGTCTGGATCGAATCGATCACGGCAATGGCTGGGCGCTGCGCTTGCAGCGTTGACAATATTTTCTCCAACTGGATTTCAGCCAACACCTTGACTTGCGAATGGTCCAACCCGAGACGGCGCGCCCGCAGCGCCACTTGCGCGCCACTTTCCTCGCCCGTCACATACAAAGTACTCTGTCCGGCACGCTGCAAAGCGTCGAGCGCCTGCAACAACAAGGTCGATTTGCCAATGCCGGGGTCGCCGCCGATCAACACCACACCACCTTCGACCATGCCGCCGCCCATCACCCGATCCAGCTCATCCAACCCAGTGGGTGTTCGCTCGATTTCCGTGGCATCGATGTCGGCCAGGGTCTGCAGCTCTGCGGTCTTGGCCAATGCAGCGAAACGATTTTTAGTCGGCGTTACGCTCTCGATCACTGACTCGATCAAGGTGTTCCAGGCATTGCAATGCGGGCATTTGCCCAGCCACTTGGGACTGACGCCGCCGCATTCATTGCAGCTGTAATTGGTTTTATCCTTCGCCATCAATCAATTTGAGCGTTGGCATCCTTGACAATTTTCGACCACCGCACCAAATCATCGGTCACCAGTTTGGCCAATTCTTCAGGAGTGCTGGAGCTGACAATAGCCCCTTGCGACTGCATGAAATCTTTCATGTCCTGGGTTTGCAACACTTCATTGATTTCGGCGTGAATCCGGGTGATCACGGCTTTGGGCGTTCCGGCCGGCGCAAACAAGCCATACCAAGCATTCACATGCAAACCGGGCACCGTTTCGGCCATCGTGGGAAGATCCGGCAGCAGCGCCAAACGCTGGGCCGTCACCACACCCAAGGGCCGAACTTGTCCGCCACGAATAAACGGCAGCATGCCCGCCAGGCTACCAAAGCTCATTTGCACCTGCCCCCCCACCAAGTCCGTCGCGGCTGCCGCCACGCCTTTGTAGGGGATATGTGCAATTTGAATTCCTTCGGCCGATTTCAGCATTTCAATCAGCAAATGATTCACCGTGCCGTTGCCGGCTGACGCTGCGTTGAGTTTGTTCGGGTTGGCCCGGGCGTAACTGATTAGCTCAGGCACCGTTTTGACCGGCAAGCTGGGGTTGACCGCCAGCACATAGGGCGCAGTGGCAATCGTCATGATGGGTACGAAATCTTTCACCGGATCAAACGGGATTTTTCGGTACAGGGCCGGATTGATGGTCTGGGCGCTTTGCGCTGTCAGCATCAAGGTGTGGCCATCGTTGGGCGCGCGCGCCACCAAGCTGGTGCCGACATTGCCGCCCGCGCCGGGCTTGTTCTCCACGACCAAGGGTTGGCCCAGGCGATTGCCGAGTTTGTTGGCCAGCGCCCGCGCAATCACGTCATTGGCGCCTCCTGTGGCCTGCGGGACGATGAGCGTGATGGGCTTACTCGGGAATGTTTGAGCACCAGCCGCCGCACTGAGCACGAGCAAAAAAGCACCCCAGCTTAGGGCTCGGTTTTTTAACGCATTCATGTTCATCTCCTTCTGATTAATGGGGATCAAGTTACGACACAAAATTCAAAGCAACGCCACCCAGTCCCTCGACTTCGTAGCGCCAGTTTTCGCCTCGGGCCGGAAATTGGGTTTTCACAATACTGCCGGTCATGATCACCTGGCCAGACTGTAGCGTTCGCCCTTGCCGCGCCAAATCTGCCACCAGCCACAGGACCGACGACAGCGGATGGTCAAGGGCATCGCCAACCCGCGCTTCGTCGACTTGCAAGCCCTGAGAGTACAAGCGCCCGCGGCGTTCCCTGAGGTCCGCCGGCAAAGGCTGCCAGCGTCCCAGAACGATGCCTGCATTCCAGGCGTTATCGGCAATCAATGAGGGGCCGTCCAAACACTGGTAATCGGCATGTCGGTCGTCAATCAATTCCAGCGCCGGGCAAATCGCATCGACGTAACTGGCCAGCGCCTCGAGCGTATTCGTTGGCGCCGGGACGTCACGCCCGACTCGCACCGCAATCTCACATTCGATACCGAGTCGGCCGTAACGCGCCAAATCCAGACTCGCTCCTTGGCTGATCAAACCCGAATCCAAAATCCGGCCGTGAACCGGCGAGTCAATCCCGCACATCGCTTGCATGGTCGCCGACGTCAGGCCGATTTTGTAACCCATTACGCGGCTGGCCTGTGCGTTGCAGCGCAAGGTGATCAACTCGTCCTGCACGCCATACGCCTGCGCTGTCGTCAGGGACAAACCTGCGGTTTGCAGTGCTTGGTAGTTGTCCCCGCGTTGATGGGCCGCATGGAGAACTTGCGCGAGTAAGCTGGCTTGTGTCATTGCGCCATCGTACAAGATGTTGCACACCGGCCCAAGATACTGATGCCCAGGCGACAGCCGCTCCTGGCGGGAACGATTAAGCTTGCGGTAACTGCGAAGCAGGAACCGCATCGGGTTCACAAAAAATGGGTGGTGGATTGATTTCAAAAGCATGTATTTACGGCGCTGGCGCCATTGGCGGCTGGATTGGCGCCGGTCTGGCCCAAGCGGGTTGCCAACTCAGCATGGTCGCGCGCGGCGCCACGCTGTTGGCTTTGCAACAACAAGGCTTGCGCCTCACCAGCAACACAGCACCCGGGTCACCCGGGCCCAAAGCTGGGCGCTGGAGCGTTCAGGCTAGCGCTCATCCGGCTGAGCTGGGGGTGCAAGATCTGGTGGTGATCAGCGTCAAGGCGCCGGCGCTGCTGGATGTGGCGCGCCAGATCCAGCCCTTGCTCGGTCCTCACACCCTGGTGCTAAGCGCTATGAACGGCGTTCCCTGGTGGTTTTTTCAAGGATTTGGCGGGTCGCTTCAGGGCACACGCTTGCAAGCGGTCGATGCCAGCGGCGAGATTGGCCAAGCATTTGCAGCAACCGAAGTTGTCGGCTGCGTGGTGCACGCCAGTTGTTCCCTCGATGGGCCGGGACAAGTTCGCCATCAAGGCGGCAATCAGCTGATCATGGGCGCGCCCGACGGTCATATCTCCGAGCCCTTGCAACAGCTCGTGGGGCTTTTGAAGCAAGCTGGCTTTGCCGCCGTGCTGTCGCAGCAAATCCAGAAAGACGTCTGGTACAAGCTGTGGGGCAATATGACGATGAACCCGATCAGCGCCCTGACTGGCGCCACCATGGACCGGATTCTCGACGACCCATTGATCGCCAATTTCATTGTCAACGTCATGCTTGAGGCCAAAGAAATTGGCGCACGCATCGGCACCCCGATCAACGAACTGCCTGCTGATCGACAAGCCGTCACGCGCCGACTCGGGGCAGCCAAAACTTCGATGTTGCAAGACATGGAGGCCGGCAAGGCCATCGAACTCGATGCGCTGGTCACCGCGGTCAAGGAGCTCGGTGCGTTGACCCAGACGGCTACCCCCTGGACCGACACCCTGCTTGGGCTGTCTCGCTTGCAGGCCAAGGTTCGAGGTTTGTACTGATGCGTTCTTCCGCCCCGAGCCGCGCGGCTTTTTTCATTTTGTTGTTGGTAGCCTTGATGATGGGCGCCAACCATGTAGCTGCCCGTTTTGCTTTCAACAACGGACTCGACGTGGCCACTGCCGTGATGGTGCGCAGCAGCGTCACGGCGCTGGTCGTCACGCTGCTGCTGTGGCTGCAAGGCGTGAAGTTTCGGCTCAGTGCGCGGCACCGCCGGGTACTGCCCGTCATCGGCTTGTTGGTCGGTGTGCAAAGCCTGTGCATCTATTCTTCAGTGGCGCGGTTGCCGGTGGCGCTGGCGCTGCTGGCCTTCAACACCTACCCCCTTTGGACCGCTTTCTGGGCCTGGGTGATTTATCGACGCCTGCCCGAGCGCGCTGTACTGATCGCGATGCCCGTCATCATGCTGGGCTTGGCGCTGGCCCTCGACGTACTGGGTGCCGCCTCGGGCCTAGGCGCGGCCGGGCAATGGGGCTGGATTGGTGCTGGCGTGGCCTTCGCCCTGACTTCGGCTGCCACTTTTGGCTTGGCCCTGGTGTTGACCCAGCATGAAGCGGCCGATCTCGATGGCCGCGTTCGCACCGCCATCACTCTGGGCATCGTCGGCGTCATCGCCCTGGCCGCTGTCAGCGTGCAAGGTGGCCTGCATTTACCTCATGCCCCGGCCGGTTGGTGGGGACTGGCTTGCCTGACCCTGCTCTATGGCACGGCGTTCACCATCATGTTCACCTTGCTGCCCAAACTCGGCGTGGTCGGCAGTTCGCCCATCATGAACGTCGAACCCGTTTTCGCTTTGGTACTGGCGTGGTTGCTGCTGGATCAAGCCATCGCCCCCATGCAGGTGGGCGGCGCCTTGCTGGTGGTGGGCGCCGTGATGGCGCTGGGTTTGCGCAAATCCTAGTCCAGCACCACGCTCACCCGCTGCGCCAGCGCACACATCAACTCATAGCCGACGGTGCCGGCGGCAGCGGCCACTTCATCAATCGACAATTCCGGGCCCAAGAGAGAGCGGCCCCACAACGTGACTTCGCTGCCAAATTGCGCATCAGGCACGGGGCTCAAGTCGACTGTGATCAAATCCATGCTGACGCGACCGACCGTTCGGGTGCGCACGCCATTGACCAAAATCGGCATTCCTTGGTCATTGCCACTTGGGCCATGACGCGGATAACCGTCGGCGTAACCGCAAGCCACCACACCGATACGCATCGGTTGCTGCGCACTGTAAGTCGAACCATAGCCAATGCTCTGGCCAGCCGCCAAATCCTGCACCGCAATCAACTTGCTGTTCAAACTCATGGCGCTTTGCAAATCCCAATCCTGCGCCGAATGCTCGGGGTAGTCGGGTGAGCTGCCGTACAACATGATGCCCGGTCGCGTCCAGTCGGAACCAACTCTCTGGCCCCCTGCCGGCGGATAACGCAGAATCGCCGCACTATTGCTCAAGGACCGTTCACCGGGCAAGTCCTGCGTGGCGGCATTGAAAATGGCCACTTGATTCGCAATCCCAACCGCACCATCGGCATCACTGAAATGCGTCATCAAGGAAATTTCCTCGACTTGGGGCAAGGCATTGAGCCGGGCCCACGCTGAACGAAAGCGCTCTGGTGTGAACCCCAGCCGATTCATGCCGGAATTCAGCTTGAGAAAAACCCGGTGCGCCACATTGGTCTTGTGGGTGGCCAGCATGGTGATTTGCTCTTCACAATGCACGGTATGCCACAGGCTCAACCGCGAACACAACTCCAGATCGCGCTGCTCGAACACCCCTTCCAACAACAGAATTGGCCCGCGCCAACCCAGCTTGCGCACCCGTTGGGCTTCGTCCAGGCTCAACAGGGCAAAACCGTCGGCGCCGCGCAAACCCTCAAACACATTCTCAATGCCGTGCCCATAGGCATTGGCCTTGACCACCGCCCAGACCCGGGCGTCGGGCTGGGCCAAACGGGCACGCCCCAGGTTATGGCGCAGGGCTTCGCTGTGAAGGGTGGCTTGTAGGGGACGGGGCATAGCGATCGATTAATACCATAAAACAGAGCGGCGACACCCGATTTTGACATTGCCCGGCATGCTATAACCCGCTGTCTGCCAATCTATTGAGGATAGCGCTGACCAGATGTCTGTTTCCATCCTCATGAATGCATCAGGAATATTTATCCATCAGCTTCACTGATGCCAGCTCGTCAAGCATGAAACGCGGTTTTTACACCATCATGGCAGCGCAGTTTTTTAGCTCGCTTGCCGATAACGCCTTGTTCGTGGCCGCCGTTCAGTTGTTGCGAAGTGACGGTGCGCCGGAGTGGCAACAAGCCGCACTGGTTCCCATGTTTGCTTTGTTCTACGTGGTGCTCGCGCCGTTCGTCGGCGCTTTTGCTGACGCCCTGCCCAAAGGCAAGGTCATGTGGCTTAGCAATTTCATCAAAATCGGCGGCTGCCTCATGATGCTGTTCGGCATCCATCCCTTGATGGCTTATGCGATTGTGGGTCTGGGCGCGGCAGCTTATTCGCCGGCCAAATACGGCATCCTGACTGAGCTGCTACCGACCTCTCAACTGGTCAAGGCCAATGGCTGGATTGAAGGCTTGACCATTGCGTCGATCATTTTGGGCGTTCTGCTCGGGGGCCAGTTGGTGGGCCATGCTGCGTCGAACTCCTTGCTGTCGATCGACCTGCCTTTCATTACCACGGGCATCGACACCGCGCCAGAAGCAGCGATTTGTGTGCTGATTTTTGTTTATTTACTCGCCACCTGGTTCAACACCCGCATTCCCCACACCGGGGTGGAGATGCGTCCCCTGCCCAACCAGCTTTTGACTTTGTTGCCCGATTTCTGGACTTGCAACAACCGTTTGTGGCGCGATCGTTTGGGCCAAATTTCGCTCGCCACTACCACCTTGTTCTGGGGCGTCAGCGGCAACCTTCGCTACATCGTCCTGGCTTGGGCCTCCGTCGCGTTGGGCTATAGCGTGACCCAAGCCTCATCGTTGGTTGGCGTCGTGGCCATTGGCACAGCCGTCGGGGCGGTAGTGGCTTCCGTGCGCATGCGGCTCGATCAGGCCACCCGCGTGATTCCTCTGGGTATCGCCATGGGCGTATTGGTGCTCTTGCTCAACTTCATCACCAATGTCTGGGTGGCTGCGCCTTTTCTGGTTTTGCTCGGTGGCTTGGGCGGGTTTTTGGTGGTCCCCATGAATGCGCTGCTCCAACACCGGGGTCATAACCTGATGGGTTCGGGTCGCTCGATTGCTGTGCAAAACTTCAACGAACAAGCCTGCATTCTGGGTTTGGGCGCCCTCTACAGCTTATCCACCGGGATCGGCTTGTCGGCCTTTGGCGCCATCACCGGCTTTGGCCTCATCGTTGCCGGGTTCATGTGGTTGATCAAGCGCTGGCATACCAACAATTGCGTCACGCACAAAGAGGAAATCGAGCACCTGCTCGAATTCGCGCGCAACGACAACCAGCACGGCTGATGCCCGCCCTGGCACTTTTGTTCAATGCCCTGGTCTGGGGCGTGTCCTGGTGGCCATTTCGCGAGTTGCAAAGCCTGGGCCTGCACCCGCTGTGGGCCACCGCCTTGATCTTCTGCTTTTCACTGATTTGCCTGTTGTGTTTTCGGCCCGAGGCCTGGCGTGGCCTGTTGCAGCAACCGCTGCTGTGGCTGCTGATGCTGTCATCGGGCTTGACCAATGTGGGTTTCAACTGGGCTGTGACCGAAGGCGATGTGGTTCGGGTGGTCTTGTTGTTCTACCTGATGCCGGCCTGGGTAGTGCTGTTGGCCTGGCCGATGCTGGGTGAAAAACCCAGCGCGGCTTCGCTGCTGCAACTGCTCATCGCCGGGGTCGGACTGGTGGTGGTGCTGAAAACGCCAGAAGCTGCTTGGCCGCTGCCCAACAGCTTGCCCGACTGGTTAGCCCTGTTTGGCGGCTTTTGTTTCGCCTTAACCAATATCTTGTTGCGCAAACTCAACCACACCCCCAGCAGCGCGCGCAGCCTGGCCATGTTCAGTGGTTGCATGTTGCTGGCCTTGGCAACCGCCGTACTGGGCCAACAACTCGGTCTGGTGACCGCGCCGCCGACTCCTGAATGGCGATGGTTGGGCTTGGCCTTGTTGTTGGCACTGGTTTTTCTGGCCGGCACCCTGTGCCTACAGTTCGGTGCTTCGCGCCTGCGCGCCAGCAGTACGGCCCTCATCATGTTGTCAGAAGTGGTGTTTGCCAGCGCCTCTTCCGTGCTGCTGGGCGCGGCTGAATTGGCGCCCCGTACACTGATCGGCGGAGCGCTGATTCTGTTCGCTGCGGCCTTGGCGGCCTGGCCCCGCAAGCCGATCCACAAGCCAGACATCGAGCGCCCTCTGGTCGAGCTTTAAGCGCCAGCGGACAAGGCCGCATCGAGCACTTCAACCCAATGTTTGACCGGGGTTGAGGTGCCACTTTGCAAATGGGTGATGCAGCCGATGTTGGCGCTGACTATCGCGGCTGGCTCCTCTTGCTGGAGATGTCCTAATTTACGATCACGCAATTGGTAAGCCAAGTCCGGGTTCAACACCGAGTAGGTTCCGGCTGAACCGCAGCACAGGTGCGATTCATTGGCGCTTAACTTCACATCAAAACCGAGCTCACCCAGATGCTGCTCCACCCCGCCACGCAATTGCTGGCCGTGTTGCAAGGTGCAGGGCGGGTGAAACACCAGGGGTCGGGCTGGGGCGCAGACCTTGCCGCGCAGCGTGGTGGCGATTTCGGGCAGCAGTTCGCTCAGATCGCGGGTTAATTGGCTGATGCGTTCAGCCTTGGCTGCATAAAGCGGGTCATCGCGCAGGGTATGGCCATACTCCTTGACCGTGACGCCGCAGCCCGAAGCATTCATGATGATGGCTTCAACCGCATCGGGAGCAACCGCCTCCACATACGGCCACCATGCGTCAATGTTGGCGCGCATCTGGGCCTTGCCGCCGTCCTGGTCGTTGAGGTGAAACTTGACCGCCCCGCAACAACCGGCAGCCGGCGCGATCACGCTTTGGATGCCGATGGCATCGAGCACCCGGGCCGTCGCGCTGTTGATATTGGGCATCATGGCCGGTTGCACACAGCCCGCCAGCAACAGCACTTTGCGCTGGTGTTGGCGGGTCGGCCAATGTCCGTCGCTTTGCCGTGCCGGAACTTTGTTTTTGAGTGACTGGGGCAACAGGGGGCGCAGCATCTGCCCCAGCTTCATCGCCGGGGTAAACAGGGGCGAAGTCAGGCCTTCTTTAAGCGCCCAACGCAGGGCGCGCTCAGGTAGCGGCCGCGGCACTTTGGCATCGACCAGCTTACGCCCGATGTCAACCAAATGGCCATAGTCCACGCCCGAGGGGCAGGTGCTTTCACAGTTGCGGCAAGTCAGGCAGCGGTCTAAATGCTGTTGCGTCTTTCGCGTAGGTGTTTCACCTTCGAGAACCTGCTTCATCAGGTAAATTCGACCCCGCGGGCCGTCGAGCTCGTCGCCCAGCAACTGGTAAGTCGGACAGGTGGCAGTGCAAAAACCGCAATGCACGCATTTGCGCAACACCGCTTCTGCCGCCAAACCATCGGCGGTGTTTTGATATTCGGGAGCGAGATGGGTCTGCATTAGATTCTGCCCTGGTTGAGCACCCCGGCCGGGTCAAATTGTTGTTTGATTGCGCGCGATATTCGCTGCAGCGGCTCGGCCAGCGTTTGAAATCTCGCCTCACTCACCAGCGATGGATCCTGCGGCACTTTAAACAACGTGGCGTGACCCGCAGCTTGGCTTGCGGCCTGACGCAACTCAGCTTGCGCCGACAGCGGCGCCCACAGCCAGCGCTGAGCACCGTGCCACTCGATGAATTGCGGGTAAGGCAAAGCCAGCCGGGCTGCGGTTTGCGGCACCGAAAATCGCCACAGCGCCAAGTCGCGCGCCGGGGCCACGAAGAAAGGCAGGGCCTGGTCTCGGCAAGATTGCCAATCAGGGCCGGCCTGAGCTGGGTCCAGCACCCGAACCACGCCGCCCAATGCCGCCATATCAGCACCCATGCGCGGACCTGCGGTCGCAACTGCAGCCGCAGCACCGCGCAGTCGCACAAACAAACAATCTTGGGCGGGACCTAAGCCCTCATCCCGGACCCAGCAACTGGCGTTCAGCGGCAGCGGTTGGCCGCCCCAACGGTTGAGCAAATCCAGCGCAACTTGCTGTCCGATACCTGTTGCCATCAGCGTGGCCTCAGCCGGCGCCACGGGCAGCACTTTGAGCGAGACTTCCGTGATCACGCCCAGCGTGCCCATGGCGCCCACCATCAA
This sequence comes from Burkholderiaceae bacterium, assembly GCA_049296795.1. Taxonomy (GTDB): domain Bacteria; phylum Pseudomonadota; class Gammaproteobacteria; order Burkholderiales; family Burkholderiaceae_C; genus CAXNKH01. Next base: position 51,709 of record JBAQTC010000006.1, read on the forward strand.
GCGAGACACATCGTAGCCGGCGACGTTTTTCATGACTTGGCCACCAAAGGTCAAGAACTCGCCACGACCGTTGAGCAGGCTCAGTCCCAGCACATAGTCGCGCACAGCGCCAACGCTGGCGCGCGCCGGGCCACTCAAACCGGCCGCGACCATACCGCCGACTGTGGCCGGGCTCGCAGCCCCACCAAAATGCGGCGGCTCAAACGGAAGGCATTGACCGCGTTCGGCCAACAAGGCCTCCAATTCCGACACAGGCGTACCGGCTCGCGCGGTCACCACCAACTCGGACGGTTCATAACTCGTAACACCTTGATAGCCCCGGGTGTCGAGCAATTCACCGCCCGTTGGCTGGCCATAAAAATCTTTGCTGCCACCTCCGCGAATTTGCAAAGGGCAGTTGTTTGCGGCAGCGGCACGAATCTGCTCGCTCCAATGTTTCAGGGCTGGTTCCATGGGCTGATTTTAAGAGGACCGGACGCTGGTCGCCAGAGGTTCAGACCCGGTTCACCTTAATACTCATATCGGCCGACATCGATTCGCCCGGCTGCAGGGTTCGTAAACCCAGGACCTCGGCAGTGGCCAATTGTTGATCAAATAGCGTGAGCGCATTGTTAACGTGGCTGACGGGCTCAATCGCCACAAAGTCCTTGCTTGGATCGGTGTAGACCACCAGATGTTTCAAGCTGGAACTGATTTCAATTTGCAGCGCAGTGTCGTGCAGCGCCACCACACCACGCCAACCCTCAAAGCAGTGATCGACCACCAAGTCAGCGCAAGCTTGTTGTAGGCCGTGGTGTGCCTCCAGGTGCGTCGGCAGCTTGTCTGTTCCCATTTCCCAGCGTCCCGTCGCATCAAAAGCAATGTGGCTGGCATCGCGTTTGACAAAGAAAGGGTGCCAGCCCAAGCCCGCCGGGGCCGCCACATTGCCTTGGTTGGTGATGCTCAAGCTCAGTTCCAGGCCCTGCGGCGTGAGTCGAAAGGCTTGTGAGCAGTCAAAAGCAAAAGGCCAGGACGGGTCGGCTTTGTGCTCATACGACAGCAAGGCAAAGTTGCTCTCTTGTTCGAGCACTTGCCAGGGCCGCTGCCAACCCACGCCGTGAATTGCGTGCGGCTCGCCACTGTTGTTTTGCACCAGGGGATGACTGGTGCCCGCCCATTTCAACTTGGCATGGGCCAAGCGATTGGAATAAGGAACCAGTGGATAGCTGCCCGCTTGACGCACCGACGTCAGCAGCGATGCCGGGGTCGAGCGCAGCACCGGGATGTCGCCAAACCACAGACCCGCAATGCAACCGCCCAATTCGGGCTTGATGCTGCAACGGAAGTTTCCCGATTCCAGTTCAATGGATAAACGCATACCCGCCTCTCCTTTGCCGCATTGTGCGCGATAAGGCATTAAAAAACCCGCCAGAGCTGTCGCTCTCGCGGGTTTTTGCATTCCGGTATTTCACCAAGCAACCGCCCTTAAGGCAGTCGCTGTTGAAATTAGCGGTTGTAAGCGGTTTCGCCGTGGGACGAGATGTCCAAGCCTTCGCGCTCTTCTTCTTCGCTGACACGCAGACCGATGGTGAGGTCAACCACTTTGTAAGCGATCAAGGACACCACAGCCGACCAGACAATGGTCACCAGCACCGCTTGCAACTGAATCCAGACCTGGTCCATGACCGGAACGGAAGAAACGGTAGCCGTCACCCAGTCGCTGACAATGCCGGGGCCACCCAGAGCCTGGTTGTTGAAGACACCGGTCAACAGGGCGCCGACGATACCGCCAACACCGTGCACGCCGAACACGTCGAGCGAGTCGTCCGCACCGAGCATCTTCTTCAGACCATTGACACCCCACAGGCAGGCAAAACCAGCCACGAAGCCAATGATGATGGCACCCATCAAGCCAACGTTGCCGCAAGCTGGGGTAATGGCCACCAAGCCAGCGACTGCGCCAGACGCAGCACCCAACATCGACGCCTTGCCGCGCATCAGGGTTTCACCGATACACCAGGCCAACACAGCAGCAGCGGTGGCGGAGAAAGTGTTCATGAAAGCCAGAATCGCGGTGTTGTTGGCTTCGAGTGCCGAACCGGCGTTGAAACCGAACCAGCCCACCCACAGCAGTGCGGCACCGACCATGGTCAGTGTCAGGCTATGAGGCGCCATGGCTTCTTTGCCGTAACCGGTACGCTTGCCGATCATGTAAGCACCGACCAAGCCCGCCACAGCGGCGTTGATGTGCACCACGGTACCGCCAGCGAAGTCCAGCGCGCCCCAACCCCAGAGCAATCCGGCTTTGGCATTCATGGCATCGACCACTTCTTTGGTGGCATAGGCGTCAGGGCCCATCCAGTACCAGACCATATGAGCGATCGGGGTGTAGCTGAAAGTGAACCACAGCACCATGAACATCAGCATGGCCGAGAACTTGATGCGCTCGGCAAAAGCGCCGACGATCAGGCAGCAGGTGATGGCAGCGAAAGTGGCTTGGAATGCCATGAACAACAGCTCAGGAATGTAAACACCCTTGCTGAAAGTGGCTGCCATAGCGAATTCGCCCTTGACGGGATCGAACAGGCCATTCATCAGAATGCGGTCCAAACCACCGATATAAGCATTGCCCTCCGTGAAAGCCAGGCTGTAGCCGTACAGGCACCACAGCACAACAATCATCGAGAAAGTGACAAACACCTGCATCAGCACCGACAGCATGTTCTTGCTGCGAACCAAGCCGCCGTAGAACAAGGCCAGGCCGGGGATTGACATCATGATGACGAAAGCTGTTGCGGCAATCATCCACGACACATCGCCTTTGTTGGCCACGGGTGCGGGAGCTGCTTCAGGCGCAGCAGCGGGCGCGGCTGCGGCCGGAGCTGTAGCCGGTGCGGCGGCTGGCTTGGCTGCATCAGCAACCGCTGCGGGTGCAGCAGCAGGGGCTTGGGCCAGAGCCAGCGAGCCGAAGCCCAGCAGGCTCAAACCCAAAGCGAGGGAGACCAGTAGTTTTTTCATGTTGATTTCTCTTGGTTGGGCTTGGGTCTTACAAGGCTTCCTGACCGGTTTCACCGGTACGGATGCGAACCACCTGCTCGAGGTTGTAAACAAAGATCTTGCCGTCGCCGATCTTGCCGGTGCGGGCTGCGCCCTCAATGGCTTCAATCGCACGCTCGACCAGATCATCAGCAATAGCGGCCTCGATCTTGACCTTGGGCAAAAAGTCCACCACGTACTCTGCACCACGGTACAGCTCGGTATGGCCTTTTTGACGACCGAAGCCTTTGACTTCGGTCACGGTAATGCCTTGCACACCGATCGCTGAGAGGGCTTCGCGCACCTCATCGAGCTTGAACGGTTTGATAATGGCTGTGACAAGTTTCATAGCATCTCCTAAGTGAGGGAATGAAGATCAGAAGCTGTATTTGGCGCCGACCACGACGGCGTCTTTACCCAAGTATTTCCCATTAACCGTATACACCGAGGTGGATGCATCCGTTCCCAAAAGAGCTGCACTGACTGAGAGTCCATTGCCCAAATCTTTACCCAGTGTGAGCGAGTAGTCGGTATAGGATGCACTGCTCAAGTTTTTGACGCTTTGGCGGCCGACATGGGGGGCAACTGACCAGCCATCACCCAGATCAAAAGTGGCTGTGACATCGAGGTAGCCACTGCCCTTGCTGTCGGGCGTGCCAAACAGGTTTGAAACACTGTGGGAGTACTTGGCCGTCACAGGGCCAAAAGTCAGGGCGCCATACAGCTCGTCCGTGTTGGGATTTGCAAAGCCAGATACATTGCCCAGCTTGTTGCCGACGTACTCATAGCGAAGATAGCCGACGTCGTAAGCCACATCTTTGACGAGTTCGCCCTTGTAGCCAGCGTAAATATCCAACTCAACAGTGCCATCTGAGGCGCCAGCTTCTTTAATCCACTTGATGCTAGAGCCCCAGGCACCCAAGTAAAAACCATTTTTGTGAGCGAAGTCAACGCCGCCCTGCAAAGCCGGCTGCAACTTCGATTGCGCAATGCCGCGATAACGGTATTCAGACACCGCGCCGACGTTGTAGGCCAGGGTGTAGTCTGGCTCGGGGGCTTTGGCCTGGGCCATGGCGGCGGTGGCGGCCATCAGGGTGGACAAAACGAGGACTGATTTGCTTGCAAAGTTCATGGGTTCTCCATAGGTTAAAAATATCCGACGCAAGCTTTACGCATTAAGCGTGCCAGATTTTCTTTTCCGTCCAAGCCAATTCCCGTCAACCGCCAAGGGTTTACCCTCGTTAATTTATCTGTATAAATATACAGTTAGCACCGCAATAGTGCGCCACCCAGCTGGGTGCCACCGGTTGCGCACTTTTTTGGGGATATTCATCATGAGTCTAGCCTTGGTACACAGTCGCTCCCTGGCGGGGCTGGAAGCCGTCGCCGTTACCGTAGAGGTTCATCTGGCCAACGGCCTTCCCAGCTTGACGCTGGTGGGTCTGGCCGATGTCGAGGTCAAGGAGGCGCGCGAGCGAGTGCGCTCAGCCATTCAGAATTCGGGGCTGGAGTTTCCGAACAACCAGCGCATGACGGTCAACCTGGCTCCGGCCGATTTACCCAAAGATTCGGGCCGCTTTGACCTCCCGATTGCGCTGGGCATTCTGGCGGCCAGCGGTCAGATTGACCCCGCGCGACTGGCGGATTATGAGTTTGCCGGCGAGTTGTCGCTATCGGGCGAGTTGCGACCGGTTCGTGGGGCGCTGGCTATGGCGCTGGCCTTGCATGGACAACCCAAACCGGCATCCCTGGTGTTGCCCCCGGGCAGCGCAGAAGAAGCCGCGCTGGTGCCGGGCGCCACTGTGTACCGGGCGCACCACCTGCTCGATGTAGTTCGCCAATTTCGACACGACGCTGCCGCTCAGGACACAGCCTCCAGCCCCTCTGACTGGCAGCGAGTCAGCGTGCAAACCACAGCCCCTGCTGACCAGCACCTCGATCTGGCTGACGTCAAGGGTCAGGCCGGCGCGAAACGGGCGCTTGAAATCGCTGCTGCTGGAAATCATTCCTTGCTGATGGTCGGGCCACCGGGATCGGGCAAATCCATGCTGGCACATCGCTTTGCCGGCTTGCTGCCGCCCATGAGCACCCGTGAAGCACTGGAAAGTGCCGCCATTGCCAGTCTGAGCGGGCGCTTTTCCATGGCGCGCTGGAGTTTGCGCCCCACCTGCAACCCGCACCATTCTGCCAGTGCAGTGGCGCTGGTCGGTGGCGGCTCACCGCCGCGACCCGGCGAAATTTCCATGGCGCACCACGGCGTTTTGTTCCTCGATGAATTGCCCGAATTTCCTCGGGCTGCATTAGAGGCTTTGCGCGAGCCGCTGGAAACCGGTTCAATTACCATCTCGCGTGCCGCACGTCGCGCCGAATTCCCAGCGTGCTTTCAGCTGATCGCCGCTATGAACCCCTGTCCTTGCGGTTATCTGGGTTCAGCCCGGCGCGCTTGCCGCTGCACACCAGACCAGGTGGCGCGCTACCAAGCCAAGCTCAGCGGACCCTTGCTGGACCGAATCGATTTGCAGGTTGAAGTCCCTGCGCTGAATCCCCACGACCTGTTGCAAAACACCCCGGGTGAATCGAGTGCCAGCATCCGGGATCGCTGCAATGCGGCACGTTTGTTGGCTATTGAGCGACAAGGCAAGGCCAACCAGGCCTTGGTCGGAGCGGAGATTGACCAGCATATTCAGCTCGACACAGATGCCCTGGGTTTTCTCAACAGTGCCGCCGTGCAGCTGGGTTGGTCAGCCCGTGGCACCCACCGCGCGCTCAAAGTGGCGCGTACCATCGCCGATCTGGCGGCCAGCCATCGCGTTTTATCGCCCCATGTGGCCGAAGCTCTGCAATACCGACAAGTCAGCTCGGTTCGCGGCTGATCACGACTGGCCCAGCAACTGTTCGCGTTGTTTGAGGGCCTTTGAAAAGGCTGCACCGAGCAGCATCAACACCACACCACCCAACACGATCACACGACCCGAACCGATGAGCGTACTCAAGTGGGCGGCCAACAGCACGCCCAGGGCCTGACCCATGAACAGCGAGGCAGCAAACAAAGAGACCGCCGTACCACGTGACGCCGGCGCCATTTGAGTCGCATGCGCCTGGAACGTGTTGTGCATCATGAAGAACGAAAAGCCACCCACCAGACTCGCCACCACAGCCAACTGCCAGTAAGCCGTCAAGCCCAGCAAAATAAAGCACAGCCCCAGCACGGCACTGCCAAGCTGGGTCAGCCCCCGCTCCCCTAAACGCCGAATCAAATGTCGGGCAAAGCTCATATAAAGCGCACCACCCACACCGAATAAAGCCATGGTCGCACCAGCAGACGTCAGCGACAGACCCAGCGTTTGATGCAAATGGGCAGCACAAATGGCCAGCACGCCAAAGCCGGCCGTACCTTCGAGCAAAGCGGTTAACAAGACCCGTCGTGACCAAGCTCCGGTCAGAATTTGCAGCGCTTGCTGCGAGAAACTCGGTCGCAGTGCCTGCGCGTCACCGAGTTGCTGCGTGGCGATGGGAATGCGTTGTTTTTGACTTACCCAATCACGCCACAGCAAAGCCCCCACCACCAGGTAAAGCAGGGTCAGAAAAACAAAGGCCCAACGCCAGCCCAAGGTGTCGGTCAGCAATCCGCCCAACAACTGTCCCCCGACCATGCCCATGGTGGTTCCGACACCGGTCAGAGCCAAGGTTTCTTGACGTTGCTCGTAAGGAACAACATCACCAATCCAGGCCAACGACATGGGGATGATGGCTGCTGCGAAAAAAGCCGTCACCATGCGCGCCACGATCAAGGCGTCCAGGGTCCCGGCTAGCGCCGACAAGAGGCTGCCCACACTGCAGCCCAAAGTCGCCAGCGTCACCCATCGAAACTTGCCGTATCGGTCGCCCAAAGGCCCGTGCAGCAACTGGGCCACGCCATAAACCACCGCGAACACCGACACCACCTGCGCCGCCTGCGCGATCGACACCGAAAAAATCTGCGCGAGTTCGGGCAACATAGCATCGCAAATGCGCTGGATCGCCATGCTGGCAAACGTGGCGCAAGCCAGTAAAACAATGGACCGCCGGGTTTGCGCAGAAACAGCCGATGGGCTGATAGTGACTGGGGGCATGACTGGGATAGGGCTCTCTGGATGTGGCACGACCAGCGCTGCCAAGCTAGGCCCATTCTAGAAGATGACGCTGTTACATTTTGACCATGCACCGATCTCCCTCCTACGACGCCCGCTTGGTCGGCTGGCTTTCGCTGGCACAACTCATTTCTTGGGGCAGTGTGTTCTACACCTTTGCCGTTTTGATGGAACCAATGGAGCGCGAGCTAGGCCTGAATCGCGCCGAGTCGTCGCTGGCTTTCAGTCTGGCCTTGCTGGCCGAGGGCCTGCTGGCCTACCCCGTAGGTCGCTTGATCGACCGCGGTCATGAACGCTTCGTCATGACCGCAGGTTCGGTTTTGATCGGTTGTTGCTTGCTGCTACACAGCCAAATTAGCACGGCGTGGGCGTTTTATGCCGTCTGGCTCGGTCTGGGTGCGGGACTGGCCGCGACCTTGTACCCGCCGGTTTTCGCGGTCGTCACGCGTCGCTTTCCCTTGGATTACCGGCGCGCCATCATCACCATGACTTTCCTAGGTGGGCTGGCGAGCACCGTGTTCATTCCTTTGTCGGCCTGGCTGATTCAGGCCCTGGGTTGGCGCCACGCCTTGTGGGTGCTGGCCGCTCTTCATTTGTTGTTGTGCGCACCGTTGCACGCACTGGCACTACGCGGTGCACCGCGCACCCATGGTCCGCAATCAAAGAGCGTCCAGGACCAGAACGACAAGCTGACACAGCTCTTGCGCAGCCCGCCTTTTTTGTTGATTGGCGCGTTTATCGTGCTGCTGATGGCCGTCACCGCCGCACTGCCCGCCCACATGGTGAGTTTGCTGCGCGAAAACGGCTTGGGCGAAGCCTGGGCCATTGCCATACCCGCCAGCATAGGACTGATTCAAGTCGCCGGACGCGCCTTGATGTATTTTTTTGAACACCGCTTCGACCTGCACCAAGCCAACCGTCACATCCCTTTGCTTATTCCACTGGGCGTGTTCGCTTTGCTGGCGTCGCCTTGGCTCGGTGAGGGCCAACTTTGGCTGGTCTTCCTGTTTGTGTTGTTGTTCGGTTTGGGTAACGGCATGCTGACCATCGTCAAAGGCACGGCCATCGCCCAATATGTGAGCCGCGACCACGTGGCCTCGCTCAATGGGGCGCTGGGCCTTCCCACGGCACTGGCGCGCGCCGCATCACCACTTGTTCTGGGCTTGCTATGGAGTCAGCAAGCCGGTTACCGCCATGGTCTGTGGCTGTTGCTGGCTGGGGGGCTGCTCGGCGTTGCGTCGCTGGTACTGGCGCAACGCCTGTCACTGCAAGCCTCAACCCGCGCCCGCCGGGGCTGATGGGGCGGCCGGCTGGCTACCCGGCTGAACCGGCATAGGCGAACTCAGGCTGCCGTCATTTCGGCGCAACGCGTTGCCTTCGATGATGACTTTCTCACCCACGGCGACCGAACTCATTTGCTCGACCATGCGGCTGGAGCCATCGTCCATTTGCATCCTGATTTGATAGACGAGCACTTTTTTCATTTTCTTCTCCGCCGTATTGCCAGCCCAACCGCCGCCAACCGCGCCCAAAACGGTGGTGGCCGTGCGGCCGCTTCCACTGCCAATTTGGTTACCAACCAAGGCTCCCAACACGCCACCGGCCACCGCGCCCAGCCCGCTCGCAGCTCCTTCCCGCTCAACGGCGGTAACAGCAATCACCGTCCCGCAATGGGCACACAGCGGCTTGACGCTGGCAACCACTGCTGGCGTTGCAGGTACTACGGCCTTGCTCGGCCTGTCCTTGGCCATCGACTCCTTCTCCACCACCGACCCCGCTCTGGGTGGCGCCGACATCAAGGCCTGCTCCGGCCCCATGGTTTGAGGTTGCTGGAACAGCAAAATACCACCGAGTGCGAGCACCGCAACACCTAGCACGGCAGCCACAACGACCCAAGATTGGTCGGCTGCACCAGAACCCGGCATTTTTTCAAGCTTGGTTTTCATCACAGCTCCTTGAACGGGACCACAAACTGGGCCCCTGACTCTTGCAGTATCGACAAGCCATCTGAAAACTTCAAAGATCGACCCTAGCGGGGCTGGTATTTCCAGCTCAACATGCTTTTACTAAAGGGGTATGACAACGCTGCGCGGATTTTGTTGGGCTGGGTTGATGCTGCTGACCTTGTCAGGGCAGGCCTCGCCTGTGCCGGTGTTGCAACTCCAAGATGCCATCGGTCCAGCCAGCGCCGATTACATCGTTCGCGGGATTGCCAAAGCGGCCAAAGCCCAAGCGCCCCTGCTGGTGATCGAACTCGACACCCCTGGCGGACTGGACACTTCGATGCGGCAAATCATCCAGGCTATTCTGGCCTCCCCGGTCGCGGTTGCCGTTTATGTTCGACCCGAAGGCGCGCGCGCCGCCAGCGCCGGAACTTACATTTTGTATGCGGCCCATATTGCCGCCATGGCGCCGGCCACAACGCTCGGCGCCGCAACGCCCGTGGCCATTGCTATGCCCGGCAGCGGGGTCAAGCCTGCACCTGCGCCACACCCGGGCTTGGAGGCACCAGCCGACAAAACCAAGAACAGCGATACCCTGAGCACCAAGCAGATCAATGATGCGGCCGCTTTGATTCGCGGCTTGGCTCAAATGCATGGGCGCAACGCAGTCTGGGCCGAACGTGCCGTGCGTGAGGCCGTCAGCCTGACGGCCAACGAGGCTTTGAAAGACAAAGTGATCGACATGATTGCCAAAGACCTGGACGATCTGCTGACACAAATCGATGGCCGGACAGTGCAACTCGTTGGCGTGCCAACCCAACTCATGACCCGTGGCCTAGCGTTTCAGGTCCAGCCGCCTGACTGGCGGCATCGTTTGCTCTCGATCATCAGCCAGCCGAGCATGGCGATGCTGCTCATGATGCTGGGTGTTTATGCCTTGCTGTTCGAACTCGCCTCGCCCAGCTTCGGCGTGGCTGGTGTGGTTGGCGCCATCTGCTTGTTATTGGCCTTGTTTGCTCTGCAGATGTTACCCATCAATTACGCCGGCCTTGCTTTGCTGCTGCTGGCCGTTGCCTTGTTCGTGGCCGAGCTGATGGCGCCAAGTTTTGGACTACTGGGCGCTGGCGGCATCTTGGCCTTTGTCATCGGCGGAATGTTGTTGTTTGACAACGAGCTGCCCGGTTTCGGTGTGCCCCTGTCGTTATTGATGGGCTTGGCCTTGCTGTCGGGCGCATTGGTCATATTCGGCGGTGGTTTGGCCCTCAAGCTACGCCGTCGCCCCGTGATCCAGGAAAGCTGGGTCGGTGCCTGCGGCGTGATGCTGGAGGTCGGCGACCAACAGTGGGTCGAAGTCTTGGGTGAACGATGGCGCGTGAGCAGCCCTTCACCCATGTACGTCGGACAAACGGTCCGCGTGACCGGTCGCAAAGGAATGACGCTGGAAGTGCAAGTCGACAACGCGCTAATGACGAAAGGAAATCCATCATGAACATCTCTCTTAATTTGGACTTGGTCAATGTCTTGTTCCCCTTGCTGTTGTTCGGGGTAGCGCTGTTTGTCAGTTCCGTTCGGATACTGCGGGAATACGAACGCGCCGTGGTGTTTCAGCTCGGGCGTTTTTGGAAAGTCAAAGGGCCAGGACTGGTGTTACTGATTCCGGGTATCCAAAAAATGGTACGGGTGGATTTGCGGGTTATCACCATGGACGTCGAACCACAAGATGTAATTTCGCGCGATAACGTTTCGGTCAAAGTCAATGCCGTTGTGTTTTTCCGCGTGGTTGATCCGGAAAAAGCCATTATTCAGGTTGAGAACTACCTGATGGCCACCAGTCAACTGGCACAAACCACGTTGCGTGTGGTGCTGGGCAAACACGAACTCGATGAGATGCTGGCCGAGCGCGAGCGGCTCAATCTTGATTTGCAACGCATTCTTGACGCCCAGACCGATGGCTGGGGCATCAAGGTCACCAATGTCGAAATCAAGCACGTTGACCTGAACGAATCCATGATTCGCGCCATTGCGCGTCAAGCCGAAGCTGAGCGTGAACGGCGCGCCAAAGTCATTCATGCCGAGGGCGAAAAACAAGCTGCTGCTGCGCTGCTGGAAGCGGCTCGCACCCTGGCGCAACAACCCGAAGCCATGCAGCTGCGCTACTTGCAAACCATGACACAGGTAGCCGGCGACAAAACCTCGACCTTGGTGTTCCCGTTGCCGATGGACCTGCTTGGCCCACTCCTGAACAAAGGGGTAGGGCGAACTTGAGCGGCCGATTCAGCGCGCCAAGCCAGCTCAGCAGGCGTTCAAAGATTTGGCGCCAACAAGCGTTGGAGATGTTCCTGTTTCAGTCCTCGGCGTGCCGACTGGTCTTGCAGTTGGTCTTGGCCAATCCGGCCCACATTGAAATAACTGGACTGCGGATGCGCCAGATAAAAACCGCTGACACTGGCCGCCGGTAACATGGCCAAACTCTCGGTCAGCGTCATGCCGATTTCGTCGCATTGCAACACATCAAACATCGCTTGCTTGACGCTGTGATCCGGGCAAGCGGGGTAGCCCGGGGCTGGCCGAATACCCTGGTATTTTTCATCAATCAATTGCTCCAAGCTCAGTTGTTCCTGCGCCGCATAACCCCATAAATCGGTGCGAACCCGCTGGTGCAGGCATTCGGCAAAGGCTTCGGCCAGCCGGTCAGCCAAGGCTTTGAGCATGATGGCTGAATAATCGTCGTGGTCATCCATGAAATTCTTTTCCTGTCGCTCGACGCCAAGTCCTGCGGTCACAGCAAACATTCCCACATAGTCCGGCGCCTGCCCTTTTGGTGCCACGAAATCGGCCAGGCAACGACTGGGCCGCATGACGCCGTCGATTTCCTGTTTTTCGCTTTGCTGGCGCAAGCCGAACCAAGTCAGCGCCAGCTGCTTGCGCGACTCATCGGTGTAGAGTTCGATGTCATCAACGACGCTGTTGGCCGGGTACAACCCCACAACAGCATTGGCACTCAACCAGCGCCCCTCGATCAAGCGCTTGAGCATGGTCTGGGCATCGGCATAGACCCTAACCGCTTCGCTGCCCACCACCTCGTCGCGCAGAATCGCCGGGAATGGCCCGGCCAAGTCCCAAGTCTGGAAAAATGGCCCCCAGTCGATATATTTCGCCAGCTCGGTCAAGTCAAAGTTTTTGAACATGCGACGACCTAGAAATTTCGGCACCGGCGCCTTGAAGCCAGCCCAATCGATGGGGGTTTTGTTCGCCCTGGCCTGGGCCAATGACCACAATGGAAGTTGTTTCTTGTTGGCATGCAGGGTTCGCACCCGCTCGTTGTCGGCATTAAGCTCGGCCACATAGGCACTGGCCTTATCGCTCAACAAACTCTGCGCCACACTGACGCTGCGCGAAGCATCGGGCACATAGACCACGGGGCCTTCATAATGCGGCGCTATTTTGACCGCCGTGTGGACCCGCGAGGTGGTGGCACCGCCAATCAACAGCGGGATTTTTTTGATGCGGAAATAATCGTCCTTTTGCATCTCTGCGGCCACCACCTGCATTTCTTCCAGGCTGGGTGTGATCAGTCCCGACAAACCCACGATGTCCGCCCCTTCGACCTTGGCGCGTGCCAAAATTTCATGACAAGGAACCATCACACCCATGTTCACCACTTCGAAGTTATTGCATTGCAACACCACGGTCACAATGTTTTTACCAATGTCGTGGACGTCACCCTTGACGGTGGCAATCACGATCTTGCCCTTGGTCCGGACATCGCGCCCTGCTGCTTCGTCCTGCCGCTTTTCCTCTTCGATATAGGGAATCAGATGCGCCACCGCCTGCTTCATCACACGTGCGCTTTTGACCACTTGGGGTAAGAACATCTTGCCCTGCCCGAACAAATCACCCACGATGTTCATGCCATCCATCAACGGTCCTTCTATGACATGCAAAGGGCGTCCGCCCCGGGCTGCTATCGCTTGGTAAGCCTCTTCGGTATCGGCCACGATGAAATCGTTGATGCCACGCACCAGGGCGTGACTGAGCCGCTCTTGCACCGACACGGGCTGCTCTGGCGTGCCACGCCAGAGGTTTTTCTGTCCCTCATCGCGGGCTGATCCTTTGGCTTGTTCGGCAATTTCAACCAAGCGCTCGCCAGCGGAATGCCGTGCTTCACCCGACTTGTAAACAGGCGTTCGATTCAGCACCACGTCCTCGACCCGCTGCCGTAACTCGGGCTCGATCTCGTCATAAACCCCGACCATGCCGGCGTTGACGATGCCCATGTCCATTCCTGCTGCAATGGCGTGGTACAAAAACACGGTGTGAATGGCCTCGCGCACCGGGTCGTTGCCGCGAAACGAAAAGCTCACATTGCTGACGCCGCCCGACACCTTGGCGCCGGGCAGATTCTGCTTTATCCAGCGCGTGGCATTGATGAAATCAACTGCGTAGTTGTTGTGTTCCTCAATGCCAGTGGCAACGGCAAAGATATTGGGATCGAAGATGATGTCTTCGGGTGGAAAATCAACTTCATCGACCAAGATTCGGTAAGCACGTTCGCAAATTTCTATTTTTCGCTGGTAAGTGTCGGCCTGACCGGCCTCATCAAAAGCCATCACCACCGTTGCCGCACCATAGCGTCGCAGCAACTGGGCCTGGCGCTTAAATGCCGCAACACCCTCTTTCATGCTGATCGAGTTAACGACGGGCTTACCTTGGACACAGCGCAAGCCAGCCTCGATAACGCTCCACTTGGAGCTGTCGATCATGATGGGCACCCGCGCGATGTCGGGCTCGGAGGCAATCAGGTTGAGAAACCTCACCATCGCGGCCTGGCTGTCCAGCATGGCCTCATCCATGTTGATGTCGATGATCTGCGCCCCGTTTTCCACCTGTTGCCGCGCAACGGCCAACGCCTGCTCATACTCGCCGTTCAAAATCATTCGAGCAAAGGCCTTGGATCCCGTGACATTGGTGCGCTCGCCGATGTTGACAAAGGTGGCTCTGGGGGATGGCGCTTCAGCGCCGTCTCCAACTGCTTGGGGGGCGCCAATCAGCACCGGCTCTAGGCCAGACAAACGCATAGCGGGTAGCAAAACTTCAGACATGCGGCTCACCTGTTGTTGACAAGGGTCAGGTGAGCGCCGTTGGGACATCCAAGCCTGGCGGGGACCTAAAAACAAAAGGGCCTCGCTGCAACGCTCCTTGGATGCTGCTTATTCTAGAGCCTCATGCAGCATCTCGATAGAATAAATTCTGCACTCGAGCGCGCGCTGGCAAAGGCATGATCGCCTCACCAATGGCCGCGATGTGCTCGGGCGTAGTGCCGCAGCAACCACCCACGATATTAACCAGGCCTTCGGCGGCAAATTCACGCAGCAGGCGTGAGGTGACTTCTGGCGTTTCATCGAACCCGGTCTCGCTCATCGGGTTGGGCAGGCCCGCGTTGGGGTAGCAGCTGATGAAGGTGTCGTCCGCCACCCGCGCCAACTCCTGAATGTAGGGACGCATCAGGGCCGCGCCCAAGGCGCAGTTCAGGCCCACAGCCAGCGGCTGGGCGTGGCGTACGCTGTGCCAAAAAGCGGTGACGGTTTGGCCCGACAGAATGCGCCCCGACGCGTCAGTCACCGTGCCGCTGATGATCAGGGGCAAGCGCTCGCCGCTGGACTCAAAGTATTCGTCAATCGCAAACAACGCCGCTTTGGCATTAAGTGTGTCAAAAATGGTTTCCACCACCAGTACATCACTGCCCCCTTCGACCAAAGCCTGCACCTGTTCGTAATAGGCCAGGCGTAATTGCTCAAACGTGATGTTGCGGGCTCCCGGATCATTGACATCGGGGCTGATACTGGCAGTTTTTGGCGTGGGGCCCAAGGCTCCGACCACGAAGCGCTGGCGCTGCGCAGTGGAGAACTTGTCACAAGCGGCGCGGGCCAAGCGGGCCGAAGCCAGATTCATCTCGCGCGCCAAATCGCCCATGCCGTAATCGGCTTGGGCCACGCTGGTGGCACCAAAAGTATTGGTTTCGATCAGGTCGGCTCCGGCGGCCAGGTAGCCTTCGTGAATCTCACTGATGAGTTCCGGGCGGGTCAGCGACAGCAACTCGTTATTGCCTTTGACGTCCAGCCCAAAGTTCTTGAACCGTTCGCCCCGGTATTGCGTCTCGCTCAAGCGCAATCGTTGAATCATGGTCCCCATGGCGCCGTCCAGAATCATGATCCTGTGCGCCAACAGTCCGGGTAAGGACTGGCCCCGGGTGTAATGGATACTTTTCATAAGTGGCCTATTGTAGAAACCCCGACAATAGGGTCATGAGAAATTTATCGCCCCAAGAATCCTGGGCCCTACTGCAACACCAACCTGACACCCTGTTACTCGATGTGCGTATGGAGATTGAATCACTGTACGTAGGCCGTCCGCCCGGCGCACTGAATATTCCTTGGTACGAATACCCCGAGTTTGTTCCCGATCCCGCCCAGTTTGTAGCGGCTGTTTCGCACGAGACCAACGCCCAGCTCGATCGTCCCCTATTGATGTTTTGTCGCAGTGGCACGCGCTCGGTTGCCGCCGCCGTCGCCTTAGAAGACGCTGGCTACAGCCAAGTCTTCAATATGCTCCATGGTTTTGAGGGTGATTTGAACGATGCGTTTCAGCGCTCCAGCCGCAATGGCTGGCGCTTTGACGGCCTGCCTTGGGTCCAAATGTAGTCTCGCTTGACTGGTCTTAGGGCAACGGATTTTGACTTCTCTGGAAATTTTGCGCGAAGTGTTTGGCTACGACCAGTTTCGCGGCCCGCAGCAAGCCGTCATCGATCATGTGGTGAGCGGCGGCGATGCCTTGGTTCTGATGCCCACTGGCGGCGGCAAGTCCCTTTGTTATCAGGTCCCGGCCATTGCGCGCCAGCGGTCTGGTCACGGAATAAGCGTGGTGATCTCCCCCCTGATTTCTTTGATGTACAACCAGGTTGGCGCCTTGAGCGAGGCTGGCGTTAGCGCCGCCTTTCTGAATTCAACGCTGAGTTCGCAAGAAGCGGCCCAAGTTGAAAGCGCCATGCTGCGCGGCGACATCACCTTGCTTTATGCCGCACCGGAGCGCGTCACCACGCCGCGTTTTCTGGCGCTGCTGGACTCTTTGCAGCAACGCGGCCAACTCAGTCTGTTCGCCATTGATGAGGCACATTGCGTCAGCCAATGGGGTCACGATTTCAGACCTGAATACCGCGCCCTGTGTGTGTTGCATGAGCGCTTTAGCAGCGTGCCCCGGATTGCGCTGACCGCGACGGCCGATGCACTGACCCGAGCGGACATTCTGGAGCGCTTGCAATTGCAAGATGCCCGGCAATTCATCAGCAGTTTTGATCGGCCCAATATCCAATACCGACTGGTCGAGAAAAAGGAGGCGACCCAGCAACTGCTGCGTTTCATCGCCCAAGAGCACGCCGGCGACGCCGGCGTGGTGTATTGCCAGTCCAGGCGCAAGGTGGAGGACCTGGCCCAGACTTTGAATCAGGCCGGCATCACAGCCTTGCCCTACCACGCTGGCTTGGACGCCAAACTCCGTCAATCCAATCAAGATCGGTTTTTACGCGAAGATGGCATCGTGATGGTCGCCACCATAGCTTTTGGCATGGGTTTCGACAAACCCGATGTGCGCTTTGTGGCCCACCTCGACCTGCCCAAGAATATCGAAGGCTATTACCAAGAAACTGGCCGCGCGGGTCGAGACGGGGCGCCAGCCAATGCCTGGATGGCTTATGGCCTGCAAGACGTGGTTAATCAACGTCGCATGATCGATGAAAGTCCAGCTGGCGAAGCGTTCAAGCAAGTGATGCGCGGCAAACTCGATGCCCTGCTGTCGCTGGCCGAACACACCGATTGCCGCCGCGTTCGGCTGTTGGCCTACTTCGGGGAAGATTACACCGGCCGCTACGGTTCACGCTGCGGCAATTGCGACAATTGCCTGAGCCCACCTTCGGTCTGGGATGGGACTGATGCCGCGCGCAAACTTCTGAGCTCTATTTACCGCGTCCAGCAAATGAGTGGCATCGGTTTTGGTGCGGGCCACTTGATGGACATCGTGCGCGGCAAAACCACCGACAAAGTGACCCAGTTTGGTCATGCCGAACTCAGCACTTTCGGGGTAGGCTCGGCTTTTAGTGAAAACCAGTTGCGTGGTGTTCTGCGGCAATTGATCGCCATCGGTGCGGTCGATGTCGACGCCGGGGCCTACAACACCTTGACCCTGACTGAGGGCTCGCGCGCCGTGCTCAAGGGCGAGGTTCAAATCAAATTACGCGAATCGGTGTCCCATGCACCTGGGCGTAAAGCCAAACGCGCCAGCACAGCGGTGTCGCAGGCCGGCGCCGCGCTCGATCCGGCGGGTCAAGCCCGTTTTGCCGCGCTTAAAGCGTGGCGGGCCGAAGTGGCACGCGAACACAAACTACCGGCCTATGTGATTTTTCATGATGCCACCCTGGCTGCTATCTCTGATCTCGCCCCGCAAACACTGGACGATTTGCAGGGAATCAGCGGAATTGGGGAGAGAAAAATGCAGGCCTATGCCCAAGAGGTGCTGCGGGTAGTGGCTATGTCGGCCTGAAGAACCGGGGGGGAAGGCGAAATGTTGGGGACAGAGCTAAAGGTCTGTCCCGCAAGCCAAACTTCCAACAGCTACAAAGTGTTGAGGACAGATCTAAAGGTCTGTCCCGCAAGCCGAACAGCCAACAGCTACGAATTGTTGGGGACAGAGCTAAAGGTCTGTCCCGCAAGCCCACTAGTTTCTACGAAAGCAGCTTTCAAACGACATCGCCGCACCACTCATGGTGTTTTGCAATCGTGCAATCGCCCGGCTATGACGCTCACCGCCGGAGCTGTCGTCGGCGTGTTGCCGGTGGTACTGGATCAGCGCTTGAAACTTGCTGCGGCAGGCGTCCAGGGTTCCGGCGAAGTTCAAGGCAATATAGGCCATGTGATCGGCATGGGTGCGCTGAAACTCATCGGCCCAACGCTCAAACAGTTGTCGCTTGTAAGTGCCTTTGTCAGGCACCTTGATCTGGTCTTTATACATAGCAGCCGGTCCAAATTAAGGAGAAAGGATGGTTTGCACATCCGATTGGTGCTATCACGCTCGAACTAGGTCATTGGTTGACGCCATCCGTCAAAATATTGACTTTAGCCCCCGAAAATCGGGGTAAACCCTTGTTCAAGGGCGTAAAAACCCCATCCCGCGGGCTTCCCGAACCTGGGGTTTGATGCGGTGTTCGACCGCCAACTGGCTCAGAAACTCGTGTTCGTTGAGCTCAACGCCCAACACGCTGGCCTGGCGCTTGACGGCGGCAAAGTCCCCCAAACAGAGCTGATCCAGCCGCGCCAAATCAGCTTGTAAGTCCGAGGTCAACCGCATCAGATCCCCCGCCAAAGCCTCCACGGTAAACATGGTTTCGCGCTGTTCTTGGGTCAACGGATTGAATTTGATTTTGAAAGCAAACCGGCGCAAAGCGGCTTGATCAATGGCGTCCATCATATTGGTGGTGCAAATGAAAATGCCATTGAACCGCTCCATGCCCTGGAGCATTTCATTGACTTCGGTCACCTCATAGGTGCGCTGAGCTGCGCGGCGGTCTTGCAGAAAACTATCCGCCTCATCGAGCAGTAAAACAGCCCCCTCCGCCTCAGCCTCGGCAAACATGGCCGCCATGTTTTGTTCGGTTTCACCGATGTACTTACTCATCAAGTCGCTGGCTTGTTTGATGCACAAGGGGCGACTCAGGGTTTCAGCAATGTACTCGGCCAAGGCCGTTTTCCCGGTGCCGGGATCGCCATAAAAACACAAAGTTCCATGACCCTGAGCCTGCAAGGCTTGCACGATACGCGGCAACTCAAAACGCGATTCGACGTTGAGCATTGCCAAGTCGTAGTGCGTCATCCGGCGCCGCGCCGGCATGTCATCTGGGCGCCGGCCCAGGGCGCGATCCGCCTGTCTGAGTTGTCGCTCGATCAAACCCTCCAGTGCCCCTGCCGGCTCGGTATTTGCTTCGAGACAGCTCGGACTGACCAATCCAGCGAATCTGACCGCAGTTCGAATTTGGCCCGGCGTCAGTCCTTTGCGTTCAGTCAAACGCGCGATAAAGGTCTCACTGACGCTAACACCTGCCAGCGCTTTGCGCACCAACTCTTCGCGCGCGCCCGGCGGCGGCGACTTGAGCTCCAGGTGATAGGCAAAGCGCCGCCGAAATGCCGGGTCAATCTGCTCGATGCGATTGGTCACCCAGAGCGTGGGCACAATGTTGGACTCCAGAATCTGATTGACCCACGCCTTGCCATTGATGCTGCCCTTGCCTGGCGCAACCACCTGCTCCGCACGCGCCAGCATCTGAGCGGCCTGCGAGCTTACCGCTGGGAACACATCTTCAACCTCATCAAACAACAAGGCAGAGTGGGCGCCGCCCTTGAGAAACACCTGGGCAATTTGTAATGAGCGATAGCGGTCGCGCCCGCTCAAAGCATTGCCATCACGGTCTGCGTACTCCACCTCGAACAACTCCAAGCCAGCGGCTTGTGCCACCACGCGCGCCAGCTCGGTTTTCCCGGTTCCTGGCGGGCCATACAGCAACACATTGACGCCCGCCTCCTTGCGCTCAACCGCATTGCGTAACAAGTCCATCAGCACCTGGGCATCTTCTGATACAAATGAAAAGTCATTCAAATTCAAGCCGCTTTTTGCCGCCGGCCGGGTAAACACCGCCATCAGTTCAGCTTGATCGCGGTACTGTCGCATCAGCACCGGCGGCAGTTTTTCACTGACCTTCATCAGATCGGCCAAGTCGGTGATGTTATGTTCTGAAATCAGGCTCTCAATCAGTCCAATCCGCTCCAACCGTGAACCCGCTCGCAAGGCGTCACCGATGTCAGCAGGATTGACGCCTGCGACTTCTGCAATGGCCGCATAGGCCTCAGGCGCCGTGTTGACCTTGAACTCCAGTAACAGACTGCGCACTTCGCGTTGATAGCGGGCCAACGTGCCATACAGCAACAAGGCCCGCTCGGCTTGGTTAAGCTGCAGCAATCCAGCGAGTGCATCGATATTTTTTTCGACCAAACTGGATTGCTTCTTAAGTGCTGGTCCAAGCCAGGCCGCCGTGGCCGAGAGGACGCAAATGAAATCCTTGGCCTGATCCTTGACATACTCATCGAGGTAAAAGAACAGCGTTCCTTCTTCATACAGGCCCTGCCAGCTGCCATAGCGCGATAGAAATTCCGGATTTTCGAGTTTTCCTTGACCACGCCAAACCGGGTTGGCGGCACAACGACGCTCTAAAAATTCTCGCAAGCGCAGCAGCACCGGGACCGGCCACACCAAATGGCGTCCGGCCAAGGCCAACACACCGTTCAAATCGCGCCGGGCATCAAAACCCGTCCCTTGTCGAGTCAACAAGGTCAGGACAAAATGGGTGCACATCAGATCAAGCACTGGCGCATCCTTGATCCCGGGCGACAGCAGCTGCCCTTTGACGACCTCGAACGGCGAACGTTTCACCATCTCCCATGCCCCTTTGAGCTAGACGAGATTGACCATAGCGCAGACTGCACCAAGATGGAAGCCCTCCTTACTATTAATTTTTTGCTAGCGAAAAGCGGATGCGCGTTCAGCGGCTAGACAAGTGAGGCGATTCCCAGTAGAATTTGGCCTGCAAAATTTTCTGAAATCCACGGAGTCCTCATGTCCAGTCATCAGACCAGCTCGCAAGTCGCCCACACCACTGACGCCATTGAGTCAGTGGTTCCTTTGATTCACTTCGTTTTGCCCCTGGTTGGCGGCGTCTTGATGTTTTTGCTGGCGTTCATCGCCGTTTTCCTGGCCTGAGTTCGTTCGTTCTTTTGTTCGTTCTCACATCTGTGCCAACAGATGTGTGTTCCTTGCGTGGCAAACTGCGGTCGCAGCACGAAGCAACAAGTTTCACCCCAAGCTGACAGCGCCTGCACAACGCGCAGGCTAGGTCTTGCCCGTTGCACAGGCCGCTGTGCCAGTCCCCACACACCCGATGCGGGCTCAGAAAAATGAGCCGCCCCAGCATTGACTCCAGCACCCACCCGGGCTAAATCATCCCTAGGGTTTGCCTGTCTGGTATTGGGTCAGCGTTGGGAGTATGCTGCATCCCTTTTATCGGCGAAGAAGCTTCAAAATAATCTATTTTCCCAATGCCCCTGACAGCGTTACGCAATGATTCGGCGTATTCGGAAAATCGATTTTTAAACTTGACTCCGGAGCTTTTTAATGAACTCACCCGCGATGCACGGCCTGTCAATTCAGGCCCCAATCCACGTTAAAAATGCCAAACTTATCGCCTGGGTCGCCGACATGGCGGCACTGTGCAAGCCCGATCAAATTTACTGGTGTGACGGTAGCGATGAAGAATACCAGCGCCTGTGCGACCAGCTGGTCAGCGCCGGCACCCTCAAACGCCTCAATCCGCTCAAGCGACCCAACAGTTTTCTAGCCAACTCCGACCCCAGCGATGTGGCACGGGTAGAAGACCGTACCTTTATATGTTGCGAAAAAGAAGTCAACGCCGGGCCGACCAATAACTGGGTCGCTCCAGCTGAAATGCGTGCCACTCTACAGCCGCTGTTTGACGGCTGCATGAAGGGGCGCACCATGTATGTCGTGCCGTTCTCGATGGGCCCTTTGGGTTCACACATTGCCCACATCGGCATCGAACTCAGCGACAGTCCCTATGTCGCTGTCAACATGAAAATCATGACGCGCATGGGCAAAGCGGTGTATGACGTGTTGGGTGTGGCCGGCGAGTTCGTTCCCTGCCTGCACACGGTAGGCGCACCTTTGGCTGCGGGTCAAGCCGATGTGGTTTGGCCGAGCAACTGCACCAAGTACATCGTTCACTACCCCGAGACTCGGGAAATCTGGAGCTACGGTTCGGGCTATGGCGGCAACGCCTTGTTGGGCAAAAAATGTTTCGCCCTGCGCATTGCATCGACCATGGGCCAAGCTGCTGCGGCTGATGCCGAGGGAGAGGCCGGCTGGCTGGCCGAGCACATGCTGATCCTGGGCGTCACCTCACCTGAGGGGAAAAAATACCATGTGGCGGCGGCATTCCCCAGCGCCTGCGGTAAAACCAACTTCTCCATGCTGGTGCCTCCAGCGGGTTTTGATGGCTGGAAAGTCACCACCATTGGCGACGATATTGCTTGGATCAAACCGGGCGCAGACGGTCGGCTCTACGCCATCAACCCCGAGGCCGGTTATTTTGGCGTGGCACCGGGTACCAATACCCTGACCAACCCGAACTGCATGGCCAGCCTGAATCAGGATGTGATTTTCACCAATGTAGCGCTGACCGATGACGGCGACGTTTGGTGGGAAGGTCTGGAAAAAGATGCCCCTGTGCCCGCTCATTTGATCGACTGGCAAGGCCGCGACTGGACGCCCGAGATCGCCAAGCAAACCGGCGCCAAAGCCGCCCACCCTAACTCCCGCTTTACGGTCACTGCGCTGAACAATCCAGCACTCGATCCAGCCTGGGACGATCCGGCTGGTGTGGCCATTGACGCCTTCATTTTCGGCGGTCGACGCTCCACTACCGTACCACTGGTGACCGAAGCACGCGACTGGGTCGAAGGCGTTTACATGGCGGCAACCATGGGCTCGGAGACCACAGCTGCTATCGTCGGCCAGGAAGGCGTGGTGCGGCGCGACCCCTTTGCCATGCTGCCGTTTACCGGTTACCACATGAGCGACTATTTCCAGCACTGGCTCAATCTGGGCCAAAAACTCGGTGCCAGTGGCGCTCGCTTACCGCGCATTTACACCACCAACTGGTTTCGCAAAGACGAGGCTGGCAAGTTTGTCTGGCCCGGTTATGGCGAAAACATGCGTGTGCTTAAGTGGATGATTGACCGCATCGAAGGCAAAGCCCAGGGCCAAGAGCATGTGTTTGGTGTCAGCCCCGCTTATGACGAAGTCACCTGGACCGGTCTGGACTTCAGCCCGGCGCAATTCGACATTGCTACCCAGATCGACAAAACCGCCTGGTGCCAAGAAATGCGCTTACACAGCGCCTTGTTTGAGCAACTGGCCCACCACCTGCCGCAAGAGCTGATTGCCACCAAGAAGAAAATTGAGGAACGCTTGGCGAGCTGAGCATGTCGGCCAGCCCTCAGCCTTTCAGGTCTGCAGCAACAAAAAAGCCACCCGAAGGTGGCTTTTTTGTTGCACAAGGCGCTTATTCGACTTGCGAGCGAGTCATTGCAGCTTGAATGTCAGCCATCACGCGGTGGTCTTTTTGGGCTATTTCCCACATCCGGCTATCCGCACGCGCGCGGGCACGGGCTTGGGCCCAGACACCAACACGCCGAACAATGCTGTCGGATACGGCACGGGCCGAATCGGCCAGCAGCGCCATCATGGCAAAACCCAAAGAGCACAGCAACACCCAGGCCGCCAGCAAATGGCCATCGTCCCAGGTATCAACCAGCTGATCGGCCACCACCACCAGCGCAGCGACCATGGCCGCGAGCAACAATGCCGCCAAGCTCTTGGTGCCGTTAAGCCCTTTTAGCCCTTGCTGCACAACGGCAACAAACGCCTCAGCACGGGTCACGCCCGGATGCACGGTGGGGTAATCAATGTGAACAAAGCTGGTCATGGTGGAATTCCTTTATGAGTGCCGAACCCAATTTGGTCGACACGTGGATATTAGGGTTTTTGCTTATATGGTTCAACTTTATCTTTGTGATGCAATACATTCACATTGGTGATACACAAACTCTGCCTCCTACTTCGCTCCTAGGCTTAGACCATGAACCCTCTGAATTTCCGAACCCTCGACCTCAACCTGCTACGGGTCTTCAACGAGGTGATGGCCGAGCGCAACCTGACCCGTGCCGCCCACACGCTCTCGTTGACGCAACCCGCCGTCAGCAACGCTTTGCGCCGATTACGCGACACCCTGGGGGACGATTTGCTGCGCCGTAGCGGCCAAGGGTTGGAGCCAACGCCACGCGCGCTGGCAATCTGGCCTTCGGTACAAGAGGCCTTAAGCCAGCTCCAGTCCACGCTGGCACCCTCGGACTTTATTGCCGCTTCGGCCAGCCAGACGTTTGTTTTGGCCATGGCTGACGCTACCGCCGCCGAACTGGTTCCCGGCCTGGTAGAAGTGATGGATAGGGACGCGCCGGGCATTTCGCTGCGCGTGATACCGCTGTCAACCCGCGACCCACGCGCTTTGTTGACCGCCGAATCGGCCGATTTTGCGATTGGCTATTTCCCCGCCGTTCTGGCCGATTTGACGGCGCGCGAACAAAATGACCAGGCCGTCGCGTTCTACCACCAGCGTCTGTACCAAGGCGAATATGTCTGCGTGATGCGGCGCGACCACCCGCTAGCCCAGGGCGAATTGAGCCTGGACCGGTTTTGCGCCGCCCGCCATTTATTGGTGAGCTTTTCCGGCCGACCCCATGGATTCACCGACCAGGCCTTGGCTGCATTGGGCCGGCAACGCCGCATTGTGCTGACCGTGAACCAGTTTTTCACCGCCGGCCGAGTGGTGGCCAACTCCAACTTATTGACCGTGTTGCCGCGCCACTTCGTTCGTGTCACCGGTATTGCCGATGATCTGGTGCTGCGCGAACTGCCTTTTACTGTGCCCAGCGTTCACGTCGACAGCCTGTGGCATCGCCGAGTTCACCGAAGTGCCGCTCACCAGTGGCTGCGCGAAGTCTTGATGGAAGTAGCCCACAAGGCTTTTTTGCCGCAAAAAACAGTTGCCGCAATCCCCTCAAAGCGATAGGCTTGAGACAACAAGGAGGTCTTATGAAAATTCTTCTCGCCGTAGACGGTAGCCGCCACACCAAAAAAATGCTGGCCTATTTGGTCACCCATGCAGACCTGTTTACCGCCAACAACAGCTTCACCGCATTCACCGCCCAATCGGTTCTGCCACCCATGGCCCGTCAAGCCGTGGGCAAGGAAGTTGTCGAGCAATACCACCGGGAAGAAGCCGAGAAAATTCTCAGCCCCGTGACCAAGTTTCTGCTGCGCCACGGCATCGATGCCAAGAGCAGTTGGAAAGTTGGTCACGCCGCCGAGACCATGATCAAGTTCGCTCAGGCCGGCAAATTTGACTTGCTGGTCATGGGCTCGCACGGTCACGGCACTTTTGTCAACCTGGTGATGGGCTCGGTTGCCACCCAGGTTCTGTCACAGAGCAAGATCCCGGTGTTACTGGTGCGCTGAACGACCGGCGGGAATCCTGCAGGCGGGCCAGGGAAATGGCTCTGGCGCTAAACTCTGCTCCTTTGTTGAACCCTGCTCTCTGGAGAGACCATGTCCGCGCTTGCCCCGTTTCACCTTGCCATTCCCGTCACTTCGCTGGCCAAAGCCCGTGCTTTTTACGGCGACTTGCTCGGTTGCCCCGAAGGTCGCTCCTCTGAGGACTGGGTGGATTTTGATTTTTTTGGTCACCAAGTCGTTGCCCACTTGGCGCCCGACGAAGCGGGCCACCGCAACACCAGCGCGGTTGATGGCGACAATGTGCCGGTGCGCCACTTTGGCATGGTGTTGTCAATGGACGACTGGAACAAAATGGCCGACAAATTGCGCGCCGTGAACACCGCGTTTGTCATTGAGCCCCACATCCGTTTCAAAGGCCAAGTGGGCGAACAAGCCACCATGTTTTTCCTGGATCCCTGTGGCAACGCCGTTGAATTCAAAGCCTTCGCCGACCCGAGCCGGCTCTTTGCCAAATAAAGTCCCGACTGTCGAGTCCGGGACCTGAGTCAGCTCGGGTCTGGGTTCAATTCAGGTAAATTAGGTCCATGACTTTTCCTGTCCCTGGGCGCACGGCCCGCCCACCGAGTTTTTCCCAAGTCGAGTTTCGCAACTCGCTGGCCATGTTCGCCACCGGCGTCACCATCGTGACCGCGCGCACCAACCAAGGCGAATTGATCGGGCTGACCGCCAACTCGTTCAATTCCGTCTCCCTCAACCCGCCCTTGGTGTTGTGGAGCCTGGCCAAAGCCGCCGGTTCACTGGGAGTTTTCAGCGCCGGTTCGCACTACGCCATCAACATTCTGGCCGCCGATCAACAGGCCTTGGCGCGGCGCTTTGGCAGCAAAGAAGCCGAACGCTGGGCCGGTGTGGATTTTGTCGAGGGCGCCGGCGGTGCGCCGTTATTGGCCGGCGCCGCTGCCAGCTTTGAATGCTTTAACCGCAGCCGTTACGAAGAGGGCGATCATGTGATTTTTGTCGGTGAAGTCGAGCGCTGCAGCCACCGCGCTGGTGCTTCCCCCCTGTTGTTTCACGGCGGCAAGTTTTACGCCGAGCACCCACTCTAGAAAACGCTAGTCGTCTTCATCCGAAGCCGTCGCCTCGGGATCCGGTTGCGCGTAACCGCCTTGCGCCAAACCGCTCAGCACGACATCCAACTCCCGCAGCAGGGCTTGGCATAACAGCGCTTGCTGCTGGGGCGCCGCGGCTTCCCGACAAGCCTGCTCCAAAACGGCGGCTGCGCTGGCCAGCACTTTGGCGCCGATATTGCCGGCCGAGCCCTTGAGGCTATGAGCGCAGCGTTGCGCCGCTTGCGGGTCGGACGTATCTTGTTGGGCAAGAACAAACCGTGCGCCGAAATCGGCCTGATTCTGGCAGAACATCCGCAGCAACTTGTCCAGCAGCTGGCGATCTTTGTTGCAGACGCGCAGCGCTGCCGCCAGGTCAATACCCGGCAACGCCTGGCCTGGCTTGGGCGGGACAGTCGGTGTCGCAACGAGCGGCGCCATGTTGGGTGCTGTGGCCGCCATCGCTGGCGCGGCCGTATTGGCCCCGGCCCAACGCAGCACCGTGGCGTACAAATGCCCCACATCCAGTGGCTTGCTCAGGTAGTCGTTCATACCCGCTTGCAGCACTTTCTCCTTCGTGCCTTTCATCGCATCGGCCGTCAGCGCAACAATGGGCAGCTGGGACCAGGCCGGGTTGC
>JBAQTC010000007.1:0-224292 GCA_049296795.1 Burkholderiaceae bacterium
CGTGCGTTTTGCTATCGCTCGCTCTGAGAGCTTCTCGCGCAAATGCATGCGCCTTATCTTGCCTAAAAGTTCCATGGTGATCACCTTGTTAGTCTCCTGCCCAAAAAGTAGGCAGAGCTAGTAAAACTCCTGGCTCAGTTTTGAATCGGCACAACCCCTATACGTGGCTCAGTATTCGGTCGGCGGCAACACTCAGTGGTCAAGTTGATTTCAACATCGACAATCTGGCTACAGCAGCGCCCAATATTCGTGCTGGCAAGCTCAAGGCCCTAGCTGTCACCACCATGACCCGTTCATCGGCTCTCCCGGAGGTGCCGCCCATGGCCGACACCCTCAAGGGATTTGCGGTGGACACTTGGTGGGGCTTGGTCGCCCCGGTCGCCACACCCAAGGAAATCATCGCCAGACTCAACCAGGCTTTCGTAGCAGCCCTTAACGCACCCGAGACCCGAATCCGCTTTGCCAGTCTGATGGCCGAGCCTGTACCAACCACGCCCGAAGCTTTTGGTGACTTCATGAAGGGCGAACTGGCCAAATACGAACGGGTAGTCAAAGCCTCAGGCGCTCGGGTTGATTAGTTTTCCCGGATGCAGGTCAGTCGCGCATAACAGCAGGAACTCGCAAGAGATGGAAAACTACCCTTAAGTACAGTTATCCGAAGTTGCTGTTTCAAGCGGTAGGAACCTGCGGTCAATACATCCCGCTGCGCCGTCCAGTCCGACGGCAGTGGGCTCCGCTGAAATTACAGCTGGCTCACTGTTGGAGTCAAAAAACGGTCACCAAGTTGAAAAGGGCGCGCATCACTCACCAGCTATTGCGCAATTCTCGTAATTTGGTGAAAACGGTCTTGGCATCAGGTTGATCCGGTAGCTCGGGAAAATGTTCGCGCAGCTTGGCGATCAGGGCGGGGTTGTTCAGGCGCATGAAGCTGTTGAACTCTTTTTCTTGCCCCAGCGTGGTGACGATGGAGCTGGCTGGATCATGGCCACTCACGCGCAGCAGCAGCTCTTGTGCGGCACTGTTGCCGGGCTCGCGGTTCAGGGTGAACTTGAGGTTGTTCTCGATGTAGTCGTGGCCCGGATAGAGCAAGGTGTTGTCGGGTAGACGGGCCAGTTGCTCTGCGAAGGTGGCGTACAGGGCGTTCACATTACCGCCGTTGTGGACATTGCCGGCCCCAGCGTTGAACAGCGTGTCGCCCGAGAACAGCGCGGGTTGTTCGGTGTGCGAGCGCAAGCAGATGTGGCACATCGTGTGGCCGGGTGTGTCTAGGCACTCCAACTCAACGGTCTTTCCAACCTTGATCACGTCACCAGCTTGAACGCCCCGATCGACCCCGGAGATCTTGCCGCCCGCCTTATGGTGGGCGATCAGCTTGGCGCCGGTGGCGGCAATCACCTGGGCATTGCCGCCCGTGTGGTCGTGGTGCTCATGGGTGTTGAGTACCTGGGTGATTTGCCAGCCACGCACCTTGGCGGTGGCCAGGGTTTTCTCGTGATCCAGCGGATCGATCGCCAGCGCCTGCCCCGTTTCCGGGCAGGCCACCAGGTAGTTGAAGTTGCGGTAAGCGTTACCGGTCCAAATGCGTTCGACAATCATGATGTTTTGTGGGACAGACCATAGCCTCACGTAGTTGGCCAGCTCTGTCCCCAATAGTTTAGAACTCGACGGTTTGGCCTTCTGTGATCGGAACCACGCGGGTTGAGCTGCCTTTCATGGCTTCGGCGAACTCGGCAAAAGTACCCTTGGTCATGGGGTTGGAGCCATAGTGCATGGCGATCACGTTTTTGGACTTGACCCAGGTACGCATGGCGAAAGCTGCGTCTGCCGGGTCCATGGTGAAGTTGCCGCCAATCGGAATCAGCACCAGATCGGGCTTGTAGTGCTCGCTGATGAATTGCATGTCACCAAACAGACCGGTGTCTCCCATGTGCCAGATTTTGAAACCGTTTTCCAGCTGAATGATGTAGCCCACGGCTTCACCGGCAGGGTGCGATTCGTTCTTGTCGGTGGCGGGATTTTTCCAAACCAACAGGTTGGAGTGCTCGGCTTTGACGGCAGTGACCTTGATGCCTGGCAGCGGCAACACATGGCCCGATTTGTTGAAACGATGTGTCAGCTCAGCGGGCAAGATGCCCAGCGTGACCAGCGGCGTAACCATGTCGGCCGGGCCGTAAAGTTTGGTTTTATTGAGCTTGGCAATGGCGGGCGCGTCGCCAATGTGATCGACATGGGCGTGCGTCACCAGCAGCAAGTCCACTTTACCCAGGGCCGACAGGTCGGTCTTGTAAGGGGCAGGTGCTTTGGGTCCGCCCGACAGCCAAGGATCGATCACGATGGTTTGGCCACCTGGGGTTTTGATGCGCCAGGCTGCCTGGCCGAGCCACAGCAGTTCGGTTTTGCCGCTCACGGCAGGAGTTCCGGTGGCGGTCTGGGCTTGAGAGACGGGGATGATTAACAGGGCAGCCAGCGCAACAGCGGTTTGGAGTTTGATCAAGCGGGTGAATTTCATCATAGGTTCCTTGATGGCGTTGAAAGTTTGAAGCACCTGGTTTCTGGGTTCTATACAGCAGGAGAAAACGTCAATTTTTTGGGGGCCGCTCACTGAAGAGAACGCCACCTTTGGCTTTGTGATGTTTGGGTGCCTCAACCAGCTGAACCGTGACAGATTGAGCTTCGACCTCAAAGTTTTTCACCACGGCCGCCGTGATGTCGAGCAGCAATCCGCGTTTTTGCTCAGGGCTGCGACCCTCGGCTGCGTAAACATAAACTTCTGGCATGGCTTCTCCTGATTGAGTGATGTAAATTGGGTCTTGATAAATCTCATTCTGCCACGACCGTGTTGCGCAACAGACCAATCCTAGAGATCTCAACTTCCAGCGTGTCGCCGGGCTTCATCCATAGCGGTGGGGTACGGGCAAAGCCAACGCCTTCGGGCGTACCGGTGGCGATCACGTCGCCCGGGGCCAGCGGCGTGATGGCCGAGAGGTAGCTGATGATGGTGGGGATGTCGAAAATCAGGTCGTCGGTTTTGCTGTGCTGGACTTCGACGCCATTGAGTCGGGTACGCAAATCGAGTTGGGTTGGGTCGCCCACTTCGTCGGCGCTCACCAGCCAGGGGCCAAAGCTGCCGCTGGCAAAAAAATTCTTGCCCACGCTCAAGCAGTGCTTGAACTGGTAGTCCCGAATGCTGCCATCCATCAGGATCGAATAAGCAGCAATGTGCGAGAGCGCATCTTCGGCCCGAATGTGCCGACCGCCCTTGCCAATGACCAGCGCCAGTTCGCCTTCGAAGTCGAAGTCGGTCGAGACTGAAGGCCGAACCAGTGCAGCCCCATGGCCCACTAACGAACGCTTGTTGCGCAAAAAAGTGCTGGGGAAATCGGGCAGCTTCAGATTGCCTTCGGCCACATGCCCCTTGTAGTTGCGTCCAATGCAGAAAAAATTGTCGGCATCGGGCAGGGGCGTGCTCAATTGCACCTGGCTTAAATGGAAATCAGGTTGGGCTGCAGCTGCGGCCTGTTTCAGTTCATCAAGGGCATGGGCAGCCAAGGCGCACAGCAAGGTCGGGTAGGGCGTTCGCGTAGCCAGATCAACCACGCCGGCGTCCTGCACTGCGCCATAACTGGTGCGTCCGTCAACGGTATAACTCGCCAATTTCATGGGGATTTTCTTTCGGGTGTTTGCGTGGCTTAAAGCGCTGAAACTGCATGGTCACCGGCGATTCGGCCATAAACCAGGGCGCGCAACATGGCCACTGCGTTCGGGGCGGTACCGTAAAAATGACCGGTGATTTCACCTGCGGCATAGAGGCCGTGAATCGGTCCCTCAGCGCCCAGAACCCTGGCCTGGATATCGGTTTGAATGCCGCCAAAAGTATAGGCCAGTGCGCCCACCAGCGGCCAAGCCAGAAAAGGCGCTTGGACCAGCGGACGGGCCCAGTTGGACTTGGTGGGGTGCAATGCAGGAGCGCAAGCCAGCCCATCTTTTTGAGTGGCATCAAAGCCTGAACAATCCGGCGGACAGGACGCGTTGTAGGCATCAACCGTGGCGCTCAGACACGTGCGCTCAATGCCGAGTTGGTCGGCCAACTCGTTCAAGGAGTTAGCCTGTAGTGGCGCGACTTCAGATCGGATAGCCCGAGCGTAGTCGGCGATGTCGAACAGCTTGGCATCCAGGATGGCGTAGGCTTGTCGACCTGGAAGCGAACAGTGCAGTGCCCGGGCGAATGTCTCCCAGGTTTCGTGGACCAGTCCGGCGCCTTCATCAAAAAAACGCTGGCCCTGCTGGTTCACCACGATACCGTAGGGGTAGACCAAAACGATGGGGGCTGATGCCGTGCTGCGGGCGTCAACTGGTTCGGCATGCATGCCGCGCCAGTCACCCGAAGCTTGGGCGCCGATCTGCAGCGCTGCCGCGATGCCAGAGCCGTCATTGAATACGGTTCCGGGTGCTATCAGCCTGAATTGATCAGCCCCGGGTCCGAAGTGTTGATTGAGAAGTTCAACGTGGCCCTGGAATCCGCCGCAAGCCAGCACGACCGTATCGCAGTCCAGGGTTTCAGCCCCGGAGCCAAGGGCGACGCCACAGATTCGTCCCGCTTTCAGCTGCAGACTATGAAGTTTGCAGCCATAGCGAAAGTCCACCCCAGCTGCTTTGGCTTGGCGATAGAGAGCCTCGATCAGGGCGACACCACCGCCGATGGGTTGAATGCGCGCCGGCCCGCGCGCTAAGTAGTAGGGCGGTTGGTGAAAAACGACGCCCTGTTCTTGTAGCCAGCGTGCGGTCGCCGGTGCTTGGGCTGCGAGGTTGTCAAAATAGGCTCGGTCGGCCCGCCCTCCAGATTGCAACATGATCTCGTCAACAAAAGACGGATCCATCGCTTCGCTGGTACGCATGCGGATATAGGACGGACTCCAGCGACTGTTGCCACCCCACTGGGTGGCACTGGCACGTTCAATGACCGTGATCTTGACCGACGCTCCACGTTCATGTGCTGACTGGGCCGCTGTTAGGGCTGCGCTCAAGCCTGCCGCTCCGTGACCGATCACGACGATGTGGTGCTGTGCCATTCGATGGTGTGGGGTGTTTGGGGTCGAGTTGCCGGCACAATATAGCAGGACATCAATTGGAGAATCCCCTATGAAACAGACACGCACAATTTTGATCGGCCTGGCGCTGTACGGACTGACAGCGCTGACCCAGGCTCAGACTTTTCCTTCCCGGCCGATTACGCTCACGGTGCCGGTGGCGCCGGGTGGAATCCTCGACACGGTGGCGCGCATGATTGCACCGGATATGAGCCGCACGCTGGGGCAGACCGTGATCGTCGAAAACAAGCCCGGCGCCAGCGGCAATATTGCTGCAGCCCAAGTGGCGCGGCTTAAACCGGATGGGCATACCTTATTGGTTGGGTATTCGATGTTCCACGTTGGCAATCCGTCGATGTTTCCCAATCTGCAGTGGGATCCGATCAGAGACTTTGCATCGGTCAGCATGCTGGTGGTGGCGCCGCATGTGATTGCCGTCAACCCGGCAGTGCCGGCGCACTCGCTCAAAGAGTTGGTGCAGTTGGCTCAAGCCCGTCCCGGCAAGCTGTCTTACGCCTCCCCGGGCAGCGGCTCGGTGCCGCATGTCGGGATGGAATTGTTCAAGCAACAAAACCAGCTGTTTGTGGTCCACATTCCGTACAAAGGCGCGGGCCCGGCGATGCAGGACGTGATTGGCGGCACGGTCGATATGACGATCGCCACACCGCCTTCGCTCATGAGCTTTGTCCAGGCGGGTCGCTTGCGGGCCTTGGCCGTTGCGGCCAAAGAGCGCCACCCACTGTTGCCCAACGTGCCGACTACTGCAGAGGCGGGTTACCCCAAGTTCGAACTCGAAGCCTGGGTCGCGCTGTTCGCACCGGCGGGAACACCTGGTGAAGCGGTCAATAAATTGGCGGCAGCGGCCCAGGCAGCTCTGCGATCGCCGGAAGTCCAAGAAAAAGTCAAAACAATTGGAGTCGCCGTTCGGTATCTGCCACCGACAGAACTTGATCGGGTGGTCCGCTCAGATCTGGCGTATTGGTCCAAAGTGATTCGAGAAGCGCGCATCACAGCCGATTGAAACTTGGCGCAACAGCCTGAGGGGTGTGGTTCAGAAGCCGTATAAAGCGGCTGGGTTGTCCACCAACACTTGTTGACGCAAGCCTTCGTCGCTGACCCAGTCGCTCAACAGATCGCAAAGGTCAGCGTCGTGGGGCATGGTTCCCTTGACCATGACATGAGGCCAGTCGCTGCCCCACAACAAACGTTTGGGGTTGGCTTGGAGCAAGGCTGCGGCAAACGGGGCCACATCGGCATAAGGGGGTGCGCTGTGCTGAGAAATTCGATAAGGCCCGGTCAGTTTGACCCAGGCCTGGCCTTCGCGCATCAGCGCCAGCAGGTTTTGGAACCCTGTGTCGGCTACCGAGTGGTGGCAGGGGACGTAACCCAGGTGGCCAAATACCAGGGGTACCGGCAACCGGCCCAGGGTCTGCGCCAGCGTGGGAAATTCGTTGACATGCATCAGCAATTCCAAATGCCATCCCAGCGCTGCAATGCGTTGGGCCAAGCTCGTCAACTCGGCCACGGGCAGGCTGCCTTTGGCCTGTGCCAGATCAACAATATTGCAGCGCAGGCCGCGTACACCGGCACCATGCAAACGCTCCAGTTCCTTGTCACTCAGCTGCGGGCTGACAACAGCAACACCGCGCAAATGCAGCGGGTCGGTGGCCAGAGCCGCAATCAAGGCGCGGTTGTCTTCGGCATAAACACTGGGCTGGACCAGCACGGCGCGCTGTACCCCCAAGCTGTGCAACAGGGCGCGGTAGTTCGGCAGCAGGGCATCGGGCGGGGTGTAGATGCGCTGCTGGGCATAGGGGTAGGCCAGTGCTGGGCCGCAAATATGGGCGTGGCAATCGGTGCTGCCCGCAGGCAAGCCCAAAGCCGGACGCCGCAGATTGGCGTCAGGGGCTTGGCATAGAGGGGCTTTACTGGGGTTCAAGCCGAGCGAGCTTGGCAATTTTTTGGAATTTTGCAACTTCAATGCGAACAAATTTTTCAAATTCTTCGCTTGTCAAGTGCTGGTAAGCCATTCCTAGCTTGACATAAGCGGCCTTGATCTCTGGATCTTGCAAGGAACGGTTGATGTCGGCATTAATTTTCTTCACGATGGTGACGGGGGTGGAGAAAGGTGCCCAGACGCCAAACCACAGGCCGATGTCGAAATTGGGGTGACCCTGTTCGGCAATGGTGGTCAATTCGGGCGCCGCATCGGAGCGGGTGTTGCTGGTGATGCCCAATACCCGCAGCTTGCCCCCTTTGACCTGGGCGATGGCGGCGTTAAGTGGCGCCATGTAGAAAGCGGTACGCCCGGTCATCGAATCCTGAATCGCTTCGGGCGAGCCTTTGTAAGGGATGTGCAGCATTTCGATCCCCGCGCTTTGTGTGAAGTATTCGGCGGTCAAATGGGTCGAGCTCCCTAATCCGGCAGATGCATAGGGAATGGAGCCGGGTTTGTCTTTGGCGGCGCTGATCAGGTCTTTCAGCGTCTTGTATGGGCCATCAGGCGAGGTCACCATGACGTAAGGCGTTGTTCCCAAAGTGCTCACTTCGACCAAGCCCTTGGCCGGGTCGTAAGGCAGCTTCTTGTAAATCGCCGGGTTGGCGGCGTAAGAGGCCGACTGCAGCAGCAAGGTGTAGCCGTCGGGTGTTGCGTTGGCCACAAAACCGGTTCCGATCAGACCACCGGCACCCGGTTTATTTTCAACCAGCACGGGCTGCTTCCACGTCTCCGTGAGGTGTTTAGCAAGGATGCGGGCGACAATATCTGCTCCTGAACCGGCGGTCAGGGGGACGACCAGCTTGACCGGACGATCTGGGAAAGTTTGCGCGCCGACCGCCGTGGCCAACAACAGAAGTGAGATAAGTAAATTTTTTTTCATGAGGTTTCTCGGTGGTCGTGGTTCAAGGTTCGATCTTGAGCTTGGCGTCGAGCACCAGTTTCTCAAATTTGGTGGCCTCGGTACGTACATAGCGAGCAAATTCGGCTGGTGTGTTTTGAGGAACGGCCAAATTGTCAGCTTCGAAACGTGCTTTGATGTCACTCGATGCCATGATGGCATTGACTTCGCGGTTCAGACTATTGATCACTTCGGCCGGTGTACCCGCTGGGGCAAATAAGCCGCCCCACAGCGTGTGGCTGAAGCCGGGCAAAATGACTTCGGCCACCGTCGGAACCTGGGGCAATGAGCTCATGCGTTGTGGGGTTGTGACGGCTAGCGCTTTGAGCTTGCCGCCCTTGATCTGAGGCATGGCCGCTGGTGCGCTGCTGATGAACATTTGCAAGCGTGAACCCATCAAATCGGCCATCAAAGGCCCAATGCTTTTGTAAGGCACATGCACCATGTCGAGCTTGGCCGCCATGCCAATCGCAACGGCCGACAAATGACCGGGTGTGCCAGCGCCGACCGAGCCATAGCTGAAGCTGCCCGGTTTGGCCTGGGCCATCTGAATGAATTCCTTCAGGCTGTTGTAGGGCGCATCGATCGGTGCCATCACGACCAGGGGCGAGTTGCCCACCATCACCACCGGGATCAAGTCGTTGACCGGGTCGTAGCCCAGGTCTTTCATCAGCGCGCGCGTCACCGCGATTTCACCCGTTTGACCGAGCAACAAGGTATAGCCATCGTTTTTGCTGCGAACGGCCTGTCGCGTTCCCACCGTGCCCGAGACTCCTGGTTTGTTGTCAACCACCACCGAATGTTTGTAAACCGTGGTCAAGCGTTCAGCCACCAAGCGGGCAAAAGTGTCGCCTTGGCCACCCGGCCCATAGGCGACGATGATGGTGACGCTTTTGGTCGGGTAATCACCCTCGGCGGCGTGCAACGGCAGGCCAAGGCTCAGGGCGAGTACACCGACCAGCAGGCTGGGTAAATGTTTATGAAATTGCAACATCATCTAAATTTTTTTTAAGTAATTTACTTACTATTGACAGGCGCTGTTTTCAGAGCGTCGACGGCTTCCAAGTTGTCTTGGGGCGTGCTGGGCAGTGCGTCCCCAGCCTCCAGTGATTCGTATTCCTTGACGTCGGGTCGGCCCGAGGCACCTGCATTTTCTTGCATACGCTCGATTCGAGCCTGTTCGGTCAAGGTGTTAGGTAACCACATGGCAATTGCCGGGAAGAGGAGGATCAGCCCGACACCAATACATTGGATCACCATGAAGTCGGCCATGCCACGGTAGATGATGGAGAGATTCCATTCCTTGACCACTTGCTTGAGGTAGTAGGCCGACATCGCCACCGGGGGTGATAAATAAGCTGTCTGCATCGTCACGGCGACCAGTACCCCAAACCATACCATATCGAAATTGAGCGCGGCCACCACCGGTTGAAAGATGGGAAGGAAGACCAAAATGATGGCTGGCCACTCGAATGGCCAACCCAGCAGGAAGATCAAAACGATGATGATGATCAACATGACGATGGGAGCCACCGGCATGGATATCAGCAATTGGGTGACCCACTGGGCCGAACCCAAGCGTGAAAAAACCGCACCAAAAATATTCGAAGCCACAGCCAGAAACAACACCATGGACGATGTAGTCATGGTCGAGATACTGGCCGACTTGAGTCCTTTAAGGGTGAAACTGCCGTAAGCAAATGCCAACAACAAAGCGCCAATGCAGCCCAGGGCTGCGGCTTCTGAAGGCGTTGCCAAGCCACCCAGAATCGAACCCAAAGTGCAGAAAATTAGCATGCCCAGTGGCACCATGCCCAAAAACACTTCTTTCAGCACAATACGCCAGTCACCGACCCGATCTTCCAGCGGCACCGGGGGCCCAAGTTTGGGGTTGAGAAAACTTCGGATCATGGTGTAGGCGATGTACATGGAGGCCAGCAAAAACCCGGGACCAAAAGCTGCTGAATAGAGGTCGGCCACCGAAACGCCGAGTACCGGACCCATCACGATCAGCATTACTGAAGGGGGTATCAGAATTCCCAGAGTGCCGCCGGCTGTGATTGCACCAGCCGCCATGCGTGCGTCGTAACCCGACTTGATCATGATGGGGGCTGCCATGATGCCCAGTACCGTGACCGCAGCGCCGACAATGCCAGTGGCCATGGCGAAAATTGTCGCGGTCAGAATCACACCCAGGTACAAAGCGCCTCGAACCGGGGCCAACAGGTCGCGAAAGGCCTTGAACAATCGTTCCATGAGCCCAGCCTGTTCAGTGATGTAGCCCATGAAAATGAACAAGGGGACGGCTGCCAGGGTCTCTTCCTTCATCAAGCCAATGGTCTGAAAATAAGCCAAGTCGAAGACGGTTTTCCCCAGTCCGACATAGCCGAACACCAGAGCCAGAAAAATCAAGGTGAACGAAATCGGAAAACCGATAAAAATCGCGCCGATCATCACCACCAGCATGAACAGGCCCCAGCCTTCGTTGAAACTCATATCTCAGCCCCTTCCTTGTGCTCGTACTCGCGGTTGTGACGCCAGGCATAAATGCTTTTGATGGTTTCGGAAATACCTTGGATCATGAGCAGCGCAGCAGTGGCAGGGACGACAAACTTAAAGGGCCAGAGGATGGGGCGCCAGACGGTTTGCTCGGAGGTCTCGTTGATTGAGAATGAAAGATAGGCTTCCCCCCAGCCGACAACAAACAGCATGAGCATGCTGGGAAAGAAAAACAGCAGGTAGGCGATGGTGTCAATCATGCCTTTTTTGCGTTCCGAAAAGTGTTGCCATAGCATGTCGGTACGAATGTGCGCGCCGCGCTTGAGAGCGAAATGGGCGCCCAGCATGAACAGGGTGCCGTAACACATATAGGTCACATCAAACACCCAATCGGTCGGGCTATTGAACAGATAGCGGGCGAACACCTCATAACCGACGGACAAGGTCATCGGGACCAGGATCCAAGCAATTGCATGGCCTGTGACTTCGGTGAAGCTGTCGATGGCCTTGATCAGCGCTACCTGGGTGGCTGGCATTTCTGGCGGGTCGTTTGACATGTGAATTTCCAAAGCATAGGGATAAAAATCAAGCGGGGCCTCTGCCCCGCTTGTTACAGTTCCAGCCCCAGTTTACTTCTTGGCTGGCGCAGCCTTGGTTTCAGCGCCCCAGTAGTAATTGGCGGCGAATGAGTACGGCGGGAACATCATGCGCTTGGCCGGAACTACTTTGGATGCGTACTCGCGCTGCGAATCCAACACTTTTTTGAACACTGGGTTCTTGGCTGATTCTTCTTTGGCCACTTCGTCCCAGGCCTTCAGGGTGGCGGTCAGAATGTCGGCTGGGGTCCGACGTATTTGAACGCCATGCTTCTTGACCAATTCATCGATGGCCTCGGCATTTTGTTTTTGCCAGCGGGCTGACCAGGTGATGAATGTGTCCTTGATGGCGGACTTGATGATTTCCTGCTGTTGCGGCGTCAGACTTTTCCAGATGTCGGTGTTGATGATCAATTCGCCGATGGAATTGTTTTCATGCATACCTGGGGTGTAGTGGTACTTGAACACCTGGTGCAGACCCAGACGCAAATCTTCAACCCCACCGACCCACTCAGCGCAGTCAATCACACCGCGCTGGGCCGATGGCAGAATTTCCCCTCCTGGCATATTCACCACAGCCATGCCCAGTTTGGCGTAAACATCGGCGTTCAAACCGGTCTGGCGGCATTTGAGACCTTTGAAGTCGGCAATCGACTTAATTTCTTTCTTAAACCATCCCAGGGCTTGTGGACTCGAAGGCAGGATGGGGAAAGCAATGACGTTGAGTTTCAAGGTGTTCTGGTAAAAGTCGTGCCACATGTCTAGGCCGCCACCCTCATACAGCCAGCCCAGATAGTCGGTGTGATCCATGCCAAACGGGCCCCCGATCGGGGCTGAAAACAGGGCTGCTGCCTTATTTTTCCCAACCCAGTAATAGGAAATTCCGTGACCCCCATCGATCACCTGCTTGCTGGTGGCGTCAAGAATCTCGAAGGCCGGCACCACCTGGCCGGCAGCCAGAGCTTCGACTTTGAGGCTGCCGCCCGAGAGCTTGTCAACGCGCTCGGCAAAATAACGGAAGTTGTCTTGCAGTGTCAGGCTGGCTGGCCAGGTGGACTGCATCTTGAGGGTGCGGGTTTGCGCCTGGGCGCTGCCAGCAAGTGCTAAGACGGACAACAGGGCGCCCATCAGTAGATTCTGGAATATTCGAGTTTGCATTCAATCTCTCCTTGCAAGCATGGGGTGTGAATTTCAGGCCCACAACGAGGATTCGACGGTGCCTGCAAGGCCATATTCAGGAATTGCATCCCCAGGGTCAATCGGTAGTTCCCCTAGTGGGGGTGGATACGGCAGGCTTGAACCGACCAGCTTTGCGATACTCGGGGTATGGAGCTGCAAGATATTCTTTATTCTCAGGGCTTTGGCACGCGCCGGGTCTGTGCCGGGTTGATTCAACAAGGACTGGTTCGGGTTTACGCCGGGCCGACCGATACCGAAGCACTGACTTGCGTTCAGGCTTCAGCCGAATTTGTCGCCCAGGGTCTGCGTTTCAAGGTTCAGGGGGTGGACTGGCCTTACCACGAGAAGGCTTATTTGATGCTCAACAAACCCGCCGGTACCGAGTGTTCGCAAAAACCTTCGACTTACCCCAGTATTTACACCTTGCTGCCTTCGGCCTTGCGGCTTCGGCCGCAAAAAGCCGCGGTGCAGGGGGTGCAGGCCGTGGGCCGGCTCGATCAAGACACGACCGGCTTGCTGCTGCTGACCGATGACGGCAAGTTCATTCACCGCATGAGTTCGCCGCGCCATCACGTGCCCAAGGTTTACGAGATCACACTCAAACATGCGTTGGATGACAAACAGGTGCAAAAACTGCTCTCAGGCGTGGTGCTCGATGACGACCCTAAGCCGGTACACGCTGCGGCCTGCGAAGTGATGGACAGTCACCACTTGCGAATGACCTTGACCCAAGGTAAATACCACCAGGTCAAGCGCATGCTGGCGGCAGTGAGCAACCGGGTTGAAGGACTGCATCGCAGTCAGATTGGCGGCCTGTGCCTGCCCGAGGATCTCGCGCCCGGTCAATGGCGTTGGCTGAGTGCTGCAGATTTGGCGCTGATGGCGGGCTGAAGCTACACTTCACAGCTCATTGAGGAGTGTTTTTTGTGATGCTGTTACCCCGAATTTTTGTTGCCCTGGTTCTGGGCGTTCCGCTATTTTTCGGTTTTTCAGCCCTGGCTCAGAATCAGCCGATTTTTGTTCTCAACTCGCTAGACCACGACGTCAGTGTGATTGACCCGCTGAGCTGGCGCCAAATCAAGCGTATTCCCACCGGCAAGGAACCGCATCACCTCTACCTGACGCCGGACGCCAACTCGGTGATCGTGGCCAATGCCTTGAGCGATACGCTGACATTCATCGATCCCAAAACAGCCGAAATTCAACGCACGATTCGCGGTATTTCCGATCCCTATCATTTGCGGTTTTCGCCCGACATGAAATGGTTTGTGACCGCTGCCAATCGACTCAATCACATTGATATTTATCGCTGGGACGGAAAAAATATCAGCCTAGCCAAGCGCCTGGCAACCTCAAAAACCCCCAGTCATTTGTGGATTGACAGCAAAAGCAGCACTTTGTATTCCACCATGCAAGACAGCGACGAATTGATCGCGGTCGATCTGGCCAGCCAGACGATCAAATGGCGGGTCAAGACGGGCAGCTTGCCAGCCGACATTTATGGAACGGCCGATGACAAATTGGTGTTGGTTGCGCTGACCGGCAGCAACGCGGTGGAGGTCTACGATGTCTCTGGCAAGGAACCCCAGCTCAACAAACGCATTAAGACCGGTGACGGGGCCCATGCTTTTCGCGCACTGGGCGATGGCCGTCATGTGCTGGTGAGCAACCGGGTGGCCAACAGCATTGGAAAAATTGACTTGCAGACGCTGGAACTGGTTGCCAGTTTTCCGGTTCCGGGAGGGCCCGATTGCATGGAAGTCTCACGCGACGGAAAATTGCTTTTGGTGACTTCGCGTTGGGCTCGCAAGCTCACCGTGATCGATTTGGTGAGTCAGAAAATCGTTCGACAAATCAACGTTGGAAAGAGTCCACATGGCGTCTGGACGCTCGATCACGCTAGCCGCTGAACTGGTTGGCGCCTTAACGCTGTGCCTGGCCTGGGCGCCGAGCTGGGCCACCAACTGCGAAGGCCAAGCGGGTGCCAAGCCGATCTACCTGAGTTTTGATACCGGCCACATGGAAGTGGCGCCGCTGGTGGCTGAGGTGCTCAAGCGCCAGCAGGTGCGCGTGACTTTTTTTGCGGCTAACGAGCCAACCAAAGAGGGCTCGGGCAGTTTGAGTCAGCACTGGGCCCCCTGGTGGAAAGCGCGTGCCGCCGAGGGCCATGAGTTCGCCTCGCACACCTATGACCATGCTTATTGGCGTGGTGATTTGCCAGGCTACCAGCCCAAATTTCGGATTCGCCCCAGCGCTGGAGCTTTGGCTGGACGTGAGTTCACCTGGGATGCAAAACAGTATTGTGAAAATATTGCTTTTGCCGCTGAGCGCTTGCAGGATCTCACCGGGAAAAAACCGCTTCCCCTGTTCCGCGCTCCCGGTGGTAAGACTTCGGCCAAACTGCTCGGGGTGGCACGGGCCTGTGGTTTTGAGCATGTGGGTTGGAGCCAGGCTGGTTTTCTCGGCGACGAATTGCCCAGCGAAAAATTCAGCAACCAAGCCCTGCTGGATAAGGCTTTGAAAGACATTGGCAGTGGCGACATCTTGGTCGCGCATTTGGGCATCTGGTCGCGCAAGGAGCCCTGGGCGCCCGCCGTGCTCGAGCCGCTGATCGTAGGCCTGAAAGAGCGGGGCTTTTGTTTCGCCACTTTGCGCGCACATCCAGCCTACCAAGGCTGGATCGCAGCCCAGCAGCGCTAACTAGCGCAGCGGTATGGACTGGTTTGTCGACCTCTTCGAATTCTTTCGCCAGTGGCTGTTTGAGCAGGCTGTGCTACCGGTCATGTTCGCGTTGGGTTGGGGCAACCTGCTGGAAGTGGGGTTTGAAGCCACGGCTTGGTTTCTGATCGGCTTGCTGCAAATCAGTTTTTTGATTCTGCTGGTCGGTCCGCTGCAGCGTTGGCGTCCGGTGGAGCCGGTGCTGGACCGCCAGACCATCCGGGTCGATATTTTGTACACCTTGCTGCACCGCTTGGGGCTGTTTAGGCTTGCCCTGTTCTTCGGATTAACGCCTTGGTTTGACCAGTTTTTTGGGGTCTTGCACAGTGTGGGATTCAGCCCGTTTCATCTGGATCAGTTCTGGCCCGGTGTCAGCGACCAAGCGCTGGTGAGCTTTGTCCTGTACCTGGTGTTGTTGGACTTGATCGCTTATGGGATCCATCGTGGTCAGCATCATTTTGAATGGTGGTGGCGCTTGCATTCCCTGCACCATGCCCAACGCCAGATGACGATGTGGAGTGACAACCGTAACCATCTGCTGGATGACTTGTTGCTCGATTCCCTGTTCGTTGTGGTGGCGCAATGCATCGGCGTTGCACCCGGCCAGTTTCTGGCGATTGTGGCCTTGACCCAACTCAGTGAAAGCTTGCAACACGCCAACCTGCGACTCTGGTTTGGTTCGGTGGGCGAGCGATTGTGGGTGAGCCCGCGTTTTCATCGTTTGCACCACAGCATTGGCATCGGACATGAGTCAATGGGGCGAAACACGCTAGGAGGCAGCAATTTCGGGGTTCTATTGCCTTGCTGGGACATGTTGTTCGGAACGGCCAATTTTGAGTTGCGCTATGAACCTACCGGGGTGCGCGACCAGGTCGAGGCGGACCCGCAGGGCCATCTGCGTGACTACGGCCAAGGCTTCTGGTCACAGCAGTGGCAAGGTTGCAAGCGCTTGCTGGGACGAGCTTGAGCCAAGCTTGGCTCAAGCAGTTATGCTTGCGCGATGACTTTGTTGTTCGACTCTTTCTGGCGCGCCGCGGTTTACTGCCTGCGGCCCCGAGTGATCGCCTTGTCGTTCCTGCCGTTGCTGTTGCTGGTGGCGCTGGCGCTGGGGCTGGGTTACTTCTATTGGGATGCGGCGCTCGACGGCGTGCGCCATCTGGTGGAGGCGTCCTCCGTTCTCAGCGCTATCGGGTCTTGGTTGCAAAGCGTGGGCGCGGGAAAGCTCAAAAGCGTGGTGGCGCCGTTGATTGTGATTTTTACCGTGACCCCGGTCTTGATCCTGGTCTCTTTGTTGACGGTGTCGGTCTTGATGACGCCTACGCTGACGGCCCTGGTGGCTGAGCGGCGGTTCCCGGCCCTCGAAAAAAAACAAGGCAGTAACTTTTTGCAGGCCTCGCTCTGGTCGCTGGGTTCCAGCGCCATGGCCACAGCCGCTTTGTTGCTGTCAATACCTTTGTGGTTGATGCCGCCGCTGATTTTGATTCTGCCGCCCTTGATTTGGGGCTGGTTGAGTTACCGGGTGCTGGCTTACGACGTGCTGGCCGACTACGCCAGCAAGGAAG
This sequence comes from Burkholderiaceae bacterium, assembly GCA_049296795.1. GTDB lineage: Bacteria > Pseudomonadota > Gammaproteobacteria > Burkholderiales > Burkholderiaceae_C > CAXNKH01. The sequence goes on from JBAQTC010000007.1 coordinate 16,539, forward strand.
AGCAGCGCCTGGTGTTCAAGCGTCATTACGGTTGGCTGTTGCTGATAGGTGTCTTAACCGGCTATTTGGGCGCTGCACCCAGTCTGTTGTGGGCCTCGGGTGCGCTGTTTGCTGCAGCCTTTGTCTTGCTGGTTCCGCTGGCGATCTGGATTTACACCCTGGTGTTTGCGTTTTCCTCACTCTGGTTTGCCCATTACTGTTTGGCCGCACTTGAGCGTTTGCGTGCCCAGACGATTAGCCCGCCCCTCAACCCCTTGGATAAAGAAACCCCCAGCCATGACCGAAACGCTGAATGAAACCCAGACTGTCACGCCGGGCCGTATCGGCCTCATCATCATTGGCGATGAAATTCTCTCGGGCAAGCGTGCCGACAAGCACATGCCTAAATTGATCGAATTGCTGCATGAGCGGGGACTGCAACTCGGTTATGCCGATTACGTTGGTGATTCGCCCGAGCGCATCACGGCCACGCTGCATCGCGCTTTTTCCAGCAACGACCTGGTGTTTTCTTGCGGCGGCATTGGCGCAACGCCGGATGACCATACCCGTCAATGCGCGGCCAAAGCCTTGGGCGTGGAGATGGAATTGAATGTGCAAGCCGAAGCTTTGATTCGCCAGCGCATGCAAGACACCGCCAAGGAACAAGGTCTGGTTTATGAGCACGACCACCCGAACAATGTTCATCGACTCAATATGGGCGTGTTCCCGATCGGCGCGCAGATCATCCCCAACCCCTACAACAAAATCCCTGGCTTTCGCTGTGTCGGCTCGGCAGGCGGGGCGGTGCATTTTGTACCCGGTTTTCCCGTCATGGCCTGGCCCATGATGGCCTGGGTGCTGGATCACCATTACCCACACTGGTTCAGAACCCAGGCCTGGGTTGAAAAATCAGTCATTGTGTTTGGCGCCATGGAAGCGGCTTTGACGCCCTTGATGCAGACCATCGAGAGCGCACACCAGGACGTCAAAGTGTTCAGCTTGCCCAGCGTGGATCACCCTGAATACGGGCGCCACATTGAGCTCGGTGTCAAAGGGGGTCCGGCAACGGTTGCTCTCGCGTATGCGCTCATGCTGCAAGGACTCCATGAGGTTGGGGCGAAATTAGGCCCCGAATTGGTACGTAACTAGCCTGCACAACCTAGGTGCATTTTTATTGGTGCACCAAATTAGTGCTGCTTCGCGGCGGAACTGGCACAGAATCGACGTGGAATCGTTTATTTTCTGAAAACCAGCCCAATCTCAGGGCAAAATACGCGGTTTGGTAGGACAGCGCGCGGGATTGCTTTGGCATAAAACCTGCGTTCAGTGAACTAAAGTTTTTTTAATAACCATCTAACCAGGAGAATTTGATGGCAAAGACCGTCGCAGACGTCATGAAAATGGTGAAGGACAACGAAGTCAAATTTGTTGACTTCCGCTTCACCGACACCCGTGGTAAAGAGCAACACGTGAGCGTGCCTGTGTCTCATTTCGATGAAGACAAATTCAGTTCAGGCCACGCGTTTGACGGTTCTTCCATCGCCGGCTGGAAAGGCATTGAAGCCTCCGACATGCTGTTGATGCCAGACGCTAACACCGCCAACATCGATCCTTTCTACGAAGAAACCACGCTGTTCCTGAGCTGCGACGTGCTCGAGCCCGGTGACGGCAAGGCCTACGACCGCGATCCGCGTTCTATCGCTAAGCGCGCTGAAGCCTACCTCAAGGCCTCCGGCCTGGGCGACACCGCTTTCTTCGGTCCTGAGCCAGAGTTCTTTATTTTCGACGACGTGCGTTGGGGTGCCGACATGAGCGGTTCCTTCGTCAAGCTCGACGAACAAGAAGCGCCTTGGAACAGCAGCAAAGTCATGGAAGGCGGCAACAAAGGCCACCGTCCCACCGTCAAAGGCGGTTACTTCCCGGTTCCCCCAGTGGACAGCACGCAAGACATGCGCGCTGAAATGTCGCTGATTCTTGAATCCCTGGGTATCCCGGTTGAAGTGTTCCACCACGAAGTGGCTGGCGCAGGTCAGAACGAAATTGGTACGCGTTTTAGCACCTTGGTGCAACGTGCTGACTGGACGATTTTGCTCAAGTACGTGGTGCAAAACGTGGCCCATGCTTACGGCAAGACCGCCACGTTCATGCCCAAGCCCATCGTTGGCGACAACGGCTCAGGCATGCATGTGCACCAATCGATCTGGAAAGATGGCAAGAACCTGTTCGCCGGTGACGGTTATGCCGGTCTGTCGGACTTCGCGCTGTACTACATCGGCGGCATCATCAAGCACGCCCGTGCCCTCAACGCCATCACCAACCCCGGCACCAACAGCTACAAGCGCTTGGTTCCTGGTTTTGAGGCGCCGGTGAAACTGGCTTATTCGGCGCGTAACCGCTCGGCTTCGATCCGTATTCCTTATGTGGCCAACCCCAAAGGTCGTCGCATTGAAGCACGTTTCCCCGATCCACTGTGCAACCCCTATCTCGGCTTCTCGGCGCTGATGATGGCCGGTCTGGATGGTGTGGAAAACAAGATTCACCCGGGCGAAGCCGCCACCAAGGATCTGTACCATCTGACGCCCGAAGAAGATGCAACCATCCCGACCGTTTGCCACAGCCTGGATCAGGCGCTGGACTACCTCGACAAAGGTCGCTCTTTCCTGACCAAGGGCGGGGTCTTCTCCGACAGCATGATCGACGCTTACATTGAACTCAAGATGCAGGAAGTCACGCGCATGCGCATGACCACGCACCCGATCGAGTTCGACATGTACTACTCGCTTTAAGCGCTGGCGGTGAACAGAACCGGCTCGCAAGCTCGGGCTGGGGACTGTGCCGCTAAATGGGTCAAAGGACGGCGTAAGCCGTCCTTTTTTTTTGTCTATGATGGCGTAGAAGGCCTCACATTTATGAATAAATTCGCTTGGATTCCCCTGGTCGCAGCTTTGCTGGCAGCAACGAGCTATGCGCAGGAGCGGATTTACCGTTGTGGCAACCAATACACCAACACCTTGCCCGAAGCTGGAGCCCAGGGTTGCAAGCTGGTCGAAGGTGCCAATGTCAGCGTGATCAAAGGAACCCGAGCGACCCCGGTGGTTCCGCTGGCCAGTGGTGGGGCTGCCGCTTCGGGTCTGAAGCCCGATGCTGCTGCACAAAAAGCCCGCGACTCCGACGCCCGTTTGATTCTGGAGTCTGAGCTGAGCCGGGCTCAGTCGCGTCAGCTTGAACTGCTCAAGGATTACAACAATGGTGAGCCCGAGAAAATGGGATCGGAGGGGCGCAATCACCAAAAGTACTTAGACCGAGTGGCCGGCATGTTGGCCAACCTGGAGCGCAACCAGAACGATATAGCTGCCATTCAGCGTGAACTGACACGCCTTTCGGCGAGCAAATAACGTGACCCGGTCGGCCCCAGCAACACTTCGTTTTCAGTCCTTCGACCTGTTGGCTACCTTGATCGCGGTGGTCAACAGCCGAGGCTTGGTGCTGGCGGCTAACGCGGCGCTGGAGGACGCACTGGGAATCTCACGCCGCGCCATTGTCGGCTCGGATTTCCCCGATCTCCTGAGCGATCCTCAAGTGCTCAGAAATGGTTTGCAGGGCGTTGGCGTCAATCAGTTTTCGGCGCTGCGCTATGACGCCTGGATCAAACCCTTGAACCGTGAACAGATCCCGGTTCATGTGATCGTGACCCATTCTGAGAAGCCTGATGAGTTCATTGTCGAGTTGCTGCCTTTGGAGCAGCAAACCAAGCTTGAACGCGAAGAGCGCTTGGTTGACCAAGCCCAGGCCAACAAAGAACTGATTCGCAACCTGGCGCACGAAATCAAAAACCCTTTGGGTGGGATTCGGGGTGCAGCCCAGCTGTTGCAAATGGAAGTGGAGTCCAAAGAACTCACCGAATACACCCAGGTCATTATTCACGAAGCTGACCGCTTGCAGAGCTTGGTTGACAGGCTGCTGGCACCACATCGCCGCCCGCACTTGGTGGGCGACGTCAATATCCACGAGGTATGCGAACGGGTGCGCTCCTTGATTTTGGCTGAGTTTCCCAAGGGTTTACAGGTGATTCGTGAGTACGACGTGTCGATTCCCGAATTCAGGGGCGACCGCGAACAACTGATTCAAGCCCTCATCAACATTGCCCACAATGCCTGTCAAGCTCTGAGCGAGCGGATCGCTGACGACCAGGCCCAGCTGATCTTGCGCACGAGGGTGGCGCGCCGAGTGACTTTTGGGAAAAAGCGCTACAGGTTGGCATTGGAATTGCATGTGATTGACAACGGGCCTGGGATTCCAGACTCGATCAAGGACCGTATTTTTTACCCGCTGGTGTCGGGTCGAGAGGGTGGTTCTGGGCTGGGACTGACTTTGGCGCAAACCTTTGTTCAGCAGCATCAGGGCCTGATCGAGTGTGAGAGTGTTGCGGGACTGACGGATTTCAAGATATTGATACCGCTACCATGAAACCTTGCGGGACAGAGCTAAGCATTGCGTCGCTCTGTCCGCAACGGATGAAAATTCATGGCAGCCCAACTTAGGGTGAAGTGAACAAATGAAGCCAATTTGGATCGTAGATGATGACCAATCGATTCGCTTCGTTTTGGAAAAAGCCTTGTTGCGTGAAAACCTGCCAACCCGAAGCTTCACCAATCCGCGCGATGTCCTGCTGGCACTGGAGGCCGAGGGTGATGAAGGGCCCCAGGTTCTGGTGAGCGATATCCGCATGCCCGGTGGCACGGGGCTGGATTTGCTGGAAAAAGTCAAAGCCAAGCTCCCAGGTTTGCCTGTGATCATCATGACCGCTTATTCAGACCTGGACAGTGCAGTTGCTTCGTTCCAGGGCGGGGCGTTTGAGTACCTGCCCAAGCCCTTTGATTTGCCCAAAGCGGTTGAATTGATTCGTCGCGCCGTTGAGGAAAGCCAGCGTGAAGAAGTGGCCGAAGTGCAGATGGAATCGTCGCCTGAAATGTTGGGTCAAGCACCTGCCATGCAGGATGTGTTCCGTGCCATCGGTCGATTAAGTCCGAGCCATGCCACGGTGATGATCACCGGCGAGTCGGGTTCGGGTAAAGAACTGGTGGCGCGAGCGCTGCACAAACACTCGTCACGCGCCAGCGGGCCGTTCGTGGCGATCAACACGGCTGCTATTCCCAAGGATTTGCTTGAATCCGAGTTATTTGGCCATGAGCGCGGAGCTTTCACCGGAGCTCAGACCATGCGCCGAGGCCGTTTCGAGCAGGCCGAAGGCGGGACTTTGTTTCTCGATGAAATAGGCGACATGCCTTTTGATTTGCAGACCCGTTTGTTGCGTGTTCTCAGTGATGGGCATTTCTACCGAGTCGGTGGTCACAGCGCGGTCAAGACCCATGTACGGGTGATCGCAGCCACCCATCAAGATTTGGAGCAACGGGTCAAAGACGGGGCGTTTCGAGAAGACTTGTTCCACCGTCTCAATGTCATTCGCCTGCGTTTGCCTTCGCTGCGTGAGCGCAAAGAAGACATCCCGATGCTGACGCGTCATTTCCTGCACCAAAGCGCTCAGCAACTCGGGGTTGAGTCCAAGCGGATCTCAGAGTCAGCCCTGACTTGGTTGTGCCACTTCAGTTTCCCTGGCAATGTGCGTCAGCTGGAGAACATGTGTCACTGGCTGACCGTGATGGCGATGGGTCAAGTGATCGAGCCGAAAGACTTGCCGCCCGAAGTCGGTGTCCCATTGGAGTCCCTGCCAACACCAGCACCGGCCGTGGCCGCTGCCCTTGGCGTTGCTGCCCCGAGCGCAGCGACTCAGGCCAGCCAGCTTGATCCCGCAATGGCCGACGCAGCGCCCGCCGTAGCGTCAGCCGTAGTGCTTTCGGAATTGCCTGAGCCCGACAGCCTGGATTGGGAGCAGGGCTTGTTGGCCGAAGCTGCCCGTTTGCTGGCGACCGAGCGCACCGATGTGTGGGACGAGTTGAGCCGGCGCTTTGAACGCAAGCTAATCCTGGCGGCACTGGAGGCCACCCGTGGTCGGCGCATCGAGGCCGCCCTCAAGCTGGGCATTGGCCGCAACACCATCAGCCGCAAGATTCAGGAACTCGGGATCGACGGACACTAGCGTGCCGGGGTTGCCAGTGGTGGCGTTCCGTTCTTGAACATTTGCTGGATCTGGGCACGCAACTCGGGCGTGTCTTGGTGCTGGTGCACGGCGACTGCATGTTGTACTGCAGCGTCGAGCAACTCTTCCTTGGAATCGGCGCAAAGCGCCACCGTGCAATTTTTTTCACTCGGAAACTCACGGCAATCGATGTATTGGCGGGCCATTTCATTCTCCTTGTCAAAGTGATCCCTTGACTATAGGAACCCGCGGCCCTGTTCGCTAGGAAATTTTTAGTTCCAGCAGCACCGGCGCGTGGTCGCTGGGGCGTTCGTTTTTTCGTGGGGTTTTGTCGATATGGCAGGCCAGGGCTAGCGGTTTGAGCGCGTTGCTGATCAAGATATGGTCGATCCGCAAGCCCCGGTTGCGTCTGAAACCGAAATCACGGTAATCCCACCAGGAGTAACTTTTATCAGTTTGGGGAAACAAGCGAAATGAATCATGCAGGCCCAGCGCCACTAAAGCGCGCAACTGGTAGCGCTCTTCTTCGGTGCAGTGGATCTGGTCTTTCATTCCCACCGGGTCCCACACATCGGCGTCATCAAACGTGATGTTGTAGTCGCCCATGAGGACCAGCCTGGGGTAGAGCGCGAGTTCCTCCCGAACCCAGTTGCGCAAGCCACGTAACCAACTCATTTTGTAGTCGAATTTGTCACTGCCCGGCGCTTGTCCATTGGGGAAATAAGCGCCAATCACGCGCAGCCCATCGACTTCGGCGCTGATCACCCGCGCCATGTCGTCGCTAAAGCCCGGGATATTGCGCTGCACGGCGCTGACCGGTTGACGCGTTAAGAGCGCCACGCCGTTATAGGTTTTTTGACCAAAGCATTGGGCTTGGTAACCGGCCTGCTGAAACGCTTCGTGCGGAAACTTGTCGTCGGTCAGTTTAAGTTCCTGCAAGGCCAGCACATCGACCGGGTTGTGGCTGAGCCACTCCAACACTTGCGGCAGCCGCACGGTCAGCGAATTGACGTTCCAAGTCGCAAGCTTCATTCTTTCAACTCCTGTTTGGTTGGGTCGATTATGGGCGGTTCTGGGGTGCTGCCGTCCTCGCTTCTCCTTGTAAGCGCGGGGCGATTGAACTAGCCTGAATCGGTATGCCCGCAGACCCAGCTTATGACCGATAGCAAGCACCCATGCCCTGAGCTAGCCCATGCTTGGCTACTGGGCTTGTTATTGCTGTCCAGTGCAGGGTTGGCGTGGGGCACAGACTTGTCCAAAACGCTGAGCTTGGCTCAGCAGCGTTATGGCAGCAGCGCGGCGCATACCGTGCAGGCGTGGCGCCGTTTGATTGACGATTCGAGATCCCTGTCTGAATTGGACAAACTGGAGCGGGCCAACGCTTTTTTCAATCGGCATATTGTTTTTGCCAGCGATGCCCTGGTTTGGCAACGGGAAGATTATTGGGCCACGCCGCTGGAGTTGATGGGGCGGGGTCGGGGCGATTGCGAAGACTACGCGATTGCCAAGTACATGACGCTGCAACTCATGGGGGTGGGCCACGAGCGACTGCGCATCATTTACGTCGAAGCCCAGACCGATCCCCGCACCAGCCAGGCGCATATGGTGCTGGGGTATTACCAGCAGCCCAACCAAGAGCCCTTGATTCTGGACAACTTGTGGCCGGCCATTCACCGATCTTCAATTCGCAGTGATCTGACGCCGATTTTCAGTTTCAACCACGTCGGATTCTGGCTGGGTGCGCAACACGTCTCTTTGGGTGATCCGACTATCCGCTTGTCACGCTGGCGCGATCTCTTGCAGCGCATGCGAGAAGACGGCCTGCTCCCCTGAATTATCGAAGTAAGGAGTCCACGATGTCCCTCGTCAAACAACTCTGGATCGCCATTGTCGCGATCACGGCACTGGCCTTTGGTGGCAGCTTGGTGATCAGCATTTTGTCAGCGCGCCACTACTTGGAACAGCAACTCCAGGTCAAAAACATCGACAACGCCAATGCCTTGGCTTTGGCACTGTCGCAACTGCGCAAATCGCCTGTGACGATGGAGTTGCAGTTGTCGGCGCAGTTCGATGTAGGCCACTACCGTTTCATTCGCATCGTTTCACCCTCGGGTCAGGTCATGGTGGAAAAAGTATTCAGTGGCCAGGCGCAAGGCGCACCACTGTGGTTCACCCGCTTGATACCGATTCAAGCTCAGCCCGGGCAGGCCCAGATTCAGGACGGTTGGAGGCAATACGGCAGCCTGATCCTGGCCAGCCACGAGCAATATGCCTACCAAAGCCTGTGGCAAGGTGCACTCCAACTGCTACTGTGGTTTGCAGGGGCCGGCCTGTTGATCGGGCTGGTAGCCAGTCTGGTCCTGCGTCTGATCACCCGACCCCTGAGCGAAGTGGTGCGGCAAGCTCAGGCAATAGAACAGCGACGTTTTTTGCAAATCCAAGAGCCCAAGACGCCGGAATTGCGCAGCGTGGTACGCGCCATGAACAGCATGGGCAACCGCCTCAAAGCCCTGTTTGCCAAGGAAACGGCCCGACTCGAAGCACTGCGCCAGCGCATCAACCATGATCCACTGACGGGACTGGCCAGTCGGGAACACTTTTTGGCTATGTTGCGGGCGATGCTTTTGGGCGAAACCGCTAGCGCACAGGGTAGCTTGTTACTGCTGCGAATCAATAAACTGGAGTTGCTCAATACCCAGCTCGGAAGCCCACGCACCAACACCTTGCTCAAACAAGTGGCGCAAATTCTCAAAGTCGTTGCCAAGCAGTCGAGCGGTGCTTTTGCCGGGCATTTGCGTGGTGCTGATTTTGCTTTGGTTTGGCCCGACATCGATTCACCTCTGCCGGTACTGACCGAACTCCAACAGCGTTTGCAACAGCCGTGGCTCGATGAGTGGGTGGCAGAAGTGCCCGACCTCTACCATCTGGCGGGGATCAGTTATCAGCGCGGCCAGAGCCTGTCTGAGTTGATGAATCGAGCTGACGAAGCCCTGGCTTTTGCCCAAACGAAAGGACCCAATAGCCTGTATGTGGATCAACACCCACGTCAAATTCCGGCTTTGTCGGCCGACCAATGGCGGCAGCGATTGAGTGCTGTTGTCGGTGCTGGCGGTCATGGCGTTAGCCCGCAGCTCAAGCTGAGCTACTGGCCGGTACGCGCTTTAGGCCGTGCCAATCTGCTGCACCAAGAAGGCATATTGCGCTGGCAGCTTGAGGCGGGCGGGCCACTGTTGGTGGCGGGCGACTTCATGCCGATTGCAGCGAACTTGCAACTGAGTGCAGCGCTGGACAGACAACTGGTGCGGCTGGCGCTGGAGTCTTTGCGTAATTCAAACACGGCTTTGGCGATTAACCTGGCAGCGGCTAGCATCGCTGATTTCGGTTTTCGCCAGGAACTTTTGCTGCTGTTGCAGGCAAATTCGACCCTCTGTTCACGCCTGTATCTGGAGGTCTCCGAGTACGGCGTCAACCAGCAGGTCGAAGCTTTTGACGACCTGCTTCACAGCCTCAAGCCGCTGGGTTGTCGGTTCGGGATTGAGCACTACAGCCAGGGCTTGTCACAGGGGCACCAGTTGGCCGATTTGGGGCTCGATTACATCAAAGTCCACCCCAGTTATTGCCATGACTTGGCCTCACATCCCGAAAATCAGGCGTTTCTCAAAGACTTGTGCGCGCTAGCGCACATGCTTGGTATCAGCGTCATTGCCGCTGGACTCGACACGGACGCTGACTTGGCGCTACTGAACGAACTGGGTTTTGATGGCGCTAGCGATCCGCTTAGCCCGGCCTTGGGCTGAAGTTGAGTCAAATGCCAAGTTTGGGCCCTTGCTCAAGTCGGCGCGCTGGCCACGCAGACTTGGTTGCGGCCGCCATGTTTGGCCTGGTACAGCGCTTGGTCTGCAGCCGCCACCATGGACGGGCCATCTGCCAACAAGGTGCTGCAGGCAACACCGGCACTCATCGTCACGCGAAAGCTGGTAGAGCCCGTGTGGAACTCAAGCTGCGCGAAATGTTGACGTAAATCGTCCAGCAGCTTTTGGGCATCAGCGGCCGCGCATTCGGGCAGGATGACCAAGAACTCCTCTCCGCCGTAACGCCCCAGACTGTCCTGGCGGCGCAGGCGCTGACGCATCAGGTTGGCCAGCGTCTTGATGACTTGGTCACCCATCGGGTGGCCCCAGCTGTCGTTGACCTTCTTGAAAAAATCAATGTCAATCATGGCAGCGGACATCGGCTTACCTTGACGTTTGGCGCGGTCGAACTCTTGCGCCAGCCTGTCTTTGATGCCATTGTGTTTGAGCAAACCGGTCAGACTGTCTTGGTTCATCAAGGCGGCAAGTTTGCGTGAGCGCAGGGCACGCGACAGTAGCGAAGCGACCAGTTGCAAGTCAGAAATGGGTTTCACTAAAAATTCATCGACCCCGCTTTTCATCGCCCGTACTTGGCGCATCACATCGGTCTGCGCCGATAAATAGGTGATGGCCAAACCCTTCCAGCGCTCCTGGTAGCGAATAATGCGCGCCAGTTCAGCGCCTGAGACCTCGGGCATGTCCAAGTCCAGCAGCAGCACATCGGGGTTGAATTGGTCTAATGCCGCCATGACCTCGGTGGGTTCACTCAGTCTTTGGGCCTGCATGCCAGCGGCAATGAGGATCAGGCGGTAATGCTCCGCCAAATCTTCGTCATCGTCCACGATCAGGATGCGCATCGGGGGTTCACCCTCTTGCAGCAGCGTCTCGATATGGCCCGCCAAGGCCGGCGTGTCCAACGGCAAGCTCAGGCAATACTCCACCTGGGCCCGAGCCGCCGCCAGTTGAAACGAATAACTGTCTTGTGGTGCCAGGAATATCGTGGGCAAGCGCCGCCCCAGTTGGCTGAATAACTGGTCTAGCGTTCGTGTCAGCTGTTCGTTGTCCGCGGCCTGGTCGCTCATAGCGACCAGTAGTACATCCGGTGGTGTTTGCAACAACGCAGCTTGGGCTGTGGTCAGGTCGGGGAAAGTGCTGACACTGTAGCCAAAAGTTTCCAGGGCCTGAGCCATTTCCTGCATCGGTAGCGGCTTGCCCTGGACCAGAGCGACTTTAGTTCCACGCGGCTTGGGATTGATTGAGAGATCATGGGGCAGGGTTAAATCGGGCGCCTCTTCTTGCCAATGGATCAGCAATCGCAAGCCCAGCACTTCTGAGACCCACTGCTGCCACGCCTCGGGATCAAATGCCTGTTTGGCATCGAGCCATTTTTGAGCGGTTTGTTCCAAGCTTCGGGCTTGACGCGACAGTTCAGGCAAGCCAAAGGTGGCGCCCGAGCCCGAGAGTTTATGCAACTTCGCATGCAGGGATTGCAAAGTTGGACGCGCCACGTCGGGCCCCAGGCCCAGCACATGGCGGTTCAGGTCGTCCAGCGTCAGATCGAGTTTGCTCAGATACTGGGCCCGCAGTACTTTCAGTTTGGCCGCGAACTCGCTGGCGGAGTCGATATTCATGTGCGCAGTCTCCAAAAATGTTTGATTTGCTCGGCCAGGGTCATCGGGTCAAACGGCTTGGCAATCACGCCCAGCGCACCCATGGCTTTGTAGCGTTGTACTTCGTCGCCCAGCACCTTGGCGGTGAAAAAAATCACAGGAATAGACGCCGTTTCAGGGTCGGCACGTAAATGTTCAAACGTGGTGGGCCCGTCCATCCCGGGCATCATGACGTCGAGCAAAATCAGGTCGGGCGCAAAAGCCTTGACCTGCTCCAGCACGGCCAGTCCGTCGTTGCAGGCCTTGACCGTGAAGCCGCCAATCATCTCGAGTGCCAGTGTGGCCACACTCTGGACATCGACCTCATCTTCTGCAAATAAGATTTTGTTCGGGATCACGGTGCGGTATTCCGGTTTGGCAAGGGGCGACGCGCCACAGCCTGCTTTAAAGCAGTCAGCAGGGATTCGTTGGAGGTTTTTGATTTGAGATAAGCCAAGCTCACTTGTTGACGCTGCGCTAAGCTCAAGTCCTGGCCCGTAAGCACGGCCACCAGCGGTGGGTTCGTTAATTCATGGATTTGCGGCAGCAGATCCCAGCCACTGCCGTCGGGCAATCCGATATCCAACAGCACCACGTCATAGGTCTGCTGTGCCAGCAGAACTCTCGCTTGAGCCAGGGTTGAGGCCGCGCTGAATTCGGCCAAATCAGCGCCAAGCGTGGCGATCACGGTGCGCAGATCGGGGTCGTCTTCAATATGCAGAATCCGGGGTTTGGACTGAGAAGATGCGACGCTAAAGTTTTGAATCAGATCAATCAGTTTCTTAGCTTCAACCGGTTTTTCCAGCCAGTCGAGCGCTTGAAATTCGGTCTTGATAGCCAGCTTGCTTTCCTCCACATCAGCTGCGACCACGATCACGGGGAGGTTCTGGTGCTTGGCTTGGGCGCGTACTTCGCGCAGCAAATCCAAACCGCTGCGGTCGGGTAATTTCAAATCCAGAGTCATGAGGGCGTAGTCACTCTGTTCGAGTTTTTTCAGGGCTTCTTGGGCCGAGAACGCTCGGTCGGTCGCGTAATTTTCACGGTTCAGCATCAGGCTCAGCAAGAGCGATGTTTCGGGATCGTTCTCCACCACCAGAATGCGATTTGGCATGTTTTTTGCTGCTGCTGCTGCTGCTGCTGCTGCTGCTGCTGCTGCTGCTGCTGCTGTGCTTTCTTGCAAGACAGGTAAATCCAGGTAGAAGCACGCACCTGCGCCATAGATCGAGTGATAGCCTAATTCGCCATGCATGGCTTCGATCAAGGATTTGCTGATGGCCAAACCCAATCCGGTTCCGCCTTTTTTTCGGCTGTCGCTGGAGTCATCTTGGGCGAATTTTTGGAAAATGTGGGGTGCAAATTCCGGCGAAATTCCCAATCCCTGGTCCGTGATCTCGACCCGCACGCAAGCCGTACCATCAGCGTTTTGGATCAAACGCTGGGCGAGCACGACTTGGCCGTTTTCGGGTGAGTGTTTCACGGCGTTGGACAATAAATTGCCCAGCACTTGTTGCAGTCGCCCTGCGTCAACCGTCACTTCAGCGTCATCGCTACCGGGTTGCAGCAGCAGTTTGATTTGGTATTTTTGGGCAAAACCTTCCATGCTCTTGAGCGTTTGTTCGACCAGGGGCAACAGTGCTTGGGGTTTAAATTCAAAAACCATTTTGCCGGCAGTCAGTTTTTCGATGTCAAGCAGGTCGTTGATCAAGTGGGTCAGACGCTTGGCATTTTGGTAGGCCAGATCCAGCATGTTTTGGGCTTTGGCCGAGTTCGCTCCCAACGCACCGGCGCAGAGCAGGCCGAGCGCACCACTGATCGAGGTCAAAGGCGTGCGCAACTCGTGGCTGACCGTGGAGATGAATTCGGTTTTCATGCGATCGAGTTTTTTTCGTTCGCTGATGTCGCGCAGCATGCCGATAAACAGGTTCTGGCCATGGCTGATGCTGCGCGTGATGGCCAGATCGAGGGGAAAAGTTTCTCCATTTTTGCGCAATCCCCGGACTTCGCGGCCAACACCGATGATTTTTGATTCGCCAGTTTTTTTATGGTGGGCGAGGTAGCCATCGTGCTCGCTATGGTAGGGCTCGGGCATCAGTAACTTGACGTTCTGGCCCATCACCTCCTGGGCTGAATAGCCAAAAATGCGCTCAGCAGCCCGGTTGAAGGACTGGATTGCCCCCTGCTCGTTAATGCTGATGATGCCGTCGGCAGCGCTGTCCAAGATGACCTGGTTTTGTTGCAAAGACTCGATCAGTTCGAGTCGTGAACTGCGCAGATCCCGTTTCATTTCGGAAGATTCAAGCTCGGACTGGCTCCTGAATAAGTCTTCCGCCAGCTTGCGCTCGGTAATGTCGATCAAGACAACAACGATGTAGTCGATCGTGTCATCGCTTTGATTTCGAACAACGCGTGCCTCCACACGCACCCACACGACATGGCCATCTTTGTGCCGGTAGCGCCGCTCAACTTCGTAATCGGGAAACTTGCCTTGGACCAAACGCGCCAGTTCTTGGCTTGCCTGCGCCCGATCCTCGGGCGCAATCAGGTCGATCGGGCCCATGCCTGCGAGCAATTCCGATCGGCTGTAACCCAAGAGCTGGCTGTAGGCCGCGTTGACTTCCGTGAAGCGCATCTGTGGATTGATCTTCCCCATCCCGATGTGGGTGGTCGCTAAAAAAGCCGACAGTTCTTTTTCTTTCAAAAGAAATTCTTGCAAGCGCTGCAGGCGTTCTGATTCGGCCCGCTCCAGGTAGCGCCCGGCTGGCCACGCCAATAACAGCACGAGGACCTGTTCCACAAGCTTGCCCAGAATGAGCAGGTGGCGATCGCTGAACTGCGTTTGGGTTTGGAACAGTTCATTTTGGATGACGGTGGTTAACAGCAGCGCCAGAATCAGCAAGGGCATGAAGCGGCGTAGGGCCTGGCCGCCCGGACCGCGCGCCAGCAGTACAGCCAACCAGCCATCATGCCTGCGGCTCAGCACTGCCAGGGCCAGTAGCAAGAAAGCCAGCGCTGTGTGCAAGGCCAGGGGCGTTGAACCGACGAAATAGTGATGCGTCGGGTCTTGGGTGAGGTAGCCCAGCAGATAGTGCAAGCTGCTCAGGCCGACCAGCAGAGATAGGGAAATTTCTGCCAGCCGCAGTGCTAGTTGCGATTGACCTTGCAACAAAATGGCGCTGCTGAGAAAAACAAAACTCAGGGCGGTGACTGTTGCCATTCGGCCAGGTTGGAGCGTCAGCACAGCGCCTGGCGCTTGGTGAAACAGCAACTGGTCGATGCCAAAGTCTATGCCGCTGAGCGTCTGCGTCAGGCTCAGACCGCCTAGCAACAGCACGGCCCAAGCAGAACCCAGACTGAGCTTGGGCTTGGGTGTCAGCAGGGCCAGACTGGTCAAAACCAAAGCCAATGCGGTGTTGGCTTTCATGCTCAACAGGCCTGGCAGCACACTTTTCAGTGTCTCGATTTGCAAGGCCCAGCCAACAAGCACCAGCAACCCGATCAGCAGCGCAGCGAGTGCGCAACAACGGGAGAATAAGCTTAAGTTAAGCAGCGGTGGGGGGGGGGGGGCTGGCATTTTCGTTTTCGCCTAGCCAAGACGAGCCTGCGGCTTGGGTCTGATGCGCCGTGAGCTCAGGCTGGGTCTTGAGATTGGACTTCATGGGCTTGCTTCTTGAGCCACTTTAATCCAAAGATTGACGTTAGTCCAGCCACAGCCTTGTCCACTACCTGCTGGATTTTCTCAGGCCGCTGCCTGCCGATTCTCAGATATGCAGTGCGGCCAACAGGCCAACCCCTATGCCCAGGGCACCGGCGCCAAACATGGCGTATTCCAGCCCAGAACGCCCATTAGGGGTGGTCGCTACTTAAATCAATTGCTCTTGTCTGTTTTCAGTGGGGCGTGGTCTCGGCCAACAGTGGGCAGCGATGGATCTTCTTCAGTCGTTCGCTCAACTCTCGTCGCGCCATCTGAGTGTCGTGATGAGCCTGCACCGCCAGCCACCAACCGTCGCTCAGACCAAAGTATCGGCACAGCAGTAAATCGGTTTCGGCCGTCACGGCGCGCTTGCCGGCCACGATGTCGTAGACACGGGTGGCGGGCACATCGATGTCCTTGGCCAGCCGATAAGGGGTCAGCCCCAGGGGTTTGAGAAACTCTTCTTGAAGCATTTCGCCAGGAGAGACAGGAGTGATTGCAGTCATGAGCCAGATCCTTCAGTGGTAATCGACGATTTCGACATCATGGGCACCGTCGTCGGCCCACACAAAACAGACCCGCCACTGGTCGTTGATGCGGATGCTGTACTGGCCCGATCGGTCGCCTCGCTATCGTTCAAGGCGATTGCTAGGCGGAACGCGCAAGTCATCCAACCGGACCGACACTGCCAGTTGAGTTAGCTTTCGCAGCGCCACTCGTTCGATGTTGACCCAACGGCCCACCCGATGGCCTTGGTAGAGCGACTCGGTCTCAAGGCTGCGAAAGGACTGGATGGGCATGCTCGATAGTACTGCATCGCGTTATGAACGTCAAACAGGAGTAGTTGCCAGCAGGAGCGGCTGTGGGACTGTCGTTGTCAGCGCTCGGTGTGAATCTGGGTGGATCGGCCTGAAGCCCAGACTGTCGCACCCCATCTCAATACCGGTTCTCAGATATGCAGTGCGGCCAACAAGCCAACCCCTATGCCCAGGGCACCGGCGCCAAACATGGCGTATTCCAGCCATTTTTTCTTGGTCAGCAGGGCAATGGCGGCCAAGGCGATGCACACCTGCAGCACGGTGGTGGCTTGGGCCCAGCGGTGATGCTGGTGCATTTGGGCGTCACTTTGCTGGTCCCAAGCGGTGGCTTCAGCTTCGAGCTTCTCGGCACCGATTTTGATTTCGTTCTTTTCTTTCTCGTAGCGGTCGATCTTGGCCTGGTACTTGGTTTTTTCGTCGTCCCGGGGCGTCAGGTCGCGCGAGACTTCGGCCAGTGATTGTTTGGTGCTTTTGGCCTGAAAGTAATTCCACTGGTTGGACGCTTCGGTTTTCTTGATCGCTGCGTTGTTCTTGAACAGTCCGGCGTTGGCCTGGGTGGCGCCGCCCATGTAGCCAAAAAGCGCGCCAACCGTGGCGATGATGGCGGTGAACATGGCGATCTGGTTGATCATGCCGCTGTGTTCGCCGTGGCCGCCCTGGGTGGCGTGCTCCAGCTCGTGGTCGTGCGGGCCGTGTACGTGAAATCCTGCGCCAGACATATCAGACTCCTTGTTTTCTGGTGTAAGTGACAAAACTAAAATTCAAACCGGTGGCCGATAGTCCGCGCTCACGCGCTGTTTCTTGCCACTCGGGGCCGAATTGTGGGGCAAAAGCATCGCCTTCAAAATCGGCGTCGATTTCGGTCACCACAGCGGTTTCAGCCAGGTCTAAGGCTTGGGCGTAGATCTCGGCGCCGCCAATGACCCAGGCCTGGGCATCGGGTGGACACAGGCCAATCGCTTGGGGCAGGGAGTGGGCGCACAGCGCGCCTTGGGCCAGCCAGCCGCTTTGGCGCGTGACAACGATGTTGATCCGTCCCGGCAGGGGGCGAAAACGCGCGGGAATCGAGTCCCAGGTTTTTCGTCCCATGATGACAGGCGAGCCCAAGGTGGTGCGCTTGAAATGCGCCAGGTCTTCGGGCAAGTGCCAGGGCAGGATATTGTTCGCGCCAATCACGCCGTTGGCGGCGCGGGCAAAAATCAAACCTAACTTCACACGGCCACCGGTGCTTTGATGGCGGGATGGCACTGGTAATCCAGAATTTCGAAATCTTCAAAAGCGTAATCGAAAATCGACGCTGGCTGGCGTTTGATGTGCAGTTGCGGGTAGGGGTAGGGCGTGCGGCTGAGCTGCAGCCGGACTTGCTCTTGGTGGTTGCTGTAAATATGGCAATCGCCGCCAGTCCAGATGAAGTCGCCCACGCCCAAACCGCATTGCTGCGCCACCATGTGGGTGAGCAAGGCGTAGCTGGCAATGTTGAAAGGAACGCCCAGAAAAATATCGGCGCTGCGTTGGTACAGCTGGCAGCTCAAGCGAGCCGGCTCACCTTGGACTTGCGACGGTGCGACATAAAACTGGAAAAAAGCGTGACACGGCATCAGCGCCATCTTGCTCAGATCAGCGACGTTCCAGGCGCTGACGATGATGCGGCGTGAATCGGGGTTGTTTTTAAGCGTTTTAATGACCTCGGCGATTTGGTCGATGTGGCCGCCCTCAGGCGTGGGCCAGCTGCGCCATTGGACGCCGTAAACCGGACCCAGGTCGCCGTCGTCGCGCGCCCATTCATCCCAGATCGACACGCCACGCTCTTTGAGCCAGTTGTTATCGGACGAGCCGCTCAGAAACCACAGCAACTCCTGAATGATCGAGCGCAAATGAACTTTTTTAGTGGTCACCAGCGGAAAGCCTTCGTTCAAGTCAAAACGCATTTGGTGACCAAACACGCTCTTGGTGCCCGTGCCGGTGCGGTCGGCCTTGAAAACACCATGGCTATCGACATGGCGCATGAAGTCTTCGTAGTGGGAGCGGATCGGATGGGGGGTCATGCAAAGCCTTGTGCGCAGAAATTTATGAAATTGTAGGCGCTGTCCAGCAGGGTCGGAGCAGGCTTGCAGTTGGGCCCCAAAAGCCTAATATGAGTTGGCAGCTACCCACTGCGAAGCAAGAGTCAAAGCCATGAGGAAAATCGTCCCAGGCCAAGCGGCCACCGCAGCCAGACCCTCGGTCTGGCCGGGCTGGGTGCGCAAAGCGCGCTGGATGGTGTTGGCCGTGATTTTGCTGGGCAGCTGGGAAATGCACAGCTCGACCATGCAAGCGCTGTACTTGGCCAATTGGGCCAGTGACATGCGCTATGAAATGCACGATGGCCCGAGTCGGAACAACCGCTACCCAGAGGCCGGCCCGTTTGACCAGCGATTGGGCTATACCCAAGTCGCTCAGTGGTCGAATCAGTTGGCCACACGCGGTTATGAAGTGACGCAACAAGCGCAGCAGTCGCCAGCGCTGCGCAACTTTTTGGGCCACGGTTTTTTTGCCCCAAGCGGCGACAAGAGCCAAGCCGGCCTAGAGCTGCTTGATTGTCACGGCGAGTCGTTCTTTAAGGCGAATTTCCCGCGCCAGGTCTATGCCTCGGTGGCCGACGTGCCGCAGCTGGTGGCGCAAACGCTGGCTTTCATCGAAAACAAGGAGTTGCTCACCCCAGCGGCTCGCTGGAGCAATCCGGCTTTGGAGTGGAAGCGGCTGGGTCGCGCGGTGCTGGAGCGGACTGTTTTGCGGGACGATGACGACAACACATCCTCGGGCGGCAGCACGCTGGCAACCCAGCTCGAGAAATTTCGTCATTCGCCGCAGGGCCGCACCGCTTCAGTCGGCGACAAATACCGGCAAATGGTGTCGGCCTCAGTGCGGGCCTACCAAGGCGGGATGCAGACCCAGTTGGCGCGCGATCGCATCTTGCTCGATTACTTGAATGGACTGCCACTGGGTGCGCGGCGCGGCCATGGCGAGGTCAACGGCCTGCTCGATGGCTTGCGGCTATGGTGGGGCGCTGACCCCGAGCGCGTGAACCGGGTGTTGCGCGACATCGATACCGACCGCTCTGGGGAAACCAGCGTGGCAATTCAGGCTCAGGCCTACCGTCAAGTGCTCAGTCTGTTGATTGCTTTGCGCCGGCCCAGCTACTACCTGGGCGAGGGACAGGGGCGGCTGAGCGAGCTGACGGACAGTTACCTTCGTCTGCTGACCCAGTCCGGTGTGATCGCAACGGACTTGCGCGATGCTGCCCTGCACACCCAGCTGACTGCGCAGATCGGTAGGGTGGAGCCGCCTCGGGTTGAGCGCAAGGCGGCCAGTTCAGCGCGGATTGAACTGGCTTCCCTGTTGGACCTGCCTCGGCTCTACGATATTGACCGGCTGGATTTGAGTGCGACCACCACGCTCGACGCCACGCTCCAAAACACCGTGGCGGCGACTTTGCGCCGCTTGCGTGACCCCGAGGTGGCACGCCGCTTCGGTCTGGTGGGGGATCATCTGCTGGGGCCCGAGCAGGATCCGTCCCAGATTTTTTACAGCTTCACTTTGTTGGAGAGCAGGGGCGGGGTGAATCGCTTGCGGGTGCAAACCGACAACCTGGAGCAGCCCTTTGACATCAATACCGGCGCCAAGTTGGAACTCGGCTCGACCGCCAAGTTGCGTACGCTGATCAGCTACCTGGAAATTGTCGCCCGACTGCACCTCCAGCTCGCTGCGCTGCAGCCGGCTGACCTGCTCAGGCAAGTACCGCCAGCGCGCGACCGTCTGGCGCAATGGGCGGTGCACTACCTGCGACAAGCCCCGGACAAAAGCTTGAAGACCATGCTCGAGGCCGCGATGCAGCGACATTACTCAGCCCATCCGTCTGAGGCCTTCTACACCGGCGGTGGCCTGCATACGTTTGCCAATTACGACCGGATTGACGACAACCGTGAGCCGACGGTGGCCGAGGGGTTTCGGGACTCGGTGAATCTGGTTTTCATTCGCTTGATGCGCGATGTGGTCAATCACACTTTGGTTCGCTCGGGGCGGCCGGTGGACGCTATCTTGTCCGACATCAAGCATCCCGAGCGCGCTGTTTTGTTGACGCGTTTTGGCGCAGAGGAAAGCAGCCGTTTATTGCGTTCTTACTACCGCGCACACCAGGGCCAGACGACCCAACAGCTCGATGATTTTCTGGCACCGAGACAGGGCCGAGCCAATCCGAACCCACTGGAATTGTGGCTGGTGAAAAGTCTGCGCGACCAGCCCACGCTTAGCTTGGCGCAACTGTTGGAGAACAGTCGCGCGCAGCGCCGCGCCAGTTACGACTGGCTGCTGCGGCTGCGCAACCGCGAAGCACAAAATAGCCGCATCATTGCGCTGCTCGAGCGAGAGGCTTTTGTTGAAATTCATCAGGGCTGGAAACGCCTGGGTTACCCCTTTGATCGGCTGGTTCCTTCTTATGCCAGCGCGATTGGTAGCGCTGGCGACCGGCCTGCAGCGCTGGCAGAGCTGATGGGAATCATCGTCAACCAGGGGCTGCGCCAACCGCTGGTGCATTTGGAGGAATTACGTTTTGCCAGCGCAACGCCTTACGAGACGGTGATTCGGCGCCAAGCTCCGCGCCCTCCGGAGCGCGTGATGGCCAGCGAGGTCGCCACCGTTTTGCGCCAAGCCTTGAGCCAGGTGGTCGAGCAGGGTACGGCGCGACGTTTGCGCGGCGTTCTCAAGGAATCAAGCGGCGCACTGCTGGCTGTTGGCGGCAAGACCGGCACCGGCGACAACCGACTCGACAGCTATGGCACTGGAGGCGCTTTGATCGGTTCGCGTTCGATCAACCGCACTGCGACGTTTGTGTTTTTTCTGGGCCAGCATCATTTCGGCAGCATGACAGCCTATGTGAGCGGCGCTAACGCCCAGAACTACCACTTCACCAGTGCGCTGCCGGTGCAAATTGTGAAATCCTTAGCCCCATTGCTCTCTGCGGTGTCGCGTGCGCCCCAGGCCGGTTCGTCCGACGAGGGCTGTGTGGCTCACTGACGGATGACGCGTCCGGGGTTCATCAAGTTGTTCGGGTCCAACGCCTGCTTGATGGAGCGCATCAGGGTTAGGGCCACCGGAGACTTGTGCTGTTCGAGCTTTTCGACCTTGAGGCTGCCCACGCCGTGTTCGGCTGAAATCGAGCCGCCAAAGCATGACACCGATTCATAAACCAGGGTGTTGACCGGGCCTTCTTGCTGATGCAAAAAGACCAGCGAATCGACCTGTTCGGGGGCTTGCACGTTGTAGTGCAGGTTGCCGTCGCCCAAGTGGCCGTAGTTCACCAGTCGTGCGCCGGGATAGTAGTTTTGCAACAATTCGTCAGTGACGCGAACAAACTCGGGAATGCTCGACACCGGAATGGAAATGTCGTGCTTGATGTTGTGGCCTTCCTCAGCTTGCGCCAGCGGGATGCTCTCGCGGATCTGCCACAGTTGCTTGGCCTGGGCCATGCTCTCGGCCACCACAGCATCGGTGACGCAACCCTGTTCCATGGCCGCTTCGAGCAGGCGCTCGAGTCGCTCTCGGGCATGGGCTTCGGATTCGTTGTCAGAGTTTTCCAGCAGCACGCACCAGCTTGATTCTTGCCAGAAAGGGACCCGTTGCTGCGGGAAATGTTTGACCACCAGGCTCAGCGCAAACTGACTCATGACTTCGAAACCGGTCAGGCCCGAACTCAGGTGCCGATGCGCCAGACCGAGCAACTCCACAGCGGCCTGCATCGACGGCACGGCCGCATAGGCGGTGAGTTGCGAAACTGGCATCGGGTAGAGCTTCATGGTGGCGCCGGTGATGACGCCTAACGTGCCTTCGGAGCCGATGAACAAATGGCGCAAGTCGTAACCGGTGTTGTCCTTGCGCAGACCGCTGAGTCCCTCCCAAATGTCGCCCTGGGCGGTGACGACTTCCAGACCCAGGCAAAACTCGCGGGTATTGCCGTAGCGCACGACCTGCGTGCCGCCGGCATTGGTGCCCAGGTTGCCGCCAATGGTGCAACTGCCTTCGGAAGCCAAGCTCAAGGGAAACAGAAAACCCTCTTTCTCGCAAGTTTCTTGCAGGGTCTGCAACACGCAGCCAGCATCGACCGTGAGGGTCAGATTGCCGGCGTCGAGCTGGCGAATTTTATTCATGCGTTGCAGACTGAGAACAATTTGCTGACCGCTGGCGTCGGGTGTTGAGCCCACCACCATGCCGGTATTGCCGCCTTGCGGCACCATGCTGACACCGGCGCTAACGCAGGCCTTCACCACCGCGGCGACCTCAGCCGTGCTGGCCGGGCGCACCACCGCCAGCGCCGTACCGCGTTCGCGTTTGCGCCAATCCTGTTCCCAGGCCGTCAAGTCGGTAGCCGGGTCGTCGTGCGTTAGCAGGTTCTGCGGGCCAACAATTTTTTTGAGAGATTCAAGCAGTGAGTTCATGGTGTGGGCGAAGGTGGAAGTAGTGAAGCGGATTTCAGTCGATGGCGGACATGGATCGCACAGGCGACAAACAAAATCAGGCACAGCGCAACTTCGACCATGGCCAAGTAAGCGCTGGGGGCTTTGTCGCTGTAGGCACGAACCACGCCTTCAGTGAAGTACAGCCAGACCAAGAGGCTGACCCAGCGGTAGGTGTACATCCGGTTTTTTAGCAAACCTGCCAGCGGAATACACAGAGGCAGGACCTTGAGCACCAGCCATGAGCCACCCGGGCGCAGCGGCGCCCACCACAATTCCCAGGCCAGGCCCAGCGCAATCAGTCCCAGCAGACTCAGAACTGCCAGGGCGCGGGTCAACTGCACAACATTGTCTTTATTTTTCATGAGAGTGGCATCATAGCGACCATGAAACCTGCATTTTTTTTACCGCTGCAAACGCTCTTTAGTCGAACCTCGCATTTCCCCTGGAAAAATACAGCACGAACCTTGGGCCAGCGCTTTCGGGAAGACCGTTTGGGCTTGACGGCGGGTAGCCTGACCTTCACCACCTTGATCGCCTTGATTCCTTTCATCACGGTGGCGCTGGCGGTGTTTACCGCTTTCCCCATGTTTGCCAAGACCCAGGATGTGTTGCAAAAATGGTTGGTTGAGAGTTTGGTTCCCGAACACATTTCGCGTCAATTGCTGGGTTATTTGACCCAGTTTGCAGGCAAGGCCAACAAGCTGGGGCTGGCCGGCGGCGCCGTTTTGTTTGCCACCGCTTTGACGGCGATCCTGACCATAGACCGCACTTTGAACAGCATTTGGCGGGTGCAACGACAACGACCGCTGGCACAGCGAATCCTGATTTACTGGGCTGCGATCACTCTGGGGCCACTGTTGCTTGGCGCCAGCTTAAGTCTGAGCACTTATCTGATTTCTTCCTCTAAGGAATTGGTAGGGGGGGTGCCGGGCCTGGTGCTGGCGCTGCTCGACACGCTGGAGTTTTTTGTGGTGGCTGCAGCCCTGGCCTTGACCTACCGTTTTGTTCCCCATACGCCGGTCAAGTGGTCGCACGCCTGGATCGGTGGGATTTTCGTCGGCGTCGGTATCGAGTTGGCCAAAAAAATGCTGGCGCTTTACCTGGGCTCGATCTCCAGCTACGCCGCAGTCTATGGGGCGTTTGCCACTGTGCCGATTCTTTTGATCTGGATTTACCTGGTTTGGGTGACGGTGCTGTTAGGCGCTGTGATTGCTGCTTACTTGCCGAGTCTGCTCAGCGGTGTGGTGCGCCACAGCCACGCCTATGGCTGGCATTTCGAGTTGGCACTGGAAGTCGTGACCCAACTGGAGCGGGCCCGCAACGCCCCGGCGCGCGGCTGCACGACGGCTGAATTGGCGCTGGCGTTGCAACTCGATACCTTGCAACTGGAGCCAGTACTGCAAGCTTTGACTGAGATCGATTGGGTGGGGCGAGTTGGCGCGACCGATGGACGCAGTCAAGAGCGCTGGGTGTTGCTGGTTCCTGTGGCCTCAACCGCTTTGCAGCCGTTGGTGGAAAAACTGCTGATTGGCGATTCGTTGGCGTTGCAGACCTTCTATCAAAAAAGCCTGCAACGTCCCGTCACCCTGGCTGACATGATGGGCTAATGACGACACATTTTTCAGGATACGCAGCACCGGGGCTTGGTTGGGGGAATCAGGCCGACGTGGCACTCAGCTCCGCGGCTGTCCTCCGCCCTGCGGGCTCCCCCTTGATGCCGCTGCGCTGAATGCCACACCGACCTGATCGCACGAGTCACTAAGGAGTTCTCATCCGTATGCCAAAGACCTTGCCTGCTGATGAGATAGGGGTGGATGGCGCAGTGAAATCAAGAAGGAGCCCGAAGGGCGGATGACATTCACGGAGCCATTCACCCCGGTCTCAGCAGCGCACCAAAGCAAGCACGTGTCAAGGCAGACCGGGGGACAGTCGTGGAGCTGAGTGCCGCGACGACCTGAGTCCCCCGCCAAGTGCGCTTAACTTGAGGCGACCGGTTTGACCCGGAAATATTGCAGGGCCAGCGCCAGCGCGATCAGACCCAGACCCAACAGATCGGAGACCGCGCCGGGATAGACCAAGGCAAAGCCTGCGACGATCAGCAGGCAGCGTTCCAGCAGCGTGGTTTTCTTCAAAGCCCAGCCTTGGAAACCAGCAGCCAGGGCGCCGATGCCGATGATGGCGATTCCCGTCACTTTGGCAATCGACCACCAGTCAGCGCTGGCCAGTGCCTTGGTCGAACCCATCAGCAACAGGCCTTGACCGGCTGGATCCAGCACGAACATGAAAGGCAGGAGGAATGCTGGCAGGGTGTACTTCCAAGATTGCAGCGTGGTTTTGTAGGGGTCACCACCCGTGATGGCCGCTGCGGCAAACGGCGACAGCGCTGTGGGGGGGGACACTTCGGACAACACGGCGTAGTAGAAGATGAACATGTGAGCGGCAAAATCGGGCACCCCGAGCTTGGTTAGCGCGGGCGCCGCAATCACGGCGCAAATGATGTAAGACGCGGTGACCGGAACGGCCAGACCCACAATCCAGACCACCAATGACGTGAAAATGGCCGTCAGCAGCAGCGAGCCACCGGCATAGTCGATCACGATGGTGCTGAACTTCAAGCCCAGGCCGGTCAGAGTGACCACGCCGACGATGATGCCGGCGCCAGCGCAGGTTGCAGCCACGTTGAGAACGCCAATCGAGCCACCCTCCATAGCCTTGACGAAAGGTGACTGGAGCAAGTTTTTCGTGAAAGAGCCCTTGCCCTGGAACAAGTCGTAGGAAATCAGCGCACTGTCACGGCGCAAGAAGCTGGTGGCAAACGACACCACCGTCGCCCAGAACACCGACAACACCGGGGAGAAGCCCCACATCATGAAAGCGACGATCGAGACCAGCGACAAGAAATGGAACCAGTAATTCTTGGTCAGTTGCCAGACCGTATCTACTTTGGCGAAAGCCACGTTGCCCATACCGTATTTGCGGGCATCGATCTCCACCATGAAGAACAGGGCCAGATAAAACAAAACGGTTGGAATCACCGCCATCAACAGCACGTCGAGGTAGGAGATTTTTAAAAATTCGGCAATCAAAAAGGCCGCAGCACCGAGCACCGGCGGCGAGATGATGGCGCCCAGGCCACCGGCTGCCAGTAGGCCACCGGCCGCGTTTTTCTCGTAGCCCACTTTGGCCAGCATGGGGTAGGCCACAGCGCCCAGAGTCACGGTGGTGGCAACGCCTGAGCCCGAAGGCCCGCCCAGCAGGAAAGAAGCCAGCACGACAGTGCGCCCGGCACCTGTCGGTTTGCCACCCATGGCCGAGAAAGAGAAGTCAATATAGAACTTGCCGGCGCCCGAATATTGCAAGAAAGCGCCAAAAATCGTGAACAAGATGATGAGCGAGGACGAGACATCGACCGCCACGCCGTAAATGCCTTCCAGCGTCATGTACATCACGCCGACCAGTCGGCCAATTTCGTAACCTTTGTGGGTCCAGGGTGCTGGCAAGATAGGTCCGAGCAAGGCATAGGCGATGAAGCACGACGTAATGATCGGCATGATCCAGCCGTTGGTGCGGCGCATGGCTTCCATCACCATGGCAATCAGGGCAATACCAAACACAATGTCCCAAGCCTCGGGCGAAGTGTTGCGGTCAGTGAAGTCGTCGCCGCCTTGAATCAAATAAACCACGGTGCCAATGGCCAGCAGCGCTGCCAGCCAGTCCCACCACATGACGCGATGGCGAAAGCGCGGGCTGAGAGGAAACACCAAGAAGCTCATGAACAGGACAAAACCGACGTGTACCGGGCGCAGGGTCTGCGTTGGAACAATGGCGTAAGCGGTGTAGAGGTGAAACACCGACATGATGAAAGCCGCAGCGATGACAAAAATGCCGAGCCAGCCTTTGAGCTTGTTGGCCGCACCTTCCTCGGCTTCGATAAATTCTTCAGCCTTGCTGAGTGCGTCTGCACTGACAGCAATATCGGGTTCATGGGCCAGGTGGGGGTGTTCTTGTGTCATGCGGGGCAATCTTGTGGGTGGCAGTGTGAGCGCTCAAATAAAAAAAAGCCCCCCCAGCCGGGCTGGGGGGGTGGTGTTGAGCGGAGCTTAGTTGAGCCTGATGCCTCGTTCTGCGAAGTATTTGGCAGCACCGGGGTGGAATGGAATCGGGGTCGCGCTTTGTTTTTGGTTGCTGAGCTTGAAGTTGATGGCTTCTTTGTGAACAGCAATCAAATCCGTTTGTTTCTCAAAAATGGTTTTGACGATGTTGTAAGCGGTTTTGTCGTCCATGTTGTCGTGCGATACCAGAATATTCATGACGGTGGCCTGTTTGTTGTCAACATCCATGCCGCGGTAAATGTCCTTGGGGATCACGTCCTCAACGTAAAGGTCGCCATATTTCTTGTTCATAGCGGTAACCACATCAGCATGGTCGATCATTTTGATTTTGGTGCCCGGGGTGTTGGCCAGATCGGTCACGCCCGCAGTGGGCAGACCACCGACCCAGAAGAAAGCGTCAATCTTGCCGTCTTTGACCGCGTTGACCGATTCAGCCACGCCCAGACGCTCGCGCTTTAAGTCCTTGTCTTTATCCAAGCCAGCGCCTTCGATCACGCGAAATGCCATCACTTCGGTAGCACTACCGGGCGAGCCGGTGGAGACGCGTTTGCCTTTGAGGTCGGCCATTTTGTTAATGCCACGGCCTTCGACGGTCACCACGTGCATGCGGTTGGGATACAGCACCATCAGGGTTTTGAGTGGGACCTTGTTGCCTTTGAACTTGTCTTCACCACGGTAAGCGTCCTGGCTGGCATCGGCCATGACCAGAGCGATATAGGGCTTGCCGCTGCCAATCAGCTTCAAGTTGTCGACCGATCCGCCAGTGACTTCGGCCGTGGCTTGCAGGCCCGGCACATGCTTGGACAAGACGGCTGCCATACCGCCGCCAAGCGGGTAGTAAACGCCGCCGGTTCCACCGGTAGCAATCGAGATGTTCTGCGCGCTGGCGCTCAAGGACAGAACCAAACTGGCGAGAAGCAAACTGAGGGTGCGAGCTTTCATGGGGACTCCTGATCAAAGGGGAGCACAAAGGGAATGCCCTGTGCCTGGATTTTTCTGAGATTCTGCCACAGGCTGTCGCCCGGGTGACTAATGGTATTCCTTGGGTCAGCTGCTAGAGACTTTGGGTAGTGCTTGGGGATGACTTGCCGGATTTTCCAGGCATGCCCCAATTGCTTCGTCTTGTGCACAATGCTGGTACGCCGCAAATCAGCGGACGTTTTATAAAAGGAGATCAACATGTTTCGCCGACACCTCATTTCCCTGGCTGCATTGGCCGTTTCCATCACATTGAGCCCCGTTGCAACGGCGCAGGGCAAGGACATCAAGATTGCTCACATTTACAGCAAGACTGGCCCTTTAGAGGCCTATGGCAAGCAAACCCAGACCGGTTTGATGATGGGTCTGAGTTATGCAACAGGTGGTTCCATGCAGGTGGGCGGTCGCAAGATCGTCGTGATCGAAAAAGACGATCAAGGTAAGCCTGACTTGGGCAAGAACCTGCTTGCGGCTGCCTACGGTGATGACAAGGTCGATCTGGCTGTGGGTCCGACTGCTTCACCCGTCGCTTTGGCCATGCTACCTGTGGCCGAAGAATACAAAAAGATTTTGTTGGTCGAGCCCGCTGTGGCCGACTCGATCACGGGCGAGAAGTGGAACAAGTACATTTTCCGCACGGGTCGAAACAGCAGCCAGGACGCCATATCCAACGCGGTGGCGGTGGACAAAGAGGGTGTGAGTATTGTCACCATGGCACAGGATTCAGCGTTTGGTCGTGACGGTGTCAAAGCCTATAAGGAGGCGATCAAAAAAGCCAAACTTGTTCACGAAGAATATTTGCCACCCGCCACCACCGATTTCACAGCGGGAGCGCAGCGCATGATCGAAAAGCTCAAGGGACAGCCCGGTCGCAAGATCATTTTCATCATCTGGGCCGGAGGTAACCCCTTCAAGATTGCCGACATGGACCTGAAGCGTTACGACATTGAGATCGCCACGGGCGGCAACATCCTGCCAGCGATGGTGGCCTACAAGCAGTTCCCCGGCATGGAAGGCGCAGCCTACTATTACTTTGGCATGCCCAAGAATCCGGTGAACGACGCCATGGTGGCCTCGCACTACCAGCAGTTCAAAACGCCACCGGATTTTTTCACGGCCGGTGGCTTCTCGGCTGCAATGGCGTTGGTGACGGCACTCAATAAAACCAATGGTGACACCAATACCAACAAGTTGATTGCCACCATGGAAGGTATGAGTTTTGACACGCCCAAAGGAAAAATGACCTTCCGCAAGGAAGATCATCAGGCCATGCAAAGCATGTTCCACTTCAAGATCAAATTGGACCCGGCTTTTGCCTGGGGTGTTCCCGAGTTGGTTCGCGAGATCAAGCCCGAAGAGATGAATGTACCCATCCGCAACAAACGCTGAAACGCAGCTTGACTGCGGAAACTGTCGTTTTCGCAGTCAAGTCGGGTTCTCTTGTCGTTATTTTGGTGTGCCCTGATTTCATATGCTTGAAACCCATAACCTGACCGTACGGTTTGGCGGTCATGTGGCGGTTAATGCGGTTTCGTGTCGCTTTTCGCCGGGCACGCTGACGGCGATCGTTGGCCCCAATGGTGCGGGCAAAACGACTTATTTCAACCTGATATCGGGGCAGTTGACGGCATCGGCTGGCTCGGTACGCCTGACTGGGCGCGAGCTGACTGGTTTGTCCGCATCAGAACGCACGCGGGCCGGACTGGGTCGGGCGTTTCAGCTGACCAATTTGTTTCCCAATCTGTCAGTGTTGGAGAACGTGCGTCTGGCCGTTCAGGCCACGAAGGATGGCAGACACCACCGCGGACTGAACTTATGGAGCATATGGAGCGATCACACCGCGTTAACCAACCGGGCTCTGGAAATTCTGGCTTCTGTATCGATGATCGCGCAGCAAGGCGCCCCCGTGGCCAGCCTACCGCATGGCGATCAACGCAAACTCGAAGTCGCTTTGCTGATGGCGCTGGAGCCCTCGGTTTACATGTTTGACGAACCTACTGCGGGTATGAGTCACGATGAAGCGCCCGTTATCCTGGATCTAATTCGCCAGCTCAAGAAAGACAAAACAAAAATCATCTTATTGGTCGAACACAAGATGGACGTAGTGCGTGAACTGGCCGACCGTATCATCGTGCTTCACAACGGTACGTTGGTGGCAGATGGCAATCCTACCGAAGTGATCACATCGCCTATTGTTCAAGAGGTTTACCTCGGCAAAGCCAGGGAGTCCGAATGAGTGTAAATCTGCTGACCCTCGAAGGCGTGCATACGCATATCGGGGCGTACCACATCCTGCATGGCGTTGACCTGGTCGTGCCGCGTGGCGAGCTGACCATGCTGCTGGGCCGCAACGGCGCTGGGAAAACCACCACGTTGCGCACCATCATGGGCCTGTGGCAGACCTCACAGGGGCGCATTAGCTTTGGTGACGAAGACATCACTACGCTCAACACGCCCGACATTGCGCGAAAGAATATTGCCTATGTGCCGGAGAACATGGGGATTTTTTCCGACCTGACAGTAAAAGAAAACATGCTGCTGGCCGCCCGCAGCGTCAAGAATGCTGCACAGATGGACAACTCGCGTTTGCAATGGATTTTCAAACTCTTCCCCGCGGTGGAAAAGTTTTGGAACCATCCGGCAGGCAAGTTGTCCGGCGGGCAAAAACAGATGCTGGCCGTCGCTCGGGCGATTGTGGAGCCGCGTGACTTATTGATAGTCGATGAGCCCAGCAAAGGGTTGGCCCCTTCCATCATTAATAACATGATCGATGCTTTCAAACAGCTCAAGGCCAACGGCGCAACCATCTTGCTGGTTGAGCAGAACATACACTTTGCCCAACAGCTGGGCGACAACGTGGCGGTGATGGACAACGGCCGTGTGGTGCATGTAGGCGCCATGCAGGCGTTGGCCGAAGACATGGCTTTGCAGCAGTCGTTGTTGGGTTTGGCGTTATGAAGTGGTTGGATGATCTGGATATCCGCCCCTTGCTGCTGGTGCCAGTTCTGGCATTTCTGGCCTGGCTGCTGATAGGTTCGGGCTCAACTTGGCTCACGCTCACCGTGGCCGGACTTGCCATGGGCATGATCATCTTCATCATGGCCTCAGGCCTGACGTTGGTGTTTGGACTGATGGACGTGTTGAACTTTGGCCACGGACTGTTCATTGCACTGGGTGCTTTTGTGGCCACCAGCGTGCTGGGGGCAATGGGCGATTGGACGGGCTCGGGCGAATGGTGGCGCAACATGGTAGCGGTACTGCCCGCGATGCTGATTGCCATGGCTGTCGCCGCTGCGGTGGGCCTGGCGTTTGAGCGTTTCATCGTGCGGCCTGTTTATGGTCAGCATCTTAAGCAAATCCTCATCACCATGGGCGGCATGCTCATTGGCGAGGAGCTCATCAAAGTCATCTGGGGCCCATTGCAAATCGCTTTGCCTTTGCCCGAAGCTATGCGCGGCTCGGTACTTTGGGGCGATGCGGGGATCGAAAAATATCGGCTGCTGGCCGTCGTCGTGGGTCTGGCCGTGTTCACGGCTCAGATGTGGGTGCTGAGTAGCACCAAGATCGGTTTGCTGATTCGCGCCGGGGTGCAAGACCGTGAGATGGTCGAATCACTGGGTTACCGCATCCGTCGATTGTTTGTTGGTGTGTTTGTAGCAGGCAGTGCGCTGGCTGGGTTGGGTGGTGTTATGTGGGGCCTGTATCAGCAAAACGTGGTGCCTCAAATGGGTGCACAAGTCAATGTGCTGATCTTCATCGTGATCATCATCGGTGGCTTGGGTTCCACGGGCGGTGCGCTGATCGGTGCACTGATGGTAGGCCTGATGGCCAACTACACCGGTTTTTTGGCACCCAAGTTGGCACTGTTTTCCAACATCACGCTCATGGCGGGCGTGCTGCTGTGGCGCCCACAGGGTGTGTACCCCGTGGTCAATCGTTGAGGGGAAATCGATGATTACTCGTCTTATTTCCAACGACCAGCCCCGCAGCCGTTTGCTGGCCATCTTGCTAATCGTTATTTTGCTAGGTCTGGCTTTCGCACCATTCCTGTTCCCCGGCGTCAAGGCTTTGTCGGTAGCGGCTAAGGTGCTGATCTTTGTGGTACTTGTGGCGGGCTTTGATTTGCTCTTGGGCTACACCGGCATCGTGAGTTTTGCGCATACGATGTTCTTTGGCATCGGGGCTTATGGCCTTGCCATATCTTCGAACACCTGGGGCCCGACTTGGGGCTCGTTGGCTGCTGGTTTTTCGCTGTCGCTGGGGTTGACGCTCTTGCTGTCCCTGGCCATTGGCCTGTTCTCACTGCGGGTTCGGGCCATTTTTTTTGCCATGATCACGTTGGCCGTGGCGGCTGCATTCCAGACGATGGCCTCGCAACTGTCGGACTTCACGGGTGGTGAAGACGGTTTGAGCTTCAAGCTACCCGAGTTGCTCTTGCCCAGCACCGAGTTCAGTGAAGAGCCGTTTCTGGGCGTGTCGCTCGACGGGCGTTTGCTGTGCTACTACCTGCTGTTCGTGATGGCCCTGGGTTTGCTGCTGTCGCTGCTACGCATTGTTAATTCCCCGTTTGGACGTGTGTTACAGGCCATTCGTGAGAACGAGTTCCGTGCCGAGGCAATTGGCTATCGCGTGGTGGTATATCGCACCCTATCGAGCGTTTTATCAGCCCTGTATGCCTGTGTGGCTGGGGGGATGTTGGCCCTCTGGCTGCGGTACAACGGGCCGGACACTTCATTGAGTTTCGAGATCATGATGGACGTGCTGTTGATCGTGGTGATCGGCGGCATGGGAACCATTTATGGTGCTGCTATTGGCGCCGTGTTGTTCTTGTTGTCCCAAAGCTATTTGCAGGATTTATTGCGCCTGGCCAGCGAGGCAACGGTGGCTGTGCCTTTGCTATCTTCACTGCTCTCGCCTGATCGCTGGCTACTTTGGTTAGGGCTTCTTTTTGTCCTGTCGGTGTATTACTTTCCGACAGGGGTGGTTGGGCGCTTGCGCACCCGGGCGGCATGACGCAGCCTTGTCAATCAACACCTCTAAGTTGCTTATGTCGTCCTCCTTGAACGCTTTTACATCCCGCTACATCACTTGTGCCGGTCTGGAAATTCATTGCACCGATTGGGGCAAGGCTGAGCGTGGCACTGTGATTGCCTGGCATGGCCTAGCCCGCACTGGCCGTGACATGGACGAGTTGGCGTCACATTTGAGCCAGCGTGGCTGGCGCGTGATTTGCCCCGACACCGTGGGGCGAGGTCTGTCGCAGTGGAGCAAAAAACCTGAAGAGCAATATTGCCTGACTTTTTATGCCCGTCTGGCGCGCGAGTTGATGGACGGTTTGAACCTAGGTGACGTGCATTGGGTCGGCACATCCATGGGGGGGGCCATTGGGACGGTGTGCGCATCCGGACGTGTTGAGCCGGAGTTGAAACACCGCATTTTGAGCCTGGTGTTGAATGACAATGCACCCGAACTGGCGCAAGCGGCCATTGAGCGGATCAAACTTTATGCAGGCCAGCCACCTGTTTTTGACACAGTGACCGAGCTGCAAGCGTTTTTTCGCCAGGTCTACAAACCCTTTGGTTGGCTTAGCGATGCGCAATGGCACTGTTTGACCGAGACTTCGGTGCGCCGCCTGCCCGATGGGCGCATAACGCCGCACTATGATCCGGCTATGGCCCTACAGCTGACGATCCATCCCCAAGACTATCTGATTTGGGAGTATTACGACGCTCTTGACTTGCCCGTGTTGCTGCTTCGAGGCGCCGAGTCGGATCTGGTCTTGCCTCAGGCCGTGGCTGAGATGCAGCAACGTGGGCCGGGTGCACGGGGGCAGCTTAAAGTCATCGAGGTGCCAGGGTGTGGTCACGCCCCTGCGTTGAATGTATTGCAGCAATTGGAGTGGGTGACGGACTTCATAGAATCTGCAGGGGTGGGCTGCGCAGCCAGAATCGATTGAAGATCCGGGCGACTACTGAGTTTCCCTCGGTCTGCCGGTTACAGGCTTGACCTTGCCGCGGGTTGAGAGTTGAATCAGGCGGTTAATGCCAGCTTGTCCCGGAATTGAACAGGAGGTTCAGCATGAAAGTCAGCGATATTTTGCGCGTCAAGGGCAATACCCTCTACACCGTCACGCCTGATCAGCCCTTGGCCCGGGCCATCGAGGTTATGGCGGAGAAAGACATCGGCTCCTTGGTCGTGATGGCGCAAGGCGAACTGGTGGGTATGCTGACGTTTCGTGAGGTGATTTTGGCCCTGGTCAAGGGGCAGGGTTCGGTTGCTGGGGTGTCGGTGGGTGACTGTCTGGCCCAGGCGCCCACGATTTGCCAGCCCGACACCGAGATTGATCAGGTTCGCCGTTTGATGCTCGACCATCACGCGCGTTACATGCCGGTGTTGGAGAGCAAGGTGTTGATGGGCGTGATCAGTTTCTACGATGTGGCCAAAGCGGTGGTGGAGAGCCAGAACTTTGAGAACACCATGCTCAAGGCTTATATCCGGGACTGGCCGGCCGAAGAGGCACCGGGACCCGCCTGAAACGGCGGCCAAGGCTCTGGGATAATCGGCGGCATGAGCGCAAATACTTTCGGAAATCTTTTTGCCGTCACCAATTTTGGAGAGTCGCACGGCCCAGCCATCGGTTGTGTGATAGATGGCTGTCCACCGGGACTCCATTTGTGCGAGGCCGATATTCAGGCCGATTTGGACCGGCGTCGTCCTGGTACCAGCCGCCACGTCACCCAGCGCATGGAGGCTGATGTGGTCGAAATTCTCTCGGGTGTGTACCAAGGGCAGACCACCGGGACGCCGATTTGCTTACTGATTAAAAATACCGACCAGCGCAGCAAGGATTACGGCGATATCTTGCAAACGTTCAGACCCGGGCACGCCGATTACACCTATGCCCATAAATACGGAATTCGGGATCCGCGTGGCGGTGGTCGCTCTTCGGCGCGGCTGACTGCACCGATGGTGGCGGCTGGCGCGGTTGCGAAAAAATGGCTGGCTGAGCACCATGGCACCCAGTTTCGCGGCTGCATGACACAAATGGGTGATCTGCCGATTGCGTTCGAGTCGTGGCAGCATGTGGCGAACAACCCGTTTTTTGCGCCTGTGGCCGATGTGAGTGCGCTGGAGGCGTATATGGACGCTTTGCGCAAATCAGGTGACTCTTGCGGCGCTCGGATCCGGGTCACGGCAACGCAGGTTCCGGTCGGCTTGGGCCAACCCTTGTTTGACAAAATGGACGCTGATATTGCGTTTGCCATGATGGGCATCAATGCGGTCAAGGGCGTCGAGATCGGTGCCGGTTTTGCCAGCGTCGAACAGCGCGGTAGCTTTCATGGAGATTCGCTGTCGCCCCAAGGTTTCAAAAGCAATAACGCCGGTGGTGTGCTCGGCGGTATCAGCACCGGGCAAGATCTTGAGGTCTCGATTGCGATCAAGCCCACCAGTTCGATCACCACCCCGCGCGAATCGATTGACAGCGCCGGCCAATCAACTCAGGTGGTGACCAAGGGCCGGCACGATCCCTGCGTTGGCATTCGCGCGACCCCGATTGCCGAGGCCATGCTGGCTTTGGTCGTGATGGAGCATGCGCTGCGCCAGCGGGCCCAGTGTGGCGACGTCCGGGCCAGCATTCCCGATATCCAGGCCGGTATCCAAACCGATACCCGCCGCTGAGGGCCGGCGTTTGAGCTCGCGTCGCGAACTGGCGCCGTTTGCTGCGTTGTCGGCCAGCTACTTCGCCCACATTGGATTTTTCAATCCCTATTTACCGCTGTGGCTCAAGGACTTGGGCCTGAGCTTGTTGGTAATTGGCATGCTGGCCACTTTGCAGTCGCTGACCCGGGTCGTTGCGCCCTATGCCTGGGGCTGGCTGAGCGACCACAGTGGCGAGCGGGTGAAGTTGCTGCGTTACGGTGCCACTGCTGCTTTATTTTTTTCTGCCGGTCTCTGGCTGGATCTGGCTGATTGGGGTGTTGCCGGCTTGGCTGTGGTGCTGTTGCTGATGTTTGGGCACACCAGCGCCATGATGCCGATGAGCGAGGCTGCAATGGCGCATCTGGTCAGCCGCAGCGGTGGCTTTGATGCCAAGCGCTATGGACGAGTTCGCTTGTGGGGCTCGGTCGGATTTCTGCTGACGGTGTTGCTGGCCGGGGCTTGGTTTGAGGCCTTTGGTTTGCATGATTTTCCGCTTTGGACTACGCTGAGTTTGTTGGCCGTGACCCTGAGTGTCTGGGCCATGCCCGATATCAGGGAAACGGTTGCTGCCCACCAAGAAAAATTATCGGTCTGGCCGGTGCTCCGACAGCGCCGGGTGCAATGGTTTTTTGCTGCCCTGTTCTTCCATGTGTTGTCGCACATGGGGATTTACGTCTTTTTCTCGCTCTACCTTGATGAACTGGGAATGAGTAAAACCGTGATCGGCGTCTTGTGGGCGCTCGCTGTACTGGCGGAGATTGCTTGGTTTTTCAGCCAAAGCCGCTGGTTGCCTAAGTTCTCGCTGAGCGCCTGGTTGCTCTTGTGTTCGCTGGTGATGGTGTTGCGCATGGGGATCACAGCCAGCAGCGTTTCTTTGTTGCCGCTGTTGCTGGCGCAATGTCTGCACGCCATGACTTTCGCCAACCACCATGTGGTGTGCATCACCCTGCTGTCCGAGTATTTCCCAGGTCGCTTGCGCGGTCGCGGCCAAGCGCTCTACACCGTGATCGGTTATGGCGTTCCCGGTGTCCTGGGCGGACTCGGCGGTGCGCTCCTGAGTTCGACTTTAGGTTTGGCCAGCATCTTCTGGGCCTGCATGGCAATCAGCCTGATCGCCGTGGCTTGTTCTTACCGGCTTTGGCGACTTAGGTCTTGAGCCATATCAAATCAAGCCTATCGGTGTCTTGAATTTCCGAATTCTTGATAATCTCCGTCTTTGGCTTCGGCCTCACGCGTGCACAGAACGCGGGCAGTAGGTAACAGTGACCAACCCCAACGTTGTTGGACGTAGCCCCAGAGGCCTTGTTTGAAATAGATTGTGATAACAATGGCCAGTAGCCCCAGGCCTAGCAAGTACCAGGTACCGTAGTCACTGAAGAATTTATTGAGGGCCCAAAATATCAGAGCCCCAACCAATGGTCCTTCGATACGTCCGATGCCGCCAATGACTACCATGAAGATGGCGAACGCAGTCCAGTTCACACTAAAGGCTGCATCGGGGCTAATGCGCAGGTTGCTGACGAAATAAAGCGCACCTGCTAAGCCCGCGCCAAAAGCGGCGACCGTGTAGACAGCAAGCTTCATACGAGCAACTCCAATGCCTTGCGATTCGGCAGCCACTTCGTTGTCACGGATTGCCAGCAAGGCCAGGCCACGCTTGCTGCGCAAAAAAAGATAAACCAAGGCGATGGACACCACAACACAGGCTAGGGCCATCCAGTAAGTGACCGATTCGCGGGTCGCTTTATCGATGCCACGTAAGGCAGTCAGTGTGGTGCCTGAGCCGCCGCCGACTACGGTCATGTTGGCCACTGTAAGTCGCAGTACCTCAGCAATCACCCAGGTACCGATGGCGAAATAGCCGCCTTGTAGTCGAAATGCTATCCAAGACAGAGGGATAGCAGCCAACCCTGCTGCGATAGCGCCGAGCACAACCGCAACGAACGGGTTGAAACCGGCCAGATTGCCCAGAGCCAGCATCACGTAGCCGCCTAAGCCGAAGAAGGCCTGCTGGCCAATCGACACCATGCCGCCGTAACCGGCAAGAAGATTCCACATCATGGCGAAAATTAAATAGCACGCGATTTCGACAAACTCTCGCATCCAGCTTGACTCGCCCCACCAGGGTAGGCTGGCCGCAACGACGGTCAGCGTCGCACCCAAGTACAGTCCGACTCGGCTGGCGGGCGTACTGCGCACGACGAAATACGATGTTTGCATGTCCATCTCGTTCAAGCTCGGGTCTTCGGAAAGAGCCCTTGAGGCCTAAGCACCAGAACAGCTAAGAAAACCAGATGCCCGAGCCAGATGCCCCAACCCGGGTCGAGACGGAACCCGATTTGCTGTGTGACGCCCAGCAGTATGGCACCCGCAAAGGTTCCCCAAAAGCTACCCATCCCGCCAATGATGACGGCTTCGAACGCGAACAACAACAGCAATGGTCCGTCGGTCGGTGCCACTGTTGTTCGCATGCCCTGCAGCACACCTGCCAGTGCCACCAGCACAAAAGCGATGGCCGTGGCTTGCGCGTATAGCTTGCCGGAGTTTAGACCCATGAGCTCGGCGATTTCGCGATCATCGGAGATGGCGCGAAACGAACGTCCCAGTGCCGTGTGATTGAATAGCCACTGTAGCGCCCCGGTGGCCAGCAGGGCCAGCATCAGAATCAGCATTGGCAGTACTCCGATTGAGAGCTCCGAGCTGAGCTGCCAGCTGAGGGTGTTTAGCGAGTCGGTTTCAATAGAGCGAGGATCTGCCGAATACAGTTCGAGTAACAAATTTTGCACCACGATGGATAAGCCAAAAGTCACCACCAACGAAGGCAGAGGATCCTTGCTGAGAGTTCCATTGAGGACGTGGCGCTGTAAGAAATAGCCCACTGCGTAGGACAGAGGCAAGACGGCGATGGCGGCCTGCCAGGCTGTCAGCCCCGCTCCTATCAAGCTAATAGCGCCAAAGGCACCCAGGATGATGAAATCGCCGTGTGCGGTATTGGTCAGGCGCATCACCCCGAACATCAGTGATAAGCCGAGCGCGAACAAGGCATACAGCCCACCCAGTAATAAACCTTGCAACAGTGTCTCCACGCTCATGCTCCGAAATAGGCTTGACTGATCTGTTCGCGCGTGAACTCGTCTGATGTTCCTTGGAGCGAGACCCGTCCCTCCTGGAAGCAGTAAAGACGCTGAGAAACCTGACGCGCCAAAGCAACGTCCTGCTCCACGATCACCACCGTCATCCCCTCGGCGATGAACGCCGGTATGGCGTTGTAGATCTCGCGGATAACGATGGGCGCCAAGCCTAGCGACAACTCGTCACACAGAAGGACTTCCGGGTTACTCATGAGCGCACGCCCAATCGCCACCATTTGTTGCTGTCCTCCGGAAAGCGAGGTCCCCGGATTGCGGCGCTTTTCTTCAAGGATGGGAAACAGTTGATAGATGCGTCGTAAATTCCAAGGGCCAGCGCGCCTGGCCTGCGCGCCCATGAGCAGGTTGTCTTCGACGCTGAGCGAGGGGAATAGGCGCCGCCCTTCGGGCACCATGGCCAGTCCTTGCTGAACAATCTCCCCCGGCGGCAGACCACCAATGTCAAGCCCTTTCCAGCGAATAGCCGCATTCGGTACTTTGACCAATCCTGTCAGGCATTTCAGAAAAGTCGATTTCCCCGCACCGTTGGAACCGATGATGGCCACAAGTTCACCACTTTGCAATGTAAAGTCGATGCCGAACAGTGCCTGAACATCACCGTAAAAGGCCTGAAGATTTTGCGTTTGCAGCACGTTAATTCAGGACTCCAGGCCCATGTAGACGCGTTTCACCTGTACGTCATTCATGACGTCGGCCGGCTTGCCCTCAGCCAGCTGCTGGCCGAAGTTGATAACCAATAAGCGATCAGCCACCGACAGCAGAGCATGCACCACATGCTCAATCCAGATCATAGTTACCCCGCTGGACTTAATGCGCTGTAGCTCCTCTATCAGTTCGTGTGCTTCGTGCTCGGTCAGACCGCCGGCAATCTCGTCGAGCAGCAGTAGGCGCGGACCGGTGGCGAGTGCGCGTGCCAATTCAAGTCGCTTGCGATTGAGTAGAGTGAGTGAGCCGGCCGGTTTATTCGCGTGTGGCATCAGACCAGTCTGGTCTAGCACGTGAACGGCGCGATCCCAAGCCGCCCGTTCGGCCAGGCCAGCACCAAAGCAGGCGGCAGTGACCAGATTTTCGAACACGCTCATGATGCCAAAAGGCTGGGGTACCTGGTAACTGCGCCCGATGCCCAGACGGCAGCGCTGGTGGGGTGGCAAAGTCGTTACGTCCCGTCCTGCGTAACTGACTCTGCCCTGGTCAGCCCGAACGTCGCCCGATATCAGGTTAAACAGGGTGGTCTTACCGGCGCCGTTGGGTCCAAGGATTCCCAGTACCTCGCCTTCGGTCACCGACAATGAAATGTTGTCGGTGACCTTGAGTGCCCCATAGGACTTGCTCACCGCGTCGAGCACAAGCAGGGGCATGAAGTTCAGGTCGCGCTCAGATCAGTCGGAGTGAACCGCCAGTTGGGATCGACTTGGCCGCTTCGTTGTTGATGATGGTCAGTTCGTACTTGTATTTTTTGCCCTTATTCCACTGACCCAGTACCAGAGGTGTTTTACTGACGTTTTTGAATGGCCCCGGGCCACCCCACTTGACGTCACCGACCACTGTTTTCAGCTGGCTTGCGGCGACAGCATCGCGCACATCGCCAGCCTTGAGCGACTTGCTGCGTTTGAGTGCATCAGCAGCCACTTCGAACAGGGCATGTGCGAACCCGATAGGTTGGGTCCACTGTTTCTTCGCGCTAGTTTCGTACGCGTCAGCCAATGCCTTGGCACTTTGCTGAGTCAGGCTGGAGCTGAAGGGATGTGAAGGGCTCCACCAAACTTCGGTGCTCAGGCCGTCACCCAGATCACCCAGAGCCTCAATGGCACCGGGGAACAACAATGCCTTGCCCAGGGTGATGACCTTGGGTTTGAAGCCCTGCTGACGCGCTTGCGAAAGGAAGGTCTTGGCATCGGGTGGAATGACCACCCCGGTGACGATTTCAACGCCTTCTTTTTTGAAGCTGGCGATTTGCGCACTGAAATCCTGGGTGCCGTTTTGGAAGCGCCCAGGGTCGGTCAACGTGAAACCCATACTGGCCAGTGGCTTAGGGAATCCCAGTTCCTTGTCGCCCCATGCATTGCCGTCACCGTCGTTGGGGAACAGACCGCCGACTTTTTTGTTGGTCTTCACGCTTTTCCAGCCATTCGTGAAATTACCAATCACATCTTCCAGACCCCAGAACATATGGTAGGTCCAGTTAAAGCCCGAAGCAGGGTTGCCTTTACGGCCGAAGAACCAGGGCTGCCACGGCACCACGCTCGAAATACAAGGAATTTCGTTGAGTTCGCAGACATCGCTAACCGGATTGGCAGTCTCGGGCGTTCCAGCGGTCAGAACCAAAGCAACCTTTTCTTTGAGAACCAGGTCATTGGCTACTTCACCTGCACGGTTCGGATTGGACTGGCTATCTTTCAGAATGATTTGCACCGCATGTTTTTTGCCACCAATGCTGATGCCATCCTTAAATGCCAACTTCATCTGCTCGATCACCCATTTGTCAGCTTCTCCAAACGGGGCAAGTGGACCGGTCTGCGGTGATACATAACCAATTTTTACCGTATCTGCCGCCCAGACCAGGGTGCTGCTGGTCGCAGCCGCAATGGCCAGTCCTTGTGAAAACTGCCGCCTTGAAATAGTCATAAAGTCTCCTAGTTGTTAGAAAAAGCGCAAATCTAAAGTATCGTGTGGCC
Organism: Burkholderiaceae bacterium; assembly: GCA_049296795.1. Taxonomy (GTDB): domain Bacteria; phylum Pseudomonadota; class Gammaproteobacteria; order Burkholderiales; family Burkholderiaceae_C; genus CAXNKH01. The sequence continues at coordinate 57,730 of JBAQTC010000007.1, forward strand.
GCGCGCTTAAGCAGCCTGGGACTGGGGTAAAACCTGCATCAGCGTTGGTAATAGGGCTGGAGTTGGGCGTCAACATTTACCCATACACTCTTGACCTGGGTGTATTCACGCATGGCGTCAAAGCCCATTTCACGACCGTAGCCCGAAGCACCTACACCGCCAAAAGGCGAACCTGGGTTAACCCGCTTGTAGCAGTTAATCCAGACCATTCCGCTTTTCATTTCTTGTGCGAATTTGTGGGCGCGCTGCAACTGTTGGGTCCACAGGCCACCACCTAAACCGTATTCAGTGCCGTTGGCAATCTGCAGGGCTTGGGCATCATCCTTGAAAGTCATGACGCTAACAAAAGGACCAAAGACTTCTTCCTGCGCCACCCGGTCTTGCCATGAATTTACACGGACTACAGTGGGCTCGAAATAACAGCCACCTGATAACTCGCCGCCCGGTGCCTTGCCACCGACTAAAATTTCTCCGCCTTGGCTGCGAGCGACATCGACAAAATTCAGCACCCGATCTCGGTGCATACGACTGGTTAGTGGGCCCATCTCGGTGTTTGGATCCATTGGATTGCCCAGTCGGATGCTGCGTGCCAAGGGAAGGAATTTGTCGAGGAAGGCGTCAGCAATTTTTTCGTGCAACACCAGGCGTGATCCGGCAATGCAAGCTTGGCCTTGGTTGTGAAAAATAGCCCAGGCTGCGCCATTGACAGCTGCCATCAGGTTAGCGTCCTCGAACACGATGTTGGCGCCTTTCCCGCCGAGTTCGAGTTGCACTTTCTTCAGGTTGGCAGCACTGGCTTGGACAATGCGTCTACCCGTTTCCGTGCTTCCGGTGAAAGCGATTTTCCCGACACCGGGGTGTTCGGCCAAATACTGTCCGGCCACTTGGCCCAGCCCCGGTGTGATATTGACCACGCCATCGGGCATTCCGGCTTCTGACATTAATTCGGCAATTTTGAGCGATGACAAAGGCGTAATTTCAGCGGGTTTCATCACTACGCAATTGCCTGCGGCCAAGGCGGGCGCCATTTTCCAGCTGGTGAACATCAACGGGAAGTTCCAGGGAACGACCTGGCCCACCACACCCACAGGTTCACGCAGGGTGTAGTTCAGGAAACCCTGTTCCACCGGAATTTGCTCTCCCTGAAATTTGTCGGCCATGCCGCCGAAATAGCGAAAGGTTACGGCTGTGCGTGGCACGTCTAAAAATCGCGAATCCCGAATCGGATGCCCGGTGTCGAGCGACTCCAAACGCGCCAATTCTTCTGCATTGCTTTCGATCAGGTCGGCCAGTTTCAACAAAATTCGACCCCGATCCATGGCCGCCATCTTGCTCCATGTTGGCAAAGCTTTCTGCGCTGCCGTCACAGCCTTGTCGATGTCGGCATGACCCGCCATAGCCACTTCGGCGATCACCGAGTTATCGTGCGGATTGAGGGTAGCCAGTGTCTCACCAGATTCGGCGTTGACGAACTGACCATTGATAAACAATTGATGCCGAATCGGTGTTTTTAGACCTGCTGCCGTGGCAATCTCGTTGCGATTCATGAGTATTTCGAGTCCCTGGATTTAAAACTGAACCGGAACTTGTGGTGCTTCACCTTGTTGAATTTCGTAGACCAGGTTGGGTGATCCGTTTTCCCAGACCAGGAGCATTGAACGTTTGGGGCTGTAGCCCTGATGGCGACAATAGGCCGGCATGGCCGCCATATCACCCGCTTTCATGATGACGCGAGCTAAAGGTTTGCCGGTATTTTTATCGGCGCAGTCCCAGTGGATTTCATCGCACATTTGAAAGAACCATTCGACTCGATCATTCGAATGCATGATCGGCAGCATATGCTCCTCGGTGGTTGGGCACATATAGCTGTACTTCACCACGCTGGTGAAGGACGGGTTCCAAGTCACTTGGCTACGCGACAAAAAAGCAAACAAATTAAAGGCGTGGACTTCATTTTCGAAGCCTGGTTCGGGGTGCAACTCGGGTTGGTCTTGTGCTACGTCGGCAAAAGCACGGTTAATCAGGGTGCCGCGCTCATCGGTGCGCAAAGCCAGATCGTCTTTGAGACCAACGCAGCGTTTGGCTAATTCACGGGCTCGTGTCAGCGCTGCAAGGTTGCCGCCATTTTTACGACCATAAGGCGAACCGGTTTCCATTGGAGCGGCAAAAGGATCGAAGCCGGCGTTGGTCCAGTCGTCTAGCATTTGCTCAAAAGTTGCGCGAATCTGCTCGGTGGGGAAGTTTTCCAGCAAGTCAACGCCTGCTTCTTTCATTGTTCCGTTGTAAGCACCCGCATAAAGATCCACAGATTTGTAATGGTTGGTCGTTCCTATGACAGCGTCAAAATTTACGCCGCCGTAGAAAAATCCCCAGCCGACATCACGCATCAGGGCCCGCAAATAGTTGCCAATATCCTGGGTGTGTGACATGGGATGACCCTTGCGGGTGGTCCAGGAGATATGGGCGAAATACTCATCGCGGCGAAAACCAAAGGAGCCTAAGGCAAAGGATTTGTAGCCCAGCGTTGCGTCGGCCGCTGTGTGGATGACTTGGCTAAGTTCTGCAGGAGCGTTCATGATTTTTTCCTATGGCTTGCTATGAGTTCAGGCGACCTGGCAAATGGCTGCCCATTTTTCTACTGACAAATCACCTTTGCAAGTTTGCAAGACAATGACACCTGGATTGGACGTGCGAAATTGGTAGGCGGAATTTTTTGGCAACAAGGCTTGGTGCCCTCGCTTGATTTTCATCCAGCCCATTTTTTGGCCTTTCGGCTCACCCTGGACCAGCTCAGCTCCGTTTTTGTTCTCATCTTTAATCATTTGTTCGGCATCCAGCTTGATGAGATGAATTTCTAATTCGCCGTCCATGCTCAAGGCGAACTCGTCGTGAGCGCAGGTGTACCAGGGAGAGATTCCTTCAGATCGAAGGACTTCAAGTGCATAGACCTGGTTTTGCCCAAACACCACTTTCTCATAAGGCTTGGATTGGCTGGCTATCTCGAAGCAATTGGAAAGTGCATAGTTTTTGACATCGTCAGTGATCGCCTCAACCCGGCCTTTTTCATAGCTCGCGAGTGATCCGAATTTTGTTGTGTAGGTCGTGGTCATAGCATCTCCTGTGCGCCGCAGCGCTCTTGGTCTAGGGTTCGGCAGACTTTAAGCCGGTCTGCGGTTCAAGAGAAGATGCTAAACCTAGAACATATTGTTCTGTTTTTTGGAACAATACTCAGGGTTTCTACTAATCAGGCTTCAATTAGCCCGGGCAACAAAAAGCCTTGCGCAATTAAATCGGCATCCCAGGGCGGGACTTGTGAGAACTCAGAAGCGATATGTTCGATAAACAGTTTCAGTTTCAGCGAATGGCGTGAAGTTGCTGCATAAACTGCATTGAGCTTGAAGGAGCTGAGTTGGTAGCTTGGCAGCACCAGTTCCAATTCGCCACGCAATAACGATTCGGCCGCGACCAAGGTGGGTAAGCAAACAATTCCTGCATGCTCCAATGCATATTCACGCAACAGATGAACACTATTGGTTTGCAAAGTGGCATTCAGGTAGAGCGTGAGTTGTTCGGTATCACGGTAAAAAGTCCAACGGTCACGGCTAGGATAGGCCGAGTAAAGACCAAGTTTGTGGCCGTGCAGTTCCCGCGGTTCGGTGGGTGTGCCGTGGCGCTGCAAATACTGTGGAGTTGCACAAAAAATTCGGCGCACCGAAAACAAGGGCCTGGCAATCAATTCAGTCGTAGCAGCAGGGAATATCTGTAGTGCACAGTCAACGCCAGCTTTGACCGGGTCTACGACGGCGTCACTGACGTTGAGATTGAGTCGAATTTCGGGGTAGCTGCTCTGAAATGTGTGTAACAAACTGGCGAAGTGACCTTGTACAAATCCCGTCAAAGCGTGGACGTGAAGGGTTCCTGTTGGCTGTCCCCGTACCATGCGCATCTGATCGACAATGTCATTGGCACGTCCCACCAACTCGGTGCAATCAGCCAAAAAAACACGGCCAATTTCACTCAGTCTTACCACCCGTGTGCTGCGATGAAACAATGGCGCACCGACATAGTCTTCGACCTGTTGGATGCGTGTCGTCACAACAGAGCGCGAGACCCTGAGCTGCCGTGCTGCCTCGGAAAAACTTTGAGTTTGCGCTACTCGAACAAAGGTCTCAATATTTAGCAATCGGTCCATATGCAGACTGTAGCAGGCGCCCCATTTTTTTAACCTGTCAGCCGTTGGTGGACCCAGTGCGCTGCGGCCAGCAGTTGGTGGTCTTGGCCGAAACGACCTACCAGCTGCAAGCCAATGGGCAGGCCGTGGCTGCCGGTGAAGAAGGGCAGATGCACGCTGGGCAGACCGAGCAAAGACCAGCTGCGGCAAAACATCGGGTCACCGGTGGCGCTGGTTCCCGCCGGTGCTTCTCCGATGGCGCTGGGGGTCAGCAGCACATCGTGTCGTTCGAACAAAGCATCGATCTTGAGTCGCCACTGGGCTGTTGTGTTCAGGTTGTTGGCTTGAATCTCACCTGAAATAGCTATGCCTTCATTCATCAAGTCCCGCAGGCGCGCGCTCATGCGCTCGCTGTGGGCCAGGCGCTCGTGACTCAAGGCGCGCGCCATTTCAAAAGCCATCACGTCTTTTTGCAATTGCAGCAGTGATTCAAAGCCCTGGGGCATGACGACCTCAACGCAATGTGCTGCTTGCGGCGCCAGTGCGGCAACGGCTTGGGCCCAGGCTTGTCGGGTGTCGTGATCGACCTGATCCCAATGCGGCGTGGGGCACAGGCCGATCCGAACAGCAGCGCCTTCGCCCAAATTGGCCAGCCGCAGGTCACCGCTCAGCGCTGCGCCAAGCAATCCGACATCGCACACGCTGCGGCCAAAACCGCCCACCACGTCCAGGCTGGGCGACAGGCTTTTTACACCGGCGCTGGTGACTCGGCCCAGGCTGGGTTTGTAGCCGACCACGCCGAAAAAAGCCGCGGGGCGAATGATGGATCCGGCAGTTTGGGTAGGCGCGCACCAAGTCCTGGGCTTTGATTTCACGGCGGGCCAGCAAGGCGGCGGCCTGGCAGGCATTGAGTTGGGCAAGATGAGGAATTTTCATGGTGCGCTAGTGTCGCCGACACTGGAGGATAATCATTGCTCCCGAATAAACCCAACTGGAGACAACATGAAACGACTCTCGGCTGCGCTACTTCTTGGCGCTTGCTCATTGGTGATGGCTCAACCGGTGACAATTTACGGTCTGGTTGAGCTCAGCGGAACCGGTGCGACTTCGGGTACCAATTTTGACAACGGCATCAAATTGGCAGTGAAAGAAATCAATGCTGCCGGCGGTATATTGGGCCGCAAGATCGAGTACAGCTCGCACGACACCCAGTCCAATCCCGGCATCGCCAAGTCGTTGGCACAAAAAGCCGTGGATCAAAATTCCTATGTGGTGATGGGGCCGGTGTTCTCGGGCTCGATCATGGTCAGCATGGCTGAGACCCGGCGCGCGGAGATTGCCAACTTCACCGGAGGCGAAGCCGCTGCCATTACCCAGCAGGGAAATCCCTATATTTTCCGCACCAGTTTCACGCAGGCCACCGCCATGCCCAAGGTGGCGCGCTACATCAGCGACAAAGCGAAAGTGCAAAAATTGGCTGTGGTCTATGTCAACAACGATTTCGGCAAGGGCGGCTTGGACATGATCAAGAAAGCGCTGGACAAATCAGCGACCAAAATCGTTGCTGAGATCTCGACCGAACCCGGCCAGGTGGACTTTTCTTCCGCCGTGATCAAGGCCAAGCAAAGTGAAGCTGACGCGGTGTTCATGTACACCAATGAAGAAGAGTCGGCCCGCGCCCTGCGCGAACTGCGCAAGCAGGGTTTTGCCAAGCCGATCATTGGCGAGACCACGCTGACCAGCCAGAAAGTGATTGAGCTGGCCGGTGAAGCAGCCAACGGCGCCATTGCCCATGTGGGTTTGACGGCCGATGCGCCAGCGCCCTTGATCAAGAAATTCAGCGAGTCGTTTACCCGCGAATACAAATACAAAACCGACCACAACGGACTCAAAGGCTATAGCGGCATGTATGTGGTCAAAGCCATGACCGAGAAAATCGGTAAGTTCGACAGCAAAGCGCTGGCAGTGGCCCTCAAGGGTGTGTCTTTGACAGTCAAAGACCACCCCGGCATCCTGATGGATCTGGCGTTTGACCAGCATGGCGACATCGATCGTGAGAGTTTCATGACCCGGGTCGAAAACGGCAAACAGGTGATTTTTGAGACCCTGCCAGCACTTGGCCGCAAATGAGCGAAGTCAAGAAGTTTGGACTGGCTGGCGTCATGGGCTGGCCGGTCTCGCATTCGCGCTCACCCACGCTGCATAACCACTGGATCAAACACTACGGCTTAAGCGGCTCTTATGTGCTGCTGCCGGTCGCCCCTGATAACTTGGAAGCAGCAGTCAAGGGACTGACAGCCCTGGGTTTTGCCGGCTGCAACGTCACCACGCCGCACAAAGTGAAAGCCATGCATTTGATGGACCGGGTTGACCCTATAGCGCAACGCATGGGCGCGATCAACACCATCGTGGTCGAGCCCGATGGCGCGCTTTGCGGTTACAACAACGACGGTTTTGGTTACATCCAGAGCTTGCTTGATGCCCAGCCCGACTGGCGGGCTGACGCCGGGCCGATCACCGTGCTGGGCGCTGGCGGGGCTGCGCGCGCCGTGGTGTTGAGCTTGGCCGATCGCGGTGCCAAGGAAATCAGACTGTGTAACCGTTCTTTTACCAAAGCCCATGATCTGGCGCTGGAGTTCGGCGCTCCGGTGCGGGCTATTCCCTGGGAACAACGCCATGAGGCGCTGGCCGACGTGGCTTTGCTGGTGAACACCACCAACCAGGGCATGGTTGGCCACCCTGCGCTGGATATACATTTGAACCACTTGCCGCAGACGGCGCTGGTTTCTGATGTGATTTACATCCCGATGGAAACACCTTTGTTGGCTCAAGCGCGGTTGCGCGGCAACCCGACAGTCAATGGCTTGGGCATGTTGCTCAATCAGGCGCGTCCGGCGTTCAATGCCTGGTTTGGTGTCATGCCTGAGATCACGCCCGAACTCAGGCGGGCCATAGAAGCCACGTTCTAAGCTACGTTCTAATTCAAGTTTTAAGCCTGACCCTGCCGGTTCTTCCTGTCCTTGAACGCCATGAGTATTTACGACGAGCCCAAGATCGACTGCCATAACCATGTGCTCGATCCCCGGCGGTTTCCCTATGCCGCGGATACCGCGTACCGCCCGGCGGGCCAGGAAATCAGTCCAGCTGCGCAAATGCTCAACGTCATGGATGCTTATGGCGTGGGTTATTCCCTGGTGGTCGGGCCCAATTCAGGTTATGGCAGCGACAACCGTTGCCTGCTTGATGCCATCGCGCACAGCCAGGGCCGCTTCAAAGGCGTGGCCGTGGTCGAGCACGACATTGCGCTAGCCGAGTTGCAACAGCTCAAAGACGCCGGTGTGGTCGGTGTGGCTTTCAACCCGTCGCTTCATGGCGTGGCGTATTACCTGCAGACCGCGCCTTTGCTGACCAAACTGGCTGAGCTCGATCTCTTCATTCAGATTCAGGTTGAACGCAATCAGTTGGTTGAGCTCGCGCCCTTGCTCGAGCGCTGCGACGCACGAATGCTGATTGACCATTGCGGCCGTCCCGATCCGGCAGCGGGGCTGGCGCAACCAGGTTTTGCCGCACTGCTGGCTTTGGGCCGTAGCCGACGTGCCAGCATCAAGTTGTCGGGCTATGGCAAGTTCTCGCAGAAAAACCATCCTTTCGCCGACAGCCAGCCTTTTGTGCGGGCTTTGATCGACGCTTTCACGCTGGAGCGCTGCGTCTGGGGTTCGGACTGGCCTTTCCTAAAAGCTGCCGAGCGCATCGATTACGGGCCGTTGTTGAAGCTGGTTGAGCAGTTGCTCCCCGATGCCAGCGATCGACGCAAACTGCTGTGGGACACGCCACGCAAGTTGTTTGGTTTCGAGAGTTCATCAGCATGAGCGATTTTCTGCAGCTGCTGTTCAGCGGCTTGGCCACCGGCGCGATTTACGCACTGGCTGCGCTTGGTTTCACCCTGCTGTGGCAAGCCAGCGGCACCATCAATTTCGCCCAAGGTGAATTCGTCATGTTGCCGGCTTTCATGATGCTGGCCTTGATGAGTTCTGGCCTGACGCTGCTGCCGAGCTTCTTGTTGTCCTGCTTGTTGGCTATCGCTGTGCTGGGTTGGGCTTTCAAGCGCGGCGTGGTTGATCCCATGTTCAAGTACGGCATGATGCCGATCGTGGTTGCCACCATCGGTCTGTCGATTGCTCTGCGCAACGGCCTGCGTGCGGGTTACAGTGCCGAAGCGCATCCCTTCCCCAGCCTGTTTCCCGATCAGCTTTTCAAGTTCTACGGTGTCACGCTGTCGCTGTCGGATATCGGGACTTTCTTGTTGGCGCTGACGCTGGTGCTGGCAACCCAAGCTTTTCTGTCGCGTACGGTGACGGGTCGTGCCATGCAGGCGGTGGCACAAAACCTGGAGAGCGCTACGGTGCTGGGCATCAACGTGCCGCGCATGATTTTCTTCACTTTTGCCATTAACGCCTCGCTGGCTGTGGCTGCTGCCTTGCTGGTGACGCCGACTTACCTGGCCAAATTCGACATGGGTGAATCCCTGGGAACCAAGGCTTTTTTCGCCGCCATCATTGGTGGCTTCAATAACTCGCGTGGTGCTTTGCTCGGTGGCTTGCTGGTGGGGGTGTGTGAAAACCTGGCAGCCGCTTACATTTCACCGGCCTATAAAGATGCGGTGGCTTTGCTGATTTTCATGGTGGTGATTCTGTTCAAGCCGCAAGGCCTGCTCGGTCAGGTGCAGGAACGCAAGGTATGAAAAAAATCAGCTGGCTGCTGGGCTTGTTGGGCGCGGCCGTGCTTTTGTTATTGCCCCATTACCTCAAGAATTACGGTGTTTATTTACTGAGTTATTGGATGGTGTTTGTGATCGCCACGATGGGGCTGAACTTGACGGTGGGTTATGCCGGTCAAAAGTCGCTGGGCCACGCGGCGTTCTTTGGTATGGGTGCTTACACCGTGGCGATTTTGATGAAAGCCGGTATGAGTTTCTGGTTGGGACTACCGGCTGCGGCACTGATCTGCTTTGTCGTGGGTCTGATTCTGGGCTTTCCGGCGCTGCGGGTTCAAACCATTTACCTGGCTTTTGCAACCTTGGGCTTTAACACGGCGGTCTGGCTGGTGATGCGCAACGAAGAGTGGCTCACGGGCGGAACTTTCGGTATCAATAACATTGCGCGACCCAGTTTGTGGCTCTGGAGCCTGGACGGTAATCGCGCTTATTACTATTTTGTGCTGGCCGTCACGGTGCTGCTGTCGCTGCTGCTGTGGGGATTGTTGCGTAGTCCCTGGGGCAAGGCGTTTACTGCGCTGCGTGACAACCCGATTCGAGCCGAGAGTTTGGGCATTGACATCCGGCGCTACACCCTCTTGAGCTTTGCCATCGGTGCGGCCTACGCCGGTGTCGCTGGCGCCTTGTTTGCTTCTTTGGTCCAGTTCATCGAGCCTGCACCTTTCACAGTGGGTGCTTCCATCATGATGTATTTGATGGTGGTGCTGGGCGGACCCGGTTACTTCCTCGGGCCGGTGCTGGGTTCAGCGGTCGGTGTCTTGTTGCCCGAATGGCTGCGCTTTGCCCAAGCGTGGTATTTGTTTGCATTTGGTGCGGCCGTGGTGCTGTTGATGATCTGGTTGCCTGACGGCCTGCTCAGCTTCCCGCAGCGCTTGCGCGCCAGCAGACAAGCACGTCAGGCATCTCAGCAGCGGGCAGGCCGGTCATGAGCAAGACTTTGTTGCAACAACACCAGTCCCACCCGCTACGGTCTCAGGGTCTGCCGCTGCTCAAAGTCAGCGGATTGAGGAAATCCTACGGCGCTATCCAGGCGGTGGGCGGCGTCAGTTTTGAGGTTCAAGCGGGTGAAATTTTTGGTGTGATTGGCCCCAATGGTTCGGGCAAAACCACGCTGTTCAATGCCATGCTGGGCCAGATCCGACCCGACGCAGGCCAGATTGAACTGAACGGTGAAGACGTGAGCGGTCTCAATCCGTTGGCCTTGAATCGGCGAGGTGTAGGCCGCACTTTCCAGACCTTGCAAGTGTTTGGCAAGATGAGCGTGCGCGATAACCTGATCGTCGCGGCGCAGGAGCATCAAGGCTCCATGTTGACCCGTTTGTTGGGGCCTACCGAGTCGGGGCTGGGCGCCAAAGCCGATGCTCTGCTGGATCAGTTTCGAATTCGTCATGTGGCCGAGTTGCGTGCCGGCGACTTGTCTTATGGGCAGCAAAAACTGGTGGACATTGCTATGGCTTTCATGAGCGAACCCGACTTGGTGTTGCTCGATGAGCCTTGCGCCGGGGTCAACCCCAGTCTGGTTGGCGGGATTGCTGCCCTACTCAAAGACTTGAACCAGAACCCGCAGTTTGGCAAATGCAGCTCCTTTGTTGTGATCGAACACAACATGGATTTCGTGATGGATTTGTGCCACCGCATCATGGTGTTGGTGGAGGGTCAGGTGCTGGCTATTGGAACCCCCGATGAAATCCGTGCCAACAAACAGGTGCTCGACGCCTACCTTGGAAACTAATATGTTTGTGGGACAGACTGCAGCGAGGAGCAGCGAGGAGCAGCGACCGCAGCGACCGCAGCGACCGCAGCGACACGCAGCGACACGCAGCGACACGCAGCGTGCCAGCGCTGTCCCCAACTGATCTGGAATCCAAATGACGATCTGTATTGAATTCGACGATGTGGTGGCCGGTTACGGCGATTTCATGGTTCTCAATCAATTGAGCTTTGCGGCCAAAGCCGGTGCCATCACGCTGTTGTTGGGGCCCAATGGTGCGGGCAAGTCCACCGTTTTGAAAACGCTTTTTGGTTTGCTCAAACCGCGCCAGGGCAAGATTTTATTGAATGGCCAAAACATCAGCGGTGCAAAACCCAAGGCTTTGCTGGCCCAAGGTCTGGCTTTTGTACCGCAAGGCCGCAACCTGTTTGGTCAACTCACGGTCTGGCAGAACCTGGAGCTCGGCGGTATCACGCTGGGTAGCAAAGTTACCGAACAGCGCATCCCCGAGGTTCTGGCGTTCTTTCCACGACTGCAACAGCGGCTCCATTCTCAAGCGTCTGCTTTGTCGGGCGGCGAGCAAAAACAGCTGGAGATCGGGCGGGCTTTATTGCTGCGCCCCCGGGTCTTGCTGATTGATGAGCCCTCGATTGGCTTGAGCCCGCTGCTGGTGCAAGACGTGTTCAAGTTGTTACGCCAATTGGCTGATCAGGGAACCACCGTTCTGATGGTCGAGCAAAATGTCAATAGCGCACTGAAAATTTCCGATGACGCCGTCGCTCTGGAGTCAGGTCGGCTTGTTTTGCACAAGCCCGCCTCTGAGTTACTGGCTGATCCGAACATCGAGCGCTTGTTCCTAGGCGGGGCACTGCCGGATAAGCCGGTCTTGCCATAATCCGGATGAAAATGGAAAGCGCTTCATGAAAACTGCACTCGTCATCAATGGCCCAAACCTGAACCTGCTGGGCACCCGTGAGCCTTCGGTTTATGGGGCGCAAACACTGGCCGATGTCGAGCAGCTGTGCGAGCGCGCTTGTCTGGCCAATGGACTGGTGCTTGATTTTCGTCAGAGCAACCATGAAGGTGTTTTGATCGACTGGATACAGGAAGCGGGCCGAGAGCAAGCAGCGGGGAAACTTGCTGGCGTGATTCTCAATGCGGGTGCTTACACCCATACCAGTGTGGCACTGCACGACGCGATCAAAGGCTCTGCCGTGACCTTGATCGAGCTGCACATCAGTAACGTCCATGCCCGTGAGGCGTTCAGGCATCACTCCTATATTTCGCCCGTAGCCAAGGCTGTGATGGCCGGCTTTGGCGTCAATGGCTACGCATTGGCCATTGCCGGACTGGCGCAACTCGCGCTCTGAGTCGGGTCGTCACCAACCCAATCGTCTTGCTAGCGATACCTGTTTACGTATTCTGTCTTTAACCGAGATAGTCCATTGGGGCGCGTAGGCATGGCGAGGCGAGTTGCGAGTCAGTTTGGGGGGTCGTGAGGAGTCCATAGTTCCACTATGGACGATGAGGGACCCGCTAAAATGGCCTCAACTCGTCCGTCAGGCTTCGCGTAGGGCCGCAGGCCCGCCTAATGGACTATCTCGGTTTAACCAATGGAAACCAGCATGGCCCCCGTATTGAAAATTGATTTTGTCTCTGACGTTGCTTGTCCCTGGTGCGCCGTTGGTCTGAGTGCGCTGGAACTGGCGTTAAAAAATCTTGAGCCCGAATTGCAGGGGAAATTGCATTTCCAGCCTTTTGAACTCAACCCCCAGATGGGTGCTGAAGGTCAGGATGCGATCGAGTACATGACGAAAAAATACGGCTCCAGCCCCGAGCAGCAGGTACACAACCGTGCCGCCATCGCCCAGCGCGGTGCTGAAGTCGGTTTTACTTTTCGCCCTGAAGGGCGCGGCCGGATTTACAACACTTTTGATGCCCACCGTTTGCTGCATTGGGCCGCTGTGGAAGAAGGCATGCCAGGCCAACAGCATCGCTTGAAAAAAGCCTTGCTGGGCGCTTATTTCACCCATGGCCAAAGCCCCGCATCGCACGAGGTGCTGATTCGTTTGGTCGGCGAAGTCGGTTTGAATCCGGTGCGTGCCGCTGAAATTCTGGCCAGTGAAGAATTTTCCGTTGAGGTGCGTGAACGTGAGCGCTTTTATCAAGCAGCGGGCATCCAGTCAGTGCCGGCCATCATCATCAACGACCGTCATTTGATTTCCGGCGGTCAACCGGTTGCCGTGTTTGAGCAGGCTTTGCGTCAGATTGCCAGCGAGATGAGTTCGGTTGAAGCCTGAGTGTTGAATAACAACTGGGTCCCTTTAACGCTGACCATGGCGATTCAGGCCATGGTTTCCATGGCTTTGATGTGCTTGCCCGTGATGGCGCCCGTGATCAGCCCCGAGCTCGGAATTTCCCCTGTTTACCTTGGTGTTTATATCGCGCTGGCATATGCCGGCGCCATGTTGGCCAGTCTGGGTTCGGGTGCGGCGGTGTTGCGCTATGGCGCCATCAGGGTCAGTCAGGCGGGTCTGTTGATTTGTGCTTTAGGGCTGTGTTTGAGTGCCATCAATTCGGTGCCGGTGATGGCTTTGGGCGCGGTGCTGATTGGCATGGGCTATGGCCCGGTGACGCCGGCGAGTTCGCATTTGTTGGCCCGCACCACAGCGGCACACCGCATGTCAACCGTGTTTTCGCTCAAACAAACTGGCGTTCCTTTGGGTGGCGCGCTGGCCGGTGCCCTGGTGCCAGGTCTGTTGCTGACCCTGGGTTGGCAAGGCGCTTTGCTCGCCGTGGCTGTGTTTTGTTTTGTCTGTGCTGTGCTTTCTCAGCCCTTGCGTTCAGGGCTGGATTCGGACCGAAATCCGAATGCTTCTTTATCTTTGGGTCATTTGGCCCAACCGATTCGACTGGTGTTGTCGCACCGGGCCTTGGCCGTGTTGGCCCTGTGCTCGTTTTTCTTTTGTGCCACCCAATTGTCGCTGGTGACTTACCTGGTGACTTATCTGTTCGATTCCTTGGCCTACGGTCTGGTAGCTGCTGGTTTTGCCCTGTCGGTCACGCAATTCGCGGGGATGGGCGGGCGGGTGTTCTGGGGTTGGGTGGCCGATCGTTTTCTGGGCGCTCGCCCAACCCTGGCTGTCTTGGCTGGTTTGATGGCTTTGTCGAGCCTGGCCATGGTGTTTCTCAGCCCGAGCTGGCCAACTGTCCTGATCTTGCTGCTGTTGACGATTTTTGGGGCTTCTGCGATTGGCTGGAATGGTGTTTATCTGGCGGAAGTGGCCAAGCAAGCACCCCCAGGTCAGGCCAGTGTGGCCACAGGCGGTACACTAGCGGTCACTTTCCTGGGGGCCGTGGTCGGGCCTCCCGTGTTTGGCGCCTTGTCCGGCTGGTTGGGTAGCTACCGTGCCGGTTTTGGCGCGTTGGCCGTGATGACCCTGGTGTGCTGCGTGCTGTTGGCACGACAGAAGTCAGCTTGACAAGCCCATTTCCGCCCGTGATTTGCCCCCTGAGCGACTACATTTTTTACTGGAATCAAAGCAAATGGCTAAAGAAGAACTTATTGAAATGCGCGGCAAGGTGGACGAAGTTCTGCCTGATTCGCGTTTTCGCGTCACACTCACCAACGGCCATCAGCTGATCGCTTACACCTCGGGCAAGATGCGCAAGAACCATATCCGTATCCTCGCCGGGGATCAGGTATCGCTGGAGCTTTCACCTTACGACCTGAGTAAAGGTCGCATCACATTCCGCCACATCGACGGTCGCTGACCGCGTCAAGCTTCAGGCTTAAGCGCTGAACTCGGTGTAAGCGCGCTCATCCAGCAACGAATCGAGTTGTGACCGATCCGACAAAGAAATCTTGAAGAACCAGCCCGCGCCCAGCGGGTCGCTGTTGGCCAGCGACGGGTCGGCGCGCAGCTCCTCATTGACGGCGATGATCTGGCCCGCCACCGGCATGTGAACGTCAGCCGCGGCCTTGACCGACTCGACCACGCCCGCCACTTCTTTGGCCTGCAATGATTGCCCGATAGTGGGCAACTCCACGAACACCACATCACCCAAAGTCTCTTGGGCATGGGAGGTGATTCCTACGACGGCGTTGTCGCCTTCCATCGCCAGCCACACATGGTCTTCGCTGTACTTGATCATTGCTTTTCCTAAATTAGGGTCAGATTTCAATTAATTGGGTGGCCTCGGCCTACATGCCTGCGTAGTTGGGTCCGCCACCACCTTCGGGCGTGACCCACACGATATTTTGCGTCGGATCCTTGATGTCGCAGGTTTTGCAATGGACGCAATTTTGCGCATTGATTTGGAGCCGGTCGGCCCCCGCCTTATCTTTGACGAACTCGTAAACACCGGCCGGGCAATAACGCGCTTCGGGTCCGGCGAACTGCGCCAGATTGATGTTCACTGGCACCTCCACATCCTTCAACGTCAAATGCGCGGGCTGGTTTTCTTCGTGGTTGGTGTTGCTGATGAAGACACTGCTTAAACGGTCGAAGCTGAGTTGACCATCGGGCTTGGGGTAAACAATCGGCTTGCAGTCTTTAGCCGGACGTAGCGCGAGGTGGTCGGGCTTTTGACGGTGAATGGTCCAGGGCGGTGTTTTAATGCCGAGTTTGGGCAACAGCCATTGCTCGATGCCGGTCATCAAGCTGCCGATGAGGTTGCCTTTTTTAAACCACTGCTTGAAATTGCGGGAGCGGTCAAGCTCGGCGTAAAGCCAGCTCTTGCGAAAAGCTTGGGGGTAGGCGCTCAGCTCGTCGTGCTGGCGCCCGGTTGTGACGGCATCAAAAGCGGCTTGGGCTGCCAACATGCCACTTTTGATGGCGGCATGACTGCCCTTGATCCGCGAGGCGTTGAGGTAGCCCGCATCACAACCGATCAGCGCGCCACCCGCAAAAACCGTTTTGGGCAGACTGAGTAGGCCGCCAGCGGTGATGGCGCGTGCGCCGTAGCCTATGCGTTTGCCGCCCTCGATGTGGCGCCGGATGGCGGGGTGGGTTTTCCAGCGCTGCATTTCTTCAAACGGGCTTAGCCAGGGGTTCTGGTAATCCAACCCGGTAACAAAACCGAGCGTGACCTGGTTGCCTTCGAGGTGGTAGAGAAAACCACCACCATAGGTCTGGCTGTCCATGGGCCAGCCAGCGGTGTGCAGCACGAGGCCGGGTTGGGCTTGGGTCGGGTCGATTTCCCACAACTCTTTGACGCCGATGGCGTAACTTTGCGGATCTTTTCCGGCATCGAGCTTGAACTTTTGAATCAGTTGTTTGCCCAGATGACCGCGCGATCCTTCCGCAAACAAGGTGTACTTACCCAGTAGCGCCATGCCGAGCTGAAAACCGGCGTGCGGCTGGCCATCTTTGCCGATACCGAGGTTGCCCGTGGCCACGCCTTGGACTGAGCCGTCACTGTTGTAGAGGACTTCGCTGGCGCTAAAACCCGGGAAAATTTCCACCCCTAAAGACTCGGCTTGGCCAGCCAACCACTGGGTCAATGCGCCGAGACGGATGACGTAATTTCCCCGGTTGTGAAAACACGCAGGAACCAGAAAATCGGGCGTTCTGGTGGCACTGGTCTCACTCAGGAACAGCACATCATCGCTGCTGACGGCTTGTTTCAGTGGCGCACCCAGTTCCTGCCAGTTGGGAAAAAGTTCGCTCAAGGCGATCGGATCCATCACTGCACCGGAAAGAATGTGTGCGCCCGGCTCCGAGCCTTTCTCCAGTACCACGACCGAAACTTCCTGGCCTTGGGCTGCGGCCAATTGCTTGAGGTGAATGGCGCTGGCGAGTCCAGCAGGTCCTGCGCCGACGATCACTACGTCGTATTCCATCGCTTCGCGCGGGCCGTGTTGAGCCAAAATTTCCGCTGGGGTCATGCCTTAACTCGCTTCATAATGAGGTCGTATGGGATCTTGCGATACAGGGGTTTGAACAATCGACCTGATGATGGATTTTATTCGCTGGTGGATCCCCACCGATAACTGACAATTGGATGCACAGGAGGTGCGAATATGGCTTACAGCATGGATCTTTCAGGCCGGGTGGCTTTTGTGACGGGCGCTTCGAGCGGGCTGGGAGCGCAATTTGCGCTGACCCTGTCACGTGCCGGCGCCGCCGTGGTGCTGGCCAGCCGTCGCATGGATCGACTCAAAGACTTGCGTGCCCAAATCGAAGGCGAGGGCGGCGACGCGCACGCCATTGAGCTCGATGTGACCGACCATGATTCGATTAAAGCGGCAGTTGCCCACGCCGAAACCGAAGTCGGATCAATCGATATTTTGGTCAATAACTCGGGGGTCAGCAGCACCCAGCGGATTCAAGAAGTCAAGGAAGAAGACTTTGATCTGATCTTCAACACCAACGTCAAGGGTGCTTTCTTTGTGGCCCAAGAAGTGGGCAAGCGCATGTTGGCGCGTGCCCGCGGCGCAGCGCCAGGTTCATTCACTGGCGGGCGCATCATCAATATCGCTTCCATGGCGGGTTTGCGCGTGTTGCCCCAAATCGGCGTTTACTGCATGAGTAAAGCTGCTGTGATTCAGATGACCAAGGCCATGGCGCTGGAGTGGGGGAAATTTGGGATTAACGTCAATGCGATCTGCCCGGGTTACATCGACACCGAAATCAACCATCAACACTGGAAAACCGAGCAGGGACAAAAACTGATGAATATGTTGCCGCGCAAGCGGGTGGGGCAAGCCAAGGACCTGGACCCAGTTTTGGTCATGTTGTGTTCCAACGAAAGCCACTTTATTAACGGGGCGGTGATCGCCGCCGACGACGGTTTCGGGATATAAGCTAGAAACCGCAGTTGACCGCTTGATTTCCTCTGGCGCCACGTATGAATACTGAAAATTGTTGCCTCAAAGAGTTTCCCTTTGTGGGTGAAGGCGCTACCCGCCCGATTGAGCCACTGCGGCGCGCGTTGGCGGCGTTGCTCGTCCTTGCGGGCATGATCCTGCCGCCCCCTCGCGTCTTGCCAGCTCACCTCGCAGCAGCCCACTCGGGCGCGTCCAACTGCGGTTTCTAGGTTTAAAGATGCGCTTCGAAATACCTGAAAAAAAGAAACTGGTCATGGAGATACCCATGACCATTCGATGGGGTGACATGGATGTGATGGGCCATGTCAACAATGCCGCATATTTCCGTTACCTGGAGGCGGTGCGCATTGACTGGATGAACTCCATCGGTTGCCCGCCCAACCCCCGGGGTGAGGGGCCGGTCATCGTCAACGCTTTTTGCAGTTTTTTCAAACAGCTGGTGTATCCGGGTGAGCTGGCGATCAAGCTGTATGTGAGCGACCCGGGTCGCACCACGTTTGAGAGTTGGATCCTGATAGAACGCCAAGACCAGCCCGGTGTGCTGTGTGCCGCTGGCGGTGGTACCACCATTTGGGTTGACAGCCTGAGCCAGAAAGCCAAAACGCTGCCCGATTGGTTAAGGCAGATCGTGAGCTGAGTCGATTTATTTCGCTTTGGGAACCCGGCCCAACAGATAAAACTCGGGATTGGGCAACATATTGCTGAAAGACGCCATCCGGTTCGACAGGCCGAAAAAGGCCGTGATGGCGGCAATGTCCCAGGCGTCTTCATCACTGAAGCCGTGCACTTGAAGTGCGGAAAAATCGGCGTCGTCCATCGCGTCGGACTGCAGGCAGACTTTGCTGGCGAAGTCCAGCATGGCGCGCTGGCGCGGCGTGATGTCGGCCTTGCGGTAGTTGACGGCCACCTGATCGGCCAGCAGCGGGTTTTTTTCATAAATACGCAGCAGCGCACCGTGCGCCACCACGCAATACAAGCAGTGGTTGAGGGCGCTGGTGGCAGTAACGATCATTTCGCGATCGCCTTTGCTTAAGCCACCTTCTTCCTTGAGCATGAGTGCGTCGTGGTAAGCGAAGAAAGCCCGCCATTCAGCCGGTCGGCGCGCCAATGCCAGGAACACATGGGGTACAAAACCTGCTTTCTCCTGTACCTCCAGTATTCGCAGACGAATGTCTTCGGGCAAGTCCTTGAGTTCGGGTGCGGGGTAGCGGCTGCTGGTCATGGCTTTGAAAATTTGTTTATGCTTCGCCTATTTTCCACCAACCCAGAGATTTTCATGACAACAAATTCTTCGACCCTGCCCCAAGATGCCGCTTTTCAAGATGGCTTGGCCACGCGAACCCAGGTGATGGGGCCGGGTTATGCCGAGCGTGCTTTTGCCGGTGCCACTGATTTCACGCTGGAGTTACAAGAATTCATCACCCGCAATGCCTGGGGCAATGTCTGGCAGCGCGATGGACTGGACAAGAAAACGCGCAGCCTGATCACAGTGGCCATGTTGACCGCGTTGGGTAAACAGCACGAACTCAAAGGCCATGTGCGAGGCGCTTTGAACAACGGCGCGACCCCGGCCGAAATCAAAGAATTGCTGTTGCACGCCACGGTGTACTGTGGTTTTCCAGCGGCAATTGAAGCATTTCGCAGCGCAGCAGAAGTGGTAGACGCGAAAACCTGAAGGCGTGGCGCGCTCGTCCCGCTGGCTAGACCTGATTGCATAGAATCAACAGGTTTTTAATGGACTCATTTTTATTCGGGAGAACTCCGTGAACAAGATCTATCCTTCGGCGGCTGCGGCCCTGCAAGGCATTGTGGCTGACGGTCAGCTGATGGCGGTGGGTGGCTTTGGCTTGTGTGGCATCCCTGA
The DNA here is from genome assembly GCA_049296795.1 of Burkholderiaceae bacterium. Classification (GTDB taxonomy): domain Bacteria; phylum Pseudomonadota; class Gammaproteobacteria; order Burkholderiales; family Burkholderiaceae_C; genus CAXNKH01. The sequence goes on from JBAQTC010000007.1 coordinate 77,082, forward strand.
GGCCCTGATTGATGCGGTACGCGATAGCGGGGTGAAAGACCTGACCGTGATTTCCAATAACGCCGGAGTTGATGGTTTTGGTTTGGGCAAGTTGCTGGAAACCCGGCAAGTCAAGCGAATGATCTCCAGCTATGTGGGCGAGAACAAGGAGTTTGAGCGCCAGTACCTGGCCGGTGAACTCGAGCTCGAATTCACACCGCAAGGAACGCTGGCCGAGAAGCTGCGAGCCGGCGGCGCCGGCATTCCGGCTTTTTTCACCAAAACCGGTGTCGGCACCATGGTGGCGCAGGGCAAGGAGTTGCGCGAGTTCGATGGCGAGACCTACGTGATGGAGCGTTCCTTGTTGCCCGAAGTGTCGCTGGTCAAAGCCCATGTGGCCGACAAGGCCGGCAATCTTCAGTTCCGGCTGACGGCGCGCAACTTCAATCCGGCCGTGGCCGTGGCGGGCAAGATTTGCGTCGTTGAAGTTGAGGAAATTGTGGAAACCGGCGAGCTCGATCCCGACCAGATTCACTTGCCAGGGATTTACGTTCATCGCATCGTTCTCAATGCGACACCCGAGAAGCGAATTGAGAAACGAACCATTACTGAGAAGGCAGGGGTGTGAGCATGAGCTGGAGTCAAGACCAAATGGCGGCCCGGGCCGCCCGCGAACTGGAAGACGGTTTTTACGTCAACCTCGGCATTGGACTGCCCACCCTGGTGGCCAACCATGTGCCGAGCACGATCGATGTGTGGCTACAGTCCGAAAACGGCATGATGGGAATTGGTGCTTTCCCGACCGAGGACCAGGTCGATGCCGATCTGATCAATGCGGGCAAGCAAACCGTCACCACCATCAAGGGCTCGTCGATTTTTGGCAGTCATGACAGTTTCGCCATGATTCGTGGCGGCAAGATCAACCTGAGCATTCTGGGTGCCATGCAGGTCAGCGAAAAAGGCGATCTGGCGAACTGGATGATTCCGGGCAAGATGGTCAAGGGCATGGGTGGCGCCATGGATTTGGTGGCCGGCGTACCGCGCGTGATCGTGCTGATGGAGCATGTGGCGAAAAAGAAAGACGGTACCGAAGACCTGAAAATTCTGCCGCAATGCACCCTGCCTTTGACTGGCCTGGCGGTGGTCGACCGCATCATTACCGACTTGGCCGTGATGGATGTGACGCCGCAAGGTTTGAAAGTGATAGAGCTGGCACCGGGTGTGACGCGAGAGCAATTGCAAGCCAAAACCGGCGTGACCTTGATTTATTGAGAGTTTCAAAATTCATGACAGCTAGGTTCTCCAGGTCAGACTGCGTACCGATGCAAGGAGGCTGGTTGCGTACTGGTGTGCGCCCAGGCGCTTGAGGTGGGCAGCTCCGCGGCTGTCCCCCTTGTCGACCTCTGGCCGACAATTCCTCCTTGATGCCGCTGCGCCGCCCACCCCAAACACCCGGGCATCCAACAGAGTTGCCACTGGGCGTTGGAAAACCCGATACCTTGGCAGGAGCAGGGCGGTGGTGCACTCAGCGCAGCGGCATCAAGGAGGAGTCGTCGGCCCTAGGCCGACACGGGGGACAGTCGCGGAGTTGAGTGCGCCGCTGACCGGCTCCCACTCCAGCCAATTTGGAGTCACGACAAAAGGAATGTCGAGTGCCACTATTTAAGAAAAGATCAATAAGTTCTGCATTTTTTCCAGGAAAGTTCGCTATGACAAATCGACGCACTATTGTGGTTGCCAGTTTGTTGTCTGTGCTGACGCTGTCAGTTCAAGCGCAAGCGGTTTACCCCAGCAAGCCGATCCGGCTCATCATCACCAATCCGGCCGGCGGTCTGCCTGACACGGTGGCGCGTTTGTATGCCCAGCGCCTGAGTGAGCGTTTTGGTCAGCCAGTGGTGGTGGACAACAAGCCCGGCGCCAATGGTGTGGTGGCGGCGCAGGCCCTGGCCGCTGCGCCAGCCGATGGCCATACTTTCATGGTGACGGATGGCTCTACCTTTTCGGTCAATCCGGTGCTTTATAAAAGCCTGAGCTACGACTACAAGCGCGACTTTGTTCCGGTAGCACTGGCGGCGCGAGCATCGCTTTATCTGGCGGCTCACCCCAAGGCGGGGGTTAATACCCTGCAGGAGTTCATCGCGCTGGCCAAGACCAAGCCCGGAGCCTTGAATTACGGCTCTTCGGGCGTAGGCAGCACCCACCACTTGACCATGGAGGCGATGAAAACCGCTCTGGGTCTTGACCTCAAGCACATTCCGTTCAAGGGAACCGGCCAGTCGGTACCGGCGCTGGTGGGGGGGCAGGTTGATGTCTTGTTCTCGGCTCTGCCATCGCTTGCGGGTTTTGTGAAAAATGGCCAAGTCAAATTACTCGCCAATAACGCGGCGCAGCGCTCCAGTCAGGAGCCCTCGGTGCCCGCGATTGCCGAACTGATTCCGGGTTTTGACTTCTCCCCTCTCATCGGGTTTTTTGCCGCCAGCGGAACCCCAAGCAATGCGATCGAGCGTTTCAGCGCTGAAGTGGCGCGGGTGGCCAAAATGCCCGAATTGGTACAGACCCTTAATAATGCCGGGGTCGATCCTGTTGGCACCGGGCCGACCGAATTGGCTAAGGCCATTCAGTCAGAAATTGAGCGCATGGCCAAGGCCATTGCCGCAGCACAAATCAAGTCAGAATAATTCCCCTGCATGTCCAAACTCAAACTCACTTTCGCCTGCTGGAACTACGACCGCACCCGCGCCCTGATGGATGGTTCGGTACAGCCCGATGGTATCGATCTCAACTACCTCAATCTGCCGGTCGAAGAGACGTTTTTCAGGATGTTGCGGCACAAGGAATTCGAGCTGGCCGAGTTGTCGCTGTCGTCCTACACCGTGTCTTTGTTCAGCGAGCAGCGCCCATTTGTTGCGATACCGGTTTTCCCTTCGCGTTTTTTTCGCCACTCCTGCATTTATGTCAATGCCAACTCAGGCATTCGCAGTGCCAAGGATTTGATTGGAAAACGCGTCGGTAACCCCGAGTACCAGATGACCGCCCCGGTGTGGATTCGCGGTATTTTGTCTGATCACTACGGCGTTCCGGTCGACAGCGTGACCTATTTCACCGGCGGCGAAGAAGAGCCGGGTCGCTCCGAGAAAATCAAGCTCGATCTGCCAGCCAATATTAAGGTTCAGCGCATCGGAGCGCAGCAGACGCTGTCGCAGATGCTGCTCGATGGCGAAATTGACGCCCTCTACACGGCGCGCATGCCTTCGAGCTACCTCAAAGGCGGGGGCAAGGTCAAACGTCTGTTCGAAGACTTCGAGCCAGTCGAGCGCAATTACTTCAAGGAAACCGGTATTTTCCCCATCATGCACACCGTGGCCATGCGCCGCGATGTGTTTGAGTCCAACCGCTGGATCGCGCAGTCGATGATGAAGGCGCTGGTTGAATCACAAAAGCGCACCTATGAAGACCTGTATGAGACTGCAGCGCTTAAAACCATGCTGCCTTGGCTGACCTCGCACGTTGAACAAGTCAAGCGTGAAATGGGCGACGACTTCTGGCCTTACGGCTTTGAGAAAAATGAAAAAACCCTGAGTACTTTTTTGCGCTACCACTTCGAGCAAGGCTTGTCCAAACGCTTGCTGGCGCCGCAAGAATTGTTTGCCCCCGAATCGCTTGAATCTTTCAAAATATGAAGACTTGCGGGACAGACCGTAGCGCAGCGTAGCTCTGTCCCCAACTGATTGTCGGATGTCGGAAGTCCGACTTGCGGGACAGATCCGCAAGCGCAGCGTAGCTCTGTCCCCAACTGATTGTCGGATGTTGGAGGTCCGACTTGCGGGGGATGATGTGTGGAGCGGTGATGGGAACCTAAATGTTACTCTAACCTATTGAAATAAAACAATTTTTAATTTTTAATTTTTACATATACCAACAAAAATACCAGCATTTATTAATCCGTCTCATTTTTGCAACGTGGTAATACGAACTGCAGATAGCTCTTCTGAGTCGCTTCCGAATTTATTTCAGTAATACCCTTGCAATAAACCGATTTCGCGTGAAATTCGCCCCTGGCTTGCTGTGGATCGATTCGGGAATAATTAAGTTTATTTGACCTACCCCCAACTGGATCCGGTGTTTCCTTGGCCAAAAAAACCAAAGTAAGTGATCGGTTGATGGTGGTTAAATAGTTGAACTTCATCAATTTGGCCAGCAAGTAGGCAGTCTCGCTCAAGCCGCTGAAGTCCAGGAAATGCCCATTGGCGGTGAAGGTGTTGCCACCCCAGAACACGTTGCGCCAGGCATCGGTCAGGCCACCCTCGGTTTATGCCTGTGCCGTCCAGTTTCCGGCGTTGAATGGATTGCTCATGCGCATCGCCAGCGGCGAAACATCCGATAGTTTGTCGGTGGGCATGTTTTCCTCAGTCTCAGTAAGTAATTCAATACTCGAACCAGTCCCGCTGCCGCTGCCGTTCTTGGCCTGATTCGCCCATTCTGCTTGGCTGGTGTGTGCAGAACGGGCTACAGAAAAAGAATAGAAGCACCTGAAGGGTATTTTTCTATCCCCCCAGTATTCCGAGGCATCTCTGAAAATGTCGAGCAGCTGCTCGCGTGCTTCTTTGTCAAACTTGGCGTTGGCCGGAATCTGTTCGAGTACGATGATAAAACCTGGTTGAGGGCCAGTTTTATGCAGCGGGTCGGTCATGCTGTCGTACAGCGCATTGAAATTCTTGCCGACGTGGGTCGGGAAAGTGAATTGCTGGCTGATCAGGTCGAGGATGTCCTGCTTGGACTGGGCGCTAGCCAAGTTGGCATAGAGAAAATGTTGCCCCAAATGCTGGGCAGCATTCTGCAAATCAGGCACCCGAAGGGCCCTGATCGACTGAACGATATTGGTTCTTAAATGACTAAGTGGCGTTTCCATTACCGTGTTTCTTTCTTCGAGGGTGTCCAAAATTTTGTGTAAACGGGGGGGTTAATTCACCGGCATCCTTCCCCCAAACTGGATAGTAAATCGATTCAGCACGGGCTTCCAGTTTTGCACCGGCATAGTCCACTCTTGGCTATGTTGTTCAGGGCTTGGCTATGTTGTTCAACGCCAAATAAAACAGCTTCAACAAAGCTTCGTCGCTAGGACATGCCCCTTTCTTCAAGAAGTTTTTGTTCAAACCATTTCACGGGTGTGACCCCAAACTTTTTCACGAACCAATATTCAATTTGATGCGACGTGAGTCCACTGATATGGCACAGCGCCGACGTGTTCAACGGTTTCTCAAGCCGGTGCATCATGTAATCACACATAGTATCGAGCAACGCTTCAATGGTGCTTACTTTCTCTCTATGGCGAAGGCGTTCGCCGTCATTGAGCCTAAGTGGTTTCATCAATTGGTCAATGGTGATGCGACAACTTGAATTTGTTGAAACTGCCCATTGGGCCAATTCAAACGCTGTCCCTGGAAAAACAATTTCAATCTGACCAGTTGATCACTGAAAATCTGGAAGGGTGCATGCCCGTACACGGTTTTGGAAAATCCAGATTTAATGAAATGGATTGCAATATGATTGTATGAGTCCCTGACGCATACAGTGACGTCTTGAAGTGCCTCCAAGTAAACATAGTTACCCGACCCTTTGGGGTCTGATGGACCTATGGAAATTGGATTTTTTGACCACTGACAAGATTGGATGTCTAGACTTCCAGTCGCCCCTCTAATACTTTCAGGAGAGGATGAAACTTCAACAGGGCTCGCCTCTGATTTGTTCACAAGGGCGGGGGCAGGCGCAGTAATTTGGCTTGCGTCTACCTGGTTTGGGGCTGACTGTAGGCTAAATTTCTCCTTAAGAATTTCAGATTCAACCAGCTTTTGCACCATGGGCAACAAGTACGGGTAGGCGACCACCAAGGCCCCAATGATCAGCGTCACCGTGACATAAAGCGGATGGGAGGCTTGAGAAGTTGATTTTTTTAAATTGGAGGAAGGCTGAATCCTTGCCACCTCGTCAAGCGTCTTAAGAATTTGTGCACGCTCATTCTTGCTAAGCAGATCCTCTTCGGCTATCAAGACATCCGAATGAGCGACCACTTGAACCGTCTCGGTTGCCTTTGTTGTCAGGTCAGACCCCAAGGCCCGTAGGAGTCTACGCCCGACTTGCATCTTGATGACAGGGCTGTAAAAAACAGAATCTCCGCCTTCTTCAAGTTGAACCAGATGTTTGAGAGAAATGGCATGTTTGCTCGCTAAAGTCTCTCGGCTCAACTTGGCCTGCTCGCGGAGCTGTTTTAATTGAGCCCCATCGGCGGGACTCCACAGAGAATTGGATTTGCTCATAGAGTACACAAGACAGGGCAAACCCTGGGGTTAACTTGATACTCGTTGTTGAGCACGCCGAATCAACTGATCAGCCTGCGTCTCAGGCACAGTAGACGCTTCGCTTGGACGATGGATCATTTGTCCCAGCAGACGAGCCCCATGCTCAACCCCGATGGACCCATAGGTCACATCGCCCTGTATCACAGCATCTCTGAAGAACTCAACTCGTTCAAAAGCATGAACGTTGCCTTCTACCTTTCCAGCAAGTACGACCCGGTGAGCAGAAATATCCCCAATAATTTCTCCAGTAGAGCCGACAGCGACAGTCACTTTTTGACCGTCAAGGGATTCAATATTGCCAGTGACTTTGCCGTCTATGCGTATGCTGGCGCCAAGAACAATGCGGCCCATCACCTGAGTGGATTGTCCAATCAGGGTGTCGAATTGTTCCTTATGTGAACTCAAGGACTGGGTCTTACGAAATTTGAACATGGCGATCAACTTCTCTGTGGAATATTTTTGGGCCACAGGGTTCTGGGGTTAATGGCCTGTTCATGACGAATCACCTCGTAATGCAGGTGTGCACCAGTCGATCTTCCTGTATTACCAAGATTCCCTAGTTCATCCCCTCGCACAACATTTTGACCAGGGCTAACAAGAATTTTGCTCAGGTGGGCATACCGAGTAAAAAATCCTTCAGGATGCTTAAGTTCGACCATCAACCCATACATTGGGTCAAGAACTGTCCTAAACACGACACCATCTGCTGTTGCCGACACTGGCGAGCCCTTGGGGGCAATGAGATCAACCCCCTCATGCCTTGCCAATTTCCCAGTGAATGGGTCAGCACGTAGTCCAAAACCACTGGTGATCTTGAATTCGGACACCAGTGGCATTCCCGTAGGTAAGGTTCGTAGCCACTGTATCTGCTCTTGCCAGACCAGTCGCATGCTTTTGACATGCTCAGCAAGCTGATCAATCTCATCAGCCGCTCCCAGAAGGTCCTGCTCTAACTCCTTTGGAGACCACAGTTCAATTCGAGGGGCTAAAAAGGGGCCACCGCGCGGTGCATCAGGTTTCATTTTTTCTTTAACAGCGCTAGGTTTAGCCAACTCCATGAATCGATTCTTGAGGACCTCGAGTTGCTGAATTTCCTCTATGGTTTGGTTAAACACAGTTCGCATATTCTGCAAGTGTTCACGGTAACCAGCCTCTATGCGCAATTGTTGCGATTCAGTCGTGACCCCCCCAATGCTGCGAACGAAGTCAGGACGAAACTCGATAGCAATCCGAAACCCGACGAACTGCAAGACAACGCCGATCAGGATCAGCGCGATAGAACCGCAAACAGTGCCCCAACCCACATGCCGTGCTGTGATTGCGAATGTTTTAACGGAGGAGGTTGGGCCTGAGACCCACAGGAGTTGCATAAATCAATTGACCCGATTCAATCGTTGAAACGTTTCATGGCAGCGATTTCACCGAGGTTGAATTTTATTTTTGGGTTCGCGATTTGTAGATCAGGAAGAGTCCCACTAACAAAACAACGCCAAGAATTGTTCCAGGGGGAATATCCTTCAAAAATCTCTGGAAATTCGCCGCAACCGCACTGATAAAGGAGCCGCTGTCTGCGCCAACAATGATGTTCAAGATGACGCACAAGATCACCAGCACCAGTGACGCCTCGACCAAGCGCCATCCCATCGTGATTAGTTTTTCAAACATGTATAAACAAGACAATGGGGCGAGAATCCTCCCGCCCCATGATCAAGCCTCTTGATAGATGTTATGCAGACTTATTGGAAAACAGTCCGACAATCAAACCCAGGACAATCAATCCAACCAATCCGTTGGATCCAAGGTCTTTCACCAAGGCCAACAGGTTTGTGACTACCCCACCAAAGAAGGGGAGTGTTCCTCCAACCAGAATGCTTGCAACGATCGCTAGTGAGAGCAGCCCTAGGCCAACTTCAGTGATGGCGCCTACCCAAGATTTGATATTTGAAATCGTAACCATTAAGTTTTCTCCTGTTTGATAAACTTGCAAAGTTAAATTACTTTGGATCCACTGTCTCAAAAGTGACAGTGCACCGCACTCTGCACGAAATTTTGTGAACAGGTGATGGTGAAAACCCTTAATTTTATGAAATAAGTGATGGGGAAAACCCTAGTTTTGATGTTTGAAGTTGTGGTACTTCGGAATCGTCAGCCTCCATAATCCGACCTGAGCAATTCTTAAACTGCTTGTGTGATGCAGATGTCCTTAACGCGTTAATTCGCTATTTTGAGGCAATTGATCTGGAGTACTTCAGCCTTTCAGCGGAGAATTTATGTTCCTTGGCTTGGCTACGTTAGTCGGCAATCAAGAGCACTGAAGCGCAGGATTGATTAGTCTGGCGAGTCGCCCGATCTATAAGCTCTTGCTCAGGCTCGTCGGCATGTCGATGCCAAAGCTCGCCGTTTTTCGCCTTCAATGACCGAATCTCGGCTTCTTGGTTACCCGGACTTATAAATCGGATGACGATGGTTATGTCCTCGGCAGAAGTCCGTTTTTGTTCCAGTTTGGCAACGCGGCTGTCAAGTCTTGACATGATTTCTCTCCAGTTGAGCGACTCGAGCAGCAAGCTCATCAGTCTCCGATACCCGGGCAAGTGTTCCGAGTGCGCCGATCAGAACAGCGCCTTGACCTGGTGCGATTTCACCAGAGGCCACTGAAGCAAGAATTGCCCTTCCTTGGTCCGTTAAGGTTCCGTCTGGTAGAGATAGCTCCTGTGGCTGCTCTGAGGCTTTCAGTGGGGCCACAGTGCGCTCCAGCAGCAGCCTGGCTGCCCCGACATCACCGTCAAGCGCTCGCGCCATCAGAGACTCCAACAGTTCGGGCACGCGCTCTGCAATGGCGGCGCGAATCTGCGCCACTTCGCCCGATCCAGTGGGCCTTCCCTTGGGGTTACCTGATTGTCCTGGTTGCCAGCCTGAGGCTGGATTCTTAATTTCGTTCATGCTGTTTCTCCATTGTTAAAACAGGCCTGTCTGAACCACCCGCACGTTCTTGAAGTACTTGCTCATCGGCCAGCCTTTCGGCCGCCTCGGTGGTCATACCCTGGCCCGTCAATTTCGCCATCAACCGAATGAAGGTGTCAATCTCCGTGCCGGTCATCGCCGGACTGTGCGGCCAGCACCAGCGGTCTGGGTCTGTCACATCGTTGGCCGCCTCTTGCCGCAGCGAATTGATCAGTGCGGTCTTGTTGACGCGGATTAAGACACGCAACTCTGGTGTCAGCGTGCTAGCAGGCGACACTTTCAACGTAAGGTCCGGTGCCAGCACCAGATGTAGACCGGCAGCGCGGATGGCATCAACGACTTGTTTGCCGAGTTGAGTGGCCATCAAAACACCTCCGCATCTTCGATTTCGTCGCTTGGATTTGACGAAGGGAGCGCCGAAGGGTGTGAAGGGAGCGCGTCTTTAATAGGTGCACTCTTCGCTCCCTTCGTGCTCTCTTCGGTGAATTCGCGGCCACCTGTCGATCCTGGAAGACGCCAATACCAACCCCCAGTCATGCCAGATTTCTGCCGAATTACGCCCACCCGTTTTGCTGCACGCTTGACCTGGTCCTTAGAAAATCCTGCATCGGCCAGTGACTTGAAAACGTCCTTCGCTGGAGTCCAACAATCTGCCGTAAGTTCCGTCTGCATCATCTCGACCAGTTCATCAGAACTTATGTCATTTTCACTTTCCTCGGTTTCTGCAAGTAATTCACGCGCCGTTCCGGTTACTGCATCACCCCAGGCGATGTAGCTTGCTTGGATGCCCGGCAGCGGCTCGGTCTGCTCGATGTGGTATTCAAACCCACCATCATCCGGTCCGTTGTTGGACTTACCACGAGCCAGAATCCGGCAGTCCTCCCCATCCTTGCTCTGGGTCTTTGCCGCCACCATGACAATCCTGGCCACTGCTGTAAACGCAACGGACCCGATCACACGCTGTGCTGGATCGCTCCCCGCCCCGCCTTTGCTGAAGTGGGTAATGCCCAGCACAGCAGCGTCTAGGCGGCTTCCTAAGTCAACCAGGGGCTGCAACGACCGTCTCACCTCGGCGTTCTTGTGTGAGTCACCCATCACGACAGATACAACCGGGTCCACCATCAGCAGCCTGAAGCCACCAATGAGACTCGCTTGCCGTTCTAACGCCGTCATATCCCTGGCCGGATCAAAGGGCTGACTCTCTCCGTTGATATGTGTCCCACTCACGAAATAGCACTTGGAGACGTCAGCACCGGCAGCCATCAGTCGCGGCAGCAGGGTATCGGCTGGGTCATCCTCGCCCGACCAAATAAGCACATTACCCGGTTCACATCGTGACCCGTCTGGCCAGCGTCCACCAATCGTCACAGTTGCAGCCATATTCAGAGCAATCGTGGTTTTTCCCTGGCCAGGAGCACCGGCCAAAATGTGTAGCTTGCCCTTTGCCAACCATCCCGACCATAACCAGCGCACAGGCAAGGGTGTCAAGTTCGCGCCATTGATCAGGATAACCTCGTTACCCATCGATGTGTGTTCCATGGCATCTTGTGCTGCGTCCAACTTGGCTGCCATCAATTCATAGTCGTAGGGATTCTTCATGGTTGAAACTCCCCTGCGATCCGGCTTATCCGGCCAGCAGCAGTTATTGCTCGTGCGCGGTCTTCGTTTGTCTGGACAACTCCCCTAGCTAGGTTGCAAGCGGCCACAGCCACGAAGGTGACTTCAAACGCTATTACCTCAAGCGCTTCGCGTGGTGATAGTGCGGTCGGTTTGTATTGGCGCTGTGGCTTACCATCACTGGTCCAGGCCCTAAGTACCTTAGCCGCCTCGACAAACTCTAGGCCATGCGCCTGCATGTGATAGGCCAACACATCGCCGCCACCGATCAAGCAGTTCATGCATTTGAATGCACCAGACTTGGTGTTGACACGCATGCTGTCGGAGCCACCGTGGAATCGGCATTCAGTGGTACGCCAAGGTCCACGGCCAACTAATTTCAATCCAGCTTTGTTTTCGTAGTAGTCCAGGGCTTCAGGAAGATTATTTCGGTTAAAGCTCATGGCAGCCCCCTACGCCAGTACCCGCGCCGCCATCCAGGCGCGGACGTCACTTATTCTCCAGCAAGTCACACGCTCCGACAGCTTTATCGGCTTGGGGAACGTGCCAGCCGCCACCATGCGCCATAAGGTTGGTGCACTAAATGGCAATGGCGCTGGTTGCTCTGGACGTTTAGGACTCAGGACCAGTTGCGATTCGCGAACGAACGCGCTATTGGGCAGTGCGTCAAAAACTGATTGATGAATGATTGCTGTCAGGGGACTGGCTGCAAGGGGTTTGGTTTTTTTCGGCTTTTTGTGAATGCCGGATTTTGTTTCAACCATGACTGTCTCCGTGATTAAGAACAAAAAATGCTCTCAGCACGGGGCACGCATCAATCAGGCCGCGAAATCCTTTTGACCTTTAGGGGTCAAAAATAAACTTTCACGGCCTCAATTTAAGCGTATACACTTGGCTTTGAATCGTCTGACAACTTTTCATGGCCTAGTGCCCCTGACCCCTATCGCCTTGCAGGGCTTTAGGGGTTCTTGCATTTGAGCTCTTACTGATACTCAGCGCCCTGTTCGGATACTGTATGTATCAGCATGCGGTTATTTTAGAAGCCGTGAGATTTTATGTCCAATCAAAATCTGTGGAAAAACTGTGTAAATCTTGTTATTTATCTGTGTTTTTTCAATTAATTTCATAGTGTTTAACTGAGCGTTAAAAGTCTTCATAATTTGTTGATAACTCAACTACTCCGTGAAGTGTCTCCGACGATTTAATGGGTTCAGATTATTCAATTCCTCGTCTTCAATTGGATTACGTCCGCCCCAATTCGCAGCTTGTCTAGGTAATCGGCCCATGCCTGCATCATTCCCCGGCGTTGTTCCATGTATTCTGCGCGATCATAGGCACTACCCAACGGCCCGCTCTTGCCATGATCTAGCTGGGCCTCAACCATCGCGTCGGGTATTCCGTGCATACGTTCGGCAATCATGGTCCGCGCCATTGCCCGAAAACCGTGAGCAACATGATCGTCATGCCCAAAATCCATCCGGCGCAGTGCTGCATTGATCGTGCCGTCACTCATTGGCCGCTGGAGTGATCGAGCGCCAGGAAAAACGTAGCGACTACTGCCTGTGAGCGGTTGTAACGCCTTCAGTATGTCAATGGCCTGCTTGGCCAGTGGCACAAGGTGAGGCCTGCCGTTAATTTTTTCTTGTTTCTTGCCTTTCATGTCAGCCGTAGGAATTGCCAACATAGCCGAACCGAAGTCAATCCAGGTCCATTCCAGCGACCGAATATTTCCGGGTCTTTGAAAGAAAAGTGCCGATAGCTTTAGGGCTGCAACTGTTGCTGGCTGGCCGGAATAGGCATCTATGGCCCTGAGAAGTTCACCAACCTTCACTGGGTCCAGAGTGGCCGCATAGTGTTTCGCAACATGGGGTTTAAGTGCACCCTTAAGATCTGGCACTGGGTTTAGTTCGATCCGTTCAGTCTGCACGGCATATCGGAAAACTTGCCCCGCCATTTGTTGCAGGTCTTGTGCAGTGCTCAAGATACCTTTTGCCTCAACCTTTCGTAGTGCATCGAGCAGGGCCTTTGCCTTGATCGATGAAATTGGCTTGTGTCCAATCACCGGAAATAGGTAAAGCTCATTCATTCTGATCCACTTGGCAGCGTGAGATTCGCTCCATCCTTCGGATTTAATTTTATGGAACTCTCGTGCAACCAGTTCATAGGTGCTGGCTGCTGCCATCCTTGAAGCATGGCTGGCTTCTTGTTTTGCCGTGCTGGGATCAACGCCATGAGCGATCATCTCTTTTGCCTTGTCGCGGCCTTGTCGAGCTTTGGCAAGCGAGACAGCAGGGTAGACACCGAGCGCAAGCGTCTTTTGCTTGCCATTCAGACGGTAGTTCATGCGCCAATATTTTCCGGGGGCCGTGACGTGTAGATACAGTCCGCCGCCATCGCTGTGCTTGTCACCGGATGACTTGCCACTGAACTTGGTGCTGTTCTTTATGAAGGTGTCATTGAGTGCCACGGTGTTGCCTTGTTGGTATATCTGTTGGTATTTGGTTTGTCTGCAATCGTTGATACCAGATAAATACCAACATAACTACCAACGTAATGTTGGTATGTCATGGTAACCAGTGATGCGGCGTGATGCAACAAAAAACCCGTTGTCCTCTGGGATCAACGGGTTACGACGCACTTTGTTGTGGTCTGAATTGACATTTTGGAGCGGGTGATGGGAATCGAACCCACGCTATTTGCTTGGGAAGCAAAAGTTCTACCATTGAACTACACCCGCGTGCTGAGAGATTGTAGCGGTAGAAGACGCGTGGTTTGGGGGTAATCGAGCATAGACGAAGCGGCGCTTTGTGGCATAAATTCAGTCTGTAATTGGCCGTGGCTTGAGCGTTACGGCCGCAAGCTGGAGCTACTTTTGGAATTTTCTGAAATAAAAAAACTCATCGTCGATCAGCCCCAAAGCAACGAGTTTCAGGTGCATCGGGATCTGTTTCGCGACAAAGACCTGTTTGAACTCGAAATGCGGCATATCTTCGAAGGAAGCTGGGTCTTTCTGGGGCTTGCTTCCCAAGTGCCGAACCCGCATGACTTTTTGACGACCTGGATTGGACGCCATCCTGTGTTGTTGATGCGCGATGCCGATGGCACGCTAGGGGCTTTTCTCAATACTTGCCGCCATCGCGGCGCCTTGGTTTGCCATCACATGCAGGGCAATGCCAAATACCATGTGTGCAGCTACCACGGGTGGGCTTACGACTCTGGCGGTCGAAATGTGAACATCAAGGACAAAAAAGACGGTTGTTATCCAAGCTCTTTTGAAGATGTCGACCACGGACTCAAGCCGGTAGCGCGCTTTGGCGAGTACCGTGGTTTCCTATTCGCCAGTCTGAACGCTGCAGTCCCTTCACTGGAGGAGCATCTGGGCAGCACCAAGACTTTTCTCGATTTGATCGTTGATCAAAGTCCCCAGGGAGTGGAGTTGGTTCCTGGCAGTTCGACCTACACCTACAAAGGCAATTGGAAGTTGCAGATCGAAAATTGTGTCGATGTCTATCACCTGACTTCGACCCACCCCAGTTTCATGCAAATTGTCGAGCGCAGGAACTCGGGCGAGTCAAAACACAAGCTCAAAGCTTTGAATTTCGACGCTTATCGCCAACCTGGTGTGGTGCGGGGCAGTTTTACTTTCAAGCATGGCCATGCCGTAGCCTGGGGCGCCAACCCTAAGCCCGAGGTGCGGCCTTTGTTTGAGCGGGCTGACGAATTGCTTGAGCGGGTCGGTGCGATGCGAACCAAGTGGATGCTCTCCATGCGTAACTTGACGCTCTACCCCAATATGCAAGTGGCGGAAAACGCTTCCTTGCAGTTGCGCCTGATTCGCCCCCTGGCGGTGGACCGAACCGAGATGAAAATTTATTGTTTGGCGCCGGTCGGTGAGTCGGCGCAGGCGCGTGAGTACCGGCTGCGCCAGTACGAGGATTTTTTCAATTCAACCGGGCTGGCTACACCGGATGACACTACGGCTTATGAAGACTGCCAAACTGGTTACAGCGCCCGCAGCGTGCAGTGGCAACAGGGCTATGAGCGCGGTGCCACCGCAGTCATCCAAGGCGCAGACGAGTTTGCCCAAGAGTTGGGTATCGAGGTCGAAACCAGCATCTCTGGCCCGTTCAATATCCAGGATGAAACGGTGTTCCGAGCGAGTTACCGCGAATGGTTGCGCTTGATGGAAAACGGCCTTGAGCGTGATCAGGCTGGTCAAAGGATCGAATTCCCGTTGAAGAGGGCGGTTCAATGAAGATCACGCTGGAACAGGCAAGCCAATTGTTGTATCGGGAAGCCCATTACCTAGATACCCAGCAATGGGACGAATGGCTGGCCCTTTACACGCAAGATGCGGTGTATTGGGCGCCGACCTGGAAATCAGAACACGAAACCACCAGCAATCCAAAGAGCGAAGTTTCTTTGATTTACTACGACAGTCGCGCCGGGCTGGAGGATCGGGTTTGGCGCGTGCGCTCGGGACGTTCGGTGGCGTCGCGTCCATTGCCGCGAACCCATCGTGCGGTCAATAACGTCATGCTGGGTGAGCTTGATTCAGACCGTGGCGTTCAAGTTCTGGCCTTGTTGACGGTGAACCAGTACAAGACCAAGAATGCCGAAGTCAATACGCTTTTCAGCCGTTGCGAGTATGGTCTGGTGTTGCGGGACGGAGCTGTTAGGATTCAAAGGAAAAAAATAGTGCTGCTCAACGATTACATGCCCGCCATGCTGGATTTTTATAACCTGTGAGGTCACAACAGGCGGCATTTAACTGAAGATCGGGCAAATCAGGTGTGTGTGAATTTAACAAGGAGTTACGCATGAGAAGTTCAAAACTGCTGACGCGTCTGTTTGGCCTTGGCTTGGTCGCGCTGGGCGTGGCGAGCGCATGGGCGCAGGACAACTACCCCAGCAAGCCGATTCGGATCATCGTGGGTTACAGCGCTGGTGGCGGTAACGACATCATCGCGCGGGTAGTGGCCAGCAAAATGGCCGAGGGCTTGGGTCAACCCGTCATCATTGAGAACAAGCCCGGAGCGCAATCGATCATTGCGGCTGAGTTGGTGGCCAAAGCCAATCCCGATGGCTACACGATCCTGATGGGCCCGAGTGGCCCCATGACCATGAACCCGGCGACTTATGCGAAGTTGCCTTATTCCCCGTTGAAGGACTTCGTTCCGATAGGCATGATTTGCCAGTTTCCGCTGATTCTGGGGGTGGCGGCTTCGTCGCCGTTTAAAACGGTGAAGGATCTGATTGAGTTTGCCAAGGCCAATCCGGCCAAAGCCAACTATGCGGCCAGCGCAGCCCCGTTTCAGATGGCTTCGGAGTTGTTTAACCAAAAAACCGGATCCAAGTTTGCTTACATCCCGTTCAAAGGCAGTGGCGACTCGGTGGCTGCAGTTTTGAGTGGACAGGTCACCATGACGATTGCCGACCCCCCTCCGGTGGTCGGACACATCAAAGGCGGCACCATTCGCCCGTTGGCGGTGACTGGAGCCCAGCGCCACCCTCAGTTTCCTGATGTGCCCACCATGGCCGAGGCCGGTGTTCCAGATCTGGAAATCGGTATCTGGACTGGTTTTGTGGCGCCAGCCGCCACGCCCATGCCGATTGTTCGCCGGCTGCAGCAAGAACTCGCCCGTGCCGTTCGCTCACCCGAAGTGCGTGAGCGATTCGCTGCGATGACGCTGGACCCCGTGGGCAATACCTCGGAAGAGTTCGGCAAAATAATTGCCGCCGACATCGTGCGCTGGACTGCAGTTGCTAAAGCGGCCAATATACGCGCCGAACAATGAATTTGAACCCTTCGGAGCTGAAGAACACGGTTCGATACCGGCTGCTGCTCATCGGCTTGTCTTTTTCGCTGTATTTGCTGATGTTTGCGCTGACCATGCTCTCCCCCTCAGCGCTGATGTATGAGTGGGTCTATCTGGTGTTCTTACCGGCTGGCAGCAAATTGATTTGCATTTTGTTGTTTGGTTTGTGGGGCACCATGGGTGACGCCTTGGCCCTATTCTTGATGGCAATTTATTTTATTCCGGATGGATCTTTGTTTGCCTGGACCATCTACGCCACAGTTAGCAGCGGGGCCACTTTGTTGAGCGTCAGGTTTTTTATGCGCTATTTCCAGATTGATGCCAATTTGGAAAAGCTTCAGTACTGGCATATCCCCGTCTTGTCTCTGTTCAGCAGTTTGCTGCACGCCCTCGTTTCCCAGCTGGCGTTTTTGTCGATTCAGCCGCAAATCAACACGGGCTATGTGGTGCGAACGCTGGCTATGACGGCGGGTGATTTCTTGGGTACGGCGGTGGTCGTGATCGTGCTGATTTTTACCTTACGGAATTCAGTTCGCGCCCAAAAATTAGTAAACTTTATTCAATCTCGAATTGCTAATAAATAGCCAAATTCTATTTGGCCGCAGGGCTGGATTCTATAAAATGTCATTTTTGAGTAATTTCAATAGAAATTTTCTATGTCTAACCCCAATCTCTCCGCTGCAACGTACTCTAGGTTTTTGAATCTGGTTCAAGCACTGCGCGATCGGCCGCAGTCACTCCAACTCGACCCTCTAGAGGAGCGACTGCTTAACCAGATGGTTGCTTTGTGGAGTCGTGGCCAGAAAGTGACGGTGGTCGAGGCCATGAATATGTCACCTGATGCTTCAGCTGCCACAGTGCACCGGCGCTTGAAGATTTTGTACGACAAAGGTGTGCTGGCACTCGAGGGGAGCAGCACCGATAATCGGGTGCGCTACATCGTTCCGACTTCGGCGACCCGGAAATACCTGGACCAGCTCGGCCAGTGTCTTCATCAAGCGGCTCTGACCTGAAGCCTGTTGCGGGACGCTGGGGCCAGAGCCAGCGGTGTTTACTTCAGGATGTCACCTAAACACAGGTACTTCAGCTCAACATAGTCTTCCATGCCGTGGCTGGAGCCTTCGCGGCCCAGACCGGATTGCTTGATGCCACCAAACGGGACGTGTTCGGTGGCGATGACACCCACATTGATGCCGACCATGCCGTATTCGAGCGCTTCACTGACTCGGAAAATGCGCCCGATATCGCGGCTGTAGAAGTAACTGGCCAATCCGAATTCGGTGTTGTTGGCCGCAGCTATGGCTTCTTGCTCGGTCTTGAAGCGAAACACCGGGGCGAATGGACCGAAGGTTTCTTCCTTGGCGCACAGCATGTCGGCGCTGGCTTCTGCAATCACGGTAGGTGCAAAAAATTGACCACCCAACTTGTTGCCGCCGACCAGCAGCTTGCCGCCTTTGGCGATGGCGTCGGCCACATGGCGCGAAACTTTTTCAACCGCAGCATCCTCAATCAACGGACCTTGTGACACACCTTCTTCAAAGCCGTTACCGACTTTTAGTGTGCCGACTTTAGCGGCGAACTTGGCAACGAACTCGTCGTAAGCGCCGTCCTGCACATAGATCCGGTTGGCGCAGACACAGGTCTGTCCCGCGTTGCGGTATTTGCTGGCCATGGCACCCTCAACGGCTGAATCAATGTCGGCATCGTCAAATACGATGAAGGGCGCGTTGCCGCCCAGTTCCAGCGACATTTTCTTCACGGTAGGCGCGCTTTGCGCCATCAGAATGCGACCCACTTCGGTCGAGCCGGTGAAGCTGATGTGACGCACCACATCGCTCTCACACAAAACTTTCCCAACCGCAATGCTGTTGGCGCTGTCGGCGGTGAGCATATTGAGGACACCGGCGGGGATGCCGGCACGAATCGCCAGCTCGGCTGCCGCCAGTGCGGTCAACGGCGTTAGTTCGGCTGGCTTGATGATGACGGTGCAGCCGGCTGCCAGTGCGGGTGCCACCTTGCGCGTGATCATGGCCAGGGGAAAGTTCCAAGGCGTGATGGCGGCACAGACACCAATCGGTTGCTTGAGCACCATCAGTCGGCGGTTGTTGTCGAACTGGGGCAGAGTTTCGCCATTGACGCGTTTGGCTTCTTCAGCAAACCACTCGACAAAGCTCGCGCCGTAGGCCACTTCGCCCTTGGCTTCGGCGAAAGGCTTGCCTTGCTCGGCTGTCATGATGCGGCCCAGGTCTTCCTGGTTCGCCATCAGCAGGTTGAACCACTTCATCAAAATCGCGTGACGCTCCTTGCCGGTCTTGCTGCGCCAGGCGGGCCAGGCCGCGTTGGCCGCTGCGATCGCCTGTTTCGCTTCAGCCGGGCCCAGATTAGCCACATCGACCAGCTTGTTGCCATTGGCGGGATCTTGCACGTCAAAGCGGCTGCTGCCTTTGATCCACTGCCCGTCGATCAAACCATCGGTTTTGAGCAAGCTAGGATCGTTGAGCAGGGCTAGAGGGGAGGTCTTCATGTCCATGAGTCGGCTCTTGGTTGGTTGGGATGAGTGCAAAACTATAATCGAACCGCCCCAACCCCCAATTTTTATGAGCCACCCCACCATTTCTGTTGCCGACATTCGCAAAACCTTTCTCGATTTCTTCGAATCCAAGGGACATACCGTGGTGGCTTCCAGCCCCTTGGTGCCGGGGAACGACCCGACCCTGATGTTCACCAATTCGGGAATGGTTCAGTTCAAAGACGTGTTTTTGGGCGAAGACAAGCGCTCTTATGTGCGTGCCGCCAGCGTGCAAGCTTGTTTGCGTGCCGGTGGTAAACACAACGATCTGGAGAACGTGGGCTACACCGCAAGGCACCATACTTTCTTTGAAATGCTGGGCAACTGGAGTTTTGGCGATTATTTCAAGCGTGAATCGCTGAAGTGGGCTTGGGAACTGCTGACCCAGGTTTACAAGCTGCCGGCCGACAAGCTGTGGGCCACGGTTTATATCGATGACGACGAGGCTTACGACATCTGGACTAGGGAAATCGGACTGCCGCCGGAGCGGGTGGTTCGCATCGGGGACAACAAAGGCGCCAAGTACGCCAGCGACAACTTCTGGATGATGGCTGACACCGGACCCTGTGGGCCTTGTTCTGAGATTTTTTACGATCACGGCCCTGACATCGCCGGCGGTCCACCCGGCAGCCCTGAGCAAGATGGCGACCGCTACATCGAAATCTGGAACAACGTGTTCATGCAGTTCGACATGCAGTCCGATGGATCGCTCAAGCCGCTTCCTGCGCCTTGTGTGGATACGGGGATGGGCTTGGAGCGGCTGGCCGCGATATTGCAGCATGTGCACAGCAATTACGAAATTGATATCTTTGCCCGTTTGATCCAGGCCGCAGCCCGAGAAACTGGCTGCAAAGATCTGGACCAGAAAAGTTTGCGTGTGATTGCCGACCACATACGGGCTTGTGCTTTCTTGGTCAGTGACGGCGTGATGCCAAGCAACGAAGGTCGGGGTTACGTGCAACGTCGCATCATTCGACGCGCCATTCGCCATGGTTATTTGCTCGGGAAAAAGACACCGTTTTTCCACAAATTGGTGCCCGATCTGGTGAAGCTGATGGGCCAGGCCTACCCCAATTTGAGCGCCCAGCAAGACCGGATCATGAGTGTGCTGCGGGTCGAAGAAGAGCGGTTTTTTGAAACGCTGGAACACGGCATGGCCATTTTGGACGCGGCACTGGCTAGCGGCGCTCAGGAATTATCCGGTGAAGTGGCTTTCAAGCTGCACGACACTTTCGGTTTCCCGTTGGACTTGTCGGCCGATGTTTGTCGCGAACGCGGCGTGTCGGTGGATGGTGATGGCTTTTTTGCCGCCATGGAAAAACAAAAAGCCCAGGCTCGAGCTGCGGGCAAGTTCAAGCAAGACCGGGCGCTGGAGTACACCGGCGTCAGCAATCATTTTGTCGGTTACGACAGCCTGCAAGCCACGGCTCAAATCGTCGCCATTTTTGTCGATGGCGAGCCCTCGGCGGTGTTGAAGTCGGGACAAAACGGCGTGGTGGTTCTGGACACCACACCGTTTTATGCCGAGAGTGGCGGGCAGGTGGGTGACGAAGGAAGCTTGGTTAGCGGTTCGGCGCATTTTGAGGTGGTCGACACCCAAAAAATCAAGGCCCATGTGTTTGGGCACCACGGCAGCTTGACTCAAGGAACGCTCAATGTGGGTGACCATGTAAGCGCCCAGGTCAATTTGCAACGCCGTTTGGCCACCATGCGCAACCACTCTGTCACACACTTGATGCACAAGGCGTTGCACCAGGTTTTGGGCGAGCATGTGCAGCAAAAAGGTTCGCTGGTCAATGCCGAACGCACGCGTTTTGATTTCGCGCATAACGCACCGGTGACTGATGCCCAAATTCGGGACATCGAGGTCTTGGTCAATGCCGAAATTCTGGCCAATGAGGCAACTAGGGCACGCGTGATGGACATCAAAGCGGCCCAGCAGACGGGCGCCATGATGTTGTTTGGCGAGAAGTACGGCGACAGCGTTAGGGTGCTCGATATTGGCAACAGCCGCGAGTTGTGCGGCGGCACCCATGTCGAGCGTACCGGTGACATAGGCTTGTTCAAGGTGGTCAGCCAAAGCGGTGTGGCTGCCGGTGTGCGACGGCTCGAAGCTGTGAGTGGTCATCAGGCTCTGGCTTATCTGCAACAAGTCGAGGCCACGCTGGATCAGGCGGCGGGTACGCTCAAAGCGCCTGTGACCGAACTCAATGTTCGCCTGGGTCAGATGCTGGAACAGGTCAAGGCACTGGAAAAAGAAATTGCAGCACTCAAAGGCAAGCTGGCTTCGAGCCAGGGCGACGAATTGATGATGCAGGCGATCGATTGCCAGGGCGTCAAGCTGCTGGTGGCGCAACTCGAGGGTGCCGATGCCAAGACCTTGCGTGACAGCCTGGATCAGCTCAAGAACAAGCTCAAATCGGCGGTGATTGTGTTGGCTACCGTGGATGGCGGTAAAGTGCAACTCGCCGCCGGCGTGAGCGCCGACAGCGTGGCCAAGGTGAAAGCCGGTGAACTGGTCAACTTCGTTGCGCAGCAGGTCGGCGGCAAAGGGGGTGGCAAACCCGATTTGGCCATGGCCGGCGGCACCGACCCGACCCAACTGAGCGCCGCTTTGGCCAGTGTTCAGGCCTGGGTGGCGGCCAAGCTCAGCACATCAGTTTGAGTCAGGGCCTGCTGGCCTGCCTAGCTGGCACGGCAAGCAGGCGATGGAGTGGCGCTTCGACCCAACGCTGAAACAGCGCGGCCAGTAACAAGCTGACGGCCCAGCTGAGGATCAGGAATAGGCTAGCTGGCAACGGGCCGATCCAGCCCGATTGGGCGTACAAAGCGTTGCCCAGCAACAGAACCGGGAAGTGCAGCAAAAACAGCGAATAAGAAATTTCACCCAACCAACTTAGGACGCGAGTCGGACCTGAGCTTGGGGCTGTTGCCAGTGCGGGCGTCAATGGTTTCCAGCGAAACCAGGCCAGGACCAAGGCAACGGCCAAGGCCAGCAGCAGGCGCTCTCGAAAATCGTGCAATAAGCTCAAGCTGCCCGTGACAGCCAGCAAACCGAAGAAAAATCCGGGTCGGCTAACGCAGCCAATCCAGTAGGCGGCGGCACCCAGGCCGTAGGCCCCGAAAAAATACAGTCCCCAGCTGTCCCAGCGCGCATTCGTGTTGAAGTAAAACAGCGAAGCCAGCATCAGCAGCAGTACCAACCCCGGTGCCGTTGCGGTCGACCGCGCACCACGACCCGCAGGCTTAATGTTCTGGCCCAGCCACAGCAGTAGCGTCATCAAGGCGAACAACTGGAAGTCAATGGCGATGTACCAGACACCGGCAGACAGAGAATCTTGGCCCAACACGGTTTGCAATAGCAAGGCGTGCGCCAGCAGTTGGAACCCGTTCGGGGCGGCTGGAATGAACGGGTCGTTCAGCCAGGTACGCGCCAGTGCAGCGCAGACTATGGCCAACAACAGGGCAAGCAGATAGGGCAAAACCAGTCTTCGGTAGCGGGCCAGCAGGGTGGTCAGAATTGAGCCACGCCAGCCTTGAGCTTGAGGCGACAAAGCCTTGGCCGCCAGATAACCGCCGAGCACCAAAAAAACCTGAACCGCCATTCGGCTGTGGTCGAACAACCAAGCCATGAATTGCGGTGCAAGCAGGGTTACGGCATCTGAAATCGGTCCATAAGCGATCAGGTGGTGCAGCACAATGAACTGTGAAGCAACGAACTTGAACGCATCGATTTGCAGTGCGCGCTGCTGGGGTGGACTCATGGCGACGCGTTGGGCAGCACCAAGTCAGCCGTACCAGCCAACACCCAGCGGGCGAATTCTCGGGTGGTGTCGATAGCGCCGCCATTCTCGGTGTAAATGCCGCGCTCTTCGCGGTAGCGTTGCATCAGGGCCATGATGCGCGCAAGTTCAATCGGGTCGTTCAAGCTGGCTTCAATCAGCGGCTCGATCCCGATTTCGTCAATGCATTCTTCGCCTTGTTCATTGCGGTACAAGCCGTGGCGCCAGTGGTAAATCTCCACGCATTTTTGGGTCAGGGTGTAGGGCTTGTTTTGTTTCCAAAAATTGGTGAACAAGCCGGCTCCCAGATAAATCACCCAGGAACCCTCGAAACCGGCGGCATCAGCCGAGGCTTCGTCGGGGTTGCGAAACCAAGTGCGGTCACCCGGTACAAAATAAGCTGGCGGCAGCGGGGCTTGCATCGAACCCTGTTCGCGCAGAAATACTTCGTGAAACCGGTTCGATTTGATGGAGCAGCGTGACCAGTGTTGTTCCAGCTGCTGGTACAGCGCCGGGTGATTCAGCTTCAGTTCTTGGGCGATGCCCAGCAGAATCACATATTCGGTGGCCCGATAGCAGGAAAATGTGTAAATCGTTCCCGAGACCTCGGGCTGGGTTGCCAGCGTCAGCGCTTCGATCAGCGACACACCGGGCAGCAAAATGAAACCAGTGTTTTCGTTGTAAGTCCAAAAACCTGAGGGTCGTTCGGCTGCTCGGGTATCAAAATCCAAGGTGGTTTTGCGCGCCGCCTGAACGATGTTTTTCCGTATCCGAATCGCTGCCATGAGTTCTGCCAAGCTGGGAAATTCAAAGGCAACCGGTCCCAACAGCAAAGCCACCAAAATTTCACGCGTCAGGTCGCTGTCCTGTTGTTGACTGTCCAGTCCCAGGGTCTGCGCCAAGGCCAGCGTGTCATAGGCCGGGGCCCAGGCTTGGCGGCTGCTTTGCCTTAATTCAAAACGGATAAAGCAGCCCTGATCATCACTGCCTTGGCTGCTTCGAATGTGCGGCTCAAGGTCGAGCGCATCGAGCTGTTCCAGCAGAAGGCTGAGACTGGCCGCGCAGTCCAATGACTCGCTGGCGCGAATCAAAATTCCACGGAGGGTGGAAGCCACCACTTCAGACACGGGTCTCTTCAATCGCGCCGCTGGCAACAAAACCGTCGATCTGGCTGTCTTGGTAGCCATACTCCTTGAGCAACTCGCGACTGTGCTCGCCCAGCAAGGGGGCCGGCCGGTTGATTTGGGTTGGTGTTTTCGAGAATTGGACAGGGCAGCCCACCGCTTTGGTCGGACCCGCTTGCGTATGCACCAAGTCCACCACCATGTTGCGCGCCAAGGTTTGCGGGTGACTCAGCGCCTCGCCAATGCTGTGCACCGGGCCGGCCGGAACGCCGGCAGCGTCAAAAGCTGCAATCCAGTGCGCTTTATCCTGCAAAATCAAAATCGAATTCATGGCCGCCGTCAGCGCCGGTAAGTTCGCCATCCGGGCGCTGTTGTTGATAAAGCGCGGATCGGCGCACCACTCGGGGTGGCCCAGCACCAGGGCAACCCGTTCCCAGTTGGCCTGGTTGGCGCCGCCAATATTGACCCAACCGTCGCGCGTCTGGAAAGCCTGGTAGGGCGCGCTCAAGAGGTGGGCCGAACCGGTCGGTCCGGGCGATTCGCCGGTGGCGAAGTAGGTGGCTGCATGCCAATAGGTTTGTTGCAGCGCAGCTTCCATCAGTGAAGTCTCGACCACCTGGCCCTGGCCGGTCTTGAGTTTGTGGGCATAAGCTGCAGTGATGCCCACCACCGCCAAAATACCGGCGTTCATATCGGCCACCGAGTTGCCCGTTTTCACGGGTGGACCACCGGGCTCGCCAGTGACCGACATCAAACCGGCAAAGCCTTGCGCGATCAAATCAAACCCCCCTTTGTCAGCGTAAGGGCCATCCCGGCCGTAGCCGGAAATGGCGCAGTAAATCAGCCCGGGGTTGGCTTGTGACAAGACTTCGTAGCCCACACCGAGTTTTTCCAGCGTACCGCGGCGGTAGTTTTCGATCAGGACATCGCTTTGCTTGACCATGGTGAGCAAAATTTCGCGCCCTTGGGCTTGCTTCAGATTGAGTGCGATGCCGCGTTTGTTGCGGTTCAGAATCATGAAGTTGGCCGAGACACCATTGACCAAGGGCTCACGGTAGCTGCGCGAGTCATCGCCACCCGGCAGCTTCTCGACCTTGACCACATCGGCCCCCATGTCGGCCAGCATCATGCCGCAGGTCGGGCCGGCCATGATCTGTGCCAGCTCAAGAACTTTCATGCCCGCGAGCGGGCCGGTATGTTGGGGTTTCATCAGTAAATTTGGATTTTCATTCGGCTTTGATATTTGCCTCTTTGACGAGCTTGCCGGTTTTGGTGAACTCGGCTCTGACGTAGGCATCAAATTCTTCAGGTTTGTTGCCCACGGGCTCACCTGCGAGCTGCAAAATTCGCTCTCGGACATCCGGCATTTGCAGTACTTTCGCTACATCTTGCTGCCATTTGTCGAGAACAGGCTTGGCCATACCTGCAGGGCCGAACATACCGTACCAGGTAATCATCTCTACGCCTGGATAACCCGCTTCGGCTGTCGTGGGGATTTGGGGCAAGGCTGCCACCCGATTCGGCGCAGCCACCGCTAACGGTTTGAGCTTGCCGGCGCGAATCTGTCCCATGGACGACGAAGTGGTGTCCAGACTTAGGGTCACTCCACCGGCCACCAGATCGAGCATGGCCGCTGCGCTGCCGCGATAAGGAACATGCACTGCCTTTATGCCTGCTATTTGATTGAGTAGTTCACCAGCGAGCTGTTGGGTCGAACCTGGGCCCGACGAAGAGAAATTGATTTTGCTTGGATTGGCTTTTGCCATGGCAACAAGTTCGGCCATATTATTGGCCGGCACCGACAGTCCGACCACCAGCACATGTGGTACTTGAACCGCGAGCGTGATGGGTGTGAAATCACGCAAGGGATCGTAGGGCAGACGGGACAGTTGGGGCAGGATAGTGTGGGTATTGGGAACCGTCATCAAGACGGTATGTCCGTCTGGGCTTGACTTGGCAACATAATCCGCAGCGATGGTTCCGGTGGCACCCGTGCGATTTTCAACGACCACCGGTTGACCCCACATCTCAGTAAGTTTATTGGCCAACAGGCGAGAAAATATATCGGTGCCACCGCCAGGGGCATAGCCCACCAAGATTCGAACTTGTTTAGTCGGAAAGGTTTGGGCTAAAGCGAAGCTTCCGTAAGCCAGTAGACTGGCTGCCAGCATCAGCTTGAAGCCAAGGCCCTTGCCGTTCCATCCGGACTTCCCGGCGCGGGTGACGCTGCTGCAGGAACAAGAAACCGTGTTGTAGCTCATGGCTGTTCTCCGAGGGGGGTAGACTTGTTTGGATGCGGTATGGTGCCGGTGATTTTGCTGTCAGTTGCCTTTCCAGGCCGGACTGCGTTTGGCAACGAAGGCGTCTACTCCTTCGCGGAAATCGTGGCTGCTGTAGGAGCGGCGGATCAGGTCGTCACCTTGGGGTAAGTCATGGGTGACCAAGCGGCGCAGGCTTTCCTTGATCACGCTTTGGGTCACGGGTGCCAGCACCATCAAGCGCTGGCACAGGGCGCTGCTGACCGTATCGATGTCTTCAGGTGTACACAGCTGATGCAAATAACCGCAGGCCAGGGCTTCATCGGCGGCTATCATTTCTGCCAACATCAACATGCGCTTGACCCGGGACTGGCCGAAAACTGCGTTCAAACGTGCCAAGTTGGCGATGGACAGGCAGTTGCCCAGGGTTTTTGCAATCGGTACGCCCAGTCTCGAACCCGTTGTGGCAATCCGAAAATCGCAGGTCGTGGCAATGGCCAGACCGCCGCCAACCGCCCAGCCTTCGATTAAGGCCACCGTGGGCATCGGCAAGGACTCGAGCAGATCGATGACTTGGTCGATCTGGCCTTCGTAAGCCAGACCGTCTTCGCCGGTCTGAAAGGATTTGAATTGCTCGATATCGGTTCCGGCGACGAAAGCCACGCCCCCAGCGCCTCGAAAAGTCACGACCCGAACCGAAGGGTCGTCGCGCAGCCCTTGGCAAATCTGGCTGAGTTGCTGGTACATCGCCCAAGTCATCGCGTTGCGCGCCTGGGGTCGATCAAACAGGACCGAGGCCACACCCGCCTCGACCTTGAGCTGGACGCTGCCTTCACTCATGGCAGGCTCAGCTTAACCTTCAGCCTTGACGCCAGCATCCTTCACCACCCGAGCCCATTTAATGCTTTCGGACTGGATGAAGTCGGCAAACTTCTCAGGGGTTCCGCCGCCGTCTTCGGCGCCGTACTGCTCGAATTTCTCGATCACGTCGGACATCAATAAAACTTTGTTGATGTCTTCGTTCATGCGCTTGACCATGGCAGCGGGCATCTTCCCGGGGCCGACCAAACCATACCAAGTGGTAGCTTCGAAGCCAGGAAAACCCGACTCGGCCATGGTGGGTACGTTGGGATAACTTTTTGCGCGTTTGGCCCGGGTTTGGGCAATCGCTATGGCTTTGCCACCTTTGACATGCGGCGTGGCAGCTGTCATGGTGTCAAAGCTGTAATTGATTTGGCCGCCGATCAAATCGGTCAGCATTGGGCCGGAACCTTTGTAAGGCACATGCAAGGCATCGACGCCAGCGGCCAGTTTGAACATCTCGAGCGCCAGGTGTTGGGCCGAGCCATTACCCGCTGAACCAAAGCTGATCTTGCCTGGGTTCTGCTTGCACAGAGCGACCAAGTCTTTGACCGTTCGCGCAGTCTGTTTTTCGTTGCCAATCAAAAGGTTGGGGGTGATGCCGACCATGGAAATGGGTGAAAAATCACGCACTACGTTGTAGTTCAACTTGGGCGTCAAGGCCGGCGCAATCGCATGACTGTTGATGTGCGCCATTAACAGGGTGCTGCCGTCGCCGGGCAGTTTGGCTACGTAATCGGCGGCAATCATGCCGGCCGCACCGGCCTTGTTCTCCACCAGCACCGTGGTGTTCCACATGGTTGCCAGTTTTTGACCAATCACTCGGGCCAGGATGTCGGTTCCGCCACCTGGGGCAAATCCGACGACGATTCGGACCGGCCCGCTGGGCAGAGTTTGGGCACCGACCAGGGGGACAGCCAAACTCGATGCGGTGGCTGCGATGAACGTTCTGCGTTGCATGTTGTCTCCTTCTGTTTTTTATCTGGACAGGGCTCTGTTTTAACAGGCCCTGGCAGACTATTAAAACAGAAGTTCAGGCCGCTTTGCGCAGCGAGACGACGTTGGCGTGGCTGGCAAAGTAATCCATGGCCGCTTGCACACCCGAACCCGCCAGTTTCACGCCCGCGAGTTTCAGGCCCATTTCACAGCCACCCAGGGCCGCGATCAAGGTCAGGTCATTGCAGTCACCCAAGTGGCCAATGCGGAACATGCGGCCCTTGATTTTGCCCAGGCCGGTACCCAACGAGCAATCAAAACGCTCGTAAATGATTTTGCGAACAGCATCGGCGTCAACGCCTTCGGGCATGATCACGCCGGTCAGGATCGGTGAATAAACGGCAGCCTCGGAACATTGAATTTCCAGGCCCCAGGCCTTGACAGCCGCACGCACGCCTTCGGCCCAGCGCAGATGGCGGGCAAATACCGCGTCTAGACCCTGGCCGAGCAGCATGTCGAGGGCTTCGTTCAAGCCGTACAGCAAGTTGGTGTTCGGGGTCGACGGCCAGTAGCCGGTCTTGTTCATTTCAATCATTTCGTCCCAGGCCCAGAAGGCTTTGGGTAACGTGGCGGTTTTGCTGGCGGCAATGGCCTTGGGTGAAAGCGCGTTGAAGCTGATGCCCGGGGGCAACATCAAACCTTTTTGCGAACCGCTGATCGAAACGTCAACACCCCATGCGTCGTGTTTGTATTCGGCCGAAGCCAAACCCGAAATAGTGTCAACCAGCAAAAGGGCCGGGTGTTTGGCAGCATCAATGGCTTTGCGAACAGCGGCAATATTGCTGGTCACGCCGGTAGAGGTTTCGTTATGCACCACGCAGACAGCTTTGATGCTGTGAGCGCTGTCGGCTTTCAGGCGAGCTTCAATCAGATCAGCCTGCACGCCACGACGCCAGCTGATTGGGATGCCGAGTTCGGTTCCAGTCTCGGCAATGATTTCGGTTTTCAGACCCAAACGGGTGGCCAGCTTGGTCCAAAGCGACGCAAATTGACCGGTTTCATACATCAGGACATGGTCGCCCGGGCTCAAGGTGTTGACCAAAGCGGCTTCCCAGGCGCCGGTGCCGGAAGCGGCGTAAATCATCACCGGGTGTTGGGTTTGGAAGATTTTTTTGATGTCGGCCAGTACTTTCAAGCCCAGCGCTGCAAATTCGGGACCGCGGTGGTCGATGGTGGGCAGACTCATGGCGCGCAAAACGCGATCCGGCACGGGGGAGGGACCGGGGATTTGCAGGAAGTGGCGACCAGTGGGGTGAAAGTCGAGTGTCAGCATAAAGTCCTCTGATTTGAAACAAGGCTTATTTTTGCATACAAAACTACTATTTAAGCGTCAATTGACCTAGAATCACCAAATAAATCTCATATTTTGCATACAAAATAAAAAATGATCGTCGAAACGCTCGTCCAACCCCGCTCATCCCTGCATCAGCAAGCCGCTCGCAGCTTACGCCAGATGCTGGTCGAGAATCGCTTAGCGCCGGGTGCCAAACTCAATGAACGCGAGTTGTGCGAACAACTCAATGTCTCGCGCACGCCTTTGCGCGAGGCCATCAAAATGCTGGCGGCTGAAGGCTTGGTCGAGTTGTTGGCCAATCGGGGGGCGATTGCGGTCGAGCTGTCCGAAGCCGACATTCTCAATACCTTTGAGGTGATGGCCGGTCTAGAAGCGCAATCGGGCGAACTCGCTGCCCAGCGCATCACCGAGAGTGAGTTGGCTGAAATCAAGGCCATGCACTTGGAAATGCGAGCTGCGCATATTCGAGCCGACCTGCCAAGCTACTACCGACTCAACGCAGCGATTCACCAAGCGATCAATGCGGCTGCCAAAAACCCGGTGCTCAGTGCCACCTACACCCAGGTCAACGCCAGATTGCAAGCTCTGCGCTTTCGCTCCAACCAGGACGGTGAGAAATGGAGCCAAGCGGTGGCCGAACATGAACAAATGGTGCAAGCGCTAAGCCAGCGCGATGCCCCGGCCATGCGTGAAGTGTTGTTGGCCCATTTGCTGAACAAGCGCGAGGCTGTGTTGGCGCAAATTCGATCGGCCGCTGCGCGACAGTCGCTTTCACATTCCAATAGTTGATGCTTTCCCCTAAGTCCGAACCCGCCTGTTCTGTCGCTGATGAGACTTGGGCGAATAGCTCCGTGAATGTCCTCCGCCCTTTGGGCTCCCCCTTGATTTCACTGCGCCATTCAACCCAAACTCATCTGCAGGAATTGTCTTTGGCCTGGATTTTTGGACGCCTATTGCTGCCGTAAATCTCGAAACCCTCAATAAAAAACACCATGAATACCGTATTGAACCGCGATAACCAAGCAACAGCCTATCAAGAGGTCGCTAGTCAAAGTAACGAAGTCGCTGGCAGGCTGGCGCAACGGCTGGCCAGTCAAACCCAGGGCGAGGTCTTGTTCTCGGCTGCCGACCGGGGTCGTTACGCCACCGACGCTTCGATCTATCAAATCACGCCCATCGGCGTGTTCGTTCCTCGTGTGGTGCAAGACGTAGCCTTGGCGCTGGAGATTTGTCGCGATCTGAAAGTGCCTATCGTGGCGCGTGGCGGTGGCACCAGCCAGTGCGGCCAAACCATGGGGACAGCGCTGGTGATCGATTATTCCAAACACCTGCGCTCGGTGTTGGAGCTCGACGTGGCGAACCGCAGTGTCAAGGTCGAGCCCGGCTTGGTGCTTGACCATTTGAACGCTAGCCTCAAGCAACACGGCCTGTGGTACCCGGTGGATGTTTCAACCAGTGCCCAAGCCACGCTGGGCGGCATGGCCGGCAACAACTCCTGCGGCAGCCGTTCGATTGCTTACGGCAACATGGTGCATAACGTGGTCGGTGCCCAAGCTTGGTTGTCTGACGGAAGTCTGGTGGACTTTGGTCACTACCAGGCTGGTCTCAGCACGGGGCGTGCCGGTCAACTGGGTGGTTTCTTGAAAAATTTGGCCAATGAAATGCGCCCGGAAATCGAGCAACATTGGCCCAAAGTCATGCGTCGGGTTGCGGGTTACAACCTCGACATTTTCAACAACCAAAACCAGAAGCCCTATACCGCCGATGGTTCGGTCAACCTGGCGCATATGTTGGTGGGCAGCGAAGGCACGCTGGCGTTGACCCGATCACTGGACTTGCGCCTGAGTGAGCTGCCACGCGCCAAAGTGCTGGGCGTGGTGAACTTCCCCAGCTTCCATTTGGCCATGGACTCGGCCCAGTACATCGTCAAGCTGGGCCACAACATGCTGGGCGGCAGTCTGACGGCAGTCGAACTGGTGGACCGCACCATGATCGAGTTGTCACTGCAAAATCCGGCTTTCGCCCCCACCATTCGGACCGCTTTGATTGGCAAGCCCGCGGCCATTTTGTTGGTGGAATTCTCAGGCGCCAGCAAAGCCGATATCGAGCCCAAAATTAAACAGCTGACCGAACTGATGGCTGATCTGGGTCTGCCGGGTTCGGTGGTTGAAATGTTGGACGAAGCGCCGCAAAAAAATCTGTGGGAAGTGCGCAAAGCCGGCCTCAACATCATGATGAGCCTCAAAGGCGACGGCAAACCGGTGAGCTTTATTGAAGACTGCGCCGTTCCCCTGGAGCACTTGGCCGAGTACACCGATGCTTTGACCGAGGTGTTCACCCGCCATGGCTCTAAAGGCACTTGGTATGCCCATGCCTCGGTTGGCACCTTGCATGTGAGGCCGATTCTGGACATGCGGCGCGATGGCGCAGTCAAAATGCGCGAGATTGCAGAAGAGGCCAGCGCCTTGGTCCGCAAATTCAAAGGGGCTTACAGCGGCGAGCACGGTGACGGTTTGTGCCGTGGCGAGTGGGTTGAGTGGCAGTTCGGCTCCAAACTCAATCAGGCGTTTGCCCAGATCAAGCAGCAAATGGACCCGCTCGATTTGTTGAGTCCGGGCCGCATCGTCAATCCGCCCAAGATGGACGACACCTCGCTGATGCGCTATTCGCCGGCCTACAAAGTCATTGAGCTTAAAACCGCGCTCGACTGGCAGGCCTGGAACGTGCAAAACGATCCGGTGACCGAACAGACCAGCCCAGCAGGTACGGGCGGCGACCCGGCGCAAGGCTTTGCCAAAGCGGTCGAGATGTGCAACAACAACGGGCATTGCCGCAAATTTGACGCCGGGACTATGTGTCCGAGCTACCGGGTCACGCGCGACGAGAAACACTTGACCCGTGGCCGCGCCAATACCTTGCGGCTGGCCTTGTCGGGGCAAATCGCGGGATTGAAAGCCAGCGATGCCATGGGCAGCGAAGAGGTCAGAGAAGCGCTTGACTTGTGCGTGGGTTGCAAAGGTTGCAAGCGCGATTGCCCTACTGGCGTTGACATGGCGAAAATGAAAGTGGAGTTCTTGCAGCACTACAAGGCCAAGCACGGCCACAGCTTGAAAGACCGCTTGATCGCCCATTTGCCTGATTACGCGCATTGGGCCAGTCGCTTTGCGCCTTTACTCAATTTGCGCGACCGTTTGCCAGGACTGGCATGGTTAAGCGAGAAGTTGCTCGGACTGTCAGCCCAGCGCAGCCTGCCGCAATGGAAACGCCAGCATTTCTTCAACCAAGGGGGGCAGACTGCCAGCCGCACCGAGGTGTTGGCCGCGGCCAAACCGGTGGTGCTTTTTGTGGACACTTTCAATGGCTATTTCGAGTCCGACAACGCGTTGGCAGCGCTCAAAGTGCTGCAAGCCGCTGGCTACACCGTCCACATCGCCGCTAAGCAAGTGGCCGACGGCAAACACCTGTGTTGCGGTCGGACTTACCTGGCCGGTGGCATGGTCGAGCAGGCCAAGCACAAGGCAGCTGAATTGGTCGATGCCTTGCTGCCTTTTGCCGAGAAGGGCATTGCCATTGTCGGTTTGGAGCCGTCTTGTTTGCTGACGATGCGCGACGAGATGTTGGTGATGGGTCTGGGCCAAGCGGCCCAAACCATTGCGACCCAGGCCTTGCTGTTCGAAGAGTTTCTGGCGCGCGAGGCCAAGGCCGGGCAGTTGGAAGGTTTGAAATCAAAACTCAAACCGGCTGCGCAACCCATCCTATTACATGGCCACTGCCACCAAAAAGCCTTTGACGCGGTCACCCCCATCATGCAGGTGCTGCAATTCATCCCTGGTGCTAAACCAGAGCTGATCGAGAGCAGTTGTTGCGGCATGGCCGGCAGCTTTGGCTACGAGGCCAGCCACTATGAGGTATCGATGCAAATGGCCGAGCTGAGCTTGTTGCCCGCAGTGCGTAAGAAATCAGAGGCCATTGTGGTGGCCGATGGCACCAGTTGCCGCCACCAAATTCACGACGGTGCCCAGCGCGAAGCCGTTCACGTGGCTAAGTTGCTGGCCGATTTGGTTTAGTCACATTCAAGGCGTTCAACCACGCCGCCCGCCTAGCGCTGGTGTGTTGGCGTGAAACTGTACCCATCTTTTGCGCTCGTAGGTGTTGGCGGGGGTCGGTGGATTGGGTGCCCGTTCTCCAGCCCAGGCTCGCAGGCGGCTGACGGTTCAGGCTAAGATCTTTGCTTCAACACCATGCTTGGGACATGAGCTATGTGGCAACCGCGAATCGGGCCTGCGCCCGGACACCCGCACCGCCGGCCTAACTGACAGTGTTCATTCTTCAAAATGAACTCAAAAAGCCAGACCGCAGGGATGCACCAAGGTGGGTGGTGAGGCTGGCAGGCGTAGGCTCGATTTGCGGTTGCCACAGAGTTTGTATTTCAGAAAAGTTCTTAACGAAAAATCGCTTGAGTTCCAGAAGCCCTTGCCCGCGAGCTGAGCCGGAGAAGGACAACCACGCCGCCCGCCTAGCGCTGGTGTGCTGGCGTGAAACTACACCCATCCATTGAGCGCGTAGGTGTTGGCGCAGGCCGGTGGATTGGGTGCCCGTTCTCCAGCCCAGGCTCGCAGGCGACTGTCGGTTCAGTTAAAGATCTTGGCGTCAACGCCATGTTTGGCGCACCAACGGTGTAGCAACCGCGAATCGGGCCTGCGCCCGGACACCCGCACCGCCGGCCTGCACAGCAGCTCTGGCTCAGCAAATGGAAGTCCCAAAAGCCTGCATGTTGAGACGCTCCAAGGTGGATGGTGAGGCTGGCAGGCGTAGGCTCGATTTGCGGTTGCCACAGAGTATGAGTGCCCGCCAGTTATCGAAGTCTTTTGTTATCTTTTTCAAAAATGATGACGAACCATAGCGCTGTCATTTTTGGCTTGGTTAGTACGGGAGCAGGGCAGCAGCGCACTCAGCTCCACGGCTGTCCCCCTTGTCGGCCTGGGGCCGACAATTCCTCCTTGATGCCGCTGCGCTGAGCGCACTACTGCCCTGCTCCTGCCGAGGTATCGGGTTTTCCAGCGCCGCATACCAACCATGCTTGATGCCCTGGTGCTTGGGGTGGGCGGCGCAGCGGCATCAAGGCGGAGACCAAAGGGCGGGGGACAGCCGCGGAGTTGCCCACCTCGGGCGCCCGGGCGTACTGAAGTTGAAGTGGCTTCCTTGCATCGGTACGCAGGCTGACCTAGAGGCACTCGTTGTCATGAATTTTGAAACTCTCAATAAGCCAGCGAATCAAAGCTCAGCTTGCGCTGGCTCTCAAAGTTCCGCGCCTTTCTTGTGATGGGGTCGGTGAAGGCGATTGATTTGGCCAGCAGCTGCAAGGGTCGGGCGTAATTGGTGCCGGGTGGCGTGAGCTGGGGGTAAAGACCGTCACCAGCAATCGGCAGCCTCAGTGAATTCATGTGCACCCGCAGCTGGTGGCGCTTGCCGGTCACTGGTTGCAGTCGATAGCGGGCCCAGGATCCGCGAACTTCCAGCAGCGACATATGGGTCAAGGCATTGGGTGTTCCCGCTTCTTCGCGTTGCAGCATAAAGTGCTGGGCTGGGACGATGCGGCTGTGCCGGCTGCTGGGGAAGATCAGATCGGAGCGCCACGGGGCAATGGCCTCGTAGCTTTTGTCTACGGCATGCTGACGAAACAGGCCATGGTAGGCGTCACGGCTTGCCGGTTGGATCGAAAACAGCACCAGTCCGGCAGTGTCGCGGTCAATCCGATGGATCGGGGTCAGGCTGTCAAGCCCGAGCTTGCGTTTGAGCCGTACCAGCACGGTTTCTTGTAGGTAATTGCCAGACGGCGTGACCGGCAAAAAATGTGGTTTATCAACCACCACCAGATGTTCATCTTGAAACAGGATGTGTTCTTGAAACGGGATTGCTGGTTCATCTGCCAGCTGGCGGTAGTAATAGGCTTTGCTGTGCGCCTGGTAAGGCTGTTGCGGTCCCAGTACTTGCGCGTTGCCATCGAACACCAGACCTTGATTCATGCGCTGCAACCATTCGGCCCGAGATACATGGGCCATGGTCTGGGCTAGAAAATCAAGCAGCAGCGGCCAGGGACCGGCTGGCAGCGAGACACAGCTGGCGCCGACGCCGTTGCGCATGGGCGGCGCAGCGGCCTTCATTTTCGGATGAACACCAAGTCCCATACGCCGTGGCCGAGTTTGAGTCCGCGATTTTCGAACTTAGTCAAAGGCCGGTAATAGGGCTTGTCGGCGTAGCTGGCAGCGCTGTTTTTCAAAATTGGCTCAGCGCTCAGCACTTCGAGCATTTGCTGGGCATAGGGTTCCCAGTCGGTAGCGCAGTGCAAGTAGCCCCCGGGCTTGAGCCGCTTGGCCAATTTGGCCACCAGTGGGGTTTGCAATAAGCGGCGCTTGTTGTGCTTGGTCTTATGCCAGGGATCGGGGAAGAAAACATGAATGCCGTCCAGTTCGTCCAGGGGCAACATTTGGTCGATCACTTCAACCGCATCGTGCGAGATGATGCGGATATTGGTTAAATCCTGTTCGCCGATGCGTTTGAGTAAAGCGCCGACGCCGGGCTGGTGAACTTCGCAACACAGAAAATTGGTTTGTGGCAACAGCGCAGCAATGGCGGCGGTGGCTTCGCCCATACCAAAACCTATTTCAAAAATCGTCGGTCTTGGGTTGGGTCCATTTTGAAACAGCTCGGCATAGGCCATCAGCTGGTCCTGGTAGGGCAGCAAAACGCGCGGCCCTATGTCTTCAAAAGCCTTGGCCTGACCACTGGTGGTGCGGCCGGCGCGGCGCACAAAACTCTTGATGGTTTTGGGAAAAGGAACGTCCGAAGGCGGCAGGCGGCGCCGGTCTTTGGGCACTGCGGGAGGGGTTGGGATGGGGTCAGTCACCCTCTGATTTTAAAGGCTTGGGGCTGCTCGGCCCATAAAGCCGTGGCCTGGCTTAGCCAGTCGCTCAAGTCGCTGGCTTGAACCTGCAGTCCCAGCAGCCTGGCCGCAGCGTTCAGCGCTGGCAGGGGGGCGCGGGTGTCAAGCGCTTGGGCGCCGTTTTGCTTGCTGAGTTTTTCGCCGTCGGCGCCAAGCGCCAAGGGCGTGTGCAGGTAACTCGGACTGGCCAGACCCAGGGCACGCTGCAGCAGGATTTGTCGCGCTGTGTTGTCGGCCAAGTCCTCGCCGCGCACCACATGGCTGATGCCTTGGGCCGCATCGTCAACCACCACGGCGAGTTGATAAGCCCATAGTCCGTCGGCGCGCTTGAGAACAAAATCACCCACGGCTTGTGCCATGTCCTGTTGTTGGGGACCGAGCCGTCGGTCATTCCAACGCACCACGCCGTTACAGCGAAAGCGCCAGGCCTGGGCCTGCGTCATCTGACCCTGTAAACCGTTGCGGCAAGTCCCGGGGTAAATCAGTTCGGCGTGACGCGCTCGGCTATGGCCGGCACGCTGCAATGCGTTTGCTATGTCAGTGCGCGAGCAAGTGCAGGGGTAGGCTAGAGCACGCGCGACCAAATGGTCCAGCGCACGTTGGTAAAACTCACTGCGCTGCGATTGCCGCAGGGGCGGCTGGTCGGGCTGCAAACCGCAATCGGCCAGTTGCCGCAAGATCTGTTGTTCGGCACCCGGGATACAGCGTGGACTGTCAACATCCTCGATTCTGACCAGCCATTGGCCATGGTGGGCGCGGGCATCAAGCCAGCTGGCCAGGGCGGCGACCAGCGACCCTGCGTGCAGCGGGCCGGTGGGGGAGGGAGCGAAACGGCCGATGTAGGCCGCGCTCATTTCATGGACAAAGCGAGTTCCAGCCCGGAAATAAAAGCATCTTCCACTCGGCGGCCGATGCACCAATCTCCGCATACACCAATCCTTTGTTTGCCGTCCCACAAATGCGTTTGGCCCAGAGCTTGGGTGGTTTGGGCATAGCGCCAACGAATAACGCCGGCTTGCGTGGGTTGAGCCCGGATGCCGGTGATCTCGGAAAAAGCTTTGAGCAGTTTGGCCTGTACCCGAGCTGGGTCGTCATCGAGATGTTCTTGCGACCAGGCTGCGCTGGCCTGGACTGTCCAGCGTTCGATCGACGTGCGGCCTGGTTTGCTCGACTCTCGGGCCAGCCAAGCGATCCGGTGGTGGGTGCTGCGGGCGGCGTTCCACTGCGGACCGAGTGTGTACATGCCGGGCTGCATCGCTTGGGGGAAAGCCAGCATCAAGGTCCAGCAAGGTGCGACCTGCACTTTGTCAATTTTCTTCGCCAGTGCGTTGGCCAAACCGCAGTCTTGCAGCAAGCGTTGCGCCGGCCCCGATGGCAAGGCCAACAGCACGCTATGGAAGCCCGATAACACCTGTTGCGAATCCTGCGGCCCCTGAGTCCGAATTTGCCAGTGCTGGGCGTTGAGTGCGTCACGTTCGATCCGGCTGACCCGGGTTTGCAGCCGCACACTGTCCTGCAGCGGCTGGGCCCAGCGTTCGAGCAATTCGCTCATTTTCGGGTTGGGAACCCAATGGGGCTCGCCCGTGGGTAAATTCGCTGCCACCACTCGCCCTCGCTCATCAAGTACCCGCACTGTGTTGGCGCTCCAGGGTCGGCACAAGCCGGGTACGGTTTGCAGCGCTTGGGCAAAACGTTGATCACGCACCGTGAAATACTGGGTGGCGCTGTCAAATGAGCCATAGGGGGTGGACAAAGTGGCCATGCGACCCCCCACCTCTTCATTTTTTTCAAAAACCGTGACCCGGTGGCCGGCTTGGACCAGGGTTCGCGCACACGCGATACCTGCCATGCCAGCACCAATAATGGCGATATGTTGCTTCTCGGTCATGGTGGTTGCTCCAAGATTTGAATTGATTTGAATACGATAATGCCACTAATCTTCGGCGCCGACAAAGTGGCGTTGCAGCAACAAGGAAATTTTAGAATGTTGACGCTCAGAAAATCACAGGACCGCGGCTATGCCGACCATGGCTGGCTCAAGTCATTTCACAGTTTTTCATTCGCCGGTTATTACGACGCCAAGCACATGGGTTGGGGTAATTTGCGGGTGATCAACGAAGACCGAATTGCGCCGGGTACCGGCTTTGGCACCCACGGTCACCGCGACATGGAAATCATCAGCTATGTGCTCAGTGGTGAGTTGGCGCATCAGGACAATATGGGCAATGGGCGCAGCATTCCCCCGGGTGATGTGCAGCGCTTGAGTGCTGGTACGGGGGTGCAGCACAGTGAATTCAATCACGCGCCGCAAGATACCACCCATTTCTTTCAGATTTGGATTGAACCCAATGTGCGGGGAATCCCAGCCAGTTATGAACAAAAGACTTTTC
The DNA here is from genome assembly GCA_049296795.1 of Burkholderiaceae bacterium. GTDB lineage: Bacteria > Pseudomonadota > Gammaproteobacteria > Burkholderiales > Burkholderiaceae_C > CAXNKH01. The sequence continues at coordinate 116,031 of JBAQTC010000007.1, forward strand.
CCACGGCCGAGAAACGTGGCCGGCTGCGCTTGGTTGCTTCCAGCGATGGCGACCAGGGTTCAGTCAAGCTGAATGCCGATGCCAAGCTTTACGCGGGTTTTTTTGATGGCGCTGAGTCCGCCGCTCTCGATTTGGACTCGAGGCGAAAATACTACGTCCATCTGGTGCGCGGCGAACTGCTGGTCAATCACACCGCGTTGAGCGCGGGCGACGCAGTGCTGATTGCGCAGGAGGGACTACTCGCCCTGGAACAGGCCCGGGACGCTGAAGTGTTGGTGTTTGATCTGGCCGCTTAGATGCTGGAATTTATTGAGAGTTTCAAAATTCATGACTGCCAGAGTCTCTAGGCCAGTCTGCGTACCGATGCAAGGATGCTGGTTGCATACTGTTGTGCGCCCAGGCGCTTGGGGTGGGCAGCTCCGCGGCTGTCCCCCGGCCTTTGGCCTCCTCCTTGATGCCGCTGCGCCGCCCACCCCAAACACCCGGGCATCCAACAGAGTTGCCACTGGGCGTTGTGGGCGTTGGAAAACTCGATACCTTGGCAGGAGCAGGGCAGTGGTGCACTCAGCGCAGCGGCATCAAGGAGGAGTTGTCGGCCCTAGGCCGACACGGGGGACAGCCGCGGAGTTGAGTGCGCCGCTGACCGGCTCCCGTTCCAGCCAAGTCGGAGTCAAGATGAAAGGTAGGTCGAGTGTCATTATTTAAGAAAATAGCAATCGAACCCCCCAATAGAATCATTTACAAATTTATCCTATGACAAAAATTGCCGTTGTATTTCATTCGGGTTATGGCCACACCCTGCGCATGGCGCAAGCCGTGGCCCAAGGTGCTGGCGCTGAGTTGCTGGCGATCGACGCTGACGGCGAGTTGCCTGAAGGTGGCTGGGAGCTCTTGGCCGGCGCCGATGCCATCATCATGGGTTCACCTACCTACATGGGTGGCGTCAGCTGGCAATTCAAAAAATTTGCCGATGCCTCGAGCAAGCAGTGGTTCAGCGAGGCCTGGAAAGACAAAGTGTTTGCCGGATTCACTAACAGTGCGACCATCAATGGCGACAAGCTCTCGACCCTGCATTACTTGTTCACCCTGGCCATGCAGCACAGCGGCATCTGGGTCGGCACTGGAATGAAGGCCAGCAACAGCAAGAGTGCCCAGCGCAACGACATCAACTACCTGGGTTCTTACAGCGGGGCCATTGCCCAGTCACCGTCGGACGCCAGCGCTGCTGAAATGGCGCAAGGCGACTTGGACACAGCCCGCTTGTTTGGCCAGCGCGTGGCCACCATCACCAGCCGGATGCGCGGCTGATGTTTGTTCACCTGAGGTTGCACTCTGAGTATTCCGTGGTTGACGGAACCAATCGCATTGATGAAATTGTCCAGGCGGCGCAACACGATGGTCAGCCTGCGCTTGCGCTGACCGACCTGAACAATCTTTTTGGGGCGATCAAGTTTTACCGGCAGGCCCGCAGCCAGGGCGTCAAGCCCTTGATGGGGGCAGAAATCTGGCTCGAAGGCTTGGGTCAGGACTTGAGCCAGCTCTCGAAAATGATTTTGCTGGTGCAAAACCAACAGGGCTATTTGAACCTGTCTGAATTGCTGGCACGGGCCTGGACCCAAAATGTGGTGCGAGCGCAGGGCGTATGCAAACTGGCTTGGCTCAAGGAATTGAGTGAAGGTTTGTTGTTGCTGTCGGGGGCCCAGGCCGGTCCGGTCGGCCAGGCGCTGGTCCAGGGCGACACCACGCGTGCCCATGAAGTGGCTTTGCAACTGGCCAGCCTGTTCCCGCACCGCTTCTACCTTGAGCTGCAGCGCGCAGGTCGTATCGATGACGAGAACCATGTGGTGGCCGCAGTGCAATTGGCCAGCCGAATGAAACTGCCGGTGGTGGCAACGCATCCGGTGCAATTCACCTTGCCCGATGATTACGAGGCGCATGAGGCCCGTGTTTGTATTGCCGAGGGCGAGATTCTGGGCAATCAGCGGCGGGTTCGAAAATTCACCCGCGAGCAGTATTTCAAGAGTTCGGTCCAGATGCAATCGCTGTTTTCTGATTTGCCGGCGGCTCTGGCCAACACGCTAGAGATTGCCCGGCGCTGCAACCTCAGCTTGAGCTTGGGAAAGCCCCAGTTACCCGACTTCCCAACGCCCGAAGTCAATGGTTTGCGCATGACGCCCGAGGCCTATTTTCGCCATGTCTCGTTTGAAGGTCTGGCGCAGCGGCTGCTTCATCTTTACCCCGATCCCGCCGAGCGGGAGCAGCAACGCAGCCGTTATGAGCAGCGCCTGGAGTTCGAAATCAAGACCATTGTGAGCATGGGCTTTCCGGGTTATTTCTTGATCGTGGGCGATTTCATTAACTGGGCCAAAAACAACGGCTGCCCAGTCGGTCCGGGCCGCGGCTCTGGCGCTGGCTCGCTGGTGGCTTATGCGCTCAAGATCACCGATCTTGATCCGCTGCAATATAACTTGCTGTTTGAGCGTTTCCTCAATCCAGAGCGGGTCTCGATGCCTGACTTCGATATCGATTTCTGCCAAGGCAACCGGGACCGGGTGATTGATTACGTCAAGCTCAAATACGGCAAGAATGCGGTGAGCCAGATTGTGACTTTTGGAACCATGGCGGCCAGGGCTGTCGTGCGTGATGTAGGTCGCGTGCTCGACATGAGCTATACCTTTTGTGACGGCATCAGCAAGCTGATTCCGAACAAGCCCGGCGCCAGCGTGACCCTGCAGTTGCCTCCGCCAAACCGTAAGAAAGACGAAAAGCTCATTTATGCCAGCGAAGCCGAACCCATTCTGGCCGAGCGTGAAAGCCGCGAAGAAGACGTTAAAACGCTGTTGGAGCTAGCGCGCAAACTTGAGGGAATGACGCGCAACATCGGCATGCACGCCGGCGGCGTGTTGATCGCACCGGGCAAGCTCACTGATTTTTGTCCGCTCTACCAGCAGCCAGGTAGTGACTCGGCCGTGAGCCAGTACGACAAAGACGATGTGGAAGCCATTGGCCTGGTGAAGTTCGACTTTCTGGGGTTGGCGACACTGACGATTTTGGAGATGGCCAGGGAACTCATCGTTAAGCGCCACATTGATCAGGCTGATTTCGCTTTTGAGAACCTGCCGCTCAATGACGCCGCCACCTACAAACTGTTCTCCGATGGCAGGACCGAAGCCGTATTCCAGTTTGAAAGCCGCGGCATGCAAGGCATGTTGCGTGATGCCAAACCAACACGACTGGAGGACCTGATTGCCCTCAATGCGCTGTACCGACCGGGACCGATGGATTTGATCCCGAGCTTTGTGGCGCGCAAACATGGGCGCGAAGTCGTGGAGTACCCGCACCCCCTGGTCGAAGCTGTGCTGTCGGAGACCTACGGCATCATGGTTTACCAAGAGCAGGTGATGCAAACGGCTCAAGTTCTGGGCGGTTATTCACTCGGTGGCGCCGATTTGTTGCGGCGCGCCATGGGCAAGAAAAAAGCCGAGGAAATGGCCGAGCATAGGCAGATTTTTCGAGACGGTGCGGCCAAGAATGGCCTGAGTCCGGCCAAGGCCGATGAAGTGTTTGACTTGATGGAGAAGTTCGCTGGCTATGGCTTTAACAAGTCGCATGCCGCAGCTTATTCGCTGTTGGCCTACCACACCGCCTGGCTCAAGGTGCATTTCAGCGCCGAGTTTTTCTGCGCCAACATGACGGTGGAAATGGATGACACCGACAAACTCAAAGTGCTGTTTGAGGATGCTCAGAAAATGGGCCTGCATTTTGAGGCGCCCGATGTCAATCGCGGGGTTTACCGTTTCGAGCCGATCTCGGACCGGCAAATCCGCTATGGTCTGGGCGCCATCAAGGGCACCGGACAGCAAGCGATTGAAGCCATGGTGCAGGCGCGTGGGGAAGACGGGCCTTTCACCAGTCTGTTTAATTTTTGTTTGCGCGTTGATCGCACGAAAATGAACAAGCGATGCGTTGACGCTTTGATCAAAGCTGGTGCTTTTGACTCGCTGCAAAGGAATCGGGCCAGTCTGATGGCCTCGGTTGACCGGGCTTTTGAATTTGCCAGCGCCAGCCAGGCCAACGCCAACCAGGGCGGCTTGTTTGATATGGGCGATGACGACCACGGCTCCAGCACGCAAGAGCCGGCTCTGCTTGAGCAAATGCCCTGGGGCGTCAAGGAACGATTGATCGTTGAGAAAACCGCAGTCGGGTTTTATTTGTCAGGCCATTTATTTGACGAGGTGTCCAGGGAATTGCGCCATTTCGTCAAGCGTGCGATCGACGATTTGATCGACACCCGTGAACCCCAGTTGTTGGCGGGAATCATCACCGATTTCCGCGTGATCAACGGTCAGCGTGGCAAGCTCGGACTGTTCAAGCTCGATGACAAATCCGGCGTCCTTGATGCCCGGGTGGATGAGACCTTGCTCAATCACAACCGCAATCTGTTCAAGGATGACGAATTAATCATCGCCATGGGCAAGGTTCAGCCCGACCGGTTCTCCGGTGGTTTGCAATTCACGATCAGCCAAGTTTGGGATCTGGCCAGTGCGCGCTGCCGTTTTGGCAAGTTTTTGCGGGTTGCGGTCAATGGCAAAGTGCCCGATATAGCGCGCTTGGTCGCTGATTTTCCGCCCAAGCGCGAACTCACTGAACAAGGCGATTTACTGCGCGGCCTGGGTGTTCGCTTGTCATTGCAGCGCAGCAACGACAGCGGCGCAGCCAGTGCCGAGTTGCAACTCGGTGACGATGCCAAATTCTTCCCCAGTGACGCTGCGTTAGCTGGCTGGCTGGCGCAGGCCGGTCCGGGTCATGCCCACATCGTTTACGACTGAACTTTGTGTTGATACGGGGTTGGTGAGCGGGATCAGGCCGGTGCGGGACTTAGCGCCGCGCAGCCATTGAACCCGGTCGCATCAACGATCAAAAGCAAGGACGCAATGCCAGCTGGTGTTGTGAGTGCGGCAGCTTCGATTAGGAAAACTCGATGCCTTGCGCCAGCGGCATTTCGCTGGAGTAGTTGATGGTGTTGGTGCTGCGGCGCATGTATTGTTTCCAGGCATCGGAGCCACTTTCACGGTCGCCACCGGTTTCTTTCTCGCCACCGAAAGCGCCGCCGATTTCGGCGCCGCTGGGGCCGATGTTGACGTTGGCCATTCCGCAGTCCGAGCCTGCAGCGCTGATGAACTGTTCGACCTCACGCATATTGTTGGAAAAAATACTCGACGACAAACCCTGGGGCACGGCGTTGTGCAAGGCGATGGCTTGCTCCAGCGTGTCATAAATCAGCACATAAAGCAGGGGTGCAAAGGTCTCGCTGCGCATAATTTCGGTTTGTTCGGCCATCTCAACAATGGCCGGCCGCACGTAATAGCCCAGGGGAAATTGCTCGGCCAGCAAGCGATCACCGCCGCACAAAAGTACCCCGCCTTGAGACTGTGCTGCCGCTATGGCTTGTTGCATGGTGGTGTACGCCGCTTGGTCAATCAGCGGTCCGACCAGGGTTGAGGGCTGCAGGGGGTTACCAATTGTCAGACTCGCATAGGCCGGCAGCAGCTTGGCCAGCAGCTCGGATTTCACACTGCGATGCAGCAGCAAGCGACGAAGCGAAGTGCAGCGCTGACCGGCAGTTCCCACCGCACTGAACACAATCGCTCGCAGCGCCATGTCCAGATCAGCATGCGGCGTGACGATCATCGCGTTGTTACCGCCGAGTTCGAGAATGCGCCGGCCAAAGCGCTGCGCCACTTGTTGGCCGACTGCGCGACCCATGCGGGTCGAGCCGGTGGCGCTGACCAGGGCGACGCCCGGATTTTCGACCAGTGCCGCGCCATGCTGTGCGCCCCCGATCACCATCTGGGCCAAATTGGGCGGTGCGCGGTCACCAAAGCGCGTGATCGCGCGTTCCAGGGCCTTGAACGTGGCCAGGCCCGACAGCGTTGCTTTATCCGACGGTTTGAACAAGATAGGGTCGCCACAGACCAGCGCCAGTGCAGCATTCCAGGCGAAAACTGCACTGGGGAAATTGAAAGCGGTGATGATGGCAACCGGCCCCAGCGGATGGTACTGCTCCATGATGCGGTGGCCGCGACGTTCCGAGGCGATGGTTTTGCCGTAGAGTTGGCGCGACAAGCCCACGGCGAATTCGCAAATGTCGATGCCTTCTTGCACTTCGCCCAGACTTTCTTCCCAAATCTTCCCGACTTCGAGTGAAATGAGTTGGGCGATGGCGGGCTTGGCGCTGCGCAATTCTTCGCCCCAAAGGCGGACCAGTTCGCCCCGCGCCGGTGCTGGCAGCAGGCGCCAGTTCAAAAATGCTGTATTGGCGCCCTCGACCATCGCCTCGATTTGATCCAAGGATGTTGTTGGCAGCCGGGCCAGCTCTGCACCATCAATCGGCGAGCGCACTGCGGTCGAGGCAACCCAGGTCTGGGCGGCTTGAATGCCGCAGGTCTGGAGCAGGTCGGTCAGGGACTTCAGGGCGGGCATGGGCGGCTGGGTTTGATGGGTTTAATCCTTGGGCCGGAATGTGATCACCAAGGTGGTCGGAACGCGTCCGTCAGTATCGCGGGGCAGCACCTCGGTTTTATCCAGCGCTTTGAGCACGGCCTCATCCCAGGACTTCAGGCCGCTGGTCTTGAGCAGCTTGCGTGCGACGATGGTGCCATCAGGCGCAGTGCGTACCTCAACTTCGGCACTGGGGTTGGTGCTGATGTCTTCAGTGAAAACGATATTGGGCTTGACCCGGGCAATGATGCGGCCTGCGTAACTGGCCGACGGCCCCGACGAACGTAGCGCTGAGCCCGTATCGCTGGGCGCGCCAGAGGCACCGGCCAAACCGGTCATGCGTTGGATGTTTTCTTTCATCCGCTTGTCCTGTTGCTTGGTTTCTTCCTTCTTTTTGTCCTCGGCAGCTTTTTTGTCGAGTTTTTCCTGCAAGCGTTTCTTCTCCAGTTCCAACTTCTTTTCGCGCTCGAGCTTTTCTTTCGCCTGTTTTTTCTTTTCGCGTTCCAGCGCAATATCGGGGGCCGTGATTTTGGGTTCGACTTTGGGCGGCTCGGGCGGCGTTGGGGCCAGCACCGGTGGTGCTTCTTCGAGCTTGGGCGCTGCCGCTTGCGGCAGCGCCGACCACAATTCGGCCTCGACCGTCAGTGTGTTCGGTTGCGAGTTCCAGCTGACGCCCCAGGTTAGTCCGGCCAGCAAAACGATGTGAGCCAGAATGGCCAAGCCCAGTGAGCGCCCCGTGCTTTGCGGCAAGGCGGGTGCAAACTGGAGGCGATCGACTGTGGCGTTCATGGCCTCAGATCTCCATCGTGGGTTCAATTGGCCAGTTGAACCGACAAGCCGACCCGTGCCACACCGGCCCTTTGCAGGGTGTCCATGACTTTGACCACGACTTCATATTTGACGCTCTTGTCGGCATTGATGACGACTGCAGAATTTTTCTCGCCTTGTTGGGCTTGGCCCACTTTGCTGGCGATTTCAACCAGTGCGATTCGCGTGCTTTTGTCGCCCAGTTTCATTTCCAGTGTTTCATCTTTGGCAATGACGATTTGAATCACTTGATCGGGTTGCTTGGCCGCTTTGCCAATGCTGGGCAAGTCAATCACGCTGGGTGTGATGAGGGGAGCTGTGACCATGAAAATGATGAGCAACACCAGCATCACATCGATGAAAGGCACCATGTTGATCTCGTTGATGGTGCGCCGGCCGCGACCTCGGCTGACTAAGCTGGCCATGGTTCAGTGCCCCGAGGTGGACTGTGCGCCCACGGTGCGTTGCAAGATGTTGGAGAACTCTTCGATGAAGGACTCGAGCTTGATGGCTACCCGGTCAATGTCCCGGGCAAAGCGGTTGTAAGCCACGACGGCCGGAATGGCGGCGAACAAGCCGATCGCGGTAGCGACCAGTGCCTCGGCGATGCCGGGAGCAACGCTGGCCAGTGTCACTTGCTGCAGACTGGCCAGTCCTGTGAACGCGTGCATGATGCCCCAGACCGTTCCGAACAAGCCAACGTAGGGCGAGACCGAGCCGACCGATGCCAGAAAAGACAAATGGGTTTCGATCACGTCCATCTCCCGCTGGTAGCTCGCGCGCATGGCGCGGCGCGCCCCATCCATCAAGGTTGCGGCATCCTTGATCTGGCGCTCGCGCAGCTTTTGGTATTCGCGCATGCCACTGGCAAAAATCCGTTCCATCGGCCCGGCATCACGGCCATTCTTGACGGCTGCGGCGAACAAGTCATTCAAGCTGGTGCCCGACCAAAAATCGCGTTCGAAATTTTCATTCAGGGACTTGACCCGGTTCAGAGAAAATAATTTTCTAAAAATGGCAGTCCAGCTTGAAACCGAAACCAGGATCAGCAGCAGCATCACCAGCTGCACCACCAAGCTGGCGTTGAGTACCAAGTGAAGAATCGACATGTTGGGGTTCATTTCAGGGCTTCCAAGACAGTGGATGGAATTCTCGCAGGTTTGAAGTTCGACTCAGCGACCCAGCCAACCCGGATTGTGCCCTCACACAAGAGCGGGTTCGGGCCGGGGTTACGAAGTTTGGAAGCGGTCTGGCTGAGTCGCAGGCCAGCGCGTCCGGCATCGCTCAGCTGGGTGGTCACGATCAATTCATCGTCGAGTCGGGCCGGACTCCGGTAGCGCAGATCGGCCTGGCTCACCACGAACATACCGCCCTGGCTTTCCCGCAGCAACTGCTGGTTGATGCCTAGCGAGCGCAACCATTCGCTACGGGCGCGTTCAAAAAATTTCAGGTAGTTGGCGTAATAGACGATGCCGCCGGCATCGGTGTCTTCCCAGTACACCCGAACCGGCCAATGAAATACGGTGCCGCTGTGCCGAATCGTCATGACAAAAGCTGGCGCAGCCGAGCCACTGCCAGTTGCAGCTGAGCCATCGAATTGGCGGTGGAAAATCGGATGAAATGCTGGGTTTGTGCGCTGCCAAAATCGCGTCCGGGCGTGACGGCCACATGGGCGTTTTGCAGCAGTTCAAAAGCGAAGTCCCAGCTGCCTTTGATCTCGCGCCCGAGCTTGGCGCTCAGTTTGGCGCAAGCTGCAGAGCAGTCGGCCCAAGCGTAAAAAGCCCCATCGGGCATGACCGGAACGTCCAAGCCAAGGTCTTTCAGTGCGGGAATGAAGTAGTCGCGCCGGGCTTTGAATTCGGCGCGGCGCAACTCGTATTCGGCCAGCGACTTGGGTTCGAAACAAGCCAGGGCTGCGTGTTGGGCCACCGTGCTGGGACAAATGAACAGGTTTTGCGCGAGTCGTTCGATCACCGGCACCAGGTTTTCGGGTACGACTAACCAGCCCAGGCGCCAGCCCGTCATGCTGAAGTATTTGCTGAAACTGTTGATGCTGATGATGTTGTCGTCCAACGCCAAAGCGGTTTGACCGTAGCGCTCATCAAAGCTCAGTCCCAGATAAATCTCATCGACCAGGGTGATGCCGCCGCGCTTTTGCACCAATTGATGGATGCGCTCCATTTCCTTGGGGTCTATTGAGGTTCCGGTCGGGTTGGAGGGCGAGGCCAGCAAGACACCACGGGTTTGCTCTGGACGGGTGCTGTTAGCGCTGTGCCAGGCCTGTTCAACTTTGTCGGCACTGAGCTGAAAACGCTCGGCGGCCGAGGTCTCGAGCAAAACAGCGCGACCTTCGGCGGCACTGACAAAGTGTCGATTGCAAGGGTAGCTCGGATCCGGCATCAGAATCTCATCGCCCGCTTCGATCAAGGCCAGGCAGGCTAATTGCAGCGCGGCGGACGCGCCCGCAGTGACCACAATCCGATTGGCTGGCACACTAAGCCCAAAGCGTTGGCCATACCAGTGGCTGATGCGCTCCCTCAAGGCGGGCAGGCCGGTGGCTGCCGTGTATTGGGTAGCGCCATCGTGCAGCGCTTTGGCTGCAGCATCGACTACCAGTGCCGGCGCTGTGAAGTCGGGCTCGCCAATGTTGAGAAACAGCATGGGTGAGTCGGTCTGCGCCACTTCAGCGGCCAAAATGGAGGCGGCCTTGGCCACTTCCATCACATAAAAAGGCTCGATTTTTTGGGCGCGTGCTGAGATTCTCATCGACCAGTTCAGCCCATCAGGCTTTGTTGTTGCGGTCGGCTTGGACTTCGGCCGCACGCAGCGAAGGCGCCAATCCATTGAGCACGGCGTTGACGTATTTGTGGCCATCGGTTCCACCAAATTCTTTGGCCAACTCGATGCATTCATTGAGCACCACGCGCCAGGGGACATCCAGGCAGTGCTGAAACTCATAAGCGCCAATCCACATCACGGCGTGCTCGACCGGGGAGATTTCTGCCAGCTTGCGGTCCAGCAGCGGCAGGATCACGGCGTCGAGCGCGGCGGCGGTTTCAATGCAGCCATGCAACAGGGCGTCAAAATGCGCCGCATCCGATTTGCTAAAACCGGCCAAATCGCGGGTGAAAGCGTCGATGGCATCAGCCTCGTTTTGACCCACCAGGTGCTGGTACAGCGCTTGCAGGACAAATTCACGGGCTCGGCTGCGGGCCGATTTGCTGGCGGCTTTGCGTGCGCCCGTGGTGGTCAAGCCGGTGCGCGATTGGCGTGGCACTCGCTCGCCTGGTTTCTTAATTTGATTCATTGAGTTGGTCCATCAGTTGCGCCATTTCTACGGCGACACGGGCCGCATCTCGGCCTTTTTCAGTTTGTCGGGCCAGGGCTTGTTCCCTGTTCTCGGTGGTCAAAATAGCATTGGCCACGGGCAGCTGGTAGTCCAGCGCCACTCGGCTGACGCCCGCACCTGATTCATTGGCCACCAGCTCGAAGTGGTAGGTTTCGCCCCGAATAATGCAACCTAGGGCAATCAAAGCGTCGTACTGAGACCGTTCTGCCAAGGCTTGTAGCGCCAGCGGAACTTCCAGCGCGCCAGGCACTTCGACCTGGTCAATGGCGTCGATGCTGACCCCCAGCGCCAGCAGCTCATCGCGGCAAGCCAGGGCCAGTGCATTGGTGATGTCCGCGTTGAAGCGGGCCTGCACGATACCGATGCGCAAATCCTTGCCGGATTGGTGGGTGAGTGGGGCTTGTCCTTGATCTGCGCCAAACATGGTGTTGTCCTTTATTCAGAGTTTCAAAATTCACGACAGCAATAAGCTTGATTCGGTCTGCGATCAGTTTGAGTTCTGGCGTAGCTGGGTGGAGTCCTGAGCCAGGCCAGAGACCTTGCATTTGGATGAGATTGAGGTGAATGGCGCAGTGAAATAAAGGGGGAGGCCGCAGGCCGGAGGACATTCACGGAGCTATTCACCGCAGTCTCATCCGTGAGTCCGCGATCGGGTGCAGACTTCTGTGCGCCGAGGCGTTTGGGGTGGTCAGCTCCGCGGCTGTCCCCCGGCCTATGGCCTCCGCCTTGATGCCGCTGCGCCGCCCACCCCAAGCGCCTAGGCATCAAATATGGTCGGTATGCAGCAGTTAAACACCCACCACCCTGCTCTCCAGCTAACCAAGCCGGACTTGCAATGAAAAGAATATCGGTTTTCACTTTAGGGAAACATCATGAGTGATCGACATAGCCGACGATTTCAAGTCCGTAGCCCGCCATGCTGGGCATGCGCCTGGGGGTTCCCATTAAATTCATTTTGTGGACGCCACATTCGCGCAGAATTTGGGCGCCTACACCGTAGGTTCTCAAATCCATGCGACCGCGCTCGGGGCCGTGGCTGGGGCGTGCGGTGCCGGCAAATTGCGCCAGCAACTGCGCTGAACTTTCGCCGCAATTGAGCAGCACAATCACGCCCTTGCCTTCGGTGGCGATGCGCGACATGCAGGCGTCCAGACTCCATGTGTGCATGGGTCGACCCACTTCAAGCGCATCGAGCACTGACAGGGGTTCGTGCACCCGGGCCAGCACAGCTTCATCGGCGCCCCATTGGCCTTTGACCAAGGCCAGATGAACGCCGTGGCCAGGTTTATCTTCAAAAGCGTGGGCGGTGAATTCACCGTAAGCTGTTTGCAGAGTGCGGCTACCCGCTTTTGCGATCAATGACTCAACCCGGCTGCGGTGTTGGATCAGGTCAGCGATGGTGCCAATTTTTAGGCCATGTTGGGCTGCAAAAATCTGCAAATCGGGCAGCCTGGCCATGGTGCCATCGTCATTCATGATTTCGCAAATGACAGACGCTGGTGAACAACCCGCCATGCCAGCCAAGTCGCAACCGGCTTCGGTGTGGCCGGCGCGCATCAAGACCCCGCCTTCTACCGCTTGCAGCGGGAAAATGTGACCGGGCTGCACCAGGTCGCTGGCTTGGGCGTTGCTAGCGACAGCAGCCTGCACCGTGCGGGAACGGTCAGCGGCAGAAATGCCGGTGGTCACCCCTTCAGCCGCTTCGATCGAAACGGTGAAAGCGGTTCCTTTTTTGTCGGCATTACGCAGCGCCATCGGCAGCAGTTGCAGGCGTTCGCAGCACGCACGCGTCAGCGTCAAGCAAATCAGGCCGCGACCAAAACGCGCCATGAAGTTGATGGCCTCGGCCGACACATGGTCGGCCGCCAGCACCAGGTCGCCTTCGTTTTCGCGGTCTTCTTCGTCCACCAGAATCACCATGCGCCCATCACGCATGTCGGCAACGATGTCTTCAATCGGGGAAATGCTCACGGTGCGCTCGGCTGTCATGCAAGATCTTTCAGGGTTTTGGCCGCGAGCATGCGCTCGACATAGCGGGCCATTAAATCAATTTCAAGGTTCACCCGGCTGCCTAGGCGCAGCGTGTTGAGGCTGGTGTTTTGCACGGTGTGGGCGATCAGGTTAATACTGATTTCGCAGCCTTCGGCCCTGTCTTGGATCCGGTTGAGTGTCAGGCTCACGCCGTTGACCGTGATTGACCCTTTGACTGCCAGGAACTTAGCTAAATCGCTGGGCGCCAAGATGCGCAAGTCCCAGCTTTCGCCAACCGGCGCAAAGCATGTCACGCTGCCAGTGCCATCAACATGGCCGGCCACGATATGACCGCCCAGCCTGTCGTTGGCACGCAAAGCTTTTTCCAAATTTACCGGGCCGGGCTCGCTCAAGCCGGCGGTTTTAGCCAGCGATTCGGCCGAAATTTCAATGGAAAACTGGTTTTTCTCAAGGTCTAGCTGGGTAACGGTCATGCAAGCGCCGTTGAGCGCAATGCTGTCGCCCAGCGCAACGTCGTCGAGATAGGCCGGCGGGCAGGCCAGCTGCAGACGCTTGCCGTGGTGTAAAGAGCGACCCAGGTCGTGAATGGCGACGATGCGCCCCACGCCGGTGATGATTCCGGTGAACATGGCGCTATTTTCGCAGGGTTTTCGCAGCCATCAGTTCTTAGGGCTTGAATTTATTGGTGTTTCGAAAAATGTTGAAAAACGATTGCTCTGACATCGTGGGCTTGGTTGGCGCGGGAGCAGGGTAGCGGCGCACTCAGCTCTGCGGCTGTCCCCCTTGTCGGCCTGGGGCCGACAATTCCTCCTTGATGCCGCTGCGCCGAGCGCACCACCGCCCTGCTCCTGACAAGGTGTTTTGCTTTCCGGCGTCCAATAGCAACGATGTTGAATGCCCGGGTGCTGGGGGTGGGCGGCGCAGCGGCATCAAGGCGGAGCCCAAAGGGCGGGGGACAGCCGCGGAGCTGCCCACCCCTAGCGCCAGGGCGTACACCAGATCATTGCAAGTTGCTTGTTCCAACACGCAAACTGCTCACAGACCAACTCGAACCGCTAGTTGTCGTGAGTTTCGAACCCATCAATAGAACGTACGGCCGGTGACGCGGGCCAAAATTCGCAGATCGGGTCCCAGCAACTGGCTCGATAAAAATTCCAGCGCCAAGGCTTGGCTCAGCTCGGTCAACGGCCCGAATTGGGCCATGTCAGCGCCTTGGCCGATCAGTTTGGGTGCCAGATACAGCAGCAGTTCATCGACCAGCCCTTCCCGAATCAGCGAACCGTTGAGTTTGTGGCCAGCTTCCACATGCAGTTCGTTAATTTCGCGCTGACCCAGATCAAACAGCATGGCCGCTAGGTCAACCTTGCTCTCGCTGCCTGCGGCGCGTCCCGGCAGGTAGATCACGCTGGCGCCCAAGTCTTCCAAAGCTTTTTGCTTGACCTCGTTTGGCACGGCGGCGTAAATCAAGACTTGGCGCTTGGGGATAAACAATTGCGCGTCTAATTTGACCTCGAGCCGGCTGTCCACCAGCACCAGATGCGGTTGGCGCGGCGTGTCGATCAGGCGCACATCGAGCCGCGGATCGTCCAGCACCACGGTTCCAATGCCGGTCAGCACTGCGCTGGCGCGGACACGCCAGGAGTGTCCGTCAGCTCGCGCCACTTCGGACGTGATCCACTGGCTTTGGCCATTGTTGAGTGCCGTTTTGCCGTCAATCGAAGCGGCAATTTTCATTCTGACCCAGGGAGACTTGCGGATCATTCGACTGAAAAATCCGATATTGAGTTCGCGCGATTCCAGCGCTGCCGGATGATCCGGCGGTAGCAGCTCAACTTCAATCCCGGCCGTGCTCAGCCTGGCAATGCCTTGGCCGGCCACCAGCGGATTAGGGTCTTGCAGGGCGATCACCACCCTGGTCACCCCGGCATTGATCAAAGCATCGCAACAGGGCGGGGTGCGACCAAAATGCGAACAGGGCTCCAAAGTGACGTAGGCAACAGCCCCTCGAACTTCATGGCCAGCAGTGCTTGCGGCTTGCAGCGCCATCACTTCGGCGTGGGCCAACCCTGTGGCCTGGGTGTGGCCCTGGCCCAGAATTTGACCCTGGGACGAGACAATGACGCAGCCAACGCGGGGATTAGGGTCAGAAACCAGGCAGGCCAACTGAGCCTGGGCGAGGGCGAGGTTGATTAGTTGGTTTGTGTTGGAAGCGGACTGATGCATTGAGGTCAAGGGGTTGCAGGGGCTAACTATACGAGCAACCGAGGGAACTTCAGCATGTGGGGTAGCCGGAAAGATAAGCCGCACCTGCTGGAGAGCAGGGGCGGATTCGACCGTAACCGCTGATCACCACCCTGATTTCTTTGCCGTTGTCGGCATGAAACGTGATGTTGCCGGCCGTGACGGTCGATCGCTTGGGTTTGAAAACATAGTTGGGACTGCTGGGGTCGGCCAGCAGCGCCGGGTTGGCCTGGCTGACTTTCTCAATGCCATCGATCACGCAATCGTTGGCGGTTCGGCAATCACAGCTGTTGTTCAAGCTCAGTCCGTAGCACCAGTTGCTGCCATCGGGTTCATTCTGAAATGAAACCCAGAGATCGCTGCCGCGCTTGGTCGATTCGGTCATGGCGAAACGCAAGTCAGCCATCAACCCGTCGGCCACACCACGCAGTCGACTGGACGACAGGATGCTGGAAAAAGCTGGTATGGCGATCGCCATCAGTACCGCCGTGATGCTGATGACCACCAGCAATTCGACCAGGGTGAATCCAAGCTCGTTGCTGTGAGGTTGGGAAGTTCGGGCCACCATGACTTACTCAAGGGTCAAGGAGGGCAGAGGGTTGAATCTTTGCAGAGTTTGAAATTCTGCGATGTTGCTGCAGCGCTCACGTTGCTGTGTGACCGAGAGCTGGGACTAAAGTAGTAGAGGGTGCCTAGCGCATCATTCCCCCCCCCTCCGCTGGAGCTGGCGAAAGGTGTAATGGTCCCACTCCAGCCATCGGGTACTGTGCAGCTGTAGCCCGGATTATTCGGATTGCCAGTGGAACTGCAGCTGATGCTTCCGGTGGTAGCGGTAGCACCCCAGGATGTCGGTTTAGGTTTGTTTGGGTTTACTGGGTTGTTAAAAGTTAGTACCAAATCCCCGCTGATACCCCATGTGCTTATTGTTCCTAAACTGTTGACCGAGATGGAGTCTGTCTTGGTACTTGTATCGTCGTTGGGATCGGTACCGTAGCCATCCGCATTACCACTTGCACTTTGAACCCCGCTGGTGACGCCGGTATTGCTGGTTCGTGCCGTTGCGGTAATGATTGCCGCCCCAGAAGAAGCCAAACCAGTCACACGACCCCGGTAATACGTGGTGTAAAAGCCAGAGACGGGATCGACGATATCCTGAACCGGCTGGTTATCAACTGAAATCCAGCTGGTTTCATTGGAACCCCAAGTGGCCAACATGGTGAGGTTGACTTCATTGAACGGAATGTGTTTGAGTCGAACATCCGGGCTGGTCATGGCGCTGACGTTGCTGGTATAGGTGGTATCCAGTGCAGTTGGATTATTCCCGCTTGGGCAAATGCGTCCAGTCAGTACGCCAACGGCCCCTGGTCTGCATTGGTAAATCGGGTCGATATAGAGTCCACGGGCTAACAATTGAGCTTGTGCGCCTTGCGCCAGGTTCAGGGTATTGCGGTCCGGGAGTGTGTTTTTGTCTGGCTCAGTGCCGACTGCGAGAGCGTTAAACAGGATTTGGTTTTGTAAATAGGCTTGGTAAGAGGCCAAGGTGCTGGTGTTGCTCAAATAGTTGTCCTTGGGCATCACAATCAAATCCGCCAAACGCCAATCCTGCATCAGATAAAACAAACCGTTGATGCGCTCAAAGCGGCAGGCTTCCAGGTATTCTCCTGAGGACACCGCCACTAGGCTGCCTGCAACCGCCCGGTAATGTTGGTGATCTCCCCCGATGATGCCTGTCGGATTGTGGTCGTATTTCGGGTAGCTGGTTGATACGTCATGGTGATCGCGGCAGCAGGTATCACAGAGCTGGGGTTGGTTGGCGGCTTGACCCGTTGTGGGTTTGCGTCCGGTGACTTTGGCAATCGATTCACCTAATTCGAATTCGAGTTCCTTGGTGTCGGGGTTCCAAACCTTGCGCGTCGCCGTCATGCCTTGGCGGGTGTTTGCAGCTTCAAATTCGCAAATGCAACTCAAGGTGGAAAACTCTTCCTGGGTGTCTTTCTGGGATCCCGATGTCGCATAGTTGGTGGTTTGGAATCCGACCACGGTACTGTGACCATGCTGCGACACATCTGGTATGGGCTTGGATGACTCTCTCTGCAGACCTTCGGCCAGGGTAATGGGAACCACATCGGGGGCAGTACCGGCTGTGTGAACCACCTTCGGACCAGGCAACGCAGCACCCGGTCCGGCCGCACCGAAGGCGGTAATGCTGGCGTCATCAGCTAACAGCGCCGTTTGCAAAATTTCTGTGCCGTTGCCATTTTTATCGGTCCAGCTGATGGTCACGGTCAGTAAGTTGAATTGAGTATTGGGGGCAACGACCCAATTGCGGCTGAATGTGGTGTTGCCCACTTGTACAGTGCCGGCTGGATAGACCAAGCTGTTCCCGTTTTTGCTTCCACCCGTGTTGTTACCGATTTCCGAATAACAGAATATTCCTGAGCCACAAGTTGCTCCATCCGGATTGGGAAAACTGACCCACTTGAAACTTCTCAAATCATCCAGTTTTTGCTGTGCCAGTGAAATAGCGATGGCCCGGTTATTGGCGGTTCCGCCATCGCGAATCAGCAGGCCGCTCATTTTTCCCATGGCCAGCATGCCAACAGCCAATACCAAAATGGCGACCAGGACTTCGATCAGGCCGGCACCCCGTTGCTGCCTCAGGGAGGGTCGGGAATGTAAGGTCTTGTTCATGATGGTATGACTCTTGAACTTAGAGATAGTCAGCCCAGCTGCCGGGAATTTTTGCCATGACTTTGAACTGATTATTCGTAGGCGAGTAGATGGCACCCATCACGTCTTTGGAGTAAATCATGTTGAACGTGCCGTTGATGTTGAGTCCCATATCAACGCTATCGTTCGAGATGATGGAACCATAAAAAGTGGCGCCGCCATTGGTTTTGATGTCCCCGGCGTTAAAGCTTGGTCCCGTGGGGCCAAAGGCAAACAACAAACCATAAAAAGTGGAGTTGGCGCTCATGGTGAAATTGCCACTTTCGACTACCAGGACCACGGGATCGGATGTGCTGCCCACCGTGGTTCCACTGGGGATGGTGCATTCTGCAGCCACCCAGACGATGCCTTTTAATCCGTTCAAGTTGCTGCAATTGGCCACCTGCGTGGCCTGGGATTTGACGGTTTGGTAACTGGCCGCTGGAATGCCGAAAATGAACTGAAACACATCGGATGGGAAACCGGTGGCGTCGTTTTCGACAATGTCCTTGCCCTTGCCGAGACTGCTGCTGATCGCCGCGGTCGAGCAATCGCCATTTTGGTTGTATTCTTGAATTTGACAGGTGGCTGATGAGCCGCTTGGCGTTGGTACAGTAATCTTGCTCCAAACTGAAACAGGAACACCCTGGCCACCGCTATTGGGGTTGGTCACCACGCTGAATGTGCCGTTCAGGGGAATATTGCCTGAGCCCATGAGGGGTGGTGCAGCTCCGGCGCCGCCATTGACCGAATAAAAAAACACGCCTTGTTTGACGACAGCATTCGCCGATCCATCGCTGGACAGTCCTTCAGCCACCAGGGTGTAAGTCTTGCCGTTGGCTAAAGCATCAGCCGGAGTGGCAATCACAAAAGTGACCGTGGTCGTTGTGACGCCATCGGTGTAGTTGGAAGTTTTAGGTAAACAGCGCCAAGTTGCTCCCAGGGCCGCGGCTTTGTAGGACGCCAGCGTCCCATCGTTGCACAACACCCAGGCTGCAGGTGTCAGCGTGGCTCGGTTGGCGCTCAGACTTATCCAGGCCAGTCCGATTTCGAGGTTGCGCTCTGCCGTTGTTAAGGCCTGGGCGTAGCGAGTTTTGTTGGCCGAGGTGCGGATGTCAATGATGCCGCTGCGACTCAGGTAAACAGTCATCAAACTCAGGATGATGAGCAAAATAACGGCGATGCTCAAAGTGACGTAGCCAGCTTGTGGCTGGCGCGCGAGACGCATGGGTGTCGAGGCGGGTTGGTGTGCGAGGTAGGCGGCGTATTTCATGGCATCAACTCACGATCACGTTGCGCAGGCGGACTGTTTCCTGCAGAGTTCGTACCACTGCTGTGTCGTTCTTCAAGCGGCCGGTGATGCTGATGCTGTAAACCGGCACGGTGACACTCGATGTGGCCCCGACAGGGGCGATGGCGGCCGGTGAGATATTGGTGATGGTGAACGCGGTGATTTCAATCGCATTGGTGTCAATGATCGACGACCAGCTACCTGCGCCTATTTTTGCTTCAATGGTCTTGTCGGTACTGTCGTATCTGAAACCATAGCTTTCTGTCACCGTATACAGTGAGTTTGAATTTTCATCATAGGAAACGTCGACTTCGTCATTGGCTGTGCCTGACGTAATGGTGGACACAGGCTGTGGACTGGTTTTTCCAGCACCGCCAGTTAGATAAATGCCGGTGGTCAGCTGGGGAATTGTCCAGTTGTGGTAGCCGGCACGACGAAGGTCGCGGGTGATGCTGGTCATGGCCATGCGCAATTCATTGTTCAGTCGCGACATCTTCATTTGGCTGGAATTGCTGCCCAGGGTGTTGACAAACAAGGCCAGTACGCCGCCGACCACGATCATGCCGATCACCAGCGCGACCATGAGTTCGATCAGGCCGAACCCCTGCTGTTTTTTTGGGTTCATGGGCATGCTGGGTAGCCTCCTACATTGTTGGGGCTGCAAAGTCGCATATGCGAGAGAGGGCTGACTTCCAGGCCCAATTTAAAACCTAGCGCTGAAGTAATTTCGATCAGACTTGATGCAGCAGCAGGCGCCTGCACCATCATCCCGCGTTTGGGGTCGAAAGTTATGGGGTTGTACGTGATGGGTCCGATAGTTGCCACTGTGATGGATGTTCCCTGGTAATCGGCGCCCAGGGTGGTTTTGGCTGGCGAAGAATTCACCACATAGGACCAGGTTGCACCTTCGGTGAAAGTGGCCGTGATCTGAGTATTGGTTTTGATGGACTCGGCCTGGGCGTAACGCAGATTGGCCAATAAATTATCTGCCGCACCGACCAACCTACGTTTATCCAGCGTCTGAAGGAAAGAGGGTATGGCAATGGCCATCAGAATAGCCACGACCACGATGGCGATCAAGAGCTCGACCAGGGTGAAGCCGGACTGAAAAGAAGACTTGTTCGTTTTCACAATCATTTCTTCCAGCAGCCGTTTGGCCCTTTGACACCGGCTTCGGTCAGGGTCAAGGGGGTACAGCCGCTATCGTTGACCTGGGAGCCCAGGGCCGTTGCCGTAATGATGTAGCTGGCTGCTGTGACACTGGACAGCGACAGGGTGTAATAGCCATCAGGGTGGGTGGCAACAAAATTGACTTTGGTGTTTGCAGCGTCTGCACCGCAGGAAAAACCATTGGTTAAGCTGGTGTCAAGCGTCACCGCGTAAAAACTGCAGGTGGCGCGCAATTTCTCTTGGGCCAGCGCCAGTTGCAACATATAGGCCTGCGCCACACCACGGCGTGATTGCATCACATAGCGCTGGTAATTGGGCACAGCAATGGACGCCAAAATCCCGACGATGGCCACCACGATCATCAACTCGATCAGTGTGAAACCCTTGTGCTTGTGAGCTTGTCGCTGCATTGCTCTGCTCCTGTGGATCTGTACCGAGTATGAAACCAATTGGAATCAGATGCAAAATCGGTCAGACAAAAGTGCTTCTAAGTGGTATGAACGGTCATCCATGAAAACTGCCATCCCCAACAGCCTGCCTGATTTCCGCAATCTGGGGGTGATTTTGCGCATGCTGTTGCTGGCGCTCACTTTGCGTCTGATTTTTGCTTTTATTCTGACGACGGATTTAACTGGCGCCAGCAACCACTACCTAGCACAGGGTCTGTTGTTCGAACCGGTGTTGTTGCTCACAACGGCGGTGCTTTATGTGGTGTCGCCGGGCTTGCTCCGGCTGCCCTACCGTTGGGGCGTGTTGGTTGTGCTGCTGTTGGTGGCGCTGTTGACGCTGGGGGTTGATTGGAGTTTGCGCCAACTGTATGCCGAAGAAATGCAGCAAAGCTTGCTGCGCAGCGCGCTGCTGGCGGCGGGGCTGGCGGCCACACTGCTTTTTTATTTCAATTGGCGTCAATTGCGTCTGTCACCTGTGGCGGGGCAAGCCCGTTTGATGGCTTTACAGGCCCGAATTCAGCCGCATTTTTTATTCAATTCGCTCAATAGCGTCCTGGGCTTGATTCGGGATGAGCCACACAAAGCAGAGGCCATGCTGGAAAACCTGGCTGATCTGTTCCGGGCCTTGTTGGCCGAGCCCCGGGTGCTGGTGCCCTGGAGTCGGGAGCTCGAATTGGCCCGGGCCTATGCCGAGATAGAAAGTATTCGGTTTGGTTCCCGGCTGCGGATCAATTGGCAATGTGACCATGCACCAGCTGCAGCGTTAGTGCCGCCTTTGTTGTTGCAGCCTTTGGTGGAAAACGCCGTGATGTATGGCGTGGCGGGGCATCAGGACGGGGCTAACATCAGCGTTGAGGCCTATCAAGACGATGGCCACTTGGTCATTTTCGTGCGTAACCCCTGCGCCGAGGATGGCGTGCCGACCCAGGGCAACCACCTGGCTTTGGCCAATCTCCGGGAACGGCTTGAGCTGCACTTTGACGTGCAAGCCAGTTTGCGCACGACCAAGGCCAAGGGGGAATTCGTGGTGTGCGTGCGATTGCCGATTCACTATGCTTAAGCCCATGCTCAAACCCCTGGCTATTTTCATCGTTGATGACGAAGCTTTGGCGCGCAAACGCTTGCGCAACCTGCTGGTCGATTGCAACAATGAGCTGGCCAACACCGTTGTGGGAGAAGCGGCTTGCAGCCAGGATGCATTGCAGGAGGGGGCGATGGAGCGGGCCGATCTGGTGTTGTTGGATATCGATATGCCGGGACAGGACGGGCTAGCTTGCGCCCGAGCTTTGGCCCAGCGCGCCAAGCCCCCTGCCGTGATTTTTGTGACAGCGCATCAGGAGCACGCCATGGCCGCGTTCGACGTGGCGGCGCTGGACTATTTGCTCAAACCGGTGCGCAGGCAGCGCTTGCTAGCGGCCTTGCAGCGGGTGCCAAAGCGTGCCGCCGAGGTGACGAGCTATTTCACGGTCAATGACCGAGGTCGGGTGTTACGGGTTGCGCTGGAGCAGGTCTTGTATTTGCGGGCCGAACTCAAATACGTGACGCTGTGCACCCGCCAGACGCAATACATCTTGAGCGAGAGCCTGAGTCAGATCGAGCAGGATTTCCCGGGGGAATTTCTGCGGATTCACCGCAATTGCCTGGTGAGTCGCAGTCAGCTTGTTGGCTTCGAGTGGCAACCGGCTCAGGAGCGCTGGGTCGCCGTGTTGCGGGATTGGCCAGAACGGCTGTCAGTGTCCAGACGGCAGACCCAAGTGGTGCAGGATTACCGCCACAGTTGATGCTGTGGGCTGAACCACGCTTTAGCGCCTGACCTCATCGACCAGCAGCTTGAATTCGTCAATGTCTTCGAAACTGCGGTAAACGCTGGCGAAGCGGACATAAGCCACTTTGTCGAGCTTCTTGAGTTCGCGCATCACCAGTTCGCCGATGCGGGCTGAAGGAACTTCACGCAGTCCCAAATTGAGTAATTTTTCCTCGATCCGCTCTATCGCGCTGTCGACTTGTTCAGTGCTCACCGGACGTTTGCGCAAAGCCAGGTTCATGGAGGCCAACAATTTGCTGCGTTCGAATTCGATGCGCCGCCCATCTTTTTTGACGATGGCCGGAAAGTTGACGTCGGGTCGCTCGTAAGTGGTGAAGCGTTTTTCACAGCTTGCACATTGGCGACGACGCCGGATGAAGTCGCCGTCCTCGGAAATCCGGGTCTCCACCACTTGCGTGTCGGCGTGGCTGCAAAATGGACATTTCATCGTCGGCAGGGGGAGGGTGGACTTAGCGGTAAACCGGGAAACGGCTGGTCAGGGCATCGACTTTGGTTCTGACGGCGGCCAGATGAGCGGGGTCGCGCGGGTTATCGAGCACATCGGCGACCAGATGGGCGGTCAGGCGGGCTTCTTCGTCTTTGAAGCCACGGGTGGTCAGAGCCGGTGTACCAATGCGAACGCCGCTGGTGACCATGGGTTTTTCCGGATCGTTTGGAATGGCGTTTTTGTTGATAGTCATGTGGGCTTGGCCCAGCACCGTTTCAGCCTCTTTGCCGGTAATGCCTTTGGAGCGCAAATCGACCAACATCAAATGGCTTTCGGTGCGGCCGCTGACGATGCGAAGGCCGCGTTCGGTCAAGGTCTCAGCCATGACGCTGGCGTTGCGTAACACCTGCTGCTGGTACAGCTTGAACTCGGGCGCCAGTGCTTCCTTGAAACTGACAGCTTTGGCCGCAATGGTGTGCATCAAGGGGCCGCCCTGCAGCCCAGGGAAAACGGCGCTGTTAATGGCTTTTTCATGTTCGGGTTTCATCAAAATGATGCCGCCGCGCGGTCCGCGCAGACTTTTATGGGTGGTCGAAGTCACTACATCGGCATGCGGTATCGGACTGGGATAAACCCCGGCAGCGATCAGGCCGGCGTAATGCGCCATGTCGACCATGAAAATCGCGCCCACGTCCTTGGCTACCCGGGCGAAACGGGCGAAATCGATTTGTAGGGCATAGGCCGATGCGCCGGCAATAATGAGCTTGGGTTTGCTCTCATGGGCTTTGCGCTCCATGGCGTCGTAGTCGATGGCTTCCTGGGCATTGAGCCCGTAACTCACCACCTTGAACCATTTGCCACTCATATTCAGTGCCATTCCATGGGTCAGATGGCCGCCTTCGGCCAGACTCATGCCCATGATGGTGTCACCCGGTTGCAAAAAGGCCAGCAACACCGCTTGGTTGGCCGAAGCACCGCAGTGGGGTTGGACGTTGGCGGACCAGCCCTGTGCGTCAGCGCCAAAAAGTTGCTTGACCCGGTCTAGCGCGAGTTGCTCGACCCGGTCCACATGCTCGCAACCGCCGTAATAGCGCTTTCCGGGATAACCTTCGGCGTACTTATTGGTGAGTTGGGAGCCTTGCGCTGCCATGACCGCAGGCGAGGCGTAATTCTCGCTGGCGATCAGCTCAATATGCTGTTCTTGGCGGGCATTTTCAGCCTGGATACTGGCCCAGATTTCAGGATCTATTTGTTCTACAAGCTGTGAGTTCTGGTACATGGCGGGCCCGGCAATTCAATGAAGCGCCAAGTGTAGCCCAGGGTATTTGAGCGTTGTCGGCTTAGCTTTTGGCGGAGGCAGGTGGCAGTGCTGCGGATTGATGTGGCACGCTCTGGCCGTTGGCGACTTGTTGCAAGCGGGCATATTCGGCCAAGACTTTGGCCACGTAGCCACCATCGTCTTCAATGTGGGCAGCGCCTACATAAAAACGCAGGCCACCTTCGATCGATCCGGCTTGTTTGATGCAGTCTTGCAGCACTTTGGCGCCGACCCGCAAGTTACTCAAAGGGTCAAAAGCGGCAAATTTTCCACCAAAGTAGTCGTATTTATCGCTGTGGATCTTGGTCATGACTTGCATCAAACCCTGGGCTCCGACCGCGCTTTGGGCAAAGGGGTTGAAGCCGGATTCAACCGCCATCACGGCCAGAATCAGGGTCGGATCCAGTTTGGTACGGGAACCAATTTCATAGGCTTCGGCCACCAGCGCACTGAGGGGTTCAGGCGCTACGCGGTATTTTTTGCTCAACCAAAAGGCCAGGGTGGCCTGCCGTTTGGGCAGGTCGGTTGGATTGACCGCAGTCGCGCGATCAATCGCATCGGTGTTGACTTCGATGCCCAGCACCGAAATTTGGCGGGTTTTAAGCCAACCCATGAGTTGCAGTTCACCTGCTTGGCGCAGATCGGGCTGCGCAGTCAGCGTAATCACGGCAAACATCAAGATCAAGCCCAGCAGGGCAAAACCGTTATGGGTAATTTCAAAAAAGCCATCGGCAATATCGGATGCGAAAGTTCGCACGCCGAGGCTCAAGTTATCAGACGCTGTCATAGCATGTCCTCTTCTCGCGTGGTGTCGCCAGGTTGAGACTGTTTCCAGTGCAACCGGCTTGTGCCACGTCTGGGTTGGTACGCCATTCATGTCCTGCTGGGCCAGCTCGGCACTCGGCAGGCGTTGAATTCGCCGCTATGCGGCAGAGGGCTCGTGTTGTCCTTGAAGTTTTCAAGAACCGGCGGATTTTAAGTTCGATATTATATCAAGTCAAGAATAAAGAACGACTTCTATATTCCATATAAAAGGTGGCTTGCGCCTTCAAAGCACCATCACGGCTTAATCGTAATTGGATTGTTGATTGGAATTTAATTTTGATTGGAACGCTGAAACCTGATATTCTCTAAATGCCTGTGTGAACAGGCGCTCTGTCACAAGTAGGGAGTCGCTACCTCAGGGTAAGCAAGACGAACGAACCTGGCACTCCTAGGGATCAATCTATTGATCCCTGCGCAATGCGGGACTTAACTCTCCCCACTGCGATCTGAGACGGCAAAGACCTTGTGTCAGCCGTCAAGCCCGGAGCGGTTGGTTAGGCCAATCGACCGGGCTTTCTTCATTTTCACCGGTGCAACTCAGAGTTGTTTGCAAAATCCGGCGAAAATAGCGGTTTTTCAAAGAAACCATTGACGTGACGCAAGCCTCCTCTAGACCCCATGACACGCAAGCCTTGGACGCCCTGACCGGTGGGGCTTTTTCGGCGCCGACTTCAGGCGAGCGCACCTCACGGGTGCGCGACTGGTTGGCCAGCAACCCGAGCCAGGAGCAAATGCAGGAGGTCTTCAAGGAGTTGAGCGCTCGCGACAAGGGGGCGGCCAAACTCTTGCGTGAAAAACTCGACGAGATTAAGCGCAGCAAAGGGCAAGAGGCGATCGCTTTGGAATGGACAAACAAGGCGCAAGCCCTGCTGGATGGCGCCAAGCTCAATATTGCGGACGCACTGGCCTGGCAACGTGATGCAGCCAAAGCAGGTGCGCCCTTGAGCAAAGAGCCTTTGGCTGCGCTCAAGGGCCTGCTGGCGCAACGGGTCAAGGGCATCGAAGATTTGCAGCATCGGGTCCAGGTACAGCGTGAAGCTGCGGTGTTGTTGGCACAGCGGATCGAGGTGTTGTCGACCAAATCATGGCGCGATGCGCAAGCGGTCATGCAGTCGATACAACAGGACGTTGCGCATTGGCAAACCCAGGCCAACGACATTGTGGGCGATGGCAACTGGTCTAGCGTTGACTTGAAGTTTGTTCCCTTGCTGGACGCTTCGCGCAACCAGTTGGTGTTGGTGTGGGAAGCCTTTAGCAGTGCTTTGCAGCAAACCTTGGCGGCTTCTGAGAATCCGGCTGAGGCTTTGCCACCGGTACCGGTTTGGGCCGACGAATTGCGCTTGGCTAGGGGTCTGCCCTTGACCCCGAGTCCAAGCCCAGCACCATCCAAGGTGGATCCCGAACTCAGGGAGCGAGCGACTCAAGTGGTCAGCGAGGTACTGCGCACTCTCGAGCAGGAAATTTCTGAGGGCCACGGCAAAGCCAGTGCCGGTGCGGCGAACGCGCTACGCAACGCCTTGAAAGAGTTTGGCGCCCTGATAGAGGGCAAGCTCGATAAGCAGGCGCATGCAGCGCTGGCAGCAGCCGGTGAACTCGAAGGCTGGCAACGCTGGCGAGCCGATCAGCTGCGCGAGGAGCTGGTGCTAAAAGCCGAAGCCCTGTTGCAACGCCCCGAAGGCCAAGCCCTGGGGGGACGCAAGATGCAAGACAGCTTGCGGACTTTGCGTGAACAATGGAAACAGATCGACAAAGGCGGTGTCGCCAACCACGGACTTTGGAAGCGTTTTGACGATGCTTGCAACGCCGCCTACAAAGTGGTTGCTGCCTGGTTGGACAAGGTGAAAACCGAGGCGGTGGAACACCGGCTCCAGCGTCTGGCCATGATTGAAGAGGTCAAGGCCTGGGCTGCGGCTAACACCACGGCTTTGGACGATGACTGGAAAGGCTTTAACCGGATCTTGCACCAGTTCTCTGAACGTTGGCGTGAAGCCGGGCACCTCAGCGAAAAAGCTTTTGCCGAGTTGCAGCCCTTGTGGCAGGACGCCATGGCGCAAGCCGCCGGACCACTGGAGGCTTTGCAACAGCGCAGTCTGGCGCTGCGTCAGACCATGATTGAAGAGTCGGCTCAACTCGGTGCGATGTCTGTGTTGCGAATCGATGCCGTCAAGGCTTTGCAGACGCGCTGGCAGGCCGAAGCGCATGCAGTTCCGCTGGAGCGCCGGCTTGAGCAAAAACTCTGGGATGCATTTCGCAAACCGATTGACCAAGCTTTTGATCGAAAAACAGCAGAGCGCGAGAAAGCTACAGCCGATTTGAGCGAACGGGACCGCCTGGTGCTGGAGGCCTCCAAAGCCTTGGAGGTGGCCAACGCCACGGGCGATGCAGCTCAGATTCGTCATGCCATGAATGCGTTGGATGCTGCCTTGCGCGGTCAAGCCCAAGCCCAGGTGGTGGCGCAAGCTGCGGTTGAAGCGGCTGTTGAGGCATCGGTTCAACTTGAAGGGGTGGCTGTGGCGGATGTCGAAGCGGTTGCGGTGGTCGCGCCCAAAGCACCACCCAAGCCCGTGATTGCCATGCGGGGTGATGATCGGCCAGGGATGAAAAAGACCGAGCCGGTGGTCCCAGGCCGGGGCGGTAAATTTGGTGATCGACGTGATGAGCGCAGCCGGCGTGACTCGCGCGACACCCATTCGACGCAGCGCG
Organism: Burkholderiaceae bacterium; assembly: GCA_049296795.1. Lineage (GTDB taxonomy): Bacteria > Pseudomonadota > Gammaproteobacteria > Burkholderiales > Burkholderiaceae_C > CAXNKH01. Next base: position 143,638 of record JBAQTC010000007.1, read on the forward strand.
GTGCTGAGCGCGTGCCACTTGAGCGAGCGGCCTGGCAAGAGGCACCACGCCTGGGTGACGTGGCGTTCCGAGCCCAGCGTGAAGCGCTCGAACATGCCCAGCTGGCATTGAAGAAGCTCGAAGCACAGGCCCATGGCGAAGCCTTGACCCAGTTACTGGGCGCTTGGGAAAAACGGGATGCTTCACTGATGCCTACTGCGCAAGAGTTTGACAACCGCATTGCCCGCACCGCGAGCAGCAGCTGGGGTCAGGCGTTGAGCAGCGCGGCTGGGGCGCAGGCGGGTGAAGCTTTGTTACGGCTTGAAATGGCCTCGGAGCTGCCAACACCGGCCGAGCTTTTGAACGATCGCCGGGCCTTGCAGCTGCAAATGCTGACACGGCGCAACGATCCGTCACCTGCCCAGACCTGGACCCAGGACGTGGCCAAGGTTTTGGCCAGCGAATTCGAGGCGCGCTCCGAGCGGCGTCTTAAAAACGTGTTGCGGGTTTTGCTCAAGCGCTGAGAGCGCTTTCATCACGCAAGATGGGCTGAAATGCGTTGCGGGACGATGGCCATATGCGGCGAAGCAGGATTCAAACTCAGTCGCAGCAGTTCATGACGTGGTGGAGTGACACGGGCATCCCAGTCGCTCAACACGCTGCGGCGCAAGCCGACGCCCAGCTGATGGTCGGCTGGTTGGTGGGTGTGACCATGAATCAAGTGCGGGCTGCCGGCTTTTTCAAGCCAGCGGATGGCCTCATCGGCATCGACGTCAGCGTAGGACCGGGCCTCGCGTTTTCGGGCTTCGCTTTGTTGACGTAAATCCAGCGCAATCGACAGTCGCTGGCTCAGCGGTTTACTCAGAAATTCCTGTTGCCAAGCGCGGCTGCGAACTTGCGCGCGAAACAAGAGGTAGTCATGGTCGGCTAAGCAAAGCTCGTCGCCATGGGACAGCAACCAGCGTTGACCCGAAAAATTCAGCACGGTCGGATCATGCAGCAAGGTGATACCGCAGGCCTGGGCGAAATCATCGCCCAGCAAAAAATCACGGTTGCCATGCATGAAAAAGACGGCGCAGTGCTGCGCCTTGGCCCGCAGCGTTTGTAAGCAGCGGTGCTCAAAAGAGGAAGGAGTGGCGCAATCGTCACCGATCCAGACCTCAAACAGGTCGCCCAGAATGAAAATCGCATCGGCGCGGGTTTGCGCCATATAGCGCTGCCAGACTGCCAGTGTCTCGGTTTCGCTGGCCTGCAGGTGCAGGTCGGACAGGAAATCGACTGTTCGCCAAGCGGCAGGCGCTGTTAGCTCCGCTGTTCGGGCGACAGTCGATGCCACTGGGTTTAAAGCGCGACGGCTTTCTCAATCACCACGTCTTCGCGGGGCACGTCGCCGTGACCGCCTTTGTTGCCGGTGGCGACGGCCTTGATTTTGTCCACCACCTCGGTGCCGGCGATGACTTTGCCAAACACGGCATAACCCCAACCCTGGGCGCTGATGGCCGTGTGGTTCAGGAAACCGTTGTCGGCCACGTTAATGAAGAATTGAGCCGTGGCCGAATGCGGGTCACTGGTGCGCGCCATAGCCACGCTGTAGTTGTTGTTCTTCAGACCGTTGTTGGCTTCGTTGCTGATGGGTTCATCGCAGCCTTTTTGTTTCATGCCGGGTTCGAAACCGCCACCTTGCACCATGAAGCCGGGAATCACGCGGTGAAAAATGGTGTTGTTGTAATGGCCTTTGTTGACGTAGCTCAAAAAGTTAGCCGCAGACTTGGGGGCCTTGTCCTGGTCGAGTTCAAGGGTAATGACACCGTAACCGGTGATGTGGAGTTCGACTTGGGGATTGCTCATAATTTATTTCAACAGGTTGGCAGAGTGGATAAAAACAGGGATTTTGGGAACGTCGCTGGTGAAAGGGCCGCCTTCACCAGTCGGTACGGATTTTATTTTGTTAATCACGTCCATGCCGACGATGACTTTCCCAAACACGGTGTAGCCAAACAACTGAGGTGCGTTGATCAGATTGGCGCGTGGCGTGTTGAGGTAGCTGCGGCCCTGGTATTCGAATTGGGGCACCGGATCGCCCGGCGGGATGACAGTCGGATTGAGAAAATCATTGTCCTTGACATTGATGAAGAACTGCGAACTGGCCGAATGCGGCTCACTGGTGCGGGCCATCGCCAGGGTTCCCACCGTGTTGCGGGGACCGCCTTTGGCCAGGGCTTCCTGACCTTCGTGGGCAATGGGGTCACGGGTTTTCTTCTGCTGGTATTTGGTATCAAAACCGCCACCTTGAACCATGAAATCGGCGATCACGCGGTGGAAAATGGTGCCGTCATAGTGTTTGTCTTTGACGTATTGCAAAAAGTTCGCCACCGTCTTGGGTGCTTTTTCAGGGTAGAGCTCAACCACAAAGTCACCGGCACTGGTGTTGAACTTGACTTTGGGAAGGTCTTGCGCAGCAGCTACGCCCACCAGAGCCAGACTGCAAAGCCAAGCCGTGGCCCAGCGTCGGTTTAATCTGGTCATTTTTTCTCTCCTGAATTCAGCAGTTCACGTAGCAACTGCAGTTTTGCAGGAAGCTTGGGGTTGGCTTGCAGTTCTTGGGCGCGCGCGTACGACTGGCTGGCCAGTTGGGCCAGGACATCGCCCAGATTCTCATGGGCGATGGCGTAGTTCGGGTTGGTTCGAATCGCCATTTCCAAAGCTGCGCGGGCTTGCTCGAATTGGTTTTTCTGGGCGTGCAAAGCGGCCAGGTTGTTGTAAGGCTCGGGCAACTCCGGATAGTCCTGAATCAGCGCGGTGAAAGTGTTCATGGCCTGCTCTGGCAGACCGCTGTCGGTTTGGATTACACCTTTGAGAAAGCGCATCTGGGGGTCGCGCGGCTTGTTTGCCAAATAGAGATCGGCCTGGTTCAGGGCCTGCTTGAATTGCTGGGAACGGATCAGTCGTTGAACTTCGGCGTACTCATCGGCCAGTACCGAGAAGCTTGGCAGAACCGATGCAAGCAAGAACAGGATGCGAAAAAAAGCGAAACGCGAGAGCTTCATAAAACCAGTGGGGTGGAGCAGGGGCTGCGTCTTCGGTCGGGGCTATATACTGCGCTGAATTGTAGCCCAGGGGTGTGATTGGATTCCCGATCCGCATTCGAAGCCGGGACAACACAAAGCTCATGAGTTTACGAATTTACAACACGCTGTCGCGTGCTCTGGAACCTTTTTCACCGTTGGAGGCTGGCCACGTCCGTATGTATGTCTGCGGCATGACGGTCTACGACTTATGCCATTTGGGCCATGCCCGATCGATGGTCGCTTTCGATCTGGTGCAACGCTGGTTCAAGGCCAGTGGCTTGCGTGTCACTTACGTGCGCAACGTCACCGACATCGACGACAAAATCATCAAGCGCGCGCTGGAGAATGGAGAAACCATTGGCGCGTTGACCGAGCGCATGGTCCAAGCCCTGCACCAAGACGCCGATGCGCTGGGGATAGAGCGCCCCACGTTTGAGCCGCGCGCGACCGACTATGTACCCCAGATGTTGCGCCTGATTGACCAACTCGAGCAAAAAGGACTGGCTTACCGCTCGAGCAATGGCGATGTCAATTTTGCCGTGCGTAAGTTCGCCGGTTACGGCAAACTCAGTGGCAAATCGCCCGACGAGTTGCGCTCAGGCGAACGGGTCGCGGTGCAGGGGGGCAAGGAAGACCCACTGGATTTCGTACTTTGGAAAGCGGCCAAACCGAGCGAGCCCGTGCAGGCTAAATGGGACGGTGTTTATGGGCTGGGCCGACCGGGCTGGCATATTGAATGCTCGGCCATGAGTTGCGAGATGCTGGGCGAGAGTTTTGACATTCACGGTGGTGGCGCTGATCTACAGTTTCCCCACCACGAAAATGAGATCGCTCAAAGTGAAGGTGCTTTTGGAAAACCACTGGCCCGGTTCTGGATGCACAACGGTTTTATCAATGTGGACAGCGAAAAAATGTCCAAAAGCCTGGGTAATTTTTTCACCATCCGAGAAGTACTTCAAGAATTTGATGCTGAGAGTGTCCGTTTCTTTATTGTTCGAACCCATTACCGCAGCCCTCTGAATTACAGCAACCTCCATTTGGAGGATGCACGGGCGTCGCTCAAACGCCTTTATACGGCGCTGGACTTGGTGCCAGCCCAAGAGGGCGCGCTGGACTGGGACCATCCTTATGCCAAGCGATTCAAGGCGGCGATGGATGAGGACTTTGGCACGCCAGAGGCGGTGGCGATTTTGTTCGAGTTGGCCACTGAGGTCAACAAGACGCAATCGGGTGCGCTGGCCGGTCTGCTCAAGGGGCTGGGCGCTTGCCTGGGTTTACTCCAATCCCCGCCTAAGGGTTTTCTACAAGCGCGCGCAGGACTGGACGAGGGGATAATCCAAAGCTTGATTGAACAAAGAGCCATGGCCAAACGAGATAGAAACTTTGCCGAATCAGATCGCATCCGCAATGAGTTGTTGGCTCAAGGTATCGTTCTCAAGGATTCTGCGGCCGGCACCAGCTGGGAGGCAGCGACGTGAGTGAGTTGGCCATACCGCAGTACTGGGCTGAGGCCTGTAAACACCTGAGCAAAAAAGACCGGGTGATGAAGCGCTTGATTCCCCAGCTCGGCGAGGCTGGCCTGCAGGTCAGGGGCGATGCTTTTACTACCTTGGCGCGTAGCATCGTCGGCCAACAGATCTCGGTCAAAGCGGCGCAAACGGTGTGGGATCGCTTTGCGGTGTTGCCCAAAAAAATGACCCCTGCCAACGTGCTCAAACTCAAAGTGGACGACATGCGCGCTGCCGGCTTGAGTGTGCGCAAAGTGGAATACTTGGTTGATTTGGCGCTCCATTTTGACAATGGAACTCTGAAAAGCAAGGACTGGTCCGAGCTAGACGATGAGGCCATCATTGCCCAACTGATAGCGATCAGAGGCATTGGGCGCTGGACGGCTGAGATGTTTTTGATATTTCACATGCTGCGACCCAACGTTTTGCCACTGGACGATGTGGGCTTGATGAATGGCATTAGCAAGAACTATTTTTCCGGTGAGGATGTCAGCCGCAGCGAAGCGCGCGAAGTGGCTGCCAGCTGGGCGCCGTATTGCAGTGTGGCGACTTGGTATATTTGGCGCTCGCTCGATCCCCTGCCCGTGATCTATTGACTTCCCGCCTAAGCGTGGGCCAAGAAAAGAACCAGCCCCGCCTTCCCATTACCTAGAGAGAAATTCGTGGCCAAAAAAACATTTCTCGACTTTGAGCAACCCATAGCCGAACTCGAATCTAAGATTGACGAATTGCGCTATGTGCAGAATGAATCTGCGGTCGATATTTCCAAAGAGATTGACCAATTGGCCAAGAAAAGCCAGCAGCTGACCAAAGATATCTACAGTGCGCTGAATCCTTGGCAAGTTACAAAAATTGCGCGCCACCCAGAGCGCCCCTACACCCTGGATTACGTCAACGAAATTTTCACCGATTTTGTTGAGTTACACGGGGATCGTCACTTTGCCGACGACCTGAGCATCATCGGCGGCCTGGCTCGTTTCAATGGGATGGCCTGCATGGTGCTGGGTCAGCAAAAAGGGCGCGACACCAAGGAACGCGCTTTGCGCAATTTCGGCATGTGCAAACCCGAGGGTTATCGCAAAGCCTTGCGCCTGATGAAAACCGCCGAGAAGTTCAAACTTCCGGTCTTCACCTTTGTGGACACCCCGGGGGCTTATCCCGGTATCGATGCCGAAGAGCGCGGTCAATCTGAGGCCATTGGCCGCAATATTTTTGAGATGGCCCAACTCGAAGTTCCCATCATCACCACCATCATTGGCGAGGGTGGTTCGGGCGGTGCTTTGGCCATTTCCGTGGCAGATCAGGTGCTGATGTTGCAGTACTCGGTTTACTCCGTCATCAGCCCAGAAGGTTGTGCCTCGATACTTTGGAAGACCGCAGAAAAAGCCCAAGATGCTGCTGAAGCGCTGGGCATCACGTCGCACCGTCTCAAAGCCATGGGTTTGATTGACAAAATCATCAATGAACCGCTGGGCGGCGCACATCGCGACCCCAAACAAATGGCGGTGTTTCTCAAGCGCGCGCTGACCGATGCTTTGCGCCAGGTCGTCGATCTCAAGCCTAAGGAGTTGTTGGAGCGCCGCTACGCGCTGCTCCAAAGTTACGGTCGTTTTAGCGACACCAAAGCAACTAAATAAGCCTCTGACCTGGGGGCGCTATTTTCGATTGTCGTGTTAATTTTATTTAACGGACACGAAAACGTCAGACCAAAAAGTCAGCAGCAATTTGAAACGTCATTGGCTTGATTCGAAAGCGAGTTCAGGCGAGTAAATGGTTGGCAATCGCTGCTAACCAAACGCCAAGGCATAACAACAGACTGAGCAATACGGCGGCGCTTCCCATGTCCTTGGCGCGCTTGGACAAGTCGTGCCACTGCGGTCCGATTCGATCGATCGCCGACTCGATGCCGGTGTTGAGCAGTTCGACCACCATCACGATCACCACGGTTCCGATTAGGAGTGCGATTTCTACCCAGTCGTGACCGACCCAAAAAGCCAGAGGAACCAGTACCACAGCCAAGCAAGCTTCTTGTCTAAAAGCAGGTTCATTCCAGCCTGCGCGCAAGCCCGCCAGAGAGTACTGAAAAGCGTGAAAGATTCGGCTCAGACCACGGCGCTGTTTTTGCGGATTGACAGAATCAAAATTGTCGGACATGGTGGAATTGGGTAAAGCACAAAGATCTGTATTGTCACCGCCTTGCGCGCCGGGCAGGTGTTCTTGAATCCTCGTAGATACGTCACATAGTTGTCACAAATCTTTCTTAAAGTAAGACCTGTTCGCTTAACCCCTAGGAGATTTTGATGAAATTGAGCTTTAAACATGCTGTTTCTAGCCTGCCTGTTGTCGCGGCGTTGGCAACTTGCGGTATGGCTGCTGCCCAGGATGTTACTGGTGCAGGCGCGAGTTTCCCCGCACCCCTGTATTCCAAGTGGGCTGCTGATTACTTCAAGACCACGGGCGCGAAAATGAACTACCAGTCGGTCGGCTCAGGTGCAGGTATTCGCCAAATTGATGCCAAGACCGTCGACTTTGGCGCCTCGGACATGCCTTTAACCGACGAAGAATTGGCCAAAAAAGGACAAATTCAATTCCCCACCGTGATTGGTGGTGTGGTCCTGGTGGTCAATATTCAGGGGCTTACGGCCGGTCAGCTCAAGCTCAACGGGCAGGTTTTGGGTGACATTTTCCTGGGAAAAATCACCAAATGGACTGATCCAGCGATCAAGGCCTTGAACCCAAGGCTGGCCTTGCCTGATGTTGCGATTGCACCCGTTCGTCGGGCTGACGGTTCGGGCACCAGCTTTATCTTCACCAACTACCTGAGCAAAACCAATGCCGAGTGGAAATCCAAAGTGGGCGAGGGTACGGCAGTGAACTGGCCGGTCGGTGCTGGTGGCAAGGGCAATGAAGGTGTGGCGGCATTTGTTGGTCGCCTGCCTAACTCGATTGGCTATGTTGAGTACGCTTATGTCAAGCAAAACAAAATGGTTTATGCCCAGATGCAAAACAGTGCGGGCAATTTTGTCTCGCCTGATGAAAACGCTTTCAAGGCCGCCGCCGCAGGTGCCAACTGGACCAAGAGCTTTTATCAAATTCTGACCCAGCAACCCGGCAAAAATGCCTGGCCAATGACGGGTGCGACCTTTATCCTGATGCACAAGCTGCAGGACAAGCCAGCCCAAGCCAGCGCTGCCCTGAAATTTTTCGCCTGGGCTTATAAAAATGGTGACCAAGCGGCTGACGATCTGGACTATGTGGCCATGCCGGCCTCTGTGAAGCTGATGATTGAGAAGTCCTGGAGTGAAATCAAGGATGGCTCAGGCAAGTCAGTGAGCTTCAAGTAAGAAGCTTTGTTTCTCGGCTTGAGTGAGAGCAGGGCGGGTCATGTCATCTACACTAGAGTTCGAGTATCCGAACATGTCTGAAAAATCGACGTTAGCTGTTATGAGTCGACCTGCATCTCCACTTCCGCCTTCGGTCCGGACCAATTCCATTGCCGATGTGCTGTTTGCCTTTGCCGCCAAAATGGCAGCCTGGCTGACACTGGCTTTGCTCACTGGGATTTTGTTGTCCTTGTTGTTCGGTGCCTTGCCTGCAATCGAAAAATACGGGTTGAGTTTTCTGACACGCAGCGTTTGGGATCCGGTCAAAGAAGATTTTGGCGGTTTGGTGATGATTTATGGCACGCTGGCCACCTCGGTGATTGCCTTGCTGATCGCCGTACCCGTGAGTTTTGGTATTGCCGTGTTCCTGACTGAAATGTCGCCGGCCTGGCTCAAGCGCCCCTTGGGAACGGCCATTGAGTTGCTGGCGGCGATTCCCTCGATTGTTTATGGCATGTGGGGCTTGCTGGTGTTCGGCCCCATTCTTGCCACTTACGTTCAAATGCCTATGCAGTCCTGGCTAAGCGGTGTTCCGTATCTGGGCGCCTTGGTCGCGGGTCCTCCAGTGGGCATAGGCATTTTGTCGGCCGGCATCATTTTGGCGATCATGGTGATTCCCTTTATTGCCGCCGTCATGCGCGATGTGTTTGAAGTCACGCCGGCCCTCTTGAAGGAATCGGCCTATGGTTTGGGGGCCACTACCTGGGAAGTGGTTTCCAAAGTCGTGCTTCCCTATACCAAGGCGGGTGTGTTGGGCGGCATCATGCTGGGGCTGGGTCGGGCTTTGGGTGAGACCATGGCAATCACGTTCGTGATTGGCAATATGAACCAACTCGATTCACTCAGTGTTTTTCAAGCCGCCAACAGCATTACTTCGGCGCTGGCCAATGAGTTCGCTGAAGCCGGCGCCGGTTTGCATCAAGCTTCCCTGATTTATTTGGGTCTGGTCTTGTTCTTCATCACCTTTGTGGTGCTGGCTTTGTCCAAAGTGTTGTTGTCCCGGCTCAAAAAGAGCGAAGGTAGCAAGACATGAGCGAGCCATCAAAAGATCCGCGAAAGGCCAAGTTTGCACGGCGCAAGCGGGTCAATCAATTGGCCTTGACCCTGTCACTGTTGGCAATGGGTTTTGGCTTGTTCTGGTTGTTCTGGATTTTGTGGGAGACCCTGCGTCTGGGTCTTGATGGCTTGGTTTTGGCGACCTTGACCGAAATGACGCCTGCACCCAATGAGGCGGGCGGGTTAGCCAATGCAATTTATGGTTCTTTTCTGATGGTGGCACTCGCGACTTTTGTCGGCACACCGATCGGCATCATGGCGGGAATTTATCTGGCCGAATACGACCCCAAGGCCCTGCTCTCGAGTGTCACTCGTTTCGTCAACGACATCTTGCTGTCGGCGCCATCGATTGTGATTGGTTTGTTTGTTTATGCCGTGGTGGTCGCGCGTTTCAAAAGTTTCTCAGGTTGGGCCGGCGTGCTGGCGCTGGCCTTGATCGTGATTCCGGTGGTGATTCGGACCACTGAAAATATGCTGCAACTCGTTCCTTCAGGTTTGCGTGAGGCCGCTTACGCCCTGGGTGCGCCGAAGTGGAAAGTCATCACCCTGATAACCCTGCGAGCGGCCAGATCCGGCGTGCTCACCGGAATCTTGCTGGCGGTCGCCCGTATCTCGGGCGAAACGGCCCCCTTGCTGTTCACCGCTTTGAGTAATCAGTTCTGGACTTCAAATCTGAGTGGGCCGATTGCCAGCTTGCCCGTGACAATTTTCAAGTTCGCCATGAGTCCTTATGAGAATTGGCAAAAATTGGCATGGGCCGGCGTGCTCCTGATCACGATGACGGTGTTGGGTCTGAATATTTTGGCCCGCGTTCTGACCCGACATAAAGACTGAGGGCGAACATCGCCCACCCACCCTCATCCAAGGCAAAAGACATGGCAAATCAATCAGTGAGCGTTCCGGCATCGAAAATTTCGGTTAAGAACCTGAATTTTTTTTACGGCAAGTTTCATGCCCTCAAAGACATCAATCTGGAAATCCCCCAGAACCAGGTCACGGCCTTTATTGGTCCTTCGGGCTGCGGTAAATCGACTTTGCTGCGGGTCTTCAACCGCATGTTCGAGTTGTATCCCGACCAGCGTGCCGAAGGTGAAATTTTGCTCGACAGTCAAAACTTGCTGACCAGTCGATCCGATGTGGCTTTGTTGCGCGCCAAGGTTGGCATGGTGTTTCAAAAACCGACGCCTTTTCCGATGTCGATTTACGACAACATTGCTTTTGGCGTGAAGTTGTTCGAGTCGCTGAACACGTCGGACATGGAAGATCGGGTCGAATGGGCTTTGCGTAAAGCGGCCTTGTGGCCCGAAGTCAAAGACAAACTGAAACAAAGTGGTTCCAGTCTCTCGGGTGGTCAGCAGCAGCGTCTGTGTATTGCGCGTGGAATTGCGATCAAGCCCGAAGTGTTGTTGCTCGATGAGCCTTGTTCCGCATTGGATCCCATTTCCACGGCCAAAATTGAAGAATTGATTGGTGAACTCAAGAGTGATTACACCGTGGTGATCGTCACCCACAACATGCAACAAGCAGCACGTTGCAGTGATCACACGGCTTATATGTATTTGGGAAATTTGGTTGAGTTCGGCACCACCGAGCAGATGTTCTTCAAGCCCTCGAGCAAAGAGACGGAAGACTACATTACCGGACGATTTGGTTAGTGAGATTTTGTGGAACAGCGGACGCACCCTGGGTGCAAAACCTGTCCTTAACTCCATAGGAGAATGAGATGCCAGAAAAACATTTATCAACTCAATTTGACAGCGAGCTTGCTGCAGTCTCGAGTCGGTTCATGGAACTCGGTGGTTTGGTTGAATCCCAAATCCACCAAGCCATTTATGCCTTGTCAAAGCTCAGCGGTGAAGTGGCAGATCAAGTCATCGCAGCTGAAGCGCGGGTTAACGCGATGGAAGTCGAGATTGATCGTGATCTGGCTTCCATCATCGGGCGGCGTCAACCCACTGCGCGTGACCTGCGCTTGTTGATGGCGATCTCCAAGGCCACGGCTAACCTGGAGCGCGCTGGCGACGAGGCCGAGAAAATTGCCCGTATGGTGCGCTCCATCATCGCCGGGGGATCGCCCCGTAGCTTGCCGACCAATGAGCTCAATATTGCTGCTGATTTGGCTTCAGGTTTGCTGCGCAAGTCGCTTGATGCATTTGCCCGGCTCGACACCAGTTCGGCTGTTTTTATTCTGAAAGAAGATGACTTGATTGACCAAGAGTTTGACGGCTTTGTTCGCAAACTGGTGACCTACATGATGGAGGATCCGCGCACCATTTCGACCAGCCTAGATCTGTTGTTCGTCGCCAAAGCGATTGAACGCATTGGCGACCATGCCAAAAATATAGCTGAGCTGATCATCTACATTGTCAAAGGGACCGATGTTCGTCATACACCGATTGAAGAAATTGAGTCTACGGTCTCATGAGAAATCAACCCAAAATTCTGATCGTTGAAGACGAGCCAGCCATTGCCGAGCTGATTGCCGTGAACCTGCGTCACAACGGATTTTCTCCGACCTGGGCCATGGACAGCAGCAGCGCACAGCGCGAGCTTGATGCGGTGTTACCCGACCTGATTTTGTTGGATTGGATGTTGCCCGGGGAAAGTGGGCTGACATTGGCCAAGCGCTGGCGCTCGCAGTCCCGCACCAAAGCCGTTCCCATCATCATGCTGACTGCACGGGGTGACGAATCGGATCGGGTGGCGGGGCTGGATGCCGGGGCCGATGACTACATTTCCAAGCCTTTTTCGACCAAAGAAATGCTGGCGCGGGTGCGGGCCCTGCTGCGCCGGCGTGCCCCCGAGCGGCTCGGTGGTGTCCTCGCGCTGGCCGGGCTAGCCCTGGATTCATCGACCTACCGTGTCACATTCAACGATCAGCCGCTCAAATTGGGGCCAACCGAATTCAAGCTGCTGGCTTTTTTCATGGGCCATGCAGAACGGGTGCACAGTCGCGCCCAGTTGCTCGACAAGGTTTGGGGCGATCATGTGTTCATTGAAGAGCGCACGGTGGACGTTCATGTCAAGCGATTGCGCGAAGCCCTTGGTGTGGCGGGCGCCATGATCGAAACGGTTCGTGGCGCGGGCTACCGTCTGACTGCACAGGTCGGGGTGACCTTGGCGGCCTAGGCCGGATCCTCTGCCATGTTCTGGCGATTTTTCTCTTTTATTTTCTGTCAGTTGGCTGCTGCAGGCTTGGTCTATCGGCTGCTGCAGGATGATCACGCTTGGCGCGGTGCGCTGCTGGGCGGCTTCATCGGGGGCTTGATCTGGCTGGTCATTGACCTGTACCGCGCAGCACAGTTTAAAAACTGGCTAAAAAGCGATGACGCAGCGCTGGATTTTCCACCCAACAGTTGGTGGGGGCAGCAGGTAGTTCGACTGCGCCGTTCGCTGCGTAGCCGCGAGCGCTTGGTCCACGACAGTGAGCATCGATTGCAGGAATTCTTGGCCGCGTTACAAGCCTCACCCAACGGCGTGGTGTTGTTGGATTCCCGGGGCTGCATTGAGTGGTTCAATCAAACTGCAGCCAACCATTTCGGGCTGGATGAGCAACGCGATTTGCAACAGCATTTTGTTTTTCTGGTTCGTGATCCTGGTTTCTCGGCGTACTACGCCAATGCCGACGAGCACGGTGAGGTCACCCTACCCGGACGCGACAGTACGCCGGCAAGGCCAGTGAGCTTGTCAGTTCAACTGCATTCCTATGGCCAGTCCAGGCGTTTGCTCTTGTCGCGCGATGTGACGGCGCTCCAGCAAGCCGACGCCATGCGGCGCGACTTTGTGGCCAATGTGACGCACGAAATCCGAACCCCCTTGACGGTTCTTGCCGGATTTGTCGAAACGCTGCAAACGCTGGAACTCAACGAGGAAGAGCGCCAGCGTTATTTGAACTTGATGGCCGAGCAATCGATCCGGATGCAAACACTGGTCAATGACTTGCTTACTTTGTCACGAATCGAAGGTATGGCTTTGCCGGGGTTCTCAGAGTGGGTTGATCTGTCTGTTCTGCAGCAACAACTGGGAAATGAGGCGCGTGCCCTTTCAGCCACTTTGGGCCGTACCGGCGAGGTTGTACATCAACTGGTTTTTTCAGCGGCCCCCGAGCTGGAGATCGCTGGTTCAGCCCACGAACTGCTCAGCGCCATGTCCAACTTGGTGAGCAATGCCATTCGTTACACCCCGGCCGGGGGGGCGGTGCGCGTGGAATGGAAGCGGCTGGAGTCCGGTGGTCTCGAGTTTTCCGTATTGGATACCGGACCCGGAATCGCACCCGAGCATTGGCCTCGATTAACCGAGCGCTTCTACCGGGTCGATCGCAGTCGCTCCCGGGAAACTGGAGGCACGGGATTGGGCCTGGCCATTGTGAAGCATGTGCTGCAACGCCATGGTGCTGAATTGCGAATCTCCAGCACCCTAGGCCAAGGCTCGGTTTTTACCATGTCTTTCCCGGCCAATCGCTTGCGTCCATTGCCGGCTGGGAATGAGCTCAACGATTTGCCTTTTGAAGATTCAAAACGCGCCACAAAAGCAGCATAAAAATAGCAGCGGTCAAACCTAGCGCAAGCGAACTACTGGCCCAAAATGCGGCGGCTGATTGCCATGCCGCCCAGGTCCCCAGGCCTTGGTAGGCCAGCAGATAACCGCCACCCAAGCCCAAACCCCATAACAGCAGGCCATAGACCAGCAAGGGCAGCAGTGTGACCTTGAAGCAGCGTAGAAAAAACACACACACTACCTGAATCGAATCGGCGATCAAGTAGAGCGCGACCCAGCTCAGCAATGTTGTTGCAACGGCCACAACTTGCGGGTTGTTGGAGTAAATACTAGCCAAGGCCGGTCCGGCCAACAGCATGATCAAAGACAGCGACAGCCCTGCAACCATACTCATTTTTAGTCCCAGACGAATTGCGTAGCGGGCTTGGCTGGCTTGCTCAGCACCTATCCAAAAGCTGACGCGCGAACTCGCTGCGATGGCAATGGCCAACGGCGTCATGTAACACAGGGCAGTGAGGTTGGCGGCAATTTGGTGGCTGGCCGAAGCCACCGTACCGAGTCTGGCAATGAACAAGGCCATCAGCGTGAAAGAGGTGACCTCAACCATGATGGCCAAGCCCCCGGGCAGGCCTAAGCGAGCGAAACCGGCAATCGCAGACCAATTCGGGCGCTCCAAGCGACTCCAGATTCGATAAGGCCGATACAGCGCTTGGCGTCGCAGTAAAAGTAAGGCGCAAGCCAGCATCAGGTAGTTCACCACCAGCGTGGCCCAAGCGCAACCCACAGCGCCCTGGGGCGAGAGACCCACGCCACCAAATACAAACCAAATCGATAGCGGTACTTTGACCAACAGCGAGCCTATTTGCAGCCAGGTCACCAAGAGCGGACGACCCAGGCTTTGGTTGAGGGTGCTGAACATGCGAAACAACAGAGAGGGCGGCAGGGCCAAGGCCAGCACGGCAAGATAAGCTTTGACTTCAGCGTGAAGTGCCAGCGGCACATCAGTCCAGCGCAGCAGCGGTTCGGACCAAAGCAGCAAGCCCATACCCAGCACCATGGTGATCAAGCACAGAAAAAGTGCTTGCCGAAATGAGCGACCGACTTCCAGCAGTCGGCGCGCCCCATGGAGCTCGGCCCAGACCGGTAGCAGGGCTTGCAGCACGCCCATTAAGCCAACGAAAACACTGATGTAGATGGCCGAGCCGATCGACAAAGCGGCCAGAGTCTGGGCTGAGTAGCGCCCGGCAACGATGGTGTCGGTCACCCCGAAAGCCATCACCGCCAACTGGCCAACCAAAACGGTCGCGGCATGCCGACCAATGATTCTCAGTTCTGACAAAACATGCTCAATGCGTTGTGGGCGGGGTTGGGGCACTCTCCCTCAAGGCCATCGGATTTTTGCGCTGATAGAGCTGCATGTTGTCGCTGCGTTCGCCCAGGCGACGCAAGCTGCTGTGCCAGCGCCATTGCTGCAAATCAACGGCTTTATCGGCGCGCTGTTCACTGCTGAGCAACAGCCATGGGCAGTGCATGGTGGCGTTCGTCGGTGTCAGCTTGAACTGAGCTTGGTGACGCAAGGCCGCTATCTGGGCCCGACTGAGGCCTTGCACTTCTACGCAATCATTTTTCCCCACCAGCTTGTTGGCCTGGCTGACCAGGGGTGCGTAGCTGCGGGCGTAATCGAGCAGCGGCAACCACAAACTCATTAACAACAACCAGCACAGGGCTGCACCTGCGGCCGGTAGGACCAAGCTTTTCCAGATGGCAGCACGGTGTCGCCCGACCCGCCACATCACCAACCAGATCCAGGCCGAAGTGGCGAACAGGGCCAACAGAAAGGGCAGCAAGGAGAAGCTGGCCGTAAAACCGGGAGCCAGTCGCATGACGTTGGCTGCGGGTTGAGCGGGGAAACCGGTTTGCATGGCCAGCCACACAATCCAGATGATGAGACCACAACCTGAGAAGAAGAGCAGGGTGAACCAGTCGATCAGCGCGGCAACGCTGCGTTGCAGTGTGGGCAGAGCAAAGGCAGCCAATGTTGCCAGCGCCGGTAGTGCCAGCAGCAACGAACGATGCGAAGCACTGGTGAGCAAGGTGGTGAGCAAAGCGACCAGCACAAACCACAGAGGTAAGGCCAAATGGCGGCTGATTTCCCCGCTGGAGATTTGTTGACGCCAGCGCCATAGACTCCACAAAGCCAGTGGCCAGGCCGGCCAAGTGAACCAAAGCAATGAACGACCGAGGTTGCGCCATACCAGCCACTGCGCTTGCGGCAAGACGATGCGCCATTGCCAGAGCTCCAACCAGCTGGCCAGTCCAGCCAATGCCAGCGTGACACCAACCAGTGCCATGAGTTTGCGCCGGTAGTTGATGGGACTGTCTGAATCCGGCTGGTGTGGTTCACTGCGATCGAGTAGGCCCAGCAGGACACCGCCAAGACCGAGTACAACGGCCAGGCTGGGAGCACCTGAGAGCGTCAGGCCAGCCAGCCCAACCGTGCCCAGCAGCATGGGCAGTGCTGTCCGGTAAGGCAGGGCGGCAAAAGCATAGAAAGTCAGGGCGGAAAATGACAGCTGGATCTGGGCCGGCGTGGTTTCATGCGAGAGCTGCGCCAGACCCAAGCAGGCGATCAAAGCCAGCAAGCCCCCGTCGGCAATGGCGCGTGCATAGTCGGTGGGCAAGGCCTCGCCACCGAAGGCAAAGGCCACTGGCTGCGCCTTGGGGCTTAAGGCCAGGAAATAAGTTCCCCACCAAGTGGCCCACATGGCCAGCCCGAGCAGTAAGGCAAAGGGGATGCGGGAAGCCAGTTCACTTGCCAGTGCGGAAGGTGCGAGTTGGATGGCCCAGGCACCCAGCCAATAAGCTAACAAGCCATCAACTTCGGGCACCAAGCCCATGAGTTGGGGATGTAGCCATGAAACACCGCCCCGGGCCAACTCAGCCATGTAGCCGAACTCAGCCATGTCGGCCCCCTTCCAGGGCTCACGGCCAATGAAACCGGGCAGGACGTAGGCTAAGCAAAACAGCAGCAAGGCCCAGCGCGGCAGGCGGCGAACGGCCGACTGGGCGACGATGGCGGGGCTAGCGTGTTTCACGATCGGATGGCGTAGGGTATTAAGGGGCAATGAAAAAGGCAGCGCGGTTACCCGGGCTGCCTTGTTTCCGATTCGCTTGCTGTTTACTTGGCAGCGTTTTTGCCGAAACGGTTGCGGAAGCGCTCAACGCGTCCACCCATATTGTCCACGGACTTCTGGGTACCCGTGTAGAAGGGGTGCGACTCGCTCGAGGTGTCAAGTTTGTAAAGGGGGAGTTCTCGGCCATCGTCCATTTTCACCATTTCTTTGGCGTTGACGCAGGAGCGGGTGACGAATTTGAAGCCATTGGACAGATCCAAGAAGCAAACGTCGCGGTAATTGGGGTGAATGCCAGGTTTCATATTTTCTTTCATCAGCAATAGCCGCACCAGCCTATCTGGTGTACTTGTCGCAAAAACAGGGATTATAACCGCAGAGGAGGGCCGTCCCAAGCATGGTTGCGCCCCCTCGGGGAGCGTGGGGGCCGGTTTCGCCGCCGGGCCGCCCCAAGGCGAAATGCTCCCCCCTGGGGGGCAGCGACCCACATGAAGTGGGGGAGCGTGGGGGCCGTACTTTATCCGCCTCTTCGCATCATGTCGAAGAACTCGCTGTTGTTCTTGGTAGCCCGCATTTGCTTGAGAACCATTTCCATGGATTCAACTTCGTCCATGTTGTAGAGGAACTGGCGCAGGATGCGGGTTTTTTGCAAGATTTCAGGCTGCAGCAGCAATTCTTCGCGTCGAGTTCCGCTGCGATTGAGCTGAATCGAGGGGAATACACGCTTTTCATACAGGCGACGGTCGAGGTGGATTTCAGAGTTGCCGGTGCCCTTGAACTCCTCAAAAATCACTTCGTCCATGCGGCTTCCCGTGTCGATCAACGCGGTGGCGATGATGGTCAACGAGCCGCCTTCTTCGACGTTGCGAGCTGCACCGAGGAATCGTTTGGGGCGCTGCAAGGCATTGGAGTCCACACCGCCGGTGAGCACTTTGCCTGAGGATGGGACCACGTTGTTATAGGCACGCGCCAAGCGGGTGATCGAGTCAAGCAAGATCACCACGTCTTTTTTCAATTCAACCAAACGCTTGGCACGCTCGATCACCATTTCGGCGACATGTACATGACGGGCGGCAGGCTCATCGAAGGTGGAGGCGATCACTTCGCCTTTGACCGTGCGTTGCATTTCGGTCACTTCTTCGGGCCGCTCGTCGATCAGCAACACCATCATGTGACTGTTGGGGTAGTTAGCGCTGATGGCGTGGGCGATGTGCTGCATCATCACGGTCTTGCCGCTTTTGGGCGGCGCCACCAGCAAGGCGCGCTGGCCTTTGCCTATGGGTGCAATGACATCAATGACGCGGCCTGTGATGTTTTCTTCACCCTTGATGTCGCGCTCAAGCTTCATTTGCTCCTTGGGGAACAGTGGCGTCAAATTCTCAAACATCACCTTGTGTTTGTTTTCCTCAGGCCCACCGCCATTGACTTTATCGAGCTTGTTGAGCGCAAAGTAACGCTCGCCATCCTTGGGTGTACGGACTTCGCCTTCGATCATGTCGCCCGTGTGCAAATTGAAGCGGCGCACCTGGCTCGGGCTGATGTAAATATCGTCGGTGCTGGCGGTGTAGCTGGTGTCGGGACTGCGCAAGAAACCAAAACCGTCGGGCAGAATTTCCAGCACGCCATCGGCAATGATTTGCTCTCCGGTACGGGCCCGCTTTTTGATGATTGCAAACATCAGCTCTTGCTTGCGCATGCGGCCGGTGTTTTCAATTTCAAGCTCTTCAGCTTGTTTGAGGACTTCCGACACGTGCAGTGCCTTGAGTTCGTTTAAGTGCATGGAGTGATCCCAAATGGGAGTTAACGAAAAATTCAGGGGAGCTTGGAGCCAGGGCAGACCAGAGGCCTTGGCGGGAGAACATACGAGCCGATCGACTTGCTTATCGGCGTTCTAGCGGGATTATGACAGGAAATTTAAGGGCGCTTATATCGGCTGGGGCCAAGCTGTTGCGCCAATCCCACCTGTCAGGATCGGCGCAAGTCCATCTTATTAGCTCAATTGCTGGTCAATGAACGCAGCCAGTTGGGACTTGCTCAGGGCGCCGACTTTGGTGGCGGCGAGTTGACCGTCTTTGAACAACATCAGGGTCGGGATGCCGCGAATACCGAACTTGGCGGGGATTTCGCGGTTTTCATCCACATTCATCTTGGCGATTTGAAGCTTGCCCTGGTAAGCCGCAGAAATTTCGTCGAGGATGGGGGCAATCATTTTGCAAGGTCCGCACCACTCGGCCCAGTAATCCACCAATACCGGTTGTTTGGCTTGCAGTACATCGGTCTCGAAAGTGGTGTCGGTGACGTGTTTGATGAGTTCGCTGGCCATGGTCGTTCCTGGTTTTTTGAGGACAGAGCTGCGCTAAGCCGGGTCTGCCCCGCAAGGTTTTAAAATAATCGAGGACAGAACTGCCCTGTGCTTCGGTTTGTCCCGCGAGTTCATGTATTGCGGATAAAGTCGATGAATTGTGACAGAAATCAAGTCCCCCAATCTGAGCGTCGACCTGATGCGGAGCTGCCATCCATGAACGCAAGGCATCCGGCGTTCCAAAGCTGGCTGGATCCGCAGACGGGCTGGTTGATGCGCATCGAACAGCATCGACAGCGTTGCCAGGCACACCCGGCGCGCACGATTGTCTTATTACCTTACGCGCAGTTGATTCCCTTGGCGTTGCGGCTTTGGTCCGAGCTTTTTCCCAGCGGTTTTCCGCCCCGATTTGAAACCACCCAGAGCTGGAGCCGCTGCTTGGGTGGACAGAGTCTTGAGGCTACCGACATCAGCCAGGACACGGGACTGGACTTGCTCACGGCGCGGGCGCTGCTGGAACGTTCGGGGCAGGGTTCTTGGGCGCAGGATTTGGCGCCTGATCTACTGGACGCGGTACAGCAACTCGCCCCTTTGGCAGCAGCTATCACTCCGGGGTTGCGCGCTGATTGGGCAATTCAGGCTCGTTCTGCGGTGCAACTGGGCATGCAGGCCAGCGACCTGAAGGTGGAAGCCACTTTGGCACGGATTGCTGTTGAATGGGCTGCTGTATCGGCTTATTCGACGGATGTGCTGCACGACGTTGGCCTCATGCAAGAAACCGAGGCGCTGGTCATTTTGCAGGGCTTGCAGGCAGAACCCTTGCATCTCGTATTAGCCGGCCGGCTGGGGCAACGCTGCTTGGTTTTGCAGCTCGATCCGACACCAGAGAACGGTCAGCAGAGTTGTTATCCGGGTCCTCGGCAGCAGTTCGAACTGCACCCGGCGCGCGACGCTGAGGATGAAGCCCAACTGGCCGCCGCCTGTGTGCTGCGCCATGTCAATTCCGAGAGAACGCCGCTGGCCTTGGTGGCCATTGACCGCTCGCTGATGCGTCGCGTGCGCGCGCTGCTGGTTGCCAGTGGTGTAGCTTTGCGTGATGAGACGGGGTGGAAGCTCTCCACCAGTCGAGCCGCTTCGCTGGTCATGAGCAGCTTGCGCGCTGCAAGCTGGAATGCAAATTGTGATGCGGTGCTGGATTGGCTCAAAAATGCCCCCGCTTTTCAGACGCAGCAGGTCAGCAGCTTGGAGCAGATGCTGCGTCGACAACAGATTCGTGATTGGCGTTCGCTGGTGCTGACCGAGCCTTTGAAGGATGCGGAACTCCATGCGTTGTTGCTGCGCGTCGAGAGTTTTCGACAAACGTTAAAAGGAACACACAGCTTGCTGCAATGGCTGGTACTGCTGCACGACTTGCTCAAGGCTTGTGGCCAGTGGCCCTTGTTGTCAGGGGATGTGGCAGGCGAGGAGGTACTCCGGGTTTTGCACTTGAAGGAAGATGGCGCCGGTTTGCAATCCCAAGCCTTGCTGGATAATTTGGGATCGCAAAACCGCTTGGATCACTCGGAATTTAGCGCTTGGGTCAACCGGGTGCTGGAAGCTTCAAATTTCATTCCGAGCTTTCCCCTGCAAGAGCAGGTGGTGATGCTGCCTTTGCATCAATTGCTGGGGCGTCCGTTTGCCGCCGTCGTGATCCCGGGTTGTGATGAAATTAACCTCAATACCAGTGCGCAACTTAGAGGCCACTGGACCGCGGCACAGCGCCAGGCTCTGGGCTTGGCATCGCGCGCAAGCCTGGAGGCTGCTGCTCAAGCGGCCTGGCGCCAAGCCCTGGCCTTTTCGTATGGCGACGTGTTGTGGCGACAAAGCGATGGATCGGGTGAGGCGCTGTTGCCAAGTCCCTGGGTCCAGGCTTTGCAAGCGAGCCCAGATTTTTCAATGGGCACCGATCCCCGGACCCCGTTCAGCGTTGCGGCGCAAGCTACTTTGCCGCCGCTGCCGCAAGGCGATTCCCTGGGTTTGACCCGAATTTCAGCAACGGCCTATGACGATTTGAGGCGGTGCCCTTATCGTTTCTTTGCTTTACGCCAACTCGGTTTGAAAGACGCCGAAGAGCTTGATTTGGATCTGGACAAGCGCGACTTCGGTTTATGGCTGCATGCGGTACTCAAGCAATTTCACGAGGCCTTGCATAACCAGCCTATAGCCGAGTTGGCTGAACGCGAAAAATTGATTGATCAGATGGCTCAGGGCGTGACGGACAGCATGAATTTGGAAGCCTCAGAGTTCCTACCGTTCGCGGCGGCTTGGCCCCGGCTACGCGACGGCTACTTGGCGTGGTTGGCCCAGCATGAAGCCACGGGCGTTCGTTTCGAGAGGGCGGAAATCTCCTTGCAACAGACGGTAGCGAACTGGTTCCTGGTCGGAACGCTGGACCGGGTCGACCGCGCACCTGATGGCTCCCCTTTGGTGCTCGATTACAAGACCGAGTCTTTGGGCAAAACTCGGGAGCGCAACAAAATGGCTTGGGAAGATACGCAACTGGCATTCTACGCGGCGCTGTTGCCCGACGACACCTTGCGCGCGGCTTATGTGAATGTGGGAGAAAAAGAAACCCTGTGGTGCGAGCAAAAAGAAGTGGTGCCGCAGCGCGATGCGCTGATCGAAGGTATCGTGCACGACTTGACGCGGATCAGTCAGGGGGCGGCCTTGCCGGCTTTGGGGCAAGGGGATGTGTGTGATTTTTGTTCTGCGCGTGGACTGTGCCGCAAGGACTTTTGGGAAAGTCCATGAAGCAGCCGGCATTTGAACGCAACGGCCAGCCCATCAGTCGGGAAGATTTCTACGCCATCGCTTGTGACCCCGGTCGCAACATTGTGGTGGAGGCTTGCGCAGGTTCGGGTAAAACCTGGATCTTGGTGTCACGTATGGTGCGCGCCTTGTTGCAAGGCTGTGCGCCACATGAAATCCTGGCCATCACGTTCACTAAAAAAGCCGCGGGTGAAATGCGTCAACGCTTGTTGGACTGGCTCAAGGATTTTGCCCAGACCCCGCCCGAGCACTTGGAGCGTGAGCTGTTGTCTCGGGGTCTAGCCAAAGACTTGGGCCGAGCTGCGTTGTTGCAACACGCTGAGACCTTGAAAAGTCTTCATTCGTCCCTGCTGGCTCAGGGCCGCGGGGTTCAGATACGAACTTTTCACAGCTGGTTTGCGGCGCTGCTGCGAACTGCGCCGCTGGCATTTTTGGGGAAAAGAGGACTGCCCAGTAAGTACGAGCTGCTCGAAGACGATAGCCAGGCCGTGGCGCTGGTTTGGCGGCGTTTCGCTAAGCGAGTGACCGACGATGTTGTGGCGCGTCAGGACTACTTCGATGCGGTGGCCCAGTTCGGTCGGCACCAGACCCGCAAGGCTTTGGAAAAAGTCCTGTCCAAACGCATCGAGTTCACTTTGGCTGACCAACATGGCGTGGTCGATGGCTCGGTGCTCTGCTTGGGGCAACAGTTTCCCGAATACCTTGGCTACGACCACCCGCGTGAATGGTTGACCCAAGCCGCCCAGGCTCGTCAGCTGTTGTTGGCGGCCGCCTTGGTGTTAGGGCGAGCCAGCCAGGCGAGTTTCAGTGCCAAGGGCCGCGAGCTAGAACAGGCCGTGACCGAAGCTGACGAAGTCGGCATCGTCCAAGCCTTGCTCACCCAAAAAGGCGAACCTCGAAAATTCAATGACGCGCTGCTCGGGATTGAGCAGCTTCGGTTGGCCCAGGGCTTGCTGCAGCGTTACCAGCAAGCACAAGTTCAGCACCAAGCCTGGCTCCATCAGCAGCGCATGGCGCGCTTAACCCGACTCCTGCTTCAGGAGTTTGCCCAGCTCAAGCGGGAGCGCGGTTGGGTGGACATGAATGACGTGGAGAGTGCGGCCTTGGCCTTGTTGAACGACCCAGAGCTCAGTGGTTGGGTGCAGCAGCGACTCGATGCCCGGATCCGTCATTTATTGATCGATGAATTTCAAGACACCAATCCCTTGCAGTGGCAGGCGCTGAGTGCCTGGTTGCAAAGTTATGCGGGTGCAGGCGGTGGTGACGCAGCCCCCAGCGTATTCATTGTCGGGGATCCCAAACAAAGTATTTACCGCTTCAGGCGGGCTGAGCCTCAGGTGTTTGCCGCAGCGCGCCAGTTTGTTGTTGACGGCTTGGCGGGCGTTGTCCTGAGTTGCGACCACACGTGGCGCAATGCCATGGCGATTCAGGCGCTGGTCAATCAGGTCATGCTGAAAGCCCAGACCGAAGGTGATTTTTCGGATTTTCGATGGCACAGTAGCGAATCAAGGTTGGCGGGTGCAGTCCTGCATTTGCCGCAAATAGCGCGCGAGCCGACACCGGTGTCCGAAGAAAAGAACTGTGCTGAGCAGCCAGCGACTGCTGAGTTGCCCCGGGTTTGGCGCGACAGCTTGACCCAAGCCCGCAGCCTGCCCGAGGACAGCCTGAAACAACAGGAATGCCGTCAAGCGGCGCTTTGGCTGGCGCAAGTACTGGCCACGGGCGATTTGCAAGCCCAGGACATCATGGTGCTGTCGCGTAAGCGGGAACGGCTGTCATTGATGCAGCAGGCGCTGACCGAGCAACACATCGTCAGTGTCCAGCCTGAAAAAAACGATCTGGCTGAGTTGCCAGAAGTGCAGGACATGATTGCTCTGCTCGATGTCCTGGTTTCGCCCGGACATGACTTGTCACTGGCCCGCGCCCTGAAGTCACCTTTATTTGGATTGAGCGATGCCGATTTGGTTCAGCTTGCCTTGCTCGGGCGTTCTGCGCAGCAAGCAAAGAAAAATCAAATAACAGCGACGCCAGGCCGGCCATCTTGGTTTGAGATCTTGGGCTGCACCGAGGACTTGCCCGAGCATTTGAAAACTATTGCCCCGCGCTTGTTGCGCTGGCAAAGTTGGCTTGCTGCTTTGCCGCCACACGATGCATTGGATTCCATCTACCGCGACGCACAGGTGTTGCAGCGTTTTGTCGCAGCAGCGCCAGCCAGCCAACGGCAAACCACCCTGAGCCATTTGCAAGCTTTCTTGTTGGCTGCACTGGGGCTCGATGGCGGGCGCTATGCCACACCTTATGCTTTTGTCAGGGCGGTAAAAGCCGGCGGCATGAAAGTGCCGACCCGGGCCGATGCACAAGCGGTTCGACTGCTCACCATTCACGGCGCCAAGGGGCTGGAGTCCAAGTTGGTACTTTTGATTGATACCGATGCCAAGGAGCCTGCCGCTGAGACCATGGGCGTGTTGGTTGACTGGCCGGGCGAGGCGGAATTTCCGCAAAAATTCATTTTTCTAGTCAGTGAATCCAGACCGCCGAGCTGTGCTGTTTCGGTCTTGGCGCAAGAGAAAAAAGCCAAGGCGCGTGAGGAGCTCAATGCCTTGTATGTGGCCATGACGCGGGCCAAACAGCAGCTGGTTTTGTCTTCCACCCAAGCCCAGCATCCCCATCTTGGCAGCTGGTGGCAAAGGATGTCGCCTCAGGCTGCGCCGCTCGAGCTGTCGATTCATGGGCCCAGGGGACCGGAGTCCAGCAACGGCCTGGGTCGCGTCAATACGGTTTTTACTTTGGCGCTACTCCCGGTTTTGCAAACTGAGTTGCAGACCCAGCAGCCCAACCTGGGCTTGAAATCAGAACCAGCCGAGAGCCCGATTTCTCTGGCTTCACGCATCGGTCAAGCCATGCACAGCTTGTTGCAGTGGCACAGAGGCGAAGCACTGGACTGTACGCCGTCGCAAATCAAGCTGCTGGCCCAGCAGTGGTCGCTGACACCGGCGCAGGCGCTCCAGGCTGCAGCCATGGCGCAGCGCATTGTGGCGGGGCAGGGCGCTTGGGTTTGGGATCAAAGCCAACTGGCTTGGCAAGGCAATGAAGTGAGCTTGTTGTACCAGTCCAGTGTCTTGCGCCTAGATCGGCTGGTGCAACACAAACGCACGGGCCAATGGTGGATTTTGGATTACAAGTCAGCAGCCCAGCCCCAACAACACACCGAGTTGCACCAGCAACTTCAAAATTACCGCGCTGCGGTCCAGGCAGCGCAGCCTGGACAAGTGGTTCGAGCTGCATTTTTGACAGCCAATGGTGAACTGATAGAACTCCCTGAATGAGTGACTTAACTGAATGAACATGCAACAAAAAGTAGCCGTGATCGGCGCGGGTCCTGCCGGCTTGATGGCGGCTGAAGTGTTGTCGGCTGCGGGTGTGGCCGTCGATCTGTATGACGCCATGCCTTCGGTTGGACGAAAATTTTTGCTGGCCGGTAAAGGCGGCTTGAATCTGACCCATTCCGAGCCGAAAGAGATTTTTCTCACGCGCTATGGACCCGCCGTACCCTGGGTGCGGGACTGGTTGGTCGATTTTGACGCTAGTCGAATCCGCGACTGGGCCCAGTCGCTGGGGGTGAGCACTTTTGTCGGCAGTTCTGGCCGGGTGTTCCCACAGGACATGAAAGCGGCTCCGCTGCTGCGCGCCTGGCTACAGCGTTTGCGCCATCCTGCTCGTGGCGTCCCCGTGCAATTTCACATGCGGCACCGCTGGCTGGGTTGGTCAGATCCTCAGACGCTGCAGTTTGAAACTCCGCAGGGCGCTCAATCAGTCCAGGCCGATGCAGTCGTTTTGGCGCTGGGCGGCGCCAGTTGGTCGCGCCTGGGGTCGGACGGGGCCTGGCTGCGCTTGTTACAAGAGAAGTCGGTCGCGGTTGCGCCCCTGCGCAGTGCCAACTGTGGTTTTGATGTCGAGCCAGTCTGGAGCGAGCACTTTAAAACTCGGTTTGCGGGCCAAGCGTTCAAATCGGTCGCGCTGTCGTTGAGCAACACGCAAGGCGAAAGCTTTCACCGACAAGGTGAGTTTGTCGCGACTGCCACGGGGGTCGAGGGAAGTTTGATCTACGCTGCATCGCGCTTGTTGCGCGATGAAATCGAACAGTTCAGCCAAGCCACTTTTCAGCTGGATTTGCTGCCCCACCATTCGCAGCAGCGGGTTTTATCCGAGGTGTCGCACCCGCGTGGCTCTCGTTCTTTGTCAAGCCACCTCAAAAGCCGACTCGGAATTGATGGCATCAAAGCAGGTTTGCTGCATGAGTTGCTGAGCAAGGAGCAAATGCAGCAAGCGCCGGTCTTGGCGGCGGCGATCAAGGCCTTGCCGCTTCGACTCGTTGCCGCGCGCCCGATCGATGAGGCCATCAGCAGTGCCGGGGGGGTAGCACAGCAAGCCTTGAACGCCGACCTGATGCTCAAACAGTTACCGGGTGTTTTTTGTTGCGGCGAGATGCTGGACTGGGAAGCGCCTACCGGCGGCTACTTGCTGACCGCTTGCCTGGCTAGCGGTAGGCGAGCAGGTCAGGGGGCACTGAACTTTTTCAAGCCAGACCGCGCTGCGGGAGCTTCGAAGTCAGCGCTCTAGGCATAAACCCCAGGTTTTTTTTCCCAACTTGCCAGTAGAGTAGGGAGCAGCTGGACAGTTGGAAATGTGGCTGTCTGAGTTTGTCAATTTCTAAAGGGAGAGTCATGAGTTCCATTAAGTTGTCGGTTAACGGTGATAACTCGAATGTCGATGTCACACCCGAAACCCCTTTGTTGTGGGTGTTGCGCGAAAATTTAAAACTGACGGGAACCAAGTTTGGTTGTGGGATTGCCCAGTGCGGGGCTTGCACGGTTCATGTCAATGGCGCACCGGTTCGGTCTTGCGTGACACCGGTGGCATCCGTATCGGGAAAAACAGTGACCACGATTGAGGGTTTGTCACCTGACTCGAGTCACAAATTGCAACGCGCCTGGATCGCTGAGCAAGTACCCCAATGTGGCTATTGCCAATCCGGACAAATCATGCAGGCCGCTGCTTTGCTCGACAAGAACAAAAATCCGAACCGAGAGCAGATTGTTGCCCACATGAATGGCAATATTTGCCGCTGCGGAACCTACCCGCGCATTGTTCGAGCCATCCAACGCGCAGCCAAGGAGGCTTGAACCATGAACACACAGAACCCAATCCTCAATACCGAACTGAACCGCCGAACATTTCTGGCGGGAACAGGTGGGCTTACTTTTTCCTTGACGCTTGGCGGCGGTCTGTTGTCGTCAGCTGCCAACGCTCAGGCGAACGACCCTGCCACCAAGATAGGTGCCTGGGTCACGATCGGCTTTGACGACAGCATCACCGTGCTGGCGCCGACTGCCGAAATGGGGCAAGGCACTTTGACGGCTTTGCCCTTGATTTTGGCCGAAGAGCTCGATGCCGATTGGTCCAAAGTCAGGGCCGAATTTGCGCCACCCAACCCCAAGGTCTATGGCAATCCGCACAAGCTGCTGAATGGCGGCCAAGCGTCGTTGGCCAGTGTTGCGGTTCCTGGTTATTTCATGCCCTTGCGGTTGGCCGGTGCCCAGGTTCGGCGCGTATTACTCGATGCCGTAGCTGCCAAGTGGAATGTCCCATTGGCCGAGTTGAGTACGCAAGCCGGACAGGTGATCCATGCCAAGTCCAATCGACATATCAGCTACGGCGATGTCGCCAAATTTGCCAGCGTACCGGCCGAATTGCCCAAAGTGACTGAGGCCGATCTGAAGAAGCCAGAGCAATTCCGCTTGATTGGTCGCAATGACATTGGGCGCAGCGATGTGGCCTCCAAGGTCAACGGCTCGGCCCAATTTGGCATGGATGTTCAGGTTCCTGGCATGGTGTACGCGACGGTTCTGGAGTCGCCGATGGAGGGGGCCAAGGCTGAGAACGTCAACACGGCCGAGGTAATGCAAGTACCCGGTGTCACCAAGGTCATCACTTTACCCTTTGGTGTGGCGGTCATTGGGACATCGGTCCAAGCGACTCGGATCGCTCGGGCCCTGCTCAAAGCCAAAGTAAGCTGGAACACCAGCACGGCGGTGGCAGCTAAATTCGACTCGCAGAAAGCCCAAGAAGACTATGCGCGCCATGGCCAGGATCCCAATGCCAAGGCGCTGGACCATTACAAGAAAGGTGATGCGGCTAACGCCTTGGGCTCGGCCAATAAGCTCATCACCGCAACTTACGGTTCAGAGCATTGCTACCACGCCCAGATGGAGCCGATGAACTGTGTGGCCAAGGTGGCGGCCGATGGCTTGTCAGCTGAGCTATGGGTCGGAACCCAGTTTGCTTTTCTCGCCACGATCGTGGCTTCGGGCATCCTAAAAACCACGCCCGACAAGATCAAGGTTCATCAATACCTGGTCGGCGGCGGTTTTGGCCGGCGTATCGCGCCCGACATCGTGGCCCAGGCCGTGGTGTTGGCCAACATCACCAAGCAGCCGGTCAAGCTGATTTTGACGCGCGAGGACGACATGGCCGCTGCGCGCATGCGTCCCATGACCCACCATGTCATGAAAGCGGGTTTGGACGCCAGCGGCAATCTGGTGGGCTGGCGCCATCGGATCGTTGCTGAAAACGTCGATGCCATGGCGGCCCCGGCCAGGTTCCAGGCGACTGGCGGCAAAGACTACGTCGGTTGGGCTGGCTCTGATTTGCCGCACTATGGCATTCCACATGTCGTGGCTGAGGGTGTGCGCGAGATCCGTGGCATGCGGGTCCAGCCCTTGCGCGGCATTGGTGCTGGTTACAACAAATTTGCCATCGAAGCCTTCATGGATGAAGTCGCTCAGGCCAAGGGCGTTGATCCGCTGGCTTTGCGGCTTGAACTGACCAAGGACGACAGCCGGGCCCAGGCGGTGATTCGCGCTGTGGCCGAGATGGCCGACTTCAAACGCAAGCGCAAAGACCGTGGCTTAGGGCTTGCTTTTTCGGATTACCACGGCACGCTGTCAGCCGGTGTGGCCGAAGTTTCGCTGAATCGGAAAACCGGAAAAATCAAGGTCCATAACTTTTGGATCACGGTGGACCCCGGTTTGGTGATTCAGCCGGTCAACGTTCAAGCCCAGTTGGAAGGATCGGTGGTGTTTGGTCTGTCGCTTGCCCTGTTGGAGGAATTGACCATCAAAGATGGCGCTGTCGTGCAGTCTAATTTCAATGATTACCCGGTTCTGCGTATGAGCGACATGCCCGAGATCCATTCCAAAATCGTGGCTTCCAATGCCGCGCCGACGGGCATGGGTGAAATCGGTGTTTTACCTGTGGCCCCGGCCATCGCCAATGCTGTTTTTCAGTTGACCGGTAAGCGCTTGCGCCACCTGCCCATGTCACCGGATCGGGTGAAACAGGCGCTGGCCTGAGTTGTAAAGCCCAGCGCGGTCTGTCAGGGTTCCGGGGTTCCGGTATCTTTCAGGCCGTGGCTGAGCTCTAAGCGGGCAACGCTGGCGAGCGCTTGGTATTTGGTTCGGAACATTTCGAGATCGACTTCATCGAGTTCTTCAAGATCAATCAAGGCATTGTGTGCGCCTTGGGTGACGCGAATCAGTTCATCGAGTTTGATCTGGATCGCTTCGGTGTCGCGATTCTGGGTGTTCTGGATCAGGAAAACCATCAAGAATGTGATGATGGTGGTTCCGGTGTTGATGACCAGTTGCCAAGTGTCGCTGAATCCAAACAGTGGGCCAGTGATGATCCAGAATGCAATCACGCCAACGGCAATAAGAAACACCCGGGGCCGGCCACAAAAATGAGCCGCTCTTTTGGCTAACTGAGAATACCAAGCCGTACTGCGCATGACATCCCTCGAATCGGAGTTGAAAGTTTCTGCATCTTACTCAGGACTGCACAACCGTGTAGGGATTGGATAAGTCCGGATAATGGCGTGGCTCTTAGCCAGGTACAACAGAAATAGATATAGAAATGCAAAATACCAAACAAAAAGGCGATAGCCTCAATCCGGAGTTCGACGTGGTGGTGGTGGGTGCTGGTTTTGCTGGCCTTTACACCTTGCATCGCTTGAGCCAGCTGGGAATGAAGGTGCGGGTATTCGAAGCCGGTAGTGGCGTTGGCGGCACCTGGTTCTGGAACCGCTATCCCGGTGCCCGCTGCGACGTCGAGAGCCTAGAGTATTCCTATTCTTTTGATGACAAGCTACAGCAAGAATGGACTTGGGCTGACCGGTTCGCCGCCCAACCCGACATCCTGCGGTATGCCAATCACGTCGCCGACCGCTTCGAATTACGTCCGCACATTGCGCTCAATACCCGCGTCATCTCTGCTGTGTTTGACCAAGAGAGCACACGCTGGACGCTGCAAACCGATCATGGAAACAGTGTCAGCGCCCGGTTTTGCATCATGGCCTCGGGCAACCTCTCGCTACCGCGGGTGCCAAAATTTGAAGGGCTGGAAAGTTTTCGAGGCAACTGGTACCACAGCGGTTTATGGCCCGATAAAAAGGTGGACTTTTCGGGTCAACGGGTTGGTGTGATCGGGACCGGTTCCTCGGGTATCCAGATGATTCCGCAGATCGCCCAGCAGGCCAAGCACCTGTATGTTTTTCAACGTACCGCTAATTTCAGCGTGCCTGCTGAGAACCGTCCGCTGACACGCGAAGCCGATCAAGCCCACAAAGCGCACTACCCTGAGCGCAGAGCAGAAGCCAGGCGCACACCGTTCGGCATTGCGGGTCACCCGCCACCACTCAAATCGGCACTAGAAGACCTGCCCGTGGAGCATCAGCGTGTCTATGAAAGCAAATGGGAAACTGGCGGCAACATCAGTTTTCTGTACGCTTACAAGGATTTGCTGGTGAACCGAGAGGCCAATGAAACGGCCAGTGAATTCGTTCGTCAGAAAATTCTTAAAACGGTAGTTGACCCCCAAGTGGCTGAGTTATTGCTGCCCAAAGACCATCACATTGGCACCAAGCGACTGTGCCTAGATACCGGATATTTTGAGACCTATAACCGGGACAATGTGACGCTGGTCAATGTGAAGGAAGCGCCGATTGAGGCCATCACGCCGCAGGGCTTGCGCACGCAAGCGGCGGATTACGAACTCGATGCGATTGTTTTTGCGACCGGCTTCGATGCCATGACGGGTGCTTTGCTCGATATCGAAATCACTGGGAAAACCGGCACATCACTCAGAGAGAAGTGGTCGTCCGGGCCGCGCACCTACCTGGGACTGATGACGGCGGGATTCCCCAATCTGTTCATCATCACTGGACCAGGCAGTCCGTCGGTGAAAACCAATATGATTGCCGCCATCGAGCAGCATGTCGACTGGATCACCGACTGCCTGAGTCACTTGCAATCGCGTGGTGTCACTTGCATTGAGCCCGATCTGTTGCGGGAGAACGACTGGGTCGAGCACGTCAACGAAGTCGCCGACACAACGCTTTATCCCCTGGCCGACTCCTGGTATTTAGGTTCCAACATCCCAGGTAAGCCTCGCGTTTTCATGCCCTATGTCGCCGGTTTAGACAAATACCGAAAAATCTGCGACGACATCGCTTCGAAAAATTACGAAGGCTTCGTGTTGACAAGTTATTGATCTTTTTTTAAACAGTGACACTCGACATTCCTTTCATCTTGCCCCCAGCTTCGCTTGAACCGGAGCCGGTCAGCAGCGCACTCAGCTCCGCGGCTGTCCCCCTTGCCGGCCTGGGGCCGACAATTCCTCCTTGATGCCGCTTTGCTGAGCGCACCACTGCCCTGCTCCTGCCAAGGTATCGGGTTCTCCAACGCAGAATACCGACCATGCTAGATGCCCGGGTGTTTGGGGTGGGCGGCGCAGCGGCATCAAGGCGGAGCCCAAAGGGCGGGGGACAGCCGCGGAGCTGCCCACTCCAAGCGCCAGGGCGTACACCAGTAAGCAAGCAGCGTCCTTGCATCGGTACGCAGACTGACCTGGAGATCCGGGTTGTCATGAATTTTGAAACTCTCAATAAGAACAATTCCAGTTTTTGGAATGCTCTGTTGCACCCCAAGCCCTTCTTCATTGCAGATTTATGGCCTAAGGTTGGAGAACTCGGTGGATTGGCTCCAGATCAGGTGTCTGCTCACTTGGTGCGGGCGGCCATAGCAATTAACCTAGCTCGAGGGGGTGTGGTTTTTAAACCCTTGGAAGGGGGATGTCATGAAAATAAAATTCCTGAAAACAGCTGTGTTTGTCGCAGCGGGTTTGATGGCGGTTGGAGCTCTGGCTGAAGCGACCTATTTGCCTGCTGAAAACGATGAATTTATAGCCAACAGTCCGTCCCAGATTGAGGAGGACGCAAAATCAAATCCATCTAGCTTGATCGCCGAGGATTTTGATTTCGGACAGCTCCCCGCCACGGCTGCCGGCTTTGAGGCCCGTGAGTTGGGCCCACAAAAAGAACTGCCGGTCATGGACTTTGGCCGGGACTGGGAATCAGACTACTCTGATGAATGAGCCCAAACTGGCAGTACAGACATCCCGCCCCAGAGGCGGGATTTTCAAATGAAGTTGACGAGCCTGATCCCGGCACTGGCTCCACAGTTAGGGCTGCTTGGTTCCCCACCTGACCCGGTTGGCCGCTTCACCATGCGGGAGGGCCCGTCGCGGCCTATTGTAAGGGCATGGAAGGCCAAGACGGGTCCATGCCATGGGAAAACAAAAGGGGTCACGCCGTAGAATCGAGCCATGTCCTATCTTGTGCTCGCCCGAAAGTACCGTCCCCGCAATTTCTCGGAGATGGTGGGTCAAGAGCACGTGGTGCGTGCTTTGAGCAATGCGCTGACCACGCAACGCTTGCACCATGCTTATTTATTTACCGGAACCCGAGGCGTGGGCAAGACCACGGTGGCGCGGATTTTGGCGAAGTCCTTGAACTGTCAGGGGCCAGACGGTTTAGGGGGCATTACGGCTACACCTTGTGGTGTATGTCAGGCCTGCTGTGACATTGATGCGGGTCGGTTTATCGATTACACCGAGCTTGATGCGGCTTCCAATCGGGGTGTTGACGAAGTGCAGTCGCTGCTGGAACAAGCTGTCTACAAGCCGGTTCAGGGGCGTTTCAAGGTCTTCATGATCGACGAAGTTCACATGCTGACCAATACCGCTTTCAACGCCATGTTGAAGACACTGGAGGAGCCCCCCGAATACTTGAAATTCGTGCTGGCCACCACCGATCCGCAAAAAGTTCCCGTGACCGTGTTGTCGCGCTGCCTCCAATTCAATTTACGCCCGATGGCACCGGAAACAATTCGGGATCACCTGGCGCAAGTGCTACAAGCTGAAGGCATCAGCAGCGACGCCCAGTCGCTGCGTTTGCTGGCACGGGGCGCACGAGGCTCAATGCGTGATGCCCTGTCGTTGACTGATCAAGCCGTGGCCTTCGGCTCGGGTGCGCTGGAAGAAAACCAGGTGCGACAAATGCTGGGCAGCGTGGACCGCTCCTATGTATTCAAGTTGCTCATGGCCTTGGCTCAGGGGGATGCCAAAACGGTGGTCGATACCTCGGAAACTTTGCGCCTGCATGGCTTGAGTGCAGCGTCAACGCTGGAAGAAATGAGCGTCATTTTGCAACGCATGGCGGTGCTGCAGGCGGTTGTATCGATCAATGATGAGCAAGATCCAGAGGCTCAAGAAACAGCGCAGTTGGCTGCTTTGATGCCACCCGATGAGACCCAGTTGCTCTACAGCATGTGCTTGCATGGACGCACCGAGCTGGGCTTGGCACCCGATGAATATGCAGCACTCACCATGGTTTTATTGCGTCTTTTCGCGTTCAAACCAACGTCCGCTACCGTGGAATCTGCTCAAAAAAAAACACTGATTGAGCCCAAGCCCCAACCAGTTCAGCAGCTCCAACCACCTCCGATTTCCGTTCCTCCAGCGCTGGCCCAGCCAGCAATCGAGCCAAGCGTGCAGGCGCTCACCGTTCGGCTCCAGCCAGAGCCGGGTTTGCGCAGCATGCCTCGGTCGCAAGAAACAGCGTCTTTGCCAGAACCCCAAGCGCAGCTTTCCCCCAGCGTAGAAGGTGATTTCTGGCATTCGGTCGTCCTTCAATTGATCAAAGACGAAGCGGTTACTGCCTTGGTACGCGAGTTGGCGTTGCAGTCGCAGCTGGTGGCGCATGACGCCGATCAATGGCTGTTGCGGATCGAACGTGAATCCTTGAATCAGTCCACCAGTCGGGAGCGTTTGCAAGCAGCGTTGCAGCTCATCGGACAGGGCAGTGTTCAGTTGGCGGTCGAGGTGGGACGGGTCAGTGACAGCCCGGCACGACGAATTGCTGCAGCTGCGGCCGAGCGACAACAACGCGCAGAAAAAATCATTGAAGAAGATCCGTTCGTCCAGTCGATGATGCGCGATTTTGGCGCGAAAATCGTTCCAGGCAGTATCAAACCCTCTTGAAACCTTGCGCGGCCCAACTTTAGCGCCGCCTCCTCAGACCAGAAAGAACATTATGTTTAACAAAGGACAACTCGCCGGACTCATGAAACAAGCCCAGGCGATGCAGGACAATATGAAGAAAGCCCAGGAGGAGCTCGGTCATATTGAAGTGTCGGGCGAGTCCGGTTCGGGCTTGGTAAAAATCACCATGACTTGTAAACATGAGGTGCGCCGGGTCACCATCGATCCTAGCTTGCTGGCCGAGGATAAGGACATGCTGGAAGACCTGGTGGCTGCTGCTTTCAATGATGCGGTGCGCAAGGCCGAAGAGACCAGCCAGGGAAAAATGGGCAAGATCTCCGCCGGCATGCCGGGTCTGCCCGGGGGCATGAAATTCCCGTTTTAAGCGCCCGTGATGGATGTTCCCCAAATGATGGCAGGCGACAGCCCTTTTACCTTGACTCCGGCTTGGTTGGAACGGGAGCAAGTCAGCGGCGCACTCAACTCCGCGGCTGTCCCCCGTGTCGGCCTAGGGCCGACTCCTCCTCCTTTATGCCGCTGCGCTGAGAGCACCACCGACCTGCTCCTGCCAAGGTATCGGGTTTTCCAACGTCGCATACCGACCACGCTTGATGCCCGGGTGTTTGGGGTGGGCTGCGCAGCGGCATCAAGGAGGAGGCCAAAGGGCGGGGGACAGCCGCGGAGCTGCCTACCCCAAGCGCCTGGGCATAGCCAAGACTATCGATGTCGTGTATTTGAAACTCTCCATAAATCCCTGCCATGTCGGATGCCAACACGCTCGAAGGCTTAATCCAAGGCTTGCGTCGTCTGCCCGGGGTCGGGGTGAAGTCGGCCTCGCGCATGGCTTTTCATCTTTTGCAGAACGACCGGGTCGGTGCCGTGATGTTGGCGCGCGCCTTGCAAGAAGCAGTTTCCAGCGTGCGCCATTGCCAGCGCTGCCACACTTTCACCGAGGCCGAAGTCTGCGCTACCTGTTTGGATCAGCGGCGTGACCGTAGCAAACTGTGTGTGGTTGAAACGCCAGCCGATCAGTCGGCGTTGGAGAGAACCGGGGCCTATCAGGGTCTGTATTTCGTCTTGATGGGCAAACTCAGCCCACTGGACGGCATCGGCCCCAAGGATATTGGTCTTAAAAAGTTGTTTGAACGGGTGTTGGACGGTGTGGTGCAAGAGGTCATCATGGCCACCAATTTCACCGCCGAGGGCGAGGCAACAGCGCATGTGATCAGCGAAACCCTCAAGGCCCGTGGCCTGAAACTGACGCGGCTGGCCCGAGGTGTTCCTGCCGGCAGTGAACTGGAGTATGTGGATCTGGGCACCATTGCCCACGCCCTGGCCGATCGGCGCTGAGCTGGCGCTCGCTCTAGGTGTAAACCCCTTCGGGAAGTTACCGATGCGCAGTTCGTGATGCGCCACTACGCTAACAGCATATCAATTTGAATATCTTCTGGTCAGAGCGACCTCAACAAGAAGGAGTCTTCACCATGCGCACAGCAGGTTTAAGTCGTCGACATTTCGGCGCCATGGCACTGGCTGGCACAGCCAGCCTGGCAGCCCCCGCAGTTTGGGCACAGAAAAAGCTAGAAAAATCCAAGGTTGCCATCGCTGTCGGTGGTAAGGCCTCGTTCTATTACCTGCCACTGACCATCGCTGAGCAACTGGGCTATTTCAAGGCCGAGGGGCTGGAACTGGAAATCAGCGATTTTGCCGGTGGCTCCCGTGCACTGCAGGCTGTGGTCGGCGGTTCAGCCGATGTGGTCAGTGGTGCCTATGAACACACCATTAATTTGCAGAGTAAAAATCAGTTTTTTCAGGCCTTCGTGTTGCAAGGTCGGGCGCCGCAAATAGCTTTTGGCGTATCGACTAAAAACCTGCCGAACTTTCGCTCGGTGGCTGACCTCAGAGGTAAAAAAATTGGAGTTTCGGCTCCCGGTTCTTCAACCAATATGGTGGCCAATTTGCTGCTGTCACGGGTTGGACTCAAGGCCGGTGATGTCAGTTTCATCGGCGTGGGGACGGCAGCCGGCGCTCTGTCGGCCCTGCGCTCCGGCCAAATTGATGCCATTAGCAATATTGATCCCGTGATGACCATGCTGGAGCAAAAAGGCGACGTGCGAATCATTGCTGACACCCGGACCATCAAGGGGACGACAGCGGTGTTTGGTGGACCAATGCCTGCGGCTTGTCTCTATGCACCGACCGAGTTTTTGAACAAGAACCCCAATACAGCGCAGGCCTTGAGCAATGCGATTGTGAATGGTTTGAAATGGCTGCAAACGGCTGGACCGAGCGACATCATCAAGACCGTCCCCGAGTCCTATTTGCTCGGTGACCGCGGCCTTTATTTGGCCGCTTTCAACAATATTCGGGAAGCGATTGCGCTCGACGGGTTGATGCCGCCTGAAGGCGCCAAGACAGCACTGTCGGCCTTGG
Organism: Burkholderiaceae bacterium; assembly: GCA_049296795.1. GTDB lineage: Bacteria > Pseudomonadota > Gammaproteobacteria > Burkholderiales > Burkholderiaceae_C > CAXNKH01. The sequence goes on from JBAQTC010000007.1 coordinate 180,238, forward strand.
CCAGTTTTGAGCCCAGTGTTAAGCCTGAAAAAATTGATCTGAGCAAGACCTATACCAATGAATTCGCGCGCCGTTCCAAGGAAAAATTCAAGGCCTGAATGTCCGACTTTGCTCTCGAATTTATCGATATCAGCTGCACCTTCACTTCCCGGGAATCTGGTAGTTCAGCCGCGTCGCATCGCTATACCGCGGTTGCCAACACGACTTTGAGAGTGCGTGCAGGTGAGTTTGTTTCGGTGGTTGGCCCCACCGGTTGCGGTAAATCCACCTTGTTGAATCTGGGGGCCGGATTGTTGCAGGCCAGCAGCGGCGAAGTTAGGGTCTTTGGCCAGCCACTGCAGGGCATCAATACCCGTGCCGGCTATATGTTTCAGACCGAAGCCTTGATGCCTTGGCGCAGCGCAATCGACAACGTGATGGTGGGTCTGGAGTACCGCGGCGTGCCATTGGCGCAAGCACGCAGTCAAGCCCAAGCCTGGCTCGAGCGAGTCGGTCTGGGCGAGTTTGGCGACCACTATCCGCACCAGCTCTCAGGTGGTATGCGCAAACGGGCGGCACTGGCGCAAACTTTGGTGCTCGACCCTGACATTATTTTGATGGACGAGCCTTTCAGTGCGCTTGATGTGCAGACGCGACAATTGATGGAAAACGAGTTGCTGGCGTTGTGGGCAGCCAAGAAAAAAGCGGTCCTGTTCATCACCCACGATCTCGATGAGGCCGTGGCCTTGAGCGATCGGGTGGTGGTGTTGGCAGCAGGGCCGGCAACCCATCCGATTGGTGAATTTGAGATTGATTTGGAGCGTCCGCGCGACGTGGCTGAAGTGCGCAGCCAGCCGCGTTTTGTCGATTTGCACACCCGGATTTGGGGCGTCATGCGCGACGAAGTCCTCAAAGGCTACGCCCAGCAACTCAAGAAAGCTGCCTGATCATGTGGCAGCACATTCAACCGAGCGAGAAAAATTTGCGGGCCTGGCAGCTGGCCGTTTTGATCTTGATGCTGGGGGTCTGGCACCTGACTTCGCGCGACCCTCAACTGGCCTTCTTCCTGGGCGACCCGATTCAAGTTGCAGGACGGGTCTGGTCTTGGTTCATGCCTTTTGGATTTCCTCCGAATGCACTGTTTCCCGACGGATTAGCGGGCAACGCCAATATTTACCCCCATCTGGGAACCACTTTGCTGGAGACACTGTTGGCGTTCGTGATCGGTACAGTGCTGGGACTGGTGTTTGGTTTGTGGTTGGCTTTGGCGCCAACGGCCAGCGCCATACTGGATCCCTATATCAAGGCCACCAATGCGATGCCACGGGTGATTTTGGCGCCGATTTTTGCGCTCTGGTTTGGCCTGGGCATCTGGAGCAAGGTGGCCTTGGCTGTCACCTTGGTATTTTTCATTGTATTTTTCAACGTCTACCAGGGCGTCAAAGAGGTGAGTCCGGTGGTGTTGGCCAATGCCCGCATGCTCGGGGCTAATCAGCGTCAGTTGCTCAGAACGGTCTATTTACCCAGCGCCACCAGTTGGGTGTTCTCCAGCCTGCATACCTCAGTTGGCTTGGCTTTTGTCGGTGCGGTGGTCGGCGAATACCTGGGATCAGCTCGAGGCGTTGGTTATTTGATTCTGCAAGCTGAGGGCACGTTCGATGTCAATACGGTGTTTGCAGGAATCGTGGTGTTGACGGCTTTTGCCTTGGCGCTCGATGGCTTGGTCGGCAAGTTTGAACGCCGTTTCATGACTTGGCAACCCAGAACTGGCGAAACCGAAAAACTCTAAAGTTTCCGAACATAATCGAGCTCCACCGTTGTGGCGTCGTCCCACCAGTTTTAATCAGTTGGGGGCAGCGCTGAAGGTATGTCCCGCAAGTTTTAGTCAGTTGGGGACAGAGCTAAAGGTCTGTCCCGCAAGGTAATTAATTTATGTCAGAAATACGAGTTTCATTTGGCCATTTACGCCAGTTCATCACCCAAGCGATGATCCAGCTGGGTCTGCCGCAGACCGACGCCGCGATCGTCGGCGGTTTGATGGCTGAGGCTGAATTGCAGGGCTCTGACGGTCATGGCGTGATCCGCCTGATGCCCTATGCCCGTCGTATCCGCGCCGGTGGCCTGAATTTGCGTCCCAACATCAAAGTGGTGCAAGAGCGTGCCGGCATGGCTTTGCTCGATGGCGACAATGGCATGGGTCATTTGGTGATGCAGCGCGCCGCTGAATTGGCCATTGAAAAAGCGCGCCATTGCGGTATCGCCTGGGTGGGCTCCCAATTCAGCAACCACGCTGGTCCAGCTTCGCTGTATGCGCGCATGCCCATGATGCAGGACATGATTGGCCTGTATTTTGCGGTCGGCAATGCCAACCATTTGCCACCCTGGGGCGGGCTTGATATGTTGTTGTCGACCAATCCGATTGCGGTGGCTGTGCCAGCGGGTCAGGAGCCTGCGGTCGTGCTGGACATGGCGACCACTGTCGCGGCTTACGGCAAAGTCAAGGCCAAAGCCCAGCGTGGCGAGACCATGCCGGTGGGCTGGATGATTGACCGTTTGGGCCAGCCGCTGACGGACCCCAAGCGTGCCGAAGAGGGCTTCCTGATGCCGATCGGCGGCTATAAGGGCTATGGACTGTCCTTGATCGTGGGTCTGCTGGCGGGCACGCTCAATGGCGCATCGATGGGTAGCCAAGTGATTGATTTCAACCACGACGACACCAGCGTGACCAATACTGGCCAAGCCATCATGGCCATCGACCTCAGCGCTTTCGGCGATGTTGACGGTTTCAAAACCCGGGTTGATCACTTGGTACGCGAATTACGTGGCAGTGAGCGCATGCCGGGGGTCGAGCGCATTTGGTTGCCCGGTGAACAAAGCCATGAGCGCCGACAGTCGAACGAACGAGACGGTATTCCAATTGGCACAGCCCTGATCAAACAACTCGATGGTTTTGCCCTGGAGTTGGGTATCCCTAGTTTGACCAATTCAGATCAGAACTGAAGACCTATCCCGCAAAGTTAATCAAAGGACATCCTATGAAAACACGTCAATTGGCCACTCTGCTGTTGAGCCTGCTGTGCAGCAGTCTGGCCTTGGCCCAAGCCAACTACCCCAGCAAACCAATTCGTATCATCGTGCCGCTGGCCGCTGGCAGTGCGGTGGACAACGCTGCGCGCATCTTGACTCAGAAAATGGGGCAAAACATGGGCCAGGCCTTTGTCATTGAGAACCAGCCCGGTGCGGCTGGCTTGATTGGTGCTGACCGGGTTGCCAAGTCCGCTCCCGACGGCTACACCTTGGGTGGTTTCAACGACAGCATCATGACCATGTTGCCCAACTTGCAAACCAAAATGCCTTGGGACATCTTGAAAGACTTCGAGTCGGTCTCTCTGGTGGCCACGGTCGAATGGGGACTGGTCGTTCCGACTGACTCGGCCTTACGTTCTGCGGCTGATGTGTTGGCCAGCGCGCGCAAAGCACCGGGACAAATGAACTACGGTTCAGGCGGCAACGGCAGCCCGCAGCACATCGCCATGGCTTTGTTCGCAGCGCAGGCCGGCGTTTCCATGACCCATGTGCCTTACAAGGGTGCAACCCAGGCCGCCATGGGTGTGGCCGGCAAAGAAGTACAAGTCGGGTTTCAAGGCATTGCAACTGTTAATTCCCTGGTCAAGGCGGGCAAGCTCAAAATGATTGGTGTGACCACGCCCAAGCGCATGCCCCAATTTGCCGATGTGCCCACGGTTTCGGAGTCTGGCTTGGCTGGATTTGAATTCAACTCCTGGTTCGCCCTGATGGCGCCGGCCGGTACGCCTGCTGCTATTTTGCAGACCTTGCACAGTGAAATTGTCAAGGCATTGGCTGACCCCGAAGTGCGGGAAAAACTCAATGCCCAAGGTCTTACTCCGCGCGGCACTTCACCCGATGAATTGGCCAAGGCCATGCGGACGCAACTGAGTCGCTACGGCAACTTGATCAAGCAAGCCGGTATCACGGCAGATTGAGCCGCAGTACTAAAACGGGCTTCGGTTCAACCGAGATTGTCCATTAGGACGCGTAGGCATGGCGAGGCGAGTTACGAGTCAGTTTGGTGGGTCGTGAGGAGTCCATAGTCACACTATGGACGACGAGGGAACCGCCAAAATGGCCGCAAATTGTCCGCCAGGCTTCGCGTAGAGCCGAAGGCCCGCCTAATGGACTATCTCGGTTCAATGCTGCGCCACCCGGGTCGCACGCTCGGGGCTGGATTTCTTGCTCGATGCCGACTGACTCTTGGTGGCAGTTCCAGGTTTGGCCACGGCCACGGTCTTGGGCTGCGCTGGAAGAAAAATGACCACTTGCTGGCCGGCTGTGAACACAGCCGATTCGCTCACCTGGTTCCATAAAGCCACGCTGGCTGGACTTACATGGTGGCGTTTGGCGATGGTCTTGACCGACTCATTTGGCTTGGCTTTGAGGACGCTGCGCCGCAGTTCAGCCTCAGGTGAGAGCGAAAGTTGCCCGTGGTCAGCAACTTGGATCGTGACATCGGTTTTGATTTTTTCGGAGCGATGCACCAACAAGCTCGAACCGCCTTTGATCGACATACGGGCTGGAATAAGGTTGACGCTGCGCAACTGGGCTTCGCTCATGTTGTTGCGTTTTGCTGCGTCAGCGACTTTCATGGTTGTGGGGGTAGTCCAAACGGTCCAACTGGCTAATTGGCCGCTGTAAGCGTCTAGATTCAAGAGGAAGGTCTTGGCATTGTCCCAAGGCAACAGGATTTGAGGTGTTCCCGCAGCCAAAATCACAGGACGATTGACCGATGGGTTGAGCGCTTTGAAATCCTCCAGGGGGACTTCGGCCAGCTTGGCGGCCAGGGCGACATCGATATCACGGTTGATCTCCACACTTTGAAAGTAGGGGTGATTTTCAATTTGAGGCAGTTGTGATTTGAACGCTTCGGGCCGGGCGATGATGTTCTTGACAGCTTGCAATTTGGGAACATAAAACCGCGTTTCCATCGGCATGTTGAGTTCGAGGTAGGTGGCAGCCAGACCCATTTTTTGATTTTTGGCGATCGCCTTGCCGACACTGCCCTCACCCCAGTTGTAAGCGGCCAGTGCCAGGTGCCAGTCGCCAAACATACCGTGGAGTTTTTGCAGATAATCCAGCGCGGCCCGGGTTGACGCAAGCACATCGCGTCGGTCATCGCGAAACGCATTTTGTTTGAGTTCGAAGTACTTGCCCGTACTGGGCATGAACTGCCACATGCCTGCGGCCTTGGCGCTCGAGACAGCTTGCGGGTTGAAAGCGCTTTCGATGAAGGGCAACAGGGCCAGCTCACTGGGCATGTTGCGACGCTCTAGTTCTTCCACGATATGAAACAGGTATTTGCGTGAGCGCTCAGTCATCCGGTACATCGTGTCGGGGCGAGAGCTGTACCAAAGCTCGCGATCCCGTACCAAATCGCTTTCCAAATCCGGCATTTGAAAACCGCGGCGGATACGCTCCCACAGGTCAGCCGGCGTGTTCAAGGGTACGACGGCTTGTGACATGGCTTGGCCGGGCGTAATCGTTTGTAGCAAAGCGTTGTGAGGCTGAGGCTTGCCAAGGCTTGCCATGACCGTACTGCTGCCTCCAACCGGGTCGCCCGGGGCAGTGGATTCAACAGTGTTGGGGGCATGGGGCGCAACGGTGCTGCATGCGCTCAGCCACAACAGGCTGGCCAAACACACAAAGCTTAGCTGTCTTATTGAAACAGCTTGTTTCATTGCAGCAAGTTGGCTACACCACCTACACCCGTGATGGGATGGTGGGTGACTAGAATCCCATCGTGCAACAGCCAAATGGTATGGCCTGACAATGCGTGGATTGGGGTTGATTTCATGACAGATGGGATTATAGGTTTGCATCAATGGCTGGACAGTCCGGCAGGTCATTACCTGCTCGACTGGGAGCGCCAACAAATGGACCGAGAAGTGGGCGATATTTTTGGCTACCACGCCATTCAATTGGGTTGGCCGGAATTGGCTTCCTTGCAAGCCAATCGCATGCCGCACCGCTGGTTGGCCATCCAGGAAAGCCAGGGTTCAATGCCGACAGCTTCAGCTCGATCACCAGGAGAGTCCGGCCAAGCCTGGACGCAAGCGAATTTGATGGCGGATTTCACTGCCCTGCCTTTTCCTGCCAACAGCTTGGATCTGGTGGTTCTACCGCACACCCTGGAGTTCAGTGTTGATCCTCATGCGACTTTGCGTGAAGTGGCTCGGGTGCTGGTGCCTGAAGGCAAGGTTTTGATTTTTGGTTTCAATCCGCTCAGCCTGTGGGGTTTGCGTCAACGCAGTTCACAGGGCTTGGAGCGTATGGGTTGGGGCCAGCGATTTGTACCCCAGGCCGGCGAATTGATCGGCTACTGGCGCTTGCGGGATTGGTTGCGTTTGCTGGGCTGTGAGATTGAAAGCGGGTATTTTGGTTGTCATCGACCTGCACTGAACAATCAGAAGTGGCTGCAGCGGATGCGCTGGATGGACCGGGCAGGCGCGCAAGCCTGGCCGTTTTTTGGCGCCGTTTATTTTCTGACGGCGGTCAAAAGACAGCGAGGCATGCGAATTTTGGGTCCAGCGCGGAAAACTGCTCAGTCCCGAGCCAAAATCAACGTCCCTGTGGCGAACCGCTCCCACGATGTTTAAGGATGAAAATTGAATTTGATTGAGATTTATACCGATGGTGCCTGCAAGGGTAACCCCGGGCCGGGTGGCTGGGGTGTTTTGCTCAAGTCAGCAGGCACCGAGAAGGAGCTGTTTGGTGGCGAAATGCAGACGACCAATAACCGCATGGAATTGATGGCCGTGATCCAGGCCTTGAATGCTTTGAAGCGGCCGTGCCGGGTCGTGTTGCACATCGACAGCCAGTATGTGCTCAAGGGCATGACCGAATGGCTGACGGGCTGGAAGGCCAAGGGCTGGAAGACGGCATCCAAGCAGCCAGTCAAAAATGTTGATCTGTGGCAGCAACTTGATGCAGTCGTTAGCCTTTCAGGTCACGCCATTGACTGGCGCTGGGTCAAAGGCCATAACGGTGATCCGGGCAATGAGCGAGCGGATGAGCTGGCCAATCGGGGGGTGGAACAGGCTTTGGGACTGCGCTGAGCGAATTTAATCTGGAGCTGCTACATTTCCACTAGTTTTCAGTTCCCCCTATAAAACGAGACAGTTTTCCCATGGCTTCCAAATTGATTTACCCGGTCATTGCCGCTGTTGGCATTGCTGCTGCTTCCGGGGCGGCTTGGTGGTATCAAAACAAGGCGCAACCCAGCGCTGGCAAAGACAGCACCAGTTCGCCCGCAGCCGGTTCTGCTGGAACCGGTCCAGCCCGTCCAGTTGCTGTGGAGTCTTCACTGGTGGAGGTCATGCGCTTGACCGACGATACCCAGACTGTGGGCAACCTGCGTTCCCGCCAGGGCGTGATGCTGCGCCCCGAGGTCAGTGGTCGTGTCACCCAACTCAACTTCCGCGATGGTGAGCGGGTGCTAAAAGGTCAGTTGTTGGTCCAGTTTGACGATCAATTGCCTTTGGCTCAAGTCAAGCAAAGCCAAGCTGAGTTGTCGATTTCCCAGGCCAACCACAAGCGCAATCAAGATTTGGCAGGCCAGGGTTTCATCAGCATGCGCTCGGTGGATGAGAGTGCTGCGAATCTGGAAGTGGCTCAGGCCAAGCTGGCATTGGCTCAGGCCACGGCTTCGCGTTTGAAAATACTGGCGCCCTTTGATGGCATCACCGGCATCCGCTTGGTCAATGTGGGTGATTATCTGAAGGACGGCGCCGATGTGGTCAATATTGAGGACATGGATGCCATTTATGTGGATTTTCGTCTGCCTGAGCGATTCCAGACCAAAGTTCAACGTGGCCAGAAAGCCGCGATCGATCTCGATGCCTTGCCCGGACGCAAATTCAATGCCTTGATTCAGGCCATTGATCCGTTGATTGATGCCAATGGCCGCTCGATTGGCTTGCGGGGCTGTATTGATAACCGCCACTTGCAGTTGCGTCCAGGCATGTTTGCCCGGGTCAATCTTTTGTTTGGTGAGCGCGAAAATGCCTTGGTGATCCCGGAAGAGGCCATCGTGCCGCAAGGCGGACGCTTGTTTGTGATCAAGTTGCTCGATGGTGCGGATAACGCATCCAAAGTGTCGCAACGCATTGAAGTCAAAGTGGGAATGCGCAGACCAGGCCAGGTTGAAATCACAGAAGGGCTGCAGGCCGGCGACCGAGTGATCACAGCGGGTCAGCAACGGGTTCAGAAAGATGGAACCGTGGTTCGCGTGGTTGAGTTGAACAAGTCTGCCGGCGCTGCGAAAGCAGTTGGCGGTAAAGGTGCGCAAGACAACAAGCAGGAGACCAAGGCTGGCGCGGCCCAATCAGGCCGGGCCAAAGCCAGCTTAGCTGGAGCGGCTAATCCCTGTTTGATTGGAGCGGCCGAGCGTTCGCGTGCTGGCGTGCCCCAGTCTAAATCCTGATTTTCCCCTGAGGTCACGATGCAACTTGCTGAAATATCGATTCGCAGACCCGTCTTTGCCACCGTGCTGTCGCTGCTGATCTTGCTGGTGGGTGCGGTGAGCTTTAACCGGCTGGCGGTGCGCGAGTATCCCAAAATTGACGAACCGGTGGTCACCGTCAGTGTCAAATACGCGGGCGCCTCGGCCGAGGTGATCGAATCTCAAGTCACCAAGCCACTGGAAGACTCGATTGCTGGAATTGACGCGGTCGATGTGATCACCTCTATCAGCCGGGCTGAACAGGCCCAGATCTCGGTTCGTTTCCGGTTGGAAAAAGACGCTGATGCCGCTGCGGCCGAAGTTCGGGATCGTACTTCTCGGGTACGCAATAAACTGCCCACCACGATTGAGGAGCCCGTGATTGCCAAGGTGGAGGCCGATGCTTTCCCCGTGGTTTTCCTCGCGTTCAGCAGTGAAACCCTGTCGCGTCTGGAAATCAATGACCTGATCAACCGGGTTGTGAAGTCGCGCTTACAAACCGTCACCGGCGTGGCTGATGTTCGGATTTATGGTGAGCGTCGATTTGCGATGCGGGTTTGGCTCGATCCCAACAAGCTGGCTGGATACAAACTGACGACCCAGGATGTGGAGGATGCCATTCGCCGCAGCAACCTGGAGTTGCCTGCTGGGCGAATTGAGTCACAGCAGCGTGAATTCAGCGTGACGTCGCAGACCAATCTGGTGCGGCCAGCGCAATTCTCGGAGATTGTGATCAAGAACGTGAACGGCTTTCCGGTCAAGTTGCGTGACGTCGCCAGGGTCGAGGAGGCGGCAGCCGATGAACGCAGCGCGGTTCGGCTCAATGGTCGCTCCGCTGTGGCGGTGGGCGTGATCCGACAAGCTACAGCCAATCCCTTGGTCTTGTCCAAAGGCGTGCGTGAAATGATTCCCCGGCTCCAGGCCGATTTGCCAGGCGGCATGCTGATCGATGTGGCCAATGACAACTCGCTGTTCATTGACCGGTCCGTTAAAAACGTTTATCAGACCATCGTTGAAGCCATCGCTTTGGTGGCCTTGGTGATTTTTGTATTTTTGCGAACTTTCCGTGCGTCCATCATCCCCATCGTCACGATTCCCGTGAGCCTGGTTGGAACCTTTGCGCTGATGGCCTTGGCCGGGTTCACCATCAACACCTTGACCCTGCTGGCCCTGGTGCTGGCTATCGGTTTGGTGGTCGATGACGCGATCGTGATGCTGGAGAATATCTACCGACATATCGAGGAGGGGCTTGACCCCTTCTCGGCAGCGATCAAGGGGGCGCGGGAAATTGGTTTTGCCGTGATCACCATGACCGCCACCCTGGTCGCGGTCTATGCCCCGCTGGCGTTCACCCCGGGTCGAACCGGGCGTTTGTTTGTTGAGTTTGCGCTGGCCTTGGCTGGTGCGGTGGTGGTGTCAGGGGTTGTGGCTTTGACCCTGACGCCCATGATGTGCCAACAGCTGCTCAAACACAACCCAACGCCCAACTGGTTTGACCGTTCCATGGAGCGCTGGCTGACGGCTTTGTCCAATCGCTATGGACAGGCCTTGCGTTGGGTGGTCAGTAGTCGTTATCAGAGCCAGTCACGCGGCTTTTTGACCTCGGTAAAGCGTGTGGTGTTGCAGGCACGCTGGATGGTAGTGGGTGTGATGCTGACTTGCGCTTGGGCCATTGTCTGGGTCTTTCCGACCATGAAGCAGGAACTCTCGCCGCTGGAAGACCGAGGAACCATTCTGGCCGTCGTGAACGCGCCTGATGGCGCAACGTTGGACTACACCAATCGCTATGCGATGGAGCTGGAAAAAATAGGTCAGCCTTACAAAGAATTTGATCGAATTTTTGCCAACGTCGGCAACCCCACGGTGTCGCAAGCCAGTGTGGTCTATCGCACGATTGATTGGGAAAACCGCAAGCGCACCACGCTGGAAATGGCGCGTGAAATGCAGCCCAAATTCAACAACCTGCCCGGCGTCACAGCGTTTCCGATCACCCCGCCTTCATTGGGTCAGGGTTTTCGTGAGCGGCCGGTGAATTTTGTGATCCAAACCTCCGACAGTTACCAAAATCTCAATGCCGTGGTGCGTCAAATGATGGATGAAATTGCTAAGAATCCTGGCATTTTGTCGGCCGATATTGATTTGCGACTGAACAAGCCTGAATTGCGAATCGAGGTCGATCGAACTAAGGCAACCGAATTGGGCGTCAGTGTTGAGGTGGTGGCCAAAGCGCTGGAAACCATGTTGGGTGGGCGTAATGTGACACGTTACAAACGCGATGCCGAGCAGTACGACGTGATTGTGCAAACACAAGCCAGCGGGCGCAGCACGCCCGAGGACATCGAAGGCATTTATGTGCGGGGTCGTAATGACACCATGATTCCGTTGTCGAGCTTGGTCAAGATTCGTGAAAGCGTCTCGCCGCGTGAGCTCAATCACTTTGGACAACGCCGCTCGGTCTCGATCACGGCCAATCTCTCGCCGGATTACTCGCTAGGGCAGGCGCTGACTTTCCTCAATGAGACCGCCGCCAAGGTGCTCAAGCCGGGTTACACCACCGATCTCAACGGAACCTCACGCGAGTTCAAGAATTCGCAGGGCGCTTTGGCGATTGTGTTTGTGTTAGCACTGTTGTTTATTTTCCTGGTGCTGGCAGCGCAGTTTGAAAGCTTTGTCGACCCGCTGGTGATCATGTTGTCGGTACCTCTGTCCATGATTGGCGCTTTGTTGGCGCTCAAATGGTCGGGTGGTTCCTTGAATGTCTATTCCCAAATTGGTTTGATCACGCTGGTGGGCTTGATTACTAAGCACGGTATTTTGATTGTGGAGTTCACCAATCAACTTCGTGAGCAGGGTATGGACATGATTGAGGCGCTGGTCAAGGCATCGGCGCAACGCCTGCGGCCGATTCTGATGACCACCGGCGCCATGGTGTTAGGCGCTGTGCCGCTGGCAATGGCAACCGGTGCCGGTGCTGAAAGTCGGATTCAGATAGGCTGGGTGATTGTTGGCGGCATGTCGCTCGGAACCTTGCTTACCGTGTTTGTGGTGCCCACCATGTACACCTTGTTTGCTCGCAAGCAAGTGCCTGGGGCTGACAAGCGGGAGGCGGTGGACGCGGTTGCAGCTCACCCTGAGTTGATTGCCAAATAGATAAACCGACCGGCGTGCGTGGGCCAGTCCTACATCACGCCCTCAAACATCATCACATCGACCTCGTCACCCTGCGCAACATTGCCTTGCGGGTGATGCAAAACGATCAGGCCATTGGCTTGCACCATCGAACTCAGCACGCCGGAACCTTGGTTGCCGGTGGTTTTGACTTGGAGCGAGCCGTCGGCGCTGGTGGAGACTGTTGCGCGTTGGTATTCGGTGCGGCCTGGTTTTTTTCGGATCGCTTCAGTGCTGCGAGCCTTGAGCAGGGGTTGTTGCGGGGCCTGACTGCCCATCATACGCAGCAAGGCGGGTCGCACGAATGCTAAAAAAGTCACCATGACCGCCACCGGGTTGCCGGGAAGACCAAACAGAATGGCTGGGCCAATGCGACCGACAGCCATCGGGCGGCCCGGCCGCATGGCAATTTTCCAGAAAACAACATCACCGAGTTGTTTCATCATGGCCTTGGTGTAATCGGCTTCGCCAACGCTGACGCCACCTGATGTAATGATGGCATCGGCTTGGTTGGCAGAGCGGCGAAAGGCAGCTTCCAGTAAGGCAGGTTCGTCGCGTACCACGCCCAGGTCAATCACCTCACAGCCCAGGCGGCTCAACAAGCCCAAAACGGTAAAGCGGTTGCTGTCAAAAATCGCACCTTCGCGCGGGTGATCTCCCAGACTCAGGATTTCATTGCCGGTGGAGAAATAGGCCACCCGCAGTTTTCGAAAAACCGTGACGCTGGGAATGCCCAAACTGGCCAGCAGACCTTGGGCTGCCGGACCGATCAAAGTGCCTTGTCGCAGGGCAACTTGACCCTGCATCAAGTCCTCTCCTTGCAAGCGACGGTTGTCTCCAGCATTCAGGAGTTGCGCTGCGATCGTGATGATCGCTGTTTCAACGCTACCCGATATCAATTCTTGCGGCACCACGGTGTCAAGTCCGGCGGGCATCACGGCCCCGGTCATGATTTTGATGCATTCACCAGCGCCAACCGAGCCCGACCAGACTTTTCCCGCCAAAGCTGTTCCCACGACCTTGAGCTGTAGTGGGGCGTTGGGATTGAGCTGGGCGCCCGCAAAGGCGTAACCGTCCATGGCTGAGTTGTCGTGAGGCGGCACGCTGATGGGGGAGATCAAGTCGTTGGCCAAAACCCGCCCCAACGCTTGGAAAATTCCAACTTCTTCGGTTTCGCGGACGGGCTCAATCAATTGCTTCAGAAAATCTTGAACCATGGATGCGCTCAGCGCTTGCGGGTCATAAGCCTGCAGCTCGGCCGCAATTTGATCAACCGATTTCATGGCGCTTCAAGCGCATGCAATTCGCTCAAGGTGTTGGCATTGGCAAAAGCACGGAGATCATCACCCGGCCCGTCAAAAGGAACGACAACGGTTTGATGCTGGCCGGTCCAGGCATCAATTTTTCGACCGCCGTCACGGGTAAATGCAGCCAAACTCTCCAGCAGTTCGATGTGCATCAGGCAAAACACCGGCTGGGGTCGCAACTGCAGGATGCCTGTGGTATCGGCCTCAAGCGCAGCAGCCATGGCGATATCGGCGTTCTCGCGCTCTAATGCTTGGGCCAATCTTTGCACCAGATCCAGTGGAAACAGTGGCGTATCGCAGGGAGCGGTCACGAGATAAGCGGTCTCGCAGCGCTCCAGACCGGTCAGAATGCCGGCCAGAGGGCCAGCAAAATTATCCAGCACGTCAGGCCAGACCGGCGCACCAAAGGCTTCGTAGGCAGCCAGATTGCGATTGGCGTTGAGCATGACATGGCCCACCTGCATTTGCATCCGCATCAACGTGTGCAGGGCCAGCGGCATACCATTGAAGTTCTGCAGTCCTTTGTCAACGCCGCCCATTCGAGAGCCGCGTCCGCCGGCCAGGACCAAGCCGGTGATATCTTGTGGGTCTATCATTTAGCCGCCGATATAGCTCATTTCGACCCGACGCCCCTGGGTTGATGAATCAGGTTGGAGGGATGCACGCTGCTCCGAATAGCGGTCGCTGCGACCGCGCCAAATTTGGCTCAAAGCCGAGCTCAGCTTGTCATCGCTGACACCAGATCGCAGCAGTGTGCGCAGGTCATAACCTTGGCTGGCAAACAGGCAAAGGTAGAGCTGACCTTCGGTAGAAAGCCGAGCCCGATTGCAGTCATGGCAGAAAGCCTGGGTCACGCTGCTGATCACGCCGATTTCTCCGAGTTGGGGGTCGTGTTGCCCCGATGAATTGGCATAGCCCCAACGCTCGGCCGTCTCGCCGCTCACGTGGGCTTGCAGGGCTACCAGAGGCAGTTCGGTTTGAAGTCGGGCGACCAATTCAGCCGAGGGCAGGACTTCGTTCATGCGCCAACCGTTGGTTGCACCCACATCCATGTATTCAATGAAACGCAGCACCATCCCGCTTCCCATGAAGTGCCGTGCCATGGGCAGAATTTCATGCTCGTTCGTGCCGCGCTTGACCACCATGTTGATTTTGATCGGTCCGAGGCCGGCTTCTTGGGCTGCATCAATCCCGGCAAGGACATCGGTCACTGGGAAATCAACGTCATTCATGCTTCGAAAAACGGAATCATCGAGTCCATCAAGGCTGATGGTGATGCGTTGCAGCCCCGCTGCCTTGAGTGCCTTGGCCTTGCGCTTGAGCAAAGAACCATTGGTGGTGAGGGTCAAGTCCAGGGGCTGGCCATCGGTGGTGCGAAGCTGGGCCAGTTGTTCGATCAGGACTTCAATGTTTTTACGCAACAGGGGTTCGCCCCCTGTGAGACGGATTTTGCGAACGCCATGGGCAACAAACAGGCGCGCCAACCGGGTTATTTCTTCAAACGACAACAGCGAGGCGTGCGGCAGGTAACGGTAATCCTTGTCAAACACTTCTTTGGGCATGCAGTAATTGCAGCGGAAGTTGCAGCGGTCGGTGACACTGATGCGCAGATCGCGCAGTGGTCGCCCCAGGCGGTCTGCCAGCAGGCCATCGGCCCCTGGCAAGCTGGAGGCGGTTAGTGCAGCATCAGGCAAGGCCAGTGCGCTCATGCGCTGGTCGATCAAAGGAATAACGCGTTCGGACATAAGCTTCTATTGTCGCTGGCTTGGAGTACCCCTGCACCTTGTGTTTTTAAGCGCAGTGAGTTGCTCCAAGCTGCAGGACCTGGCCACTAAACGCAACGGGCGCCATCGACTTCAATGCACACGCCGCTGATGAAAGCGGCCTCGTCGCTGGCCAGGTAGAGCGCTGCATGGGCTACATCCAAGGCGGTTGAAAAGCGCCCCAGCGGAATGCTGGCCAGGAATTTGGCCCGACGCTCCTCATTCACCGGACCGCCAGCAAACTCGGCTGATAAGCCGGTGTCGGGGTTGAACACCGGGTTGATGCAATTGACCCGGATATTGTCGGCGCCGAGCTCAGCGGCCAAGGACTTGGAGGTGGTGATCACGGCGCCTTTGGAGCCGTTGTACCAGGTCAATCCGGGTCGCGGTCGCAGACCGGCCGTCGAAGCAATGTTGATGAAACTGCCGCCGCCTTGGCTGCGAAACACGGGAACAGCATGGACGGTTGAGAGATAAATACTTTTCACATTGACCGCGTAGCATTTGTCGAATTCGTCTTCCGGGACTTCGAGTGCGGGTCGATTGCGGTGAGTCCAGCCTGCATTGTTGATCATGACGTCGAGCCGACCATGGCGTGCAACAGCAGCGGCCACCAGGGCCTGGACTTGATCCGATTGGGTTATATCCGCTGAAAAATAAGATGCGCTGCCACCGGCTTGCACGATTTCATCGACCACGCGTTGACCGGGCTCTGATTGAACATCATTGACCAGGATCTGCGCCCCTTCCAAGGCGAGTCTCTTGGCAATGCCTTCGCCAATGCCGCTGGCTGAACCGGTGACGATAATGGATTTTCCCTTAAGTCGCATGGATTGTCCTATTGAGAGTTTCGTAATTCATGTCGCCGAGAGGGTTCATCTTTCACCATTTGGGCAAACAGCAATCGTTATTTGAATTGAACCTGGTCAGCCGTGCTTGAAGGCCACGGTCTTGAGTGTGCTGAACCCGTGGAGCGCGGCCAATCCTTTTTCGCGGCCAAATCCGGAGGATTTGACGCCACCAAAGGGCAATTCAACGCCGCCGCCCGTACCATAGTTGTTGACAAAAACTTGCCCGCATTTCAGCGCATGAGCCATACGAAACTGGCGTGCTCCATCGCGGGTCCAAAGGCCTGCCACCAGTCCAAAGTCGGTGCCATTGGCCAGCTCAATGGCGTGGTCTTCATCCTGAAAACACATGGCGGCTAGCACCGGACCGAACACCTCTTGTTGGGCCAATGGGTGCGACAGTGGGACATCGCGCAACAGGGTTGGGGCTTGATAAAAACCGGTTTCAGGGGCTTCGTCGACAATTTGACCTTGGGCCACCATGGGGATATTGGCGACTTGGGCGTCGCTTAAAAAGTCCCAAACTCGCTGTTGCTGACTTTGGCGAATCAAGGGGCCCAGATCAAGGTCCAATTTGGCCGGACCCACTCGCAGATTCTCAAAAGCCCGCCCCAGCCGTTTGAGCAGGGGCTCGTAGATTTTTTGCTCAACCAACAGGCGTGAACCGGCAGAGCAGGTTTGTCCGGCGTTTTGAACAATGGCGTTAACGATGACGGGGATGGCCGCGTCAAGGTCGCTATCGGCAAAAACTATCTGTGGACTTTTGCCACCAAGCTCAAGCGTGACCGGGCAGTGTCGCAGGGCCGCCGCTTGTTGGATCAGGGTTCCGACAAAAGGGCTGCCCGTGAAGCTGATGTGGTCAACGCCGGGATGACGTGCCAAAGCATCTCCGGCCTCATGACCCAAGCCCGTGACGATGTTGATGGCACCAGCAGGAAAACCGACTTCAGCTGCGAGCTGGGCCAAGCGCAGCAAGGACAAACAGGCGTCTTCGGAGGGTTTGACCACGCAGGCATTTCCCGCGGCCAGGGCAGCGCCGACGCTGCGGCCAAAAATTTGCAATGGGTAGTTCCAAGGAATGATGTGGCCAGTGACCCCATGCGGCTCGTACCAGCTCAATACGCTGTAGCCGTTTTGATAGGGAATGGTTTCGCCATGAAATTTGTCACAGGCACCGGCATAAAACTCAAAATAGCGGGCCAAGGCAGTCACGTCAGCGCGGGCTTGCTGGGTTGGTTTTCCGCAGTCGCGTTGCTCGATTAAAGTCAGTTCTTCGGCGTGGTCTGACACTGACTGGGATAAGCGCATCAGCAAACGACCACGCTCAGTCGCGCTGAGTTTGGACCAGACTGAATCGAGGCAGTGGCGTGCGGCACTGACGGCTACCTCAATGTCCTGGGCGTTGCTGCGCTGAATCTCGTCATAGGGCTGACCGTCTGAGGGATCGATGACCTTGATAGTCAGGCCCGATGAGCTCGGGCTCGATGCATTGGCGATGAAATTCAATTGCATGGCTGTTTTCTTGGGGCAGACGTTGCTACTAGGATAGGTCGGATAGCTCGGGCACTGTCATGTGACTCAGAATTCGGTCACCACCGAAGTCCCAATGTTCTGTAAGGGGCCCAGCGGGTTTTTCTGCACTTCCACGGAATTGAGCAGGGGTTGACCACCCCAGGCACGGTACACCACCGTGCCATCAACCATCAAGATCAAGGCATTAAAGCGCCAACCACTACTCTCAGTGCGGCGGGAAAAATTCAAGAAATCAGAGAAGAAACCGCCAGTTCGTACCCGGCTGATACGTTCCACCTTGAGCTCCCAACCGCGGCAGGCATGACGTGCGTTCAGGCAAGTCACGATGCCGGGATCGAGGTCGTTCTTGCTGAGTACATTGCCCGGCGCAAAGCGACGAACCAGGTCGGGATAAGACAGGATCAAGGTATTGGGTAATGTGAACGGGTCAATGCCCAGTTTGCTGAGATGCCCCAGATCGCTTTGCAGCGGCACCAGGCTTTCAATGGCTTTACGTGCTTCGTCAAAGTTCTGGAAACTGGCGGATTCATTATTTGATTTGGGCAGCATGGAGCTGCAAGCAGCCAACAGTGGCAGCACCAGGATTGCACCAAGTTTTGAGAATCGATAGAGGGACATCTTTTTCCTGATTAACAAGCTGGGTGGGGCGGCGCATCGCTGACCTATTCAGTAGCGGGCTTGACACTGATTTAACTTTAGCATGAGTGGGTTGCTTCTGTTTGTCTTGTGTGTCAAATGAGATGCGCCAATTCGTAAAAAAACCCGCCGCAGCGGGTTTTTGGGAAACGCAGCGAATTAGCCGCCGTGAATTTTCATGACCAAGGGAACGATCAGCAAGGCCACGATGTTGATGATTTTGATCAAAGGGTTGATCGCCGGGCCAGCCGTGTCCTTGTAAGGGTCGCCCACGGTGTCACCTGTGACGGCTGCCTTGTGGGTTTCAGAGCCCTTGCCGCCGTGGTGGCCATCTTCAATGTATTTTTTCGCATTATCCCAAGCGCCACCACCGGTACACATGGAAATAGCCACGAACAGACCTGTCACGATGGTTCCCATCAGCATGCCACCCAAGGCCGCTGGACCGAGCAGCAGGCCTACCAAAATAGGCACCACCACGGGCAGCAAGGACGGGATCATCATTTCTTTAATGGCGGCTGTGGTCAACATATCGACCGCAGTGTCGTATTCGGGCTTGCCGGTTCCGTCCATGATGCCCTTGATGTCACGGAACTGACGCCGTACTTCAACCACCACAGAGCCGGCAGCGCGTCCCACCGCTTCCATCGCCATGGCGCCGAACAAATAAGGAATCAGGCCGCCAATAAACAGGCCGATGATCACCAAAGGATTGCTCAGATCGAAACTGATGACCTGGCCGAATTTCTCCAGCTTGTGGGTGTAGTCAGCGAACAGAACCAAGGCAGCCAGACCGGCTGAACCGATGGCATAACCCTTGGTCACGGCCTTGGTGGTGTTGCCAACTGCGTCCAGTGGGTCGGTGATGGCACGAACGCTCTCTGGCATATCGGCCATTTCGGCAATGCCACCAGCGTTGTCGGTGATCGGACCATAAGCGTCCAGTGCCACCACAATGCCCGCCATGCTCAACATCGACGTGGCAGCAATGGCAATACCGTAGAGACCGGCGAGCTTAAAAGCACACCAAATCGCGATACAGACAAAAATCACAGGCCAAGCTGTCGAGCGCATAGAAACACCCAAGCCGGCAATGATGTTGGTGCCGTGACCGGTGGTGGAGGCTTGTGCGATGTGTTGGACTGGGCCGTATTGGGTACCGGTATAAAACTCGGTAATCCAGACCAAGGCGCCAGTCAACAGCAGACCGATGGCACACGAGCCAAATAGCGCGAGTTGGGTGCCGCTGGCGTGGATGGCGTTATCAGGAATCAACCAGCGTGTGACAAAGAAGAAAGCCACCAGGGAAAGACTGCCGGCCACAGCCAAGCCTTTGTACAAGGCCGGCATCACATTGGTCATGCCGGGCGAGGCTTTGACGAAGAAACAACCGATGATGGAAGCGATGATGGACACCGCACCCAGAATCAGCGGATAGATCACGGCGTTGGTGCCGATGCTGGTGAGCAGCAGGGCGCCCAGCACCATGGTGGCAATCAAGGTGACGGCATAGGTTTCGAATAAGTCAGCCGCCATGCCTGCGCAGTCGCCGACGTTGTCGCCAACGTTGTCGGCAATGACCGCCGGGTTGCGTGGGTCATCTTCGGGTATGCCGGCTTCGACTTTACCTACCAAGTCGGCGCCGACGTCAGCGCCCTTGGTGAAAATACCGCCACCGAGACGGGCAAAAATCGAAATCAGTGATGAGCCAAAAGCAAATCCGATCAGAGGGTCGAGCAGTTTGGCCAGGTTTTTATCAGGTGTCAACGCACCGTTGCCGGCCAGAAACCAATAAAACCCTGTCACGCCCAGCAGTCCCAAGCCGACCACCAGCATGCCGGTGATCGCGCCGCCGCGAAATGCCACATCTAGCGCCGGGCCAATGCCCTTGGTCGCTGCCTGGGCTGTTCGCACGTTGGCGCGGACCGAAATATTCATGCCAATGAATCCGCAGGCGCCTGAGAGTCCCGCGCCGATGACAAAGCCAATGGCCGACATGCCATCAAGGAACAAAGCAATCAAAGCTGCCAGCACCACACCTACGATGGCGATGGTGCGGTATTGCCGTGCCAGATAGGCTGCTGCACCGGTCTGGATCGCCGCTGCAATTTCCTGCATGCGGGCATTGCCTGCGTCTTGGGAAAGAATCCAGTTACGGGCCCAGAAGCCGTAGCCTACGGCGATCAGTCCACAAACAAGCGCCAGAATCAGCGCTGAGTTGCCAGTCATAGTTGTCTCCTAATCTGTCGGGAACAGTTCTCAAGAACCATGCCACAAGTTGCCTAGATGTTTTTGCTCGGAGCAAGAGGTGCACGCAAACGGCACCTCCGCTGCGTTGCTTCCTCAGCCCCCACAGTTAGGGGAGACGATTGGCCAACGGCCGAAATGTAAATGAAAAAACAGCGCTTTTCGCCCAAGCTTGCGCAGTGAGTCGGTAAAATAAGGGTTAACACCGAGTAATCGGTACTTCATTTATCTTGGAAAAGTCTATTCATGTCACTCGATCTCGTTACCCCTGGTGAAAATGCGCCAGAAAGCTTCAATGTCATTATTGAAATTCCAATGAATGCAGACCCGGTGAAATATGAAGTGGATAAGGCATCAGGAGCCATTTTTGTCGACCGGTTCATGAGTACGGCCATGCACTATCCGACCAACTATGGCTATGTGCCCAAGACCATCAGTGGTGACGGTGACCCGGTTGATGTTTTGGTCATCACGCCCGTGCCCTTGATCCCGGGCGTGGTGGTGACCTGCCGCCCGATTGGTATTTTGAAAATGGAAGATGAAGCCGGCCAGGATGGCAAGGTGTTGGCGGTTCCTACCGACAAGATTTTGTCAATTTACAGCCACTGGAAAAAACCGCAGGACCTGAATCCTTTGCGACTTAAAACCATAGCCCACTTTTTTGAACACTACAAAGACTTGGAAGAGGGCAAGTGGGTCAAGGTTCTGGGCTGGGAAGGTCCGGAATCGGCCAAAACGGAGATTGCCGAAGGTATGGCCAACTACAAAAAAGCAGCGGTCTGAGGCTGGCTCGTCCTGTTGATCAGGACGTTTTTCGGATCGGACTGCGCTTGGACAGGTCTTCCATATAGTTGGCAACACCTTGGCCTTCGCGTTGTAAAAAGCGTTCAACTGCGTCAGAAAAATCAGGATGAGCCAACCAGTGAGCGCTGCTGGTTGTTACCGGTAACAAGGCGCGGGCCATTTTGTGTTCGCCCTGAGCGCCGCCTTCAAACCGAGCGATGCCGTGCTCAATACACCACTGCAAGGGTTGGTAATAGCAAGCTTCAAAATGCAGGCAGTCAACCCGCTGCAAAGCGCCCCAGTAGCGGCCGTACGCCACTTTTTGACCATTTTCTTCACCCAGGATGATCAGGCTGGCGGCCAGCGCTTGCACGCTTCCATTCGATTGCTGTTCGGCCACAAACAGCAAGCAGTTATCGGCCATGCTGGAGGCCAGGCGGGAGAAAAAGTCACGGTTCAGATAAGGCTGGTTGCCATGTTCAAGATAGGTTTTTTCATAGCAGCGGTAAAAGAAATCCCAATCGGCGTTGCTGATGCCATGACCGCTTGCGCACCGAAATATGACCCCGGCTTCGCGTACTTTGCGTCTCTCTTGATTGATTTTTTTGCGTTTGATTTGCGACAGCGAGCCCAGGAAGTCATCAAAACTTCGGAAATCTTGATTGGTCCAATGAAACTGAACGGTCTGGCGCAACAGCATGCCGGCTTGGGCGCAGCTCGCTAAATCGTCATCGCTGGCAAATAACAAATGCAGTGAAGACAATCCTTGTTGCTGGCACCAGGCAAGCAAGGCCTCAATCAGTGCTTGGCGTGATGCGCTGTCGCGCGCCAGCAAGCGACTGCCTGGGACCGGCGTGAACGGCACGGCCACCACGGCTTTGGGGTAGTAGGCCAAGCCGTGTTGGGCGTAGGCATTGGCCCAGGCCCAGTCGAACACGTATTCCCCATAGGAGTGGGTCTTGAGGTACAGCGGGCATGCCGCAATCAGTTCGTCTGCGCCAGCGTTTGGGTCAGCTCGCCACAGGGTCAGCAGTTGTGGGCGCCATCCGCTGGTGGAACTGGCGCAGCCACTTGTCTGCAGGGCGGCCAAATACTCGTGGCGCATGAACGGGTTGGGCCTGCTTTGGCGTGCCAGCAAGGCATTCCATTGCTGGGCTGGCAAGTCCAGTATGCAGCTCAGTACCCGGATGACATAATCCTTGGGCCTCACTGTGCTTGCATCCGAACGAAAAATTGTGAATCCATGACTCTGAAACTCTGTGTTGCCCAGCTCAATTTTGTCGTTGGCGATTTGGCTGGAAATTCAAAAAAAATTATCGATGCGGCCCATCAAGCTTATGCCGCCGGTTCCCGCTTGCTGCTGACGCCCGAACTTTCTATTTGTGGTTACGCTGCCGAAGATTTATTTTTGCGGCCGGTTTTTATCACGGCTTGCAATGATGCCGTGAAATCAGTGGCCCGTGAGTTGGCCGGGTTAAAAGGGATGACGGTGGTTCTTGGTCACCCGGTAGGGGGTGATAGCCGCAGCCGTTCTGTGGCTATCAGTCAACGCCACAATGCCGCTAGCGTGCTGCAAGACGGCGAGGTGGTGGCCAGTTATGCCAAACGCGAGTTGCCCAACTACCAGGTGTTTGACGAGCGTCGTTATTTCACACCAGGTCAGGGTGTTTGCGTTTTTGAAGCAGGTCAGGGTCAGGACAAGATTAAAGTCGGCCTTTTGATTTGTGAAGACGCATGGTTTGAAGAGCCAGCCCGTCTGACCAAGGAGGGGGGCGCCGAACTGTTGGTCGTGATCAATGCATCACCCTTTCATGTGGGTAAAGGCGATGAGCGCGAGCAAATGATGCGCAACCGGGTGTTGGGCTGCGGCTTGCCCATGGTGTATGCCCATCTGGTGGGGGGGCAGGACGAAGTGGTCTTTGAAGGCCACTCCTTTGCACTTGATTCCGATGGGTCAGTCGCGGGTCGGGCCCCAAGCTTCAAGGAAGACTTGTTTGAAGTTCGGGTCGAGCGCAAACCCGATTGCCTCAAATTAAGTGCCAGCGTAGCGCCATTGCGTTCGCCCGAAGCTGACCTGTGGGATGCCCTGGTATTGGGCGTGCGCGACTATCTCGGAAAAAACCGTTTTCCTGGCGCTTTGATTGGCCTTTCCGGAGGCATCGATTCGGCGCTGGTGTTGGCTGTGGCGGTGGACGCGCTGGGTCCTGACAAGGTTCGCACGGTCATGATGCCTTCACCCTATACCGCTGACATCAGTTGGATCGACGCCCGTGAAATGGCCAATCGGCTCGGTGTGCGCTATGAAGAGATCTCTATCGTTCCTGAGTTTGAAGCTTTCAAGGCTTCATTGGCATCTCAGTTCCAAGGGCGGGCTGAAGACGCGACCGAGGAAAATCTGCAAGCCAGGATTCGAGGCACGTTGCTGATGGCTTTATCCAATAAATTTGGCAGCATTGTCCTGACCACGGGAAACAAGTCGGAAATGGCGACCGGGTATTGCACCCTGTACGGGGACATGGCAGGGGGGTTTGCGGTGATCAAGGACTTGGCCAAGACCTTGGTCTTCAAGTTGGCTCGATGGCGCAACGAGAACAATCCCTACGCAACGGCCGAACAACCGATACCCGAGCGGATTATCAGCCGGCCACCCAGTGCTGAATTAAGACCCGACCAGACGGATCAAGATAGTTTGCCGCCTTACGAGGTGTTGGATGCTATTCTTGAGCGCTATATGGAGAACGATCAGAGTATCGCGACCATCATTGAGGCTGGATTCGCGCCCGCTGATGTGGAGCGTGTCACGCGCTTGATCAAGACCAATGAGTACAAGCGGCGTCAGGCGCCAGTTGGCATTCGGGTAACCCACCGTAGCTTTGGCAAAGATTGGCGTTATCCTATAACCAGTGAATTCAGAGCCTGAAAAATCAGGCCTTAGCCATGTTCTAAAGGAGATTCAATTGAAGCACATCACCGCCGTCATCAAACCTTTCAAGCTGGAAGAGGTACGCGAAGCGCTGGCCGAATGCGGAGTGACCGGACTGACCGTCACCGAAGTTCGTGGTTTTGGCCGTCAAAAGGGCCATAGTGAGCTTTACCGGGGAGCGGAGTATGTGGTGGATTTTTTACCCAAGGTCAAGATCGAGGTGATCGTTAAATCCGAAGACTTGGAGCGCTGTATGGACGCGATCATCAAATCAGCACGGACTGGGAAAATTGGCGACGGCAAAATTTTTGTAACCTCAGTCGAGCGCGTTGTCCGAATTCGCACAGGTGAGTTGGACGAATCAGCGATTTGAGCGGCCGCTTCAGCGGTCAAGCGGAGACCCTGGCTAAATCGATTCGAACTGCCCCGCAGCCAAGCCGCGCGAAGCCTGAACCAGGTCCTCAAGCAAGCTGACAGGGTCGGTTTCTAACTGGATCAGATTCATTTGTTTTTCGCTTAGAAAGCCTTGTTTCTGGGTCGCGCCGAGGAACTGCAACAGGTGATCGTAAAACCCTTGGGTATTGAGCAGGCCGATGGGTTTGTCGTGGTAGCCCAGTTGACGCCAGGTCCAGACTTCAAAAAATTCCTCGAAGGTACCAATACCGCCGGACAGCGCTAAAAACGCATCGGCGCGCTCGGCCATCATGCGTTTGCGGTCATGCATGTTGTCAACTCTATGCAATTCGGTGCAATCAAGATTGGCCAGTTCTTTTTTAACCAGCGCGTGCGGAATCACGCCAACCACTCGACCACCTGCTTGCAAGGTGGCTTGGGCGACGATGCCCATCAAGCCACTTTTGCCACCGCCATAAACCAATTGCCCACCTTGCTCCCCGATCCAACGGCCAACGCTGCTGGCAGCTTGGGCAAATTCGGGATTGATTCCTGGTTGGGAGCCGCAGTAAACGCAAATGGAAAAACTCATCGTGTGATCCTGAGTGACGATGCGGCAAACCGCTGCTCTTAAAACCAGCCAGGGGCCGAGTTATCGACTCAATGGTTTTGAGTTGATGAGTCGGGTGCCAGCCAAAGCATCATGCCAGAACTGTTGTTGCGGATGAAAGCGACTCAACAAGGCCCACACTGCGATCCAGCCCGCTAGGATGACAAAAGTCTCGGCACTGGAGAGATGAAATGGGGCGATGGCTGCAAGAGCAGGTAAAAACCATAGCCATGAGAGTACATAGCGCAACAGCGCTCTTTTCTGGGATAGCGGCTGCCCTTTGCTATCGACCACTCGAATGTTCCAGGTTTTCATGGCCAGGGTTTGGCCCTTGGACCAAAACCAGGTGAAATAAATACCGAAAATCAAAAACAAGAAACCCTGCTGTGCATGGCGATTGTCCAGCGCATGACGCGTTTGGGTCAGGGCGCTGAACAGGTAGCCGGCAAGGAATACCACGCCGAACATCAGCAGGCCTTCATACAGCCAACAAGCCATACGACGCAGCAAACCCGGCGCCTGGAGGGGCGAGTTAGGTTCGGACACCATTAATTGGCAGTCCGGTCGGTTTGATTTTTTTGTGCAGGGGCTGACTCTGCGGTGGGCAACGGCAACAAGGTGTTCAGGTCAATGCCCCGTGGATCGACGCCGATCCTGGCATTGCGCTCACTGGCCGTAACAGGCGTTGGGATGGTTGCCAATTTCTGAGCCGCAACCGGTTGGACGGCTACTGCAGCGCCTTTTTCCTTGGGTGCAGCGGAAGCGGCCAGTTTTTTCTTTTCGTCCGGGTTCAAAGCCTGGTAAGCCAGCCAACTGGCACTGCGCTCTGAGGCTGAAATTTTCTGCGATTCTGCAAAATTCAACCGGGCATGGCTTCGCTCATGCTGACTGAGTTTGACCCATTCTTGCATCCGACTGTGCAGTTTGGTTTGCTCCTCGACCGGCAGGTCCGGGTAGTTCTTGGACAGCGCCAGCCATTTGCGTTTTTGTGCTGCCCCCAGTTCAGCCCAGCTGCTGGCCAAGGGTTGCAGTGCCTGTTGCTGGGTGGGCGTTAAATCGCTCCAGTTGGGCTTGGTAACCGGTTTGGTTTTGGTCGATGCTGCAGCTTCTTTGTCGGGGAAAACCGTCTTTGCGCTGGAATTTGTTGCGCCCAATACTTGGGCGTTGGCGTAGCAGGATAGGGCCAGCAGGGTCACCAGCCCAAACGCAACTGCCCCCTGGCCGCCAACCCAAATCCATGCAGAGAATATATTGGCGGTCTGACTGTCCAATCGGTGGGTCATCTGCTTATCGGTCTGCGTTACGGTTGGCTTTGAGGAATTGTAAAAACCCCGGGTCGGTATAGGCCGTGGGAGGCAGATCATCCGTCAGCAAGGCCGCATCCACCTCGGCCACTTCGTTGGCGCGGTTGTCAGAAATTTGTATGTTGAGAGCCACCAAGCCGATCAGCAAGGCAAGCAAGGGAATGACAGAAGCAATCCGAAAACCCCAACCCCCATCGCCCCGGCTCAAACTCAAGCTTCCCCCGCCAGAGAAGATAACCTGGCTCGCGGTTCGGCTTCGGGCCTGTTTGTGCAACTGCAGGGCCTGCATCCGCGCAACGCGCAGACGCTCCGTAATGTCACTGGACAAGGCGTCGGTTGATTCGTTCAGACGGGCAGCCACCTTCAGGCCAAACCGTTCCTGAAATAGCTCATCGGGGTTGTACGTTCTCATAATCGAATTCCTTTGGCGCTTAATGCTTTGCTGAGGGCTAATACAGCCCTGGAACAGTGAGTTTTGACACTTCCTTCAGAACAGCCCATAGCCGCAGCCGTTTCTGCCACGTCCAGCTCTTCCCAGTAACGCATCAGGAAGGCTTCTCGTTGACGTGCTGGAAGTTCTTGAATTTCCGTTTCGATTTCCCTGAAGATTTGTGCTCTTTCGGTCATGCTTTCGGCGCTCTCGACCTGATGCGAGCTGTCCTGCAAATTGATGTTTTCAAGCAGGTCAAAGTCACCATCATCGCCAGAACCCTCAAAGTCCCCCAGATTGGAGAACAGTGCGTTACGGGTTTTTTGGCGTCTAAACCAGTCCAAAGTGCAATTGGACAGGATGCGCTGAAATAGCATGGGTAGCTCGGCCGGCGACTTGTGGGCATAGTGTTCGGCCAACTTCATCATGCTGTCTTGGGTGATGTCCAACGCAGCTTCTTCGTTGCGTACGTGATAGACCGAGCGCTTAAATGCTCGTTTTTCGACGCTTTTCAGGAAGTCCGAGAGTTCTTGTTCAGTTGCCAAGAGGGTGGGCCAGACGGAGTTTGATCGCTGTTGTAGGTGTCGGCTGAGACCGAATTCAGCCTTCGGATCGGATTATGGCACTTGGAATTGGGTTTTTTAAGGCCTGTTTCGCATTTGCGCTGGGCTCAGTGCGATAATGCGCGCTGCAAATCAAAAGGCAAACGGGTCATGACTCGGCGTTACAAGCAGTACGCCCATGGTTTTGATCTCAAGTCCCGACGCGATACCAAAAGTATTTGTGAAGGGGCACCCAAGGTTTTTCGTTAGAGAAATTCACAAAGGTTCATCATGGAAATATCAAAAACCGAAATCGCTTCGGCAGCTACCGCATCGGCCAAAGGCCTAGCCGCATCGGCTGGTGGAGAAGAGCTGCGCGGCGCTGAAATCCTCATCAAGTCGCTGCAGGCGGAAGCCGTTAAATACATCTGGGGCTATCCCGGTGGTGCCGTGCTGCATATTTACGACGCCTTTTACAAACAGGAAACGATCCAGCACGTGCTGGTTCGCCACGAGCAGGCAGCTGTCCACGCCGCCGATGGCTATGCGCGCGCCACGGGTGATGTTGGGGTCGCACTGGTGACCTCAGGTCCGGGTGTGACGAATGCGATCACGGGAATTGCCACAGCCTACATGGACAGCATCCCGATGGTGATCATTACCGGGCAGGTGCCAACCCACGCGATTGGCCTGGATGCTTTCCAAGAGTGCGATACGGTGGGCATCACTCGGCCTATCGTGAAACATAATTTCCTAGTCAAAGACGTTCGCGACTTGGCTGAAACGATCAAAAAGGCTTTTCACATTGCGCGCAGTGGTCGACCTGGCCCAGTGGTCGTAGACATTCCCAAGGACGTGTCTTTTAAGAAAACGACTTACGCGGGTTACCCTGAATCGGTGACCATGCGCTCCTATAACCCGGTTCGCAAAGGCCATGGAGGCCAAATCCGCAAAGCTCTGCAGTTGCTGCTGGCTGCCAAGCGCCCCTATATTTATACCGGCGGCGGTGTATTGCTGGCCAATGCCACAGTTGAGTTGCGTACCTTGGTCGACATGTTGGGCTTTCCTTGTACCAATACCCTGATGGGGTTGGGCGGATATCCCGCCAGTGACCGCAAGTTTTTGGGTATGTTGGGTATGCACGGAACGGTAGAAGCCAACAATGCCATGCAAAATTGCGATGTTTTGTTGGCTGTGGGTGCGCGTTTTGATGACCGGGTGATTGGAAACCCCAAGCATTTTGCCCAGAACGACCGCAAGATTATTCACGTTGATATTGACCCCTCCAGCATATCCAAGCGGGTCAAGGTGGATATTCCGATCGTTGGTGATGTGAAGGACGTGTTGTCCGAAATGATCGCGATGATCAGGGAGGGCAGTGTCAGGCCTGATCCTGGCGCCTTGGGCGCTTGGTGGGAAACCATTGAGGAATGGCGTAAACGCGACTGTCTGCAATTTGACCGTAGCAACAGCCAGGTTATCAAACCTCAACAAGTGGTAGAGACGTTGTGGAATCTGACTAAGGACGCGGATACCTACATCACATCTGATGTGGGGCAGCACCAAATGTGGGCAGCTCAGTATTACCGTTTTGACCAGCCCCGACGCTGGATCAATTCTGGCGGTCTGGGCACCATGGGTGTTGGCATCCCTTTTGCGATGGGAATCAAATTGGCCAAGCCCGATAGCGAGGTGTTTTGCATCACGGGTGAAGGCTCGGTCCAGATGTGTATTCAGGAGTTGTCGACCTGCCTTCAGTACAACACGCCAATCAAGATCTTGTCACTGAACAATCGCTACCTTGGTATGGTGCGTCAGTGGCAGGAAATTGATTATCAAGGGCGCTACAGCCACAGCTACATGGATGCACTGCCTGATTTCGTCAAGCTCGCTGAAGCTTATGGTCATGTAGGCATGCTGATTGAGCGACCTGAAGACGTTGAGCCCGCTTTGCGGGAGGCACGCAAGCTCAAGGATAGAACGGTCTTTATGGATTTCCGTACCGACCCCACCGAAAATGTCTACCCGATGGTCAAAGCCGGTATGGGCATCACCGAAATGATACTGGGTGCGGAAGATTTATGAAACACATCATTGCTGTCTTACTTGAGAATGAAGCGGGCGCCTTATCCCGGGTGGTCGGTTTGTTTTCTGCACGCGGTTACAACATCGAGTCGTTGACGGTTGCGCCGACAGAAGATCCCAGTTTATCCCGCATGACGATTCAGACGACGGGCCCTGACGATGTGATCGAGCAAATCACCAAACACCTCAATCGCTTGATTGAAGTCGTCAAGGTGGTTGATTTGACCGAGGGTGCTTACACCGAACGCGAACTGATGATGGTCAAAGTGCGGGCGGTCGGAAAAGAGCGTGAAGAGATGAAACGGTTGGCCGACATTTTCCGTGGCCGCATTATCGATGTCACAGACAAAAGTTACACCATTGAACTCACCGGTGACCATGCTAAAAACGATGCTTTTCTGGAAACGCTGGAAAAAGGGATGATATTGGAAACCGTGCGTACCGGAGCCAGTGGCATTGGTCGGGGTGAGCGGATTTTGCGAGTTTAGTTGAGGCAGGGGCGAACTTATTGTCCATGGTTCGCCCGTGAAATTTGTTAGTTTTTACCAAGGAGAGAGAACGTGAAAGTTTATTACGACAAAGATTGTGATTTGAGCCTGATCAAGGGTAAAACGGTCGCCATTATTGGTTACGGTAGCCAGGGTCATGCCCATGCCCAGAATCTTAACGACAGTGGCGTGAAAGTGATCGTTGGTCTGCGCAAAGGCGGTGCTTCATGGCCCAAGGTCGAGAAGGCCGGTCTCAAAGTGGCCGAAGTCGCTGATGCGGTGAAGAATGCCGATGTGGTGATGATTCTGTTGCCCGATGAGCAAATCGCCAGTGTTTACAGCAACGAAATCGAAGCCAACATCAAGCCTGGTGCGTCGTTGGTGTTTGCCCACGGTTTCAACGTGCACTATGGTTTCGTCGCCCCACGCGCTGACCTCGACGTCTGGATGGTTGCGCCCAAAGCCCCGGGTCATACCGTACGCGGTACTTACGCCCAAGGTGGCGGCGTACCTCATCTGGTCGCGATCCATCAGGACAAATCAGGCAAAGCACGTGATCTGGCGCTGAGCTACGCCATGGCCAACGGTGGTGGCAAGGCCGGCATCATTGAGACCAACTTCCGTGAAGAAACTGAGACCGATCTGTTCGGTGAGCAAGCAGTGCTGTGCGGTGGCACGGTCGAATTGGTCAAAGCGGGTTTTGAGACCTTGGTCGAAGCCGGTTATGCCCCGGAGATGGCCTATTTTGAATGCTTGCACGAACTCAAGTTGATTGTTGACATGATTTATGAGGGCGGCATCGCCAACATGAATTACTCGATCTCCAACAACGCTGAGTATGGCGAGTACGTGACGGGCCCACGCATTGTTACCGACGAGACCAAAGCGGCAATGCGTCAGTGTCTCAAAGACATCCAGACGGGTGAGTACGCCAAGAGCTTCATTCTTGAAAATAAGGCAGGCGCTCCAACTTTGTTGAGCCGTCGTCGTCTTAATGCCGAACACCAGATCGAAATCGTTGGTGGCAAGTTGCGGGCCATGATGCCCTGGATTGCTAAAAACAAGCTGGTCGATCAGACCCGCAACTGATTTGGTTCAGTGATGAAGAGGGTTTTGCCAGTTGGCAAAACCCTCTTTTTTTGATGGGGCTTACCTCTGCCACCTGATTTCAAAGAGGGTTTTTGGGGATGGGATAACTGCGTGTCAGAACGTCTTTCTTTGTTTTTTCACCGACTCTTGCCCAAGAGAGCGCTGACTGTTTTTGGTGGCGTAATCGCTTCGGCCCGTTGCGGCAAGGCGACAGTTCGCTTGATTCAGTGGTTTGTCAAACGCTACGGTGTCAATATGACCGAGGCCGCCAATCCTGAACTCAGCAGCTACCCCAGCTTCAATGATTTCTTTACCCGGGCTTTGAAGCCTGAGGCACGGCCCCTCGCTGCGGCGGATTTGATTTGTCCGGTTGACGGCGCGATCAGCCAGTTGGGGCGTATTCAGGGCGATCAAATTTTTCAGGCCAAAGGCCATCACTATTCAACCCAAGCCTTGGTCGGTGGCGATGCGCTATTGGCTGCGCAATTCCAAGACGGCAAGTTTGCCACCCTCTATTTAAGCCCCAAGGACTATCACCGGGTTCACATGCCTTGTGTCGGGCGTTTGGTTCGAATGATTCATGTCCCAGGCGATTTGTTCTCGGTTAATCCGGCAACCGCTAGAGGTGTCAACGGATTGTTCGCGCGTAACGAGCGGGTGGTTTGTGTCTTTGATTCTTCCCCGGTTTTTCCCGGAGGCCAGTTTGCTTTGGTTCTGGTCGGTGCCGCCATAGTTGGCAGCATGGCAACCGTCTGGCATGGTGTGGTCAATCCGCCGCGTCCTGCAAACAAACGTGAGTGGCACTATGGCGACGAGGCTATCGTGCTCCAGCAAGGTCAAGAAATGGGCCGTTTTTTGCTGGGATCGACCGTCGTGCTGTTGTTGCCCCCGAGTGCTTTGCAGTTCAATCCACAATGGACAGCGCAAACCGTTGTCACAATGGGCCAGCAGATGGCTGATTCGCGAGAGGTTGAAGACTTGCTGCCAGCCCGCTGAATGGTGGGGCGAAAGCGTGACTGGCTTACACTTGAGGCCATAACAAGCGCTCCGCCTTGTTGATGAAAGATGGACTCAATGGACAATCAAAAAGACCACGAATTTGAGGTCGGTGAAGCTGTCGTGGTGCGCAAGCGGCGTAAAGGCATTTACGTCTTGCCGAACTTGCTAACCTTGGCCGGTTTGTTTGGTGGCTTTTATGCCATCGTCATGGCCATGAATGAGCGCTTTGATCTGGCCGCCATCGGAATTTTTTCGGCCATGGTGCTCGACAGCCTAGACGGTCGGGTGGCACGCATGACAAACACCCAGAGTGCTTTTGGCGAGCAGATGGATTCCCTGGCGGACATGGTGTCATTTGGTGCAGCTCCGGCCTTGGTCGCGTACGAATGGTCGCTACGGGGCTTGGGCCGCTGGGGTTGGGTGGCTGCTTTCGTTTATTGTGCTTGTGCTGCTTTGCGTCTGGCACGTTTCAATGTCAATACCGGTGTGGTGGATAAAC
Source organism: Burkholderiaceae bacterium (assembly GCA_049296795.1). Lineage (GTDB taxonomy): Bacteria > Pseudomonadota > Gammaproteobacteria > Burkholderiales > Burkholderiaceae_C > CAXNKH01. The sequence continues at coordinate 212,379 of JBAQTC010000007.1, forward strand.
GGTTTTTCCAGGGTCTGCCTTCGCCGGCAGCCGCGGCGCTGGTCGCCGGGTTCATTGGCGTCATGACTGAAATGGAAGTGAAAGGTCCTTCCGTTGCTTGGGTCATGTTCGCGCTCACGCTGTATTCGGGCCTGACTATGGTGACCAATACGCCGTTTTACAGTTTCAAAGACCTCAGCCTGAAAAAGAGTGTTCCTTTTACCGTCGTGGTGCTGCTCGCACTTGGCATTGCAGTCATCAATATTGATCCACCGATTGTGTTGTTTGCGGTTTTTGTGTTGTATGGCCTGAGTGGCTACGTTTTGTATGGCTGGCGTAAATTTAAGGGCGATCCAGTCAGCGTGGTCAGTGTTTCAACCGATGAGCCCGATGAGCGGGGACTTCACAAATAGCAGTAGATGGCGAACAGGTCATGTCACAACAACGGCCAGCTCAAGCGGGCGCTATGGTATATTGACCGAATGAACAAAAATTCGCTAGCGCTACTGCTACGCCAATACGGGCGGAAAAAGTAGCGCACGCGCACAATTTCCACAAGGCCCGTCAGCAAGCGCTACGGGCCTTTTGTTTTGTGTTTTCCAATTTCAGATGATGAGGGCATGACATGACTGACAAACTGATTATTTTTGATACCACGTTGCGTGATGGTGAACAGTCGCCTGGCGCGTCCATGACCAAAGATGAAAAGCTGCGTATTGCTCGCCAGCTCGAGCGTCTTAAAGTGGACGTGATTGAGGCTGGATTTGCCGCCAGCTCCAATGGAGATTTCGAGGCGATACAGAACATTGCCAATGCCGTGAAGGACGCGACGATCTGCTCACTGTCGCGCGCCAATGACCGCGATATTTCGAGGGCTGCAGAAGCGCTTAAAGGGGCTAGCAGCCCGCGCATTCACACCTTCATCGCGACTTCGGCGCTGCACATGGAAAAGAAGCTGCGCATGACGCCCGAACAGGTGCTGGAACAGGCCATACAGTCGACCCGCTACGCCCGAAATTTGGTGGCCGATATTGAGTTCAGTCCAGAAGATGGTTACCGCAGCGACCCTGACTTTTTATGCCGAGTGCTTGAGGCTGTCATCAAGGAAGGTGCCAGCACGCTCAACATTCCCGATACCGTGGGTTATGCCGTACCGGAGTTGTATGGCAACTTTATCAAGAACTTGCGTGAACGAATTCCGAATTCAGACAAAGTGATCTGGTCGGTCCACTGTCACAATGACCTCGGAATGGCTGTGGCCAATTCTCTGGCTGGCGTCAAAATCGGGGGGGCGCGCCAGGTGGAGTGCACCATCAATGGTCTGGGTGAACGGGCGGGAAATTGTTCGCTCGAAGAAGTCGTCATGGCAGTGAAGACCCGGCGTGACTACTATGGCTTGGACATCGGAGTCGATACCCGCCAAATCCTTGCGGCCAGCCGGATGGTCAGCCTGACGACCGGTTTTGTCGTTCAGCCCAACAAGGCTGTGGTGGGTGCCAACGCCTTTGCCCACGCGTCTGGCATTCATCAGGATGGCGTGCTCAAGGCCCGTGATACGTACGAAATCATGAGGGCAGAGGACGTGGGCTGGAGCGCCAACAAAATCGTTCTGGGTAAGCTCAGTGGGCGCAATGCTTTCAAGCAGAGATTGCAGGAACTCGGAATTCAGTTTGACAGCGAATCCGACATCAACCTGGCATTCGCCAAATTTAAAGAGTTGGCGGACCGTAAAAATGAAATTTTTGACGAAGATATTTTGACTTTGATCGGGGATGAAAGTGTTACCCCCGAGAAAGAGCAATACGGATTCGTCTCTTTGTCGCAACACAGCGAAACCGGTGAGCGGCCACATGCTGCCATTGTCTTTACCAATGATGGCGTTGAAATGAAGGGTGAATCGGATGGCAACGGGCCGGTTGATGCCTCGCTCAAGGCGATTGAAGCGCTCGTCAAGAGTGGCGCTGAAATGGTGCTCTATTCGGTCAACGCCATCAGTGACTCCACCGAGAGCCAGGGAGAGGTCACGGTCCGGCTGCAAAACAGCGGCAGGGTGGTTAATGGCGTAGGCGCAGACCCCGATATCGTGGTGGCTTCGGCCAAGGCGTACTTGAGTGCGCTTAATAAATTGCAAAGCAAGGCCGATAGAGTGGCGGCACAGGGATAAATTTTTTCGATTTAGATGAATAAAGCCGTGCAAATCGTTGATCTTGCACGGCTTTATTTATAAAATCACTCAGTATGAGTTCGCTCTACGAGAATTATTTTTGCTGCTGTCTCATCCTACTGGGGTTAAATTGAAACGAATCGTCAGTTTGTTGGGTTTATTTTTTCTGGCTTGGGGGCTAGCATTGCCGGCGGCCAATGCGAACACCAGTTTGCCGGAAACTACCCAAGCCCAGGTCAAGAAAAACACCAAAAACAAAGCGGCCAGTAAACGCAAACCTGTGAAGCGGGCGTCAGCGACATCCGGGCAACCTGGCAAGGCTTCCTACGGACACGTTGCGGGTCTGCAGGGAACACCCGATCAGCTTGAGTTGAAGTCGAGTGTCGCCTTGGTCATCGACCAGGAGACCAGCGAAGTGCTGTTGAGCAAGAATGAGAAGGCGGTGTTGCCAATTGCCTCCTTGACCAAGTTGATGACGGGTTTGATCATCAGCGAAGCGCAGCTCCCCATGGACGAGGTGATCACCATCACCCAAGCCGATGTGGATACCGAAAAGGGCAGTTCTTCACGTTTGCGCGTGGGGGCTCAGTTGTCTCGGGGTGAGCTCTTGCATTTGGCCTTGATGTCCAGTGAGAATCGGGCCGCCCATGCATTGGGACGGACTTACCCTGGCGGCTTGAACCTGTTTGTGGGCTTGATGAATGCGAAGGCGCGCCTGCTGGGAATGACCGGTTCCGGATTTGTCGAGCCCACGGGTTTGTCCAGCCGCAATCAATCCAGTGCCAAAGACTTGGTTTTGCTTGTTAAGACCGCTTACGAGCACCCCGTATTGCGCGAGTTGAGTACCTCGCCGAGTCATCAAGTCGCTGTCGGCCGTACCACTTTGCAGTACAACAATACCAACCGACTGGTTAAAAATCCGAGTTGGGATATTGGTTTGCAGAAAACAGGCTATATCTCCGAAGCTGGCCAATGCTTGGTGATGCAGACCAAGGTTGCAGGTCGAAAGATCATCATGGTCTTTCTGGATTCGGCGGGCAAGCTCAGTCGCCTAGGTGATGCCGAGCGAGTTAAACGCTGGGTTGAGTCCAGGCCAGTCATTAGCCCGATGCTTAATTCCTTGGGTAGTGGTTCGCTCTCAACGGTTGCCAGCTTGGTGCCGTTTGAGATGTTGAGCAATTCCGATTAAGGTGATCTCAATCGGTCTAGTTCGAGGCTAGGTCTTCGCCGCTTTTGCTGGGCTGAAGCCCTAGCGTGGCGGAAATCTCATGTGTCACGCTGGTAAGTTCGGTCAACCAGTCGGGATCGAGCCTGCCGGTGGGCGCTGAGATGGACAGGCCGGCAACCAGCCGGCCCTGATCGTCATAGATGCCCGCTGCCATGCAGTCCACACCCAGCTCCAGTTCTTCGTTGTCATGTGCACAACCCGATTGCCTGACTTTGCTCAGTTCGCGCTCCAAGGCTGGCAAGTCAGTCAGGCTGTTTTTGGTGTGACCGGGCAAACCGGTCCGACTGGCATAGGCGCGTACCCGTTGAGCGTCATCTGCAGCCAGAAACAGCTTGCCGACGGAGGTCAGATGCAGGGGCGCACGCTCACCAATGGCGCGTACCACTTGCATGCCGGAACGCTCGCTGTAGGTGCGCTCTATGTAAACAATTTCATCACCTTGGCGCAAACTCAAGTTCACCGGTTGTTGAATTTTTTGGTGCAATTCGCGCATGGCCGTCAGTGCCGCGTCGCGCACATTGAGCCGCCCTTTTACCCTGTTGCCTAGTTCCAACAAGCGCATGCCGAGCTGGTAGCTGCCGGGTTGGGGGCGATTGACAAAGCGACCAATGACTAAGTCGTTAAGAATGCGATGCGTGGTAGAGGGATGGAGACCCGATTTTTCGCTGATGTCTTTGAGTGAAAGTACGTCCTCGCTGCTGGCTAAAACATCGATCAGAGTGAACATACGCTCAATGACCTGGATGGCGGGTCCGGTTGCTGCTTTGGGGTCGATGGACTTCATGAATTTTTTGTAATGCTTTGTCCCATTTTACTTTGTGAAATCTCAGGGCGTGGATTGACCCCGCAGAGTTGGCTTTGCCACTGTCCATCCACCAGCTTTTGCTGCGGTGAAAAACGGGCTTTGTAGTTCATTTTTGAGCTTTCTTCTATCCAGTAACCCAAGTAGACGTGGGGCAAATGCAGTTGGCGGGCTTGCTCGATCTGCCACAGGATGTTGAAGGTGCCGTAGCTGCTATGGGGCTCTGGCTCATAGAAGGTGTAAACCGCAGAGATTCCATCCTCCAGCAAGTCCAGTATGGACACCATTTTGAGCGCGCCAGGACTGCCATCGGCTTGGGTTTCGCGAAATTCAACCAAGCGGGAGTTAACCCGGCTTTGCAACAGAAACTGGGTGTACTGATCGATACTGTCCTGATCCATTCCGCCACCGGCGTGGCGTCCCATTTGGTAGCGCAGATAGAGCTGGTAATGCTCGGATACAAAACATAACTTGAGCACCCGAACCTGCAGCTTTTCGTGGAGTAACCAGGCACGGCGTTGGCTGCGGGTCGCTGTGAACGCTTGGGCAAGGACACGCAAGGGTTGGCAAGCCTGGCAGCTATCGCAATAGGGTCGGTAAGTGAACATACCGCTGCGACGAAAGCCTTTGGCCACCAATTCAGAGTAGGTGGCGTTGTGTATCAGGTGACTTGGTGTTGCAACTTGCGATCGGGCTTGCCGATTCGGCAAGTAACTGCAGGGGTAGGGCGCCGTGGCATAGAACTGCAGGGTCTGGAGCGGAAGATCCTTGAGGTGTGTCACGGCAGTTCTGATGTTGCAGTCAGTAGATGTTGCCAGTATAGGGGCAAGAAATGCCAGGGCGGCGCGCTCTGCGCAAGACCTTGGCCCAGTTGAGCGAGGAATTCATGACGTGACATGTCACAAGCGCCCATCGAGGCCAGATGCGCCGTGTTTTGCTGGCAGTCGATTTGGGTGATTTGGAATTCACGGCAAAAACCCACCAGGGCAGCCAGTGCAATTTTGGAGGCATCGCTGCGTCGACTGAACATGGATTCACCAAAAACAGCTCGACCCAGTGCCACACAGTACAGGCCTCCGATCAACTGCCCCTGTTCCCAGACCTCGACACTGTGCGCCAGTCCTGAGTGGTGGAGTTCAATATAAGCGCGTTGCATTTCGGGCAGGATCCAAGTGCCGGCCCGGACACCTCGTCGATGGTTGGCGCAAGACTCGATCACTTGGGAAAATGCGCTGTCGAACCGGATTTCACAACCGGGTGTGATGCGAAATTTTTCGATGGTCTTGCCCAGCGAACGGTGCAGACGGAACTGCGCTACTTGGAGGACCATGCGTGGATCTGGAGACCACCACAGGATGGGTTGACCATCGCTGAACCAGGGAAAGATGCCCTTTTGATAGGCCTGCTGGAGTGTTACAACATCAAGCGCACCACCGGCTGCTAGCAATCCTGGCATTGGGCTGCTTTGTCCCAAGGCCAGTTCGACTTGGGGGAATTCTTGTCCGGCTTGCAGCCAGGGCAGGGTCGGAGAAGTTGCGGCCATCGCCAGGACTTTAGCCCATCAGTCCTGGAATCTTTGGCCTCTTGCACTGAAGTTTCAGTTTAATTTGGTGCAACAAGCACTTTCTGGGCTGCTTGGGCCGAATGCAAGGCCAAGGGGTTGTAGAATACGGCCTCGTCGGGGCGTAGCGCAGCCTGGTAGCGCATCTGGTTTGGGACCAGAGGGTCGAAGGTTCGAATCCTTTCGCCCCGACCAATAGCCAGTACAAAGGCCTCTAAGTAGCGATACTCAGAGGCCTTTTTCATTGGCAAACCAGCAATTTTCGCTACACCGGCGTACAAAGGAAGCTGTTGACAGCCAAGGCATATCCGGGGAACATAGCGGGGAACAAACGGGACAACCGGGACATTTTTTTGGTTTGTTCCCCGTTTTGTTCCGTTTCTCCAATGAAAGCCCCCATGCTGACTGATGCCAAATGCCGTAACGCCACTTGCCCACCTGACAAAGCCAGAGCGCGATTCACCGATGCGGCGGGCCTTTATCTTGAAATCAGCCCCGCAGGGTCAAAACGGTGGTTTTGGAAAACCTACAAAAACGGCAAAGAGGGCCGCTTGTCACTTGGCAGTTACCCCACCGTGAGCCTGGCGGCAGCACGCAAAGCCCGTGACACGGCAAAGCTGCAGAAATCCAGCGGTATCGACCCGGTACAGCTGCGTAAGATCGAAAAGCTGAAAGCACTCACACCGGCAGGCGACACCTTCAAGGCCATAGCGCTCGAATGGTACGCATTGAAGCTGGACAGTTGGAGCAGTCACTACGCCATTCGGGAAAAACGCAATCTTGAAAAAGACCTATTCCCCTACTTTGCAACCCGGCGCATTGAGGACATTGAACCGATAGAGCTACTGGCAGCGGTGCGACAGGTAGAGGAACGTGGGGCGCTGGATGTGGCCCACCGGGTATTGACCACGGCGGGGCAAGTCTGGCGCTATGCGGTGGCAACCGGACGGGCAGCGCGTGACGTGAGCGCTGATATCAAAGGCGCATTGAAGCCCCACCATGGCAAACACTTCGCAGCCATCACCGACCCGGTGCAACTGGGCGGGCTGATCCGGGTGATCCGTGGCTACCAGGGCGGGCCGATAGTCCGGGCGGCGCTGCAACTGGCACCTATCGTATTTCAGCGACCCGGCGAACTCAGGGCGGCAGCATGGGCTGAATTTGATCTTGACGCGGCACTATGGACGATTCCGGCGGCACGCATGAAACGGCGTGTAGAGGGCAAGAAAAATGGTGATCCCCACCTTGTCCCCCTGGCCACACAGGCGGTGGCCATACTGCGCAAGCTGTACCCCTTGACGGGCCACGGTACATTGTTGTTTCCCGGTGAACGCAGCCATGACCGGCCTATCAGTGACAACACCTTACGGGCGGCACTGCTGACCCTGGGTTATGGGCCTAACGTGCAAAGTGTCCATGGATTCAGGGCAACAGCACGTACCATGCTGGCGGAGATACACGACATCGACCCGCTGGTCATTGAAGCGCAGTTAGCCCATGCGGTGAAGGATGCAAACGGCCGGGCTTACAACCGAACCACTTACATGCAGCACCGGGCAACCATGATGCAGAAATGGGCGGACTACCTTGACAAGCTGGCCACGGGCGGCGACGTAATCCAACTCAAGTCGGCGTAAAACAGTTTAAGCCATGCCTAGCTATCGGCTGATCCCCGATGGTGAATACCGGGACACCCTGACCCGGCGGCGCTGGTTTTCATTTCAGGCGTGACGGGGGACGGGGATGGGGAATTTTAATGTCGCTTACGAATATGTGGGCCTTGCAAAGGCCAGTGATTTGGTGGGGGTTAGTGCTCGTGACTTAGTTCATGCTGGCGCATTCGGTCAAGTGCAAATATGCGTCAACATTTTTGCGAGAACGCAAGGCGCCAAATATCACTTGGTAGATGAAAATCAAGGGTACGGCGAAGCCGATTTTCCTGGATCCACTGAAGCTCAACTTGAAGCGAAAAGCAAAGAATTTTCGGATTGGTTAACACAACAAAAATCTAACCTCATGCCAGACGGTATTTTTGAAATTAACGAACCTGATTTGCGACTATTTGAAATGAACGGAATAAAATGGGTGGAACTGACTGACGCTTTAACAACCGACGAAGATGGAGTGTGGAAAGTTGAATTTAATCCCCCTGTAAAAATTGACCGCTCTGATCTGGTGATCTTGACCACGGAGATAGATCGGATTCAAAAAATTGAGGGCATCAACACCAAGCCAACGAACAGGCCACTGGGCAGACGCGAGCGCGACAATTTACTAAAGCTGTTGATTGGCATGGCCATTGAGGGTTACAGTTTTGACCCGACGGCGCTGAAAAACACAGCAACCAAAGAAATCGCCGACGATTTGGCGAAACATGGAATTGGCCTTGATGAAGACACGGTGCGAAAGTATTTGAAAGAGGCCACAAGTACCGTATTGCCCGCAAAGCCACTCCCAGCTTAAAGGGAAACCGAATTCGGTTTAGGTGATACCGAGTTCGGTCACATCAAGCCCCTGAAAATTGAAACTGCCCCCATTGGCAAAACGTGCCAAGGTCATATAAGGGGTTTCAATGTCAATTTTCAGAATGCCTACTGTCAAGGTAGAAACCGGGCACAAGTCTCACGCCAGCATTTACAACGCCATCAAGGCGGGGTTATTTACCAAACCCGTACAGATCGGACAACGCTCTGTAGGTTGGCCGTCCGATGAAGTGCAGGCCATCAATGCAGCGCGCATTGCAGGTAAGTCCGAAGCGCAAATCCGCGAACTGGTGAAGGTGTTGCACGCCAAGCGCACCGAACTGGCCACGGCGTAAGGGGTGGCAATGAACCACACCAACGTTATTGAAAAGGCCGTTCATGCGGCGCAGTACTTCCTGAATCAAGTCGGGGGGTGTCTGTAATGGATGCAATCGACCAATTCAAACAGGCTATCGAATCGGCGGGACTGACACCCCCGGACGTCATCCATGATGACGGCGCTATCCACCGATTCAGCACGAACGGGCGGCGCGGTGACGATTCGGGCTGGTACAGCCTGCACACTGACGGCATCCCGGCTGGGGCATTCGGATGTTGGCGCGAGGGCTTGCAGTCCACCTGGTGCGTAAAGTCAGACACCTCCATGACGGCGGCAGAACTCGATATCCATCGGCAGCGCATCAAAGCCATGCAGGTGGACCGTGATGCCGACAAGGCAGCGGGGCAACAAACAGCAGCAATCGATGCTGCGCAGCGCCTGGCAGCGGGGACAACTTGCACCCAACATAGCTACACCGACGCAAAGGGCGTTAAGTGCCACGGCATCAAGGTCGATTCTGCTGGATCGCTGATCGTTCCCATGCGGGACACGGCAGGCAAGCTGCACAGTCTGCAAATCATTACCCCGGACGGTGGCAAGCGGTTTCTATCTGGTGGCAAGGTCAAGGCCTGTTATCACGCTATTGGCAAACCTGCCGGCGTGCTGATCGTTTGTGAAGGCTACGCGACCGGAGCAAGCATCCATGAAAGTACCGGCCATTCGGTAGCCGTGGCATTCAACGCGGGCAACCTGGAGCCGGTGGCGGTGGCTTTTCGTGCCAAATATCAAGACCTCAAAATCATCATTGGAGCTGATGATGACCACTTGACACCAGGCAATCCGGGAATGACCCAGGCAAGGGCAGCAGCGCAGGCTGTAGACGGTTTCCTTGGCGTGCCAGTGTTCTCGGCAGATCGCGGCGACAAGCACACCGACTTCAACGACCTGCACCAAACCGGCGGCACTGGAGCGGTCAAGCGCTGCATTGATGCGGCGGTATTGTGCAGTCCAGCTGCTGAATGGCCAGAGTTACAACCACTGATTTCGCAGATAGAGCGGCAGGAATATCCGATTGATTTACTACCGGCGGCGGTTCGGTGCGCAGTGCTGGAAGTAGCCGGGTTCGTGAAGGCCCCCATTCCATTGATTGCCACATCCGCGCTGGCGGCACTATCCTTGGCCATCCAAGCCCACGTCGACGTACAGCGGGCAGTAAAGCTGCACGGTCCATCCGGTCTTTTCCTTCTGGCCATTGCAGATAGTGGGGAAAGAAAATCTACATGTGACGGCTTTTTTACCCGTGCCATCCGGGACTATGAGGCGCGGGAACAAGAGGCAGCGAAGCCACTGATTAAGTCGTACCAGTCTGCACATGCCGTATGGGATGCGCAGCGCAGCGGGCTAAAGGAAAAGATCAAAGCGCTGGCCAAAGAAGGCAAACCCAGCGCAGCGCAAGCGCGGGAGCTTCACGACCTGGACAAAGACGAACCTAGAGCACCCAGAGTGCCGCGCCTGATCTATGGTGATGCCACGCCAGAGGCTTTGACCTTTGCACTTGCAAAGCAGTGGCCCTCGGGCGGCGTTATCAGTAGCGAGGCGGGCAGCGTGTTTGGCGGGCATGGCATGGGCGCGGATTCAGTCATGCGCAACCTGGCGGCGTTGAATCAGCTATGGGACGGCGCTACTTTGCCAGTAGAGCGTAGATCATCGGAGAGCTTCACCGTTCGCGGTGCACGCCTGACCATGGCGCTACAGGTGCAAGAGGCGACCATACGGGCATTCTTTGCCAATACAAAGGGACTCGCACGCGGAACTGGCTTTCTGGCACGGTTTCTGGTTTCCTGGCCTGTATCGACGCAGGGAACGCGAAACTTCACCGAAGCCCCGGCAAACTGGCCGGCACTGGAAACCTTTAATAACCGCTTAACGTCCATCCTGAACCGCCAGGCACCTATTGATGATGACGGTGCACTGACCCCGGCCATGCTCACACTGTCACCGCAGGCAAAGGCAGCATGGGTGAACTTTCACGATGCCCTTGAAGCCATGTTGCCGACCGGCGGCGAACTGTACGACGTGCGCGACGTGGCCAGCAAGACGGCAGACAACGCGGCACGCCTGGCGGCACTGTTCCATACATTCACCGGCAGCATCGGGCCGATTGGTGTTGAGGCAATGGATGCGGCGGCAAGCGTGACGGCCTGGCACCTATCTGAAGCCCGGCGGTTTCTGGGAGAACTGGCAATGCCTGCTGAATTGGCAAACCCGGCGCGACTGGAAATATGGCTGATCGAGCAGTGCAAGCGAGAGAACACCGACAAGGTGCCTACTCGCGAGGTGCAGCGCATGGGGCCCGGCGGTTTGCGTGACAAGGCGACATTGATGGCTGCGGTGCAGGAACTGGTAGAGCTTGGCCGGGCACGCCTAGTACAGGCCGGGAAAAAGAGATTGATTCAAATTCGTCCGGAGTTGCTGGCATGAGTTTGGCAGACCTCATCAAAAAAGGTGGTTTGCGCAGGCCTGCGACTGCGACAGTAGCGACTCTTGCGACAGTTAGCCCGGACATTTCCCCAAGTGTCGCAACTGTCGCTACTGTCGCAGTCGCAAAAGCCCCAGACAGGGCAGCAAACGACCCAGCACCAGACCCTGACCGCCATTGCTGGCCACACAGCCCTGCCATGAACACGGCGGAGATTGACACCTTCACGGCGCGGCTGGCCAGGTTCATCGACAAGGGTTTGAATCTTGAAGAGGGGGCAGCACTGGCAGATAAGTTGGTGGTGCGTGATCGTGAATCAAATGATCATCGCGTTTGTCTGGAATGCACCTATTTGGTCCAGGGCTGGCGCTGTAACAATTGGCGAGTTGCAAGTGCTGGCTTTGGTTCACGGCGTGCGCCCTTGGCTGCCGAGCTGGTTCTCCAACTTCAGCGGTGTGATGGATTCCATGAATCAGGGTGACGAATGACTTGATGCACTGCGCGTTCTAGGAAAGGGGTAGGGGGGTGAAATCTCTACGACTCATCGCACCAGATGCGTGCGCCTGCACAGATTTTTGCGCGTGCAAATTGAAACTAGGGGGCACCGTGGGCACTTTGGATGCAGGGACCTCTTAACGGATCGCCGCGAAGGCGTTTTTCAAAAATTCAAATTTGTGACTTGACTTGATTTAGCTCAAAGTGGGCACTATATCTTCGGCTCAGACTTGAGCAGCAACTAGAAGGGGAACATCATGTCAAACACTTGCAACACCCTGATCGGGATTTGTGTAGCGGGGACCTCACTGGGTGCCATGGCGCAAACAACCGACGAGCACAAAGAACATCACCCTCCAGGCGGTACCAAGCCAACGGCCACCCAGAAAGATCCTTTCGGGCGC
>JBAQTC010000008.1:0-4385 GCA_049296795.1 Burkholderiaceae bacterium
ACTCAACTCCGCGGCTGTCCCCCTTGTCGGCCTGGGGCCGACAATTCCTCCTTGATGCCGCTGCGCTGAGTGCACCACTGCCCTGCTCCTGCGTGTCGGCTTGTCTAACGCCAAATACCGAACCTGCTTGATGCCCGGGTGCTTGGGGTGGACGGCGCAGCGGCATCAAGGCGGAGCCCAACGGGCGGGGGACAGCCGCGCAGCTGCCCACCCCAAGCGCCAGGGCGCACACCAATACGCAACCCGCGTCGAAGCATTTGGGTTAGGCGGCTTCGTGGCTGTCCGGATAAAACATCAATAGAATCGGTTTTCATCATTTAACCAGCCCCTCACCATGACACCAGAAATTGTTTCGCAGCTCGCGCCTAGCGGTACGCTCAAGGCGGCCATCAATCTCAGTAATTTTCTGCTGGTCACCGGACGCAGTGCCAGCGGTGAACCCGAGGGGGTTGCGCCCGACATGGCGCGCGCCATCGCCGATCGGCTGGGGGTGGGTCTGCAACTGGTTGCTTACCCAACACCTGGCGAATTGTCCGATGCCGCAGACAGCGGGGTCTGGGACATCGGCCTGATCGGTGCTGAGCCCGAGCGCGCCAAGAAGATTACTTTCAGCTCGGCCTATTCGGAGATCGAAGCGACATATTTGGTGCCCCCAGGTTCGCCGTTGGAACATGTGTCGCAGGTCGACCGCCCTGGCATCAGAATTGCCACGGCGGCACGCACCGCTTATGGTCTTTGGCTTGAGCGCAACATCGAACACGCCGAGCTGGTACAGGCCGAGGGTTTTGATGCGACGTTCGAACTGTTCGTCAATGACAAGCTCGACGCCCTGGCTTGCCTCAAATCAAAATTGCTGAGCGATGCAGAAAAAATCCCGGGCTCGCGCATTCTTCAAGGTCAATTCACCGCAGTTCAACAAGCCGTTGGAACCGCCAAGGGCAATGTGGCGGGTGCCAAGTTCTTGCAAGACTTTGTCGAAGAAGCCAAAGCCTCAGGTTTTGTCGCCAGCTTGATCCAGAAGCACCAGGTGCGTGGACTGTCGGTTGCGGGGCCTTTTACCGCTTGAACCACTGAGACGATAAAGGGGCTGCGGTTTACAGCGGCCCTTCGTCTTCGGGGTGGATTGCGCCGCTCGCCACAGCGGCTTTTTCGCTGGCGTTGGCAAACTTGCTGTACTTGCTCAAGAGCGGCACCAGCTGGCCGTAGATCTTGGGGCTGCCGGCCATGCATTCTCTTTGCTCTAAAAAGTTGGCCTCACCGGTGAAATTGCCCACCAAGCCACCGGCCTCGGTCACCAGCAGCGAGCCTGCGGCAACGTCCCAGGGTGACAGGCCGTTCTCGAAAAATCCATCACAAAAACCAGCCGCCACATAAGCTAAATCCAGCGCAGCCGCACCCGGGCGCCGTAGTCCCGCGCAGCGGGGCATCACGTCGGCCAGAATTTGGAGGTAGTGGTTCAGGTTGTCGCCCGGGCGGAACGGAAAACCCGTGGAGATCAGACAGTCCGAGAGTCGGGTTCGCTTGGAGACACGCAAGCGCCGGTCGTTCATGAAGGCACCACGGCCTTTGGTGGCAGTGAACAAATCGTTGCGGCTGGGGTCGTAAACGACGGCCTGCTCGACCTTGCCCTTGACCGACAGCGCAATGCTGACGCAGTAGAAAGGAAAGCCGTGAATGAAGTTGGTCGTGCCGTCCAGCGGATCAATGATCCAGACAAAATCCGAGTCCTTGGCGCCGTGTTCGCGGCCCGACTCTTCGGCCAGAATGCCGTGGCCGGGGTAGGCCGCCAGCAGGGTCTCGATGATGGCTTGTTCGCTGGCCTGATCGACTTCGGTGACGAAGTCATTGACTTGTTTTTGTGAGATGCGGACTGACTCTACATCGAGCGCTGCGCGGTTGATGATGGAGCCGGCAGCGCGTGCGGCCTTGATGGCCACGTTGATCATGGGATGCAGATTGGGCGACATAACTTAGTTTTGTTGGTTTGCGGGACAGTTTTTTTATAGCTGTCCCCAACGGATGATGAGCGGGGCGTTCTGCCCGACGATGCGGGCGGCGACAATAGGTGCATTTTACCCGCCAACGAAAAGACCCCATGGCATTGCCACAGCAGACCCGTTTTATTCTGATCAACACCAGCCACGCCGGCAATGTCGGTGCGGCGGCACGGGCCATGAAAGTCATGGGTTTTGACGACATGGTGTTGGTCGCTCCGCGCTGGGCCAACGTGTTGCGGCGCGAAGAAACCATCCAACGCGCCAGCGGTGCGCTCGATGTGCTGGCCAAGGCCAGAATCGTTGACACGCTGGACGACGCGCTGCAGGGAATGACCCATTTGTGTGCCACGGCCATGACCGGGCGCGATTTTGGTCCACCAACCAGAACGCCGCGCGAACATTTCGATGGCCTGGTTCAAGATGCGACCGAATCGGCAGCGAGTCCTGCAGCCAGCGGCATGGCTTTCCTTTTTGGTTCCGAGCGTTTTGGCATGAGCAATGAGGATGTCTACCGCTGCCATGTGGCTTTACGCATTCCCACCAACCCGAATTTCGGCTCGCTCAATTTGGGCGCTGCGCTGCAGGTGATCGCTTACGAGTGGCGCTTGGCCTTGGGCGGATTTCCGGCCGTCGGTACTGCTGGCGCTGCCGCCAGCGTTGAACTGGCCGATGCTCAGCAAATCGCCGGCATGTTGACGCACTGGGAACAGGCTTTGAGCGCCATTGGTTTTCTCGACCCGGCAGCGCCGAAAAAACTGATGCCGCGCTTGAACCAGTTGTTGAATCGCGCCAATTTAAGAACGGAAGAAATTCACATCCTGCGCGGAATCGCCAAGTCCATGCTGGAAACAAGAAGCAGTGACAAAGGATAGACTTGCCCACCATGTTCAAACGCCTGCGCTCCGACATTCAATGCATTCTTGACCGCGACCCGGCTGCCCGCAGCCGATGGGAAGTGCTGACCTGCTATCCCGGCCTGCACGCGCTGCTGTTGCACCGGCGCGCCCATTGGTGCTGGAAGCACGGTTTCAAATGGTCGGGTCGTTTTATTTCGCATTGCTCGCGTTGGTTGACTGGCATCGAAATTCATCCCGGCGCGGTGATCGGCGAGCGGGTGTTTTTTGATCACGCCATGGGCGTGGTGGTCGGCGAGACCGCCGAAATTGGCGACGGTTGCACCATTTACCAGGGTGTCACGTTGGGCGGAACGTCGCTTTACAAAGGCGCCAAACGCCACCCGACGCTGGGCCGCGATGTGGTGCTGGGTGCTGGCGCCAAAGTGCTGGGTGGTTTTCTAGTGGGCGACGGCGCGCGAGTCGGCTCCAACGCCGTGGTGACCAAGCCGGTTCCTGCAGGTGCGACGGCCGTGGGCAACCCGGCCCGCATCATTGAAGCCCAGAGCGACGCTAGGCGCGAAGAAGCCGCTTCCAAAATGGGTTTCTCGGCCTATGGTGTGACCCAGAATGACGACCCCTTGAGCCAGGCCATGCGTGGCTTGATCGACAACGCGGCATCGCAGGAGCACCAGATTGCCCTGCTGTGGCAGGCGCTGGAGAAGCTCTCGAGCAATCGCGCTGCCACCGATCTGGTGCCGCTTGACGCCGCAGTCAGCGAAAATTTCGAAGCTGCCAAATTCAACCAGTTCCTTGATAAATAAACCGGCGTGGTTGTCCTGCTACGGCACAGTCTGCGTACTGATGTAAGGATGCTGGTTGCGTACGGGTGTGCGCCCAGGCGCCTGGGGTGGGCAGCTCCGCGGCTGTCCCCCTTGTCGACCTCTGGTCGTCAATTCCTCCTTGATGCCGCTGCGCCGCCCACCCCAAACACCCGGGCATCCAACAGAGTTGCCACTGGTCGTTGTGGGCATTTTGGGCTTTGGAAAACCCGATGCCATGCCAGATGGGCCGGCGGTGCGGGTGTCCGGGCGCAGGCCCGATTCGCGGTTGCTACACAGCTCGTGCGCCAGCCTCAGTGTTAAAGCAGCAACGATCGAACGAACCGACAGCTGACCGCGAGCCTGGGCTGGAGAACGGGCACCCAATCCACCGGCCTCGCCCACGTCTGCGAGCGCAAAGGAATTTGGTTTCACGTCAGCACCCCGAGCTATTGAGCGTTTCAAAATTCTCGACCGCTAGGGTCTGCGGGTCAATCTGCTTATCGACGCAAAGATGCTGGTTGCGTACTGTTGTACGCCCAGGCGCTTGAGGTGGGCAGCTCCGCGGCTGTCCCCCTTGTCGACCTCTGGTCGACAATTCCTCCTTGATGCCGCTGCGCCGCCCACCCCAAACACCCGGGCATCCAACAGAGTTGCTACTGGGCGTTGTGGGTGTTGGAATACCCGATACCTTGGCAGGAGCAGGGCAGTGGTGCACTCAGCGCAGCGGCATC
>JBAQTC010000009.1:0-209021 GCA_049296795.1 Burkholderiaceae bacterium
TGGGCTGCTGCTGACTCCCAAGCCGGGTAAAGAAGTCCGGGCGTTCGCGCTCCATTTGCGACGCCCATTCCCGATTGTGGTCAAACAGGCTTTGTATCGAGTTGCTCATGCCTGTATTTTCACCGACGCGCGGTTCAGGTTTGGGCATAAAGCTCGCGCCCGATCAACATCCGTCGGATTTCGCTGGTACCCGCACCTATTTCGTACAGCTTGGCATCGCGCCACAAGCGGCCTAAAGGGTAATCATTGGTGTAGCCGTTACCGCCAAATATCTGCACACCCTCGCCGGCCATCCAGGTGGCTTTCTCAGCACACCACAAAATGACCGACGCGCAATCCTTGCGCACTTGGCGCACGTGTTCATCGCCCAATGAATCCAAATTCTTGGCCACCGTGTAAGCGAAAGAGCGTCCGGCTTGCAAGGTGGTGTACAGGTCGGCCAACTTGCCTTGCATCAGCTGAAACTCGCCGATGCTTTGGCCAAACTGCTTGCGCTCGTGAACATAGGGCAGGACGTTGTCCATCACGGCTTGCATGATGCCCAGTGGCCCGCCAGTGAGCACGGCGCGCTCGTAATCGAGCCCACTCATCAACACCTTGGCGCCATGGTTGAGGCCACCCAGTATGTTTTCCTGCGGTACTTCGACGTTGTCAAACACCAGTTCACCGGTATGGCTGCCGCGCATTCCCAATTTGTCGAGTTTTTGCGCCACCGAGAAGCCCTTCATACCTTTCTCGATCAGGAAAGCCGTGATGCCGCGGGCCCCAAGCTCGGGCTCACTCTTGGCATACACCACCAGGGTGTCGGCATCGGGCCCGTTGGTGATCCACATTTTGCTGCCGTTGAGCAGGTAGTAGCCGCCGCGGTCCTGTGCTTTGAGCTTCATGCTCAATACATCGCTGCCCGCGCCAGATTCGCTCATAGCCAGCGCGCCCACGTGTTCACCGCTGATGAGTTGCGGCAAGTATTTTTGCCTTTGCTCAGGCGTTCCGTTACGCCGAATTTGGTTTACGCACAGATTGCTGTGCGCGCCGTAGCTCAGTCCCACACTGGCAGAAGCACGCGAAATCTCCTCCATCGCCACCATATGTGCCAGGTAGCCCATGGCAGCGCCGCCATACTCTTCGCCCACCGTGATCCCCAGCAGTCCGAGCTCGCCCATCTTGCGCCACAAGTCCATCGGAAACTGGTCGTTGCGATCAATTTCAGCTGCGCGTGGAGCAATTTCAATTTGGGCAAAATCCCGCACCGCCTCACGTAGCGAATCGACCTCGGAACCGAGTTGAAAATCTAAACCGTTCATCAGCATTTCAGGTGTTGGTGACTTGAGCCAAAGGTGACAGCCCCCAAACAAGAGGCCGCCTACAATGCCAGCACTTTACTATGAACATCCTCGAACGCCAGCTTCACTACCCTTTGGGCGACACCTTGCCCGAGCCCGGTACCACTTTGGAACTGGCGCCCGGCGTGAAGTGGATTCGCATGGCCCTGCCTTTTGCGCTAGACCACATCAACCTGTGGCTGCTGCGCGATGAGATCAATGGTGTGGCGGGCTGGAGTATTGTGGACTGCTGCATTTACCGCGAAGAGGCCAAAGCGCAGTGGGAGAAAATCTTTGCGACCCAGCTCGAAGGTCTGCCCATCCTGCGCGTGATCGTGACCCACATGCACCCCGACCATATCGGACTGGCTGATTGGTTGTGCCAACGTTGGCAGGTTTCAATGTGGATCAGCGCCACCGATTACCACCAAGCCTTCCTCAGCTCGCAAGGCATTCACGGCGTCATGGGCGGGTCCGATTCGGCCAATTTCTTTGCTTTGCATGGCCTCAACGACCCCGACACCGTGGCCAAGATCAAGGCCCGGGCCAATTACTTTCCCACCTTGGTTCCCGCCGTCCCCTTGCACTTTGTCAGGATGATGGACGGAGACACTCTAAAAATTGGCGCTCGCAGCTGGAATTGCATCAGCGGCTACGGCCACGCGCCCGAGCACATTGCACTGTACTGCCCTGAGCTGCAAGTTCTGATTGGTGGCGACATGATGCTGCCGCGCATCTCCACCAACGTCAGCGTCTATGACGTCGAACCCGAGTCCAACCCGCTGCTGCAATTTTTGAATTCGATTGACAAATTTCTGGCCCTGCCCGAAAACACCTTGACCCTGCCCTCACACGGCAAACCCTTCACCGGCTTGTACCAGCGGATCGAGCAGCTGCATTCACATCACCGGGATCGTTTAGCCGAGGTATTAGAGGCCTGCCAGAGCCAAGCGCAGAGCGCTGCCGATGTACTGCCGGTATTGTTCAAACGCGCGCTTGATCTGCATCAAATCACTTTTGCCATGGGTGAATCAATCGCCCACCTGCATTACCTGTGGTTTGAAGGCCGACTTCAACGCCAACTCGATGCAGCCGGGGTTTACCGCTTTCGCGCAGTCTGAACACTGTCCACAGCCTTGATTCTCGGCATGGTCAGACCACCGGCCCCGCCTACACCGGCAGTGTGCAACTGTAGTTTCATGCCAGCACACCAGCGCTAGGCGGGCGGCGTGGCTGTCCTTCTCCGGCTCAGCTCGCGGGCAAACTCATCAGGTGCTCATGCCTTACTTCGTCCACCCTGCTACATAAGTTCAAACTCTGTAGCAACCGCGAAGCGAGCCTGCGCCTGCCAGCCCCACCACCCACCTCGAAGCATCCTTGCGTTCTGGCTGTTTGGACCTCATTTTTCATAGCCCGCACTACTGATCAGGCCGGCGGTGCGGGTGTCCGGGCGCAGGCCCGATTCGCGGTTGCTACAGCTCTCGTGGGCCTGGTGCGTCATTAACGCAGCAGCGCAGGTTCACTCATTCTGTCGCCCGCGAGCCTGGGCTGGAGAACGGGCACCCAATCCACCGGCCTGCGCCAACACTTGCGAATCCAATTGGGATTTTGTTGTATGCCAGCACGTGTCACGCATAAGGGAGATCAAGAATCCCAGCGTGGCAACGTGTCGTCCTTGAGCTGGGAGCGCAACAAGGCGTAATCGGGAACAACCGATCCGACCGTGGCCCAAAACCGTGGGCTATGGTTCATCACCCGCAAGTGACTAAGTTCATGCGCCACCACGTAATCGATCACTTCGGGTTTGAAGTGAATCAATCGCCAGTTCAAACGAATCGAACCGTCACTGTGGGCGCTGCCCCAGCGGGTTCTCGCGTTGCTTAAACTCAGCTTGCGCCATTGCACTTGCAGTTGCGGCGCAAAGTGGTTGAGACGTTCGGTAAACAAGCTGTGGGCTTGGCGCAGCAACCAGCCCTGGACCGCGTCACGAATCTGCTGGTCAATAGCACTGGGCGGAAGCCCTAGATGCAGGCTCAAGCCTTCGTTGCGCTGCAATTCGGCAGCAACGGTCCGTCTGTTGCGCCCTGGGCGCTGGTCGACCGCTTCCGGATCCAACAGCACGACCAAGGGCTCGCCCATGAAAGGCAGGCATACGCCATTCTTCCACTCAAGCTGATTCGCATCCAGCAAGCCCTTGCGTGCACGGCTCTGGGCCAGTTTTTTGACAATCCAGTCGGTTTTTTCCCGTAGCGCGTCTTCTACTTCGGCCAAAGTCACCCACTTGGGCGCGCTGACGACCAAGCCCTCGGGCCCGACCGAAAACCCGATGGTGCGCCGTTTGCCGCGCTTGAACGCATAAGCCACGCGGGACTGGCCCAACAGCACTTCGCGGTTGGCACTGGGGTGCTGAAAATTCGCCCCAGCCATTGCCTCCTGCTGCGGCGCAGGCCCCGGAGCGGAAAAAAGGTCCAAAGTGAACTGAAGCAGGTTTCGCTTGGAAGCAGCCGCAGCGTCGAGCCTGTCGGCCCTCATCGATAAGCATCAGGGTCAAGCCTGTGCATCTCGTTCTCGATCCAAGTCTCCACCTCAAGCATCAATTCAACCGGGTCGCGTCCGATACTGGCAATCGGTTTGCCGATCGACACATCGACCACGCCGGGGTGTTTGATAAACGCTCGGCGCGGCCAGCATTTGGCCGAAGTCACCGCCACCGGAATGACCGGGGCGCCGGTTTGAACGGCCAAGCGCGTACCACCGGCTTTGTAAACGCCTTTTTCCCCGCGCGGGATGCGGGTGCCTTCGGGGAACATGATGACCCAGACGCCGCGCGCCAACAGCTCGCGACCTTGGTTAACGACCTTGCTGAAAGCGCGAGTGCTCTGCTTGCGGTCAATATGAATCATGTCCATCCGGGCCATGGACCAACCGAAAAACGGAATCAGGAGCAACTCTTTTTTAAAAACATAGGCCAGCGGATGC
This sequence comes from Burkholderiaceae bacterium, assembly GCA_049296795.1. Taxonomy (GTDB): domain Bacteria; phylum Pseudomonadota; class Gammaproteobacteria; order Burkholderiales; family Burkholderiaceae_C; genus CAXNKH01. The sequence continues at coordinate 4,302 of JBAQTC010000009.1, forward strand.
GGCATCAACGCGGGCATCAGCAAGGTCTCAAACGTGGACTGGTGCTTCATCAACAAAATCACCGGACTGGTCTTTCCAGACGGTAGATTCTCCATGCCGCTGACCCGGGTGCGAATGCCCAGAATGTAGCGCGCGCCCAGCACCGCGGCACGCAACCAGCCAGCCCCAATCCAGTACACCGGGTTGCCACGAACAAAAACCGAAACCAGCATCAAGAACAGCGCCCACGGCACCACCGTCAGCAGCATCCACAGCAGGTGCAGGACCGAACGAATCAGAGCCATCGTGGTTCGGCGCGCAGGGCTTCGTCGGGATCTGCCTGGGCCAGCAAGAATTCAGCGAAAGCCGCCAGATCTTCATGGACCAAGGTACCTAGCGGAAAGCTCTCAGGCAGTGCTTGACCGCGAAAAGCCTGGCCTTTTCCGGTGAGGACCAAATGGGGCTGGCAACCGACAATCGCACCGGCTTGCAGATCGCGCAGCGAGTCACCCACCACCGGCACGCCAACCAAGTCCACACCAAAACGTTCGCCAATCTGCTCAAACAGCCCCGACTTGGGTTTGCGGCAAGCACAGCCCTCATCCGCCGCATGGGGACAATAAAAAATGGCATCGACTCGCCCCCCGACGGCCGCCAGCATCTTGTTCATTTTGGCGTGCATGGCATTGAGATCGGCCACACCAAACAAACCTCGACCCAGGCCAGACTGGTTGGTCGCGATCACCACATGCCAACCACCGTGGTTGAGTTGGGCAATGGCATGCAGGGCGCCGGGCAAGGGCAGCCACTCCTGCGGGCTTTTGATGTAGGCGTCACTGTCAACGTTGATGGTGCCGTCGCGATCGAGAATGACAAGTTTCATACTAGGCCGCCAGGCGTGAAAGATCGGCCACCCGGTTCATCGCCAAGTGCAAGGACTTGAGCAGTCCTTGTCGGTTCAGGCGCAAATCCATGGCTTCGGCATTGACCATCACGGCGTCAAAGAAAGCGTCAACCGGTTCGCGCAAAGTAGCCAGTGTTTGCAGGTGAGCGCTGTAATCACCCACCTCAAACTGCGCATTGGCCTGCGGGACCAGGGACTGCAGGGCGGCGTACAACGCCAGTTCAGCCGGTTCTTTAAGCAAGCTGGTGCTGACGTGCGGATCCACCGCTTCTGCTTTCTTCAAAATATTGCTGATGCGCTTATTGGCTGCGGCCAGTGCCTGACTTTCGCTCAACGCCGCAAACGCACGCACCGCGGCCAGACGCTGGCCCACTTCGCCGAGGCGTTGTGGTTGCAGCGCCAGCACGGCATCGACTTCCTTGGCGCTGTAACCCTGTTCGCGCAGCGCACCGGCCAGACGCTCGAACACAAAGTCAGTCAATGCAGCCGAAGGATCTTTGATTTTGTCCCCAAAAACCAGCGCTGCGTTGTGCAGCAAGTCGCTCAGATTGAGGGGCAGGTTCAACTCGACCAGCATTCGGATCACGCCCAATGCGTGACGGCGCAAGGCAAATGGGTCTTTGTCGCCAGTTGGCAGGTTGCCAACACCGAACAGCCCCACCAAGGTCTCGAGTTTGTCCGCCAACGCAACGGCGACCCCGGTCATATTGCGCGGCAAGGCATCGCCGGCAAAACGCGGTCGGTAATGGTCCTCAATGGCCAGCGCGACGTCCTCTGACAGCCCGTCATGACGGGCATAGTAGCCGCCCATAATGCCTTGGAGTTCCGGGAACTCACCCACCATATCGGTCAACAAATCGGTCTTGGCCAATGTTGCGGCGCTGACTGCGGCTTGCGCCAACTCGGCTCCGCCGAGCTCTAAGGCAATGGCCTGGGACATCTGTCGCACACGTTGGCTGCGCTCGCCTTGGCTACCCAATTTGTTGTGATAAACCACTTTATCCAGGCCCGCCACCCGCGAAGCCAAACTCTTCTTGCGGTCTTGATTGAAAAAGAACTGCGCGTCGGCCAAGCGCGGACGCACCACCCGTTCATTGCCCTCAATCACGGCGCTAGCGTCAGCCGGGTTGATGTTGCTCACCACCAGGAACTGGTTGCTCAGCTTGCCGCTGGCATCGAGCAGCGGGAAGTACTTCTGATTGGCCTTCATGGTGAGAATCATGCACTCCTGGGGCACCTCCAGAAATTCTTTCTCAAATTCACAGACCAGCACGTTCGGCCGCTCCACCAAACCGGTGACTTCATCGAGCAACGCCTCATCCTCAATCACCTGCACGCCAGAACCAATTTTCTGAGCCGCTGCAGCCAATTGCCGCGCAATTTCGGTGCGTCGCTGATCAAAACTGGCAATCACAGCGCCGCGCTGTTGCAGGGCACTGGCGTAGCTGTCAGCGTCTGGCAAGTCAATCGGATCGACCAGAGCTTCAAACCGGTGGCCGCGCGTACTGTTACCAGCTTGCAGGCCCAGCGCCTGAACTGCCACCACCTCAGGGCCATGCAGAGCCACCAGACCGTGCGCCGGGCGTATGAAGTGCACACTGCTCCACCCTGGGTGGTCGCAATGGCTTTCCAACTGGTAACTCATTACCTTAGGAATCGGCAGTTTGGCAATGGCTTCGTGCAGGGCTTTTTGCAAACCATCAGCCAACCCGATGCCGGTGACGGTGCTCTCATAAAACAGCGTCTCGGCCTTGCCGTCGATGACCCGCTTGATATCGGGAATCACACTGGCATCGGCACCCAAGGCTTGCAGTTTTTTCAGCAGCGCTGGTGTGGCGTTTCCCGCCGCGTCCAAGCCCACACTGAGCGGCATGAGTTTTTGCGACACCGTTTTGTCGGCCGCCTGTGCAGCCACACCGGTGATGTGCGCGGCCAGACGGCGCGGCGAAGCGTAAGGCGTGAGTTGTGAGGCTGGCGTTGTCAAGCCTTGGTTTTTCAACTGCTCAAAGAGAACCCCGGAAAAAGCTTCGCCCAGTTTTTTCAAAGCTTTGGGGGGTAACTCTTCAACAAACAATTCAACGAGAAGATTTTGGGTAGTCATAACATTAATTCGTTGAGGACAGGGCTACGCTGCGCTACGGCCTGTCCTGCAAAATATCAAGGAATTTTCTTCGTCATTTGTTGGGCCCACTCGCGCGGCGCCATCGGGAACCCCAATCGCTCACGGCTCTCGAAATAGCTCTGCGCCACAGCACGGGCCAAATTGCGGATGCGGCCGATATAGGCGGCGCGCTCGGTCACCGAAATCGCGCCGCGGGCATCGAGCAAATTAAAGCTGTGCGCACACTTGAGTACTTGTTCGTAAGCCGGCAACGCCAGCTGCACGCCAATCAAGTGCTGCGCCTGCTTTTCATGCGCGCTGAAAGCAGTAAACAGGAAATCCGCATCGCTGTGTTCGAAGTTGTAAGTCGACTGCTCGACTTCGTTTTGTTTGTAAACGTCGCCATAGCTCAAGCCTTCGGTCCATTGCAGCTTGTAGACATTGTCAACGCCTTGCAAGTACATGGCGAGTCGCTCCAGGCCATAAGTGATTTCACCGGTGATGGGCCGGCAGTCGATGCCGCCAACTTGCTGGAAGTAAGTGAACTGGGTCACTTCCATGCCATTGAGCCAGACCTCCCAACCCAGGCCCCAGGCACCCAGCGTCGGGTTTTCCCAATCGTCTTCAACAAACCGGATGTCATTTTTCTTCAAATCAAAACCCAGCGCAGCCAGCGAGCCCAGGTAAAGCTCCAAAATATTGCTGGGCGCGGGCTTCAGAACCACTTGGTACTGGTAGTAATGCTGTAACCGGTTCGGGTTCTCGCCATAACGACCGTCTTTCGGACGCCGGCTTGGCTGGACGTAAGCCGCTTTCCAAGGCTCCGGGCCGATGGCTCTCAAAAACGTAGCGGTGTGCGATGTGCCAGCACCCACTTCCATGTCGATGGGCTGCAATAAGGCACAGCCTTGCTCGGCCCAATAGGACTGCAATTTGAGAATGATTTGTTGGAAACTCAGCATGGTCCGATTTTAAGGGCGGCGCCTTGCCCCTAGCAGCACGGCCGCCACCAGCAGCCACAGCGGCCACAAACCAAAGCGCGCAACCCACCAGGCGTAAGGCGTAATCCCGCTACGGCCCTGAACTTCGCCCTGCAGTACGCCAGCCTGCTGCCGCGGCAAGGACTGCAACACCTGGGCGTGATGATCCAAGATGACTGTGGCGCCGGTATTGGTGGCACGAACAAAAGGGCGCTCAAACTCCAGCGCCCTTAACCTTGAGATGTTCAGGTGCTGGTCAATGGCCACGCTGTTGCCAAACCAGCCTATGTTGCTGGTGTTGACAAACACTGTGGGTTCGCGCCCAGGCTCCAAAAACCTCGCGGCCAATTCCTCGCCAAACAAGTCTTCGTAGCAAATATTCACCGCCAGGCGCTGACCCTGCCACTCGAAAGAAGGCTGACCCAAAGCGCCACGATTGAAGTCACCCAGTGGGATATTCATCATTTGGGTGAACCATCTGAAAAACGGCGGAATGAACTCGCCAAAAGGAACCAAATGATGTTTGTCGTAGCGCCAAACTGCATCGGTTCCGGGCTTCAGACCAAGCACCGAATTGGTATAGCCCTGGCTCAGGTCGCCCAAGGGGATGCCGATCAGGGCGGCTTGCGCTCCGGTAGTAAAACGCTGGCGCAAGCTGTCCCAATAAGCAGCTGGCAGTTGCTGTGGCAACACGGGAATAGCCGTTTCGGGCGCGACCACCAAGGCGCTCTGGTTGCCCTGTAATTGCGCTTCATACCAGGCCAGCGCCTGAGGCACGCCAGTTCCAACTTCAAATTTTTCATTCTGCGCAATATTGCCTTGCAGCAGGGTCACGCTGAGTCGACCTGCGCTCTGACTCAGCTCCGCCTCGAGTCCCGGCTTTAACCACCCGAGCAAGAATAATAAAAAAATCAGCACCGCAGCAGAACGGGCACGACCGCTCACCCCCAGGGCCACGCCGGCCATGGCCAACCCAGCACTGCAAGCACACAGACCGTAGACCCCAACCCAGGGCGCCAGCAGGGCCAGCGGGCCCTCGCTGTGCGCGTAACCCGAAGCACCCCAACCAAACCCGGTGAACCAGCGACCTCGCGCCAACTCGGCTGCCAGCCACAGGGCAGCGAACAACACAGCGCACGCTGCGGGCCGACCGGGCGCCAACGCGCGGAAAATTCCGCACGCTGCGGCGTAATACAGCGCCAGCACCGCGGCCAGGGCCAACACCGCCAACACAGCCAGCGGTGCAGCCAGTCCACCGTAGCTGTGCATGGATATGAACAACCACCAAAAAGTGGCGCTGAGCCAGGACAATGCAAAAAACCAGGCGATGACTGAAGCTTGACGCCAACCGTCAGAGCGCAACAACAACCCAGCCAGCAAGCCCAGAGACAGCAACTGCAACCACCACAAAGGCTGACCATCCCAGGGTGCAGCCATGGCTATGGCCTGGGCCCAACCGGCCAGCAAACTCAGGGGCAGCCACACCGACCAGCGCAACCCAGGGTCGGAAAAATTCGCCCCACGTCGAAGCATGCGGGTCATTACAGTGCGGGCGTGGCGGGCTTGCTGGGCGAGACCTTGAACCAGGTGACTGCGCCGCCCCGTGTGTGCATCACCACAAAATCGAGTCCAGCCAGACGGTGGCATTCGCCCCGACGCGGCACATGGCCGACTTGATGGGCAATCAAACCGCCAATGGTGTCGAAATCGGCATCGGCTACACCGTTTTGGAGCTTTACCTCAAACGCCTGTTCCACTCGGTCGATTGCCGTGGTGCCGCTGACCCGGTAGCTGTGGTCAACCAGCCCGAAGATATCGCCTTCGTCGTCGGCCACATCAAATTCGTCCTCGATTTCGCCCACAATTTGCTCGAGCACATCTTCGATCGTGATCAAGCCGGCGACCCGGCCAAACTCATCAATCACGATCGCAAGGTGGTTGCGGTTGCCGCGAAATTCTCCCAACAAATCATTGAGCCGCTTGCTTTCGGGAACAAAGACGACGGGTCTCAGCAGGGCCCGGATATTGAGTTCGGGCGCGCGCTGCAACTTCAGCAAGTCCTTGGCCATCAAAATGCCGATGATGTTGTCGCGCTCCCCTTCGTACACCGGGAACCGCGAGTGCGCCGTATCGATGACCAAGTTGATCAGCCGGTCTTCTGGCTCACTGATGTCAATCAAGTCCATCTGGGTGGCCGACACCATCACATCACCCGCGCTCATGTCGGACATGCGAATCACCCCTTCGAGCATGCCGAGGGATTGGGCGCCGATCACCTGGTTGTCCTGCGCCGCAACCAAGGCATCAATCAGTTCGGTCTTGGAGTCGGGACCGGGGTGAAAAAATTCGCCGATTTTTTGCAGCAACGAGCGTTTATCTTCTCGTTCGGGAGTGCGCGCAGGGTGGGGGTCGGACACAGTCAAGGCGCAGAACATGCGGTTGTTGCAATTGTGCAAGGATAGCGGATTCGCAAGACCCAAGTCGCTCGGGCCTGGCTGCTGCGTTCTGCAACGATAAGATGGTGGAAAATTCAACTCCCATTCTGTTAATTCGGACCCGACGACTATGAACCCCACATCTCCCACCTCTTCGCGGCTGCGCGGCGTGTTTTCTCCGGTCCTGACCCCCTTCAACTCAGATCTTTCGCCCTCTGTTGAACGCTTTGCGAAACATTGCCATTGGTTGATTAAGCAAGGCGTGGGACTGTCGATATTCGGCACCAATTCCGAAGCCACTTCGTTGAGCGTGAGCGAAAAACGAGGTCTGCTCGACGGCCTGCTGGAGGCTGGGATTTCCCCCGGCCGGCTGATGCCAGGAACCGGCGCCTGCGCCTTGCCCGACACCATCGAGATGACCCGCCATGCCGTCCAAGCCGGATGCGCCGGCGTCTTGATGTTGCCGCCGTTTTATTACAAAGGCGTCAGTGACGAAGGCCTGTTTCGCAGTTTCGCTCGCGTGATCGACGCCGTGGCTGATGCGCGGCTCAAAATCTACCTCTATCACATCCCGCCGGTAACTCAGATCCCCATCAGCTTGGCTTTGATCGAGCGCCTGCTCAAGGCCTACCCTAGCGCCATTGCTGGTGTGAAAGACAGCTCGGGCGATTGGAACAACACGGCAACCATGTTGCGCGAATTTCAGCCTCAAGGTTTCGATGTTTTTGCCGGAACCGAAACCGTTTTACTGCCAACCTTGCAGGCCGGCGGCGCTGGCTGCATCACAGCCACGGGCAACGTCAACCCAGGCCCGATCGTCGAGCTGTACCGGCATTGGCAAGACAGCGACGCCGAACAGCGGCAACAAGCGCTCAACAGCACGCGCGCGGTGTTTCAAAAATTACCCATGATTCCGGCCATGAAAGCGGCCATCGCTTGGCAGTCGGGCGACCCAGCGTGGGCCACCGTGCGTCCACCCCTGGTTGAACTCGACACCACGCAGCGCGCTCAACTCGTTACTGAGTTGCAAGCTACCGGCTTTGAAATGCCCGATGCTCAATCACTGGCGGCATCAGATTGATCTGAAAAAAAATTGCTTTATCCCGCTGGTGCCGCCGCTGGTGCCGCTACCTCTGGCGCGGCTGCCGCTGGTGCCGCTACCTCTGGTGCCGCTACCTCTGGTGCCGCTACCTCTGGCGCGGCTGCCGCTGGTGCCGCTACCTCTGGCGCCGCTACCTCTGGCGCGGCTGCCGCTGGTGCCGCTACCTCTGGCGCGGCTGCCGCTGGTGCCGCTACCTCTGGCGCGGCTACCGCTGGTGCCGCTACCTCTGGCGCGGCTACCGGAGCAACGGAGGAAATCTGTGTCGGAAGTACTAGAACTGGGGGCACCGGGATGATCGTTACCGGTGCGTTGGTATTATCCAAAATTGGCAACCGGTAGTTGCTGGCAAGGCCACCAGTGCCGTCGGCAAGCACAATGGCGTTGATGAAATTGCCCGACGTGGCGACGTTGACGTCGCTCGCGGTGGCGCCGGTGTAGGTCAACGCTTCTCCGTTGATACCCGTGCCCACCGTGACGGCTCCGCTCAGGCTGGTACTACCGTCATAGGTCTTGCTCGCCGCAAGCGTGACCGGCTTGGCAAGGATGCTTGCCGATGCGTTGGCATGATCCAGTGTCGGCAATCGATAATTGCTGGCCAGGCCAGCAGTGCCATCGGCGAGCATGATGGTGTTGATGAATTTACTAGACGTTGCGACGTTGGCGTCGCTCACGGTAGCGCCGGTGTAGGTCAACGCTTCGCCGCTGATGCCCGTGCCCACCGTGACGGCTCCGCTCAGGCTGGTACTACCGTCATAGGTCTTGCTCGCCGCAAGCGTGACCGGCTTGGCAAGGATACTCACCGGTGCGTTGGCATGATCCAGCGTCGGCAATCGATAATTGCTTGCCAGCCCACCGGTGCCATCGGCGAGTTTGATAGCGTTGATGAATTTGTCAGGCGCGGCAACGTTGGTGTTGCTGACGGTGGCACTGGCGTAGGTCAATGTCTCCCCGCCGATGCCCGTACTCACCGTGACCGACCCGTCCAGGTTCGCGCTACCGTCATAGGTCTTGACCGCCGCAAGCATGACTGGCTTGGCATGGATCTCAGCGCTCAAACCGGCTTGCTGCACCAGCGTGTAGTTAGCCGCATCGGCGCCGCTGATGGTGTTGCCGCTGACGGTGATCGCCTGGGTGCCAACGTTCTTGCTGGCGAACGCGCCGCTGGCGCTGCCGCCCAGCGTGACGACATCACCGGCCAAGGCCGTGACCGCAGCGCTGCCGCCCAGGGTGGCCGTGGTGTTGGCGTCGTACACCTTGTTGCTCGCGCTCAGTCCGCTAACGCTCAAGGTCTTGGCGGCAATATCAGCTGTGGTGCTTGCCGTGGTGCTGCTCAAGACATAGTTGCTGGCCAGCCCACCGTTGGCGCCGTCCGCATGGCTGTAGCCTGTGGCCGTCACCGTCTTCCCCGTGCTCGCGTTCTTGTCAATAAAACTCGCCGTGCCGGAATTGAGCGTCAGGGTCTCGTCCAAACCACCTGTGCCGACAACGCCCGTGCTGACGCTGCCCCAGTTACTGATCGCCACGCTGGTTGTGCCGTCGTAGATCTTGTTGGATGCCGTGAGCCCGGTCATCGTCACCGTCTTGGCAGTGATCGCAGCAGCAGTCACGTCCTTGCTCGTCGTATCCAGCGCGTAGTCGCTGGCGGCAGAACTGTTCGAGCCGGTGACGGCGCTGATCGAGAGTCCGGAGACCGTGACCTTGCTCGCCGCAGTGACGTTCTTGCTGTCGTAGGTCGAACCCGTGTTGCCCAGGCTGGCTGCGGTGTCACCCGCAATCAAACCAGTGAAGCTGTAGCTCGGGGTAAAGCCCGCTGGCGCCGTCGTCGTCCCGTCATAGACCTTGCTCACCCCGGTGTTGCTCAGCGTGGGGGTCAGAGTTTTCGTGCTGATCACCACCGCTGCATTGGCCGCGTTCAGCGTGGGCAGCACGTAGTTGGTCGCCAGACCCCCCGAGCTATCGCTGGCATTGCCCAGCGTGATGGCATTGATGAACTTGTTGGCCGTGGCCACGTGCGCATCGTTGGCCGTGGCGCCGCTGTGGGTCAGCGTCTCGCTCACTCCATCCACGATGACCCCCGTGCCTATCGTCACCTGCGATCCCGTCAACCCGGTCGTGCCGTCGTAGACCTTGGCCCCCGACAGGGTCACCGTCTTCGCGCTGATCGTCACCGGTGCGTTGTCATGATCCAGCGTCGGCAATCGATAATTGCTTGCCAGTCCACCGTTGGCGCCATCCTCCAGGGTGATTGTCGCGATGAACTTGCTGGCGGCGGCTACATTCTTGTCATTGGCTGTGGCGTTACTAAATCCGAGGGTCTCTCTGCCCACACCAGTGGTGATGGTGACCTGGGATCCCGTCAGGTTAGTGTTGCCGTCATAGACCTTGATCGCAGAGAGGCTAACGGTCTTCTGGGTGATGGTCAGCTCGCCGTCACGGTAGTAACAAAAATAGCTGCCGCAGGTCAGGCCACCGGGTCTAATTGAATAGGATGATCCCGCATTCAATGCGTCTTGCGACGTGCCCCCGTAAGTCAAATCTCTTGCCGCATTAGCAACCGTCGTATCCCCGTTGAGAAAACCGATGTAGGTGACTCCATTGCCGCCACTGTATTTAGAGCCGTTATAGGTCATCAAAGCGTCGTTCGCGGTGACCTCAAGCACCTTGGTGAGCGCTCGCAGGACGGGGTAGGTGCTCCCGTCGTTCATGATCCATGCGGCCGAGAAATCCCAATCAGAAATGGTGAAAGTTGCCTGCGTTTGCATTTGCGCAGTGCTCATTCCCTTGGCACCGTTGCCACCCGCGGATGTTGCCAGTTTAGAGCTCTCTGTATCCCAGAAGCTACCCGTGACCGGTCCCACTCCCGATCCTATAAGGCCACCCTTGGTGGCGCTATTGCCGGTAGTTACTACGCCTGTGGCGTAGCTCGTGTTCACCGTTCCGTTGTTAAGTCCAACAAGGCCGCCAAAAGGACCCGTATTGTTGCTTCCCGCTCGATACACTACTCCCGTAGAGTAGGTATTACTTAACGTTCCGCCGTTCTGTCCCACAAGGCCACCAACATTGTTTGAGCCAGTTACTTTTGCTAAAGCGTAGTAGCTTGTGTTCACTGCTCCAGTGTTATTTCCCACAAGACCACCAACATTGGTTGAGCCAGTTACTACGCCCGTGGCGTAACTGTTGCTGACGGTGCCTTCGTTCGCGCCCACCAGTGCGCCAACGCTGTCAGCGCCGGTCACGCTGCCGCCGACCAACCCGACGTTGCGTACCACGGCGGCACTCGACAGCGATGCAAACAGGCCGACCGAGGTGGTCGTTGGCCTTTTGATGGTGAGTCCGCTGATCGTGTGGCCCAGGCCGTCGAAGGTGCCGTTGAAGGGTGAAGAAGAAGTACCAATCGGCAGGAAGCCTGCGTTTGCATTCCAACTGCTGGTGCCCGAAGCATTGATGTCGGCACCTAGCACGTACTTCCCGGCCAAACCGCCGCTCATCCCCTGCAAGTCGGATTGGGTGGTGCTCCCCGCCACGCCAAGACTGGTGATCACAGCGAAATTGGTTGTTGTGCCATTCGAGCCGAGCTTGGTGCTGAAGTTGGCTGCAGCAGCAGTCCCCGCGGGCAGATTGACCTGAATACCTGGGCGTACCCGGTACGTGTCGGTGTTGCCGGACGCGACCGCGCCCTGCCCGTATTCGAGCGCGAGCTTGGCGCTTCCTAAACCGTTCAGGTTGGCGTTGATGTTGATGTCGTTCTGGGCTTTGAGCTTCAGTATGTTGGCGTTCCAGCTCACCGCGTCATACACGTTCACATCGCCCGCAGTACCGCTCGTTCCCGTGGTGCTCGCGATGGTGACGTTCCCAGTGCCGAGGGCTCTCGAGAGGTCTGCGCCGGTCATATTGCCGCCGCTGCTCGCGATGTTGAAGTCCACCGGGTCGATGAGCCAGGTTCCGGCGAGGCCCGCTGCGGCGGCGGTCGTGACGCTGGCCTGGTCCTCGATCGTCACCTGCGAAGCCGAGGTTTCGATGAAGCCGCCATTGCCGCCGCGCTCACCGCCGCGAGCGCTGAGGCTGCCAGCGACCACGGTCTTGCTGTTCGGGTTGGCGAGATCGGCAATCAGGGTCACCGTGCCCCCGTTGCCGCTGCTGCCCGGTGCAGCGTCGGCGGTGATGCTGCCGGTATGCGTGATGCTGCCCGAGGCCGACAGGCGAATCACGCCGCCGTGGCTGACCAGACCGACCGCTTCCAGCGCGCCGCTGTTGTTGACAACCCCTCCCTGCACCTGATCGACCGCCAGCGCCGACAGGATGATCAAGCCGCCCGGGGCGCGCACCGCGTGGCCGTTTTCCACCAGCGTCTTGATGGTCGCCGGCGTCACCCGGATGTTGGCGAGCGTGTTGTTGCCCTCGAACTGCAGGTCGTAGGCTTCGCCCGCAGCGAGCGCCACGGTGCCCATGTTCGCGACGACGACCCCCTTGTTGCGCACCTCGGGCGCGAGCAGCGCGATATAGCCACCAAGGCCTGCTGTCAGTGCGCCTTCGTTGACGACGCTGCCGGTGGCGCCGTTGCGGTTGAAGACGTATTTGCCGGCCATGAAGTCGGCATTGCTGATGCTGTGCGTCGTGGCGACCAGAGCACCGACGTCAACGCTCGACCCTGGCGCGAAGTACACGCCGCTGGGATTGGTGAGGAAGACCTGACCGGGCGCGTTGATGCGACCAAAAATCTGGCTCGGATGGCTGTCGAGCACGCGGTTCAGCGTCACGCTGCTGGCCGAGGGCTGCTGAATATTGACCGTGGCAGCAGAGCCGACATTGAAGGTTTGCCAGTCGATCGCTGCACGCGCGCTTGTCTGGCTGATATTCATGGCCGCGCCGGCTTGCGAGATGCCCGCTGTACCGGCCACCACCTTTCCAGCGCTGGGCAACTCGGTGGGCAGCGGCGGTGCGGCATGTGCCAGCCCAACGCTTGCGAGCGCAAACGCGAGCGCGCTGAGCGCGAAACGGCCTGGACTCGCGACACATCCTGTGACCCGCTTACCACGGGCCTTGCTAACTTCCGAAACCACCACCCAGTTGTTGGTGCGTCTGTTCCATATCAGCCGGTAGGTCTTATTCATGGCCGCGCTCCTTGGACGATCAGAAAGGCAGACTTACCGACAACCACCATCGGCCTTTCACGAGAGAACCGTCCTGATCCTGGCCCGTATTGGTGGGATTGGGGTTATGGCCAATTCGATGTGCCCAGGTCGCTTTCAGGGTCGCGCCGTTGGCTGACGACCAGGCCAAGGTGCCGCCCACACCCCGGAGAATGAAATCGTTCAGTGTGGGAGCACCGGAAAAATCGTTATTGCGATTTACGGCAATCTTTCCGACATCGTAAAAACCAGTGAAGCTGAGGCCTTGCGGCAGGCGCCAGCGCAGCTCGAAATTAAAGAGCTGGGCTAGCGCGCCGCCGCCTTCGCCCGATGGGTACGCACGCACCGCGCTCGAGCCACCAAGAGTAAATTTTTCAGAAGAGTCGAGATTTTTGCTGGCGTACTGACCGGAAAGCGATGCAAAGAATGCAAGCTCTGCGCTGATCACCTGTTGGCGGCTTAGGGCATAGCGCAACTTCGTGAAGCTGCCGGCAGTCTGCGTGGTGATAGCGTCGGCGGACTGGTTCGGTGAGCCGTCGAGATTGATGTCGCCCTTAGCCAGTGAGAGGCTGGCGGTGTTTGTCCCGCCGCCACCGAGGTTGTCAAACAGGTTACCGTTGAGCAACAGCGCCAGGGTATCGGCCTGGTAGCGTGTCGTGACAGTGCCGTTCGCCAGGTTGTTAAACGTCTTGCGGTCGTAGTTAGCAGTGAAGTAGAGGTTGTCAAGCCGCGTACGGACCAGGGGGTAGGTCGCCTCCAGCCCGAACGAATCGGAACTGCCCCTGCTGTTAAGCGCCAACATCTCGGGGGCTACAAGCATGTAGTCGAGGTGCGATTTGTTGGCGCCAATGCGCCAGCCGCGGTTACCGATCGGGGCAGTGGCGCCGATCCGCAGATAATCGCTACCGTCTGTGTGGCTCCGGTTGATGTTTATTTGTTCGCCCAACCCAAGCGCACTGGCTAGACCAACATTCACAGCGAGGCGCTGCGGACCAGTGCCGCGGGATCCGGTGTTGTCAACCGTAGCATCACCGGTGAACAGGGACTTATCGACAACCGTGATGGCCAGATCTGACTCGCCTTTGTGCTCGCCCTGGCGCAGGCTGCCTGTGACAGTAATTCCCGGTAGATCGCCCGCAATCAGTAGCGCACGATCGATGGCATCGGCATTAAGTAGTGTGTCGGTCTGCTGTTGTGCTTCGACTATATCGATAATCTGCTCGAGCTTGATGCGCGAGGACTTCTCGCCTTCGGGCTTGACGCCGCCGAAGATGGCTTCGACGATTTGGATGATAACGACACCGTCCTTGATGTCTTGGTCCGGTAAAAGGGCCCGCACGACCCAGCCGGCCTTTCGATAGACGCCGGCAATGGCGGCGGCGGCTTCTTGCAAGTCTGTGAATTTGAGTGGGCGATTGAGATACGTCGCCACCGCTGCCGCAAGTTGGTCAGCGCTGAACAATGTATTGCCGGTGAATCGAAAGGCTGTAACGACTATGGCCTCATCGCTCAGCGGCTTCATAACGACTGGCTCAGCAGGACGTTCAGGGGCGACCCTGCCCGGAAGAATTGGCAGGCGATCACGCTCGATTTGTTGGCGCAACGACCCTGCGTCAGGCAAGGACTGCGCCTGCGCGACAGAGGAAAAAACAAAGGAGGTCGCCATGACACTCAGCCCAAGGCCAAATCGAACGCCCGGCTGTGTTAAACGCGTTGGCAGCGCGACTGCACGGGCAAGATCGTTTCTTCGGCCTCGCATTTCTCAGGGTTTGAGGTAGTTTGGGCAAGACTTCCAGTCGTTGACGGTGAAGCGCCGAATTAACTGCTTTGAATTCCACTGACGTATGCATTGATCTGCCATGATTTCGCCTCCAACTTTTAAGTTAGAGGGGAAACATAAGACTAATCTTTGATCAGATCAATCGCCCAAAAAGAGCGCCAAGAAATTTATTGAATTGCCCAAGCTGACCGGTGCGAGCTCATATAGGCTTTCGGCTCGGTGGGTCCGAACATGAGTATTTGAATGATGTAGCCCGGAATAAAAACAGCAAACAACCCGGTTGCTACGCGATTGGCACTCACTCCTGTATTGTGGCTTTTTTCTATGTAGAAGGTGCTTAATCGAATGAGTGACGCCATGATTGCATCAAACTCTTGTTTCAATGCCGACATAATTTCTTTATCAAGCATGGCGGAAGACCAAACATGCAAGCTCATAGCACGCCCCGGCCCGAGCGTGATTTGCTTCACCAACTCCAGTAGCATCTCAATGACTATTTCATAGTCATGCTCAGCCGATAATTTCACAATTTCATCAACCCGACCACGGAAAACACCCAAATTTTGATGAATGATTTCGATCAAAATTTCCTTTTTATTTTTGAAATAAACGAAGAATGCCCCATTGGATACACCAGCTTTTCTAATGATCTCCTTGATAGAGGATTCAGCGTACCCGGTTTCAGAAAACACCATCCGGGCTGCATTTATAACGTGTTGGCGTTTTTCTCTGAAAACAGTTGTACTTAACTTTGGCATGAGAATCCTTATCAAATTAAATATCTATTTAAAACTCTTTTTTATTGCAGCTCAGATGACGGAAGTTACCGACGCACAAAAATAGCCAGATCGAAGTGTTGTTGCCGCATCGATGGCGGCCAACAAATCCATAGCGGCGACTTCGTACCATCACGGTAGCCGTACCGTCAATCTATGTTGCCCACCCGCTTACCGATAACTTGGCTGGTCTTGCACTAGATGCATCACACGCATCCGTACCTGCACTCAATAAATGAGGGCTAGCCCTCAGGCTATAAAGCTATCAGGTAGCCTTGCCCAAATTCAGCACAGCATCGGCCACTTTGCCAGTGTCACGCTCTAAGGCCAAGATATCTCCGCCAACGCGAACAAAGGTATAGCCAGGGTCAAAGTTGAGTTTCTCAACCAACTTGGGTTCGACAGGAAAGGTTGTGGTTCCTCGCGGCAGTTTTTCACCAAACTTCCATGCTGCATTGAAGCCCACTTGACAGGCGTCATTTCGCCAGTTCATGCCCTCCGGACACTTACCTGGCGACAGTGTCTCCATGAAAAATGAGCGCACAAACTGTCGCCTGATTTTCCCAAAATAATTAAGAACAGGCGTACCAAGCTCGGGCGGAAATACAAACATAGGTTCAGTTGGCAAGGGCAACTTGCGAGACATGTCTTCTTCAGGTGGCTTGACGCCGCCCATGTTGATGTTGATATTGGGCGTGCCAGTTGCACCTGGCGCTGCGCCAGCACTGGGTGTACCCGCTACCACCACCACGGTAGGTGCTGTCATACCGGCCCCCGCCACACCCACCGTACCCGCAGGTGATGGGCCAGACTCAGTGGTTTTGGCGGGTGCCGCATTTTCACGTCCCTTGCTAGGACCTTGAACCTCAGGTCGGTAATAGCGGCTCACTGCAACATGGTCACTGCCCAGTTTTTTTTCAATGATGCCGTCAATCACAGCGCCCAATGCCACACTGTCAGACGTTCCCAACAAATAAGCCTTGCTGGAAACAAGAATGGACATTTGCATCAGTGAGCAAAACCCGCCGTTTTTCTTCAACCAATCAATCGCTTTATTTTGACGCTCTTGGGGGTCATGATGGGTCAAAGCTAGAAGCCTAAACTCTGTAATTACACAAGCGCCTGCGGGTTCCTCGGCAACGGCGGGCGCACCCCTTGCTCTGGTCTGAGCTTGAGCGGAGGCAAGCATCAGCAAAGCGAAGGCGCATCCTAGCCACAACTGATTGAGATTGGGTTTCAAGTGCTCAACTTTCATTGCGAACGAATAGGGCCTCAACATTTGGCCACAAAGTCTAATCGACAGCTGGCAGATTAACTTGAGTGAGGGTACGCGCCCGCGCGCGAAGCGTTCAGCGTTGTTGGTCATTTGCGGCCACCAGCATTTCCCGCAAAGCCACGCCGCTGCTGGCTTGTGAGCGTTTTCAGGGGTTGCGTTTTGTTGATACTGCCGTCAAACCCCTCGCGCAACCCCTGAAACCCCTCGGCTGTTGGCGAATGATGACGGTGCTTGGCGGCGTCGAAATCAGGGGGAAGCCAATGTTTACGAGGCTTTGCCGCAAATAAAAACGCCACCGCGAGGGATGGCGAAGTTACGTTTGGTGCGGCTGGCGGGGATCGAACCCACGACCCTTGGCTTCGGAGGCCAATACTCTATCCACTGAGCTACAGCCGCATTTGCTGAAGCGCTGTATTTTCGCACAGCCGGGCTGCGCGCCTGGTCCAGCCAAGCTTATTTATTGCCGTGACAGTGTTTGTATTTCTTGCCGCTGCCACAAAAACACAGTTCGTTGCGCCCGGGCGTTGGCTCTTTGTGCACGGTTTCAACCCGCGGACCTAGGTTCTGCCACAGCTCATACAAGTCGTACACCGCCCAGACCGCATCGCCAAACGCATTCAGGCGTGCCAGGCTGACGGTAGGTGGGCCGTCTTCGCTGAACACTGAAATCTCGGGTTTGCCCGTGTCGTCTTCAGTCACGGCGACGATGGCATCGAGCGCGGAGTTCAACCAGATGGTCGCATCTTTATCGCGTGGCGCGGCCCACTCCTGTGGCCAGCTTTCGACAGCGAACATGAAACCCAGGGCCCAGACCTGGGCAAACGAAGGCAGCTCCTCGCCCGCCAGATCGGCCCGCTCCTGGGGCGGTAGCGCAGCGACTGCACCTCGCACATCCATCACCTCGGGCTGGTAGGCCGCTTCTTCATCCAGCGATTTAACCTCCGCGCCAAGGGACTGGACAACCTCATTCCAGCGCCGCAACCACAAATCCATGAAGCGTTGGCTTTGCTGGGCACTGGCAAAGGAGCCCGCATCCTGGGTATCAACCGCCCCGTCTTCGCCGATGTCCAGCAGAACTGGCAGATATTCGCTAGGCGCTATCGGCCGACGACTGCAAATCAGGGCAGCCATGAAACCTTCGCAGAACTCCCACTGCGGTGTTTCCTCATAACGGCTGCGCAAATCATCCAGAATTTCGTCCAGTTCATCGAACTCTTGGGGCTCCAGAGGCGCAGCGCTCAGACCCGGGCGGGCTAGTTGGGATGATTTGGTCGGTGTTTTTTTCATGGTGAAGCTTCAAATAAAGGCGGCAGCATCGATTGTGCAACGACTCCTAGATCAAGCAAACGCTTCTTCAAAGCCAACACGGCTTGGTCCTTGCTCAACAACAGGGCTTGATGGGCTACCGCCAAATCAACAAAAATCTGATCGTCCGGATCAGTGCAACGCACCCTAGCCGAAGCCGCAGCAGCTACAAGCTGAGATTTCTGGTCGAACTCAGCCAGCACCTGCTGGGCGCTGAGTTGGCATTGCATCAAGCGCGGCGCCAAATTCGGATAACCCAACACCCGCTCTAGCTCATCTCTCATGGCACTGCTGGCAAGCCAACGCCGTTGACCCTGCGCCAACGCTTGTCGCAAGTGCGTGCAGCCAGCGTCCTTGAAAACCAACAAATCAAGAACGATGTTGGTGTCGATCACGACCGGGAAACCACCCTCAGAACCCAAGTTCATGCACCTCCTATGTCGCCACTCGCATCACACGCCCACCGCTGGGTCTGCTCCCGGTTTTTTTCGGGCCGAGCCCTTGACCATGTCGAAGCGGAACATCCGGCACTCGATCGGCCCATTCCACATCGGCACCCGTCGCGATTCTTTCAAACGCATCCGACTCGGCAACTTGAGATCGGGCGTCAGAATCCAGGCCGTCCAATCGACATAGTTTTTCTTCCAGTGGGTGGCCAGCTGGCTGAAGAATTCAGCGCCATCTTCGGTCTGGGCTAGTTCGCGCGCGCCGAACCGGCCCAACGGCTCCTCCTCTTCATAGCCAGCGCTCGGGTTGCCAGTCAGCCCCGCCACTTTGATCCGTTCGCCATAAGGCGGGTTCAGCAGCATCAAGCCGGGTTTGTCACAAGGCGGCAAACGCTGCAATGCGTCGCCGCCACGAAACTCAATGACACCAGCGACACCGGCGCGCTGCGCATTACGCTGGGCAAAATCCACCATTCGGTGTGCCACATCACTGCCAAAAATCAGACCGGGACGCTGCACTTCGGCCTCCTTGGCCTGCTGCTTGATGGCTGACCAAACATGGGGCTGAAACGGCAACATCTTCTCAAATGCAAAACGACGCAACGATCCCGGGGCGATCCGGCAAGCGATCTGGGCCGCCTCAATCGCGATGGTGCCACTGCCGCAGCAAGGGTCGTACAGGGGCAAGCCTTGTTCGACCTGTTCGCCCCAGCCGCTGACGGCAATCATGGCCGCAGCCAGGGTTTCCTTCAGTGGTGCGTCGCCCTTGTCTTCGCGCCAGCCGCGCTTGAACAAGGGTTCGCCCGATGTATCGATATAGAGCGATAGGCTGTCGGTGGTGAGATGGGCGTAAATCCGGATATCGGGCCATTGGGTATTGACGTCGGGGCGCACCCCGTGCGCTTTGGCCCGAAAGCGGTCACACACGGCATCCTTGATTTTGAGCGCGGCAAAATTCAAGGAGTTGAGCGGGCTGTGCTGGGCCGTGACTTCCACTTTGATGGTCTGGCGCGGTGTGAACCAGACTTCCCACGCCACCTCGCTGGCCGCGCGGTACAAGTCCTGTTCATTGCGATACTCACTGCTGGACAGCTGCACCAGCACCCGCTGCGCCAGTCGGCTGTGCAGATTGAGCAACATGGCATCGCGCCAGGACGCGTCGAGCAGGACTCCGCCACGCCACAGCCGAATGTTGGGGCTGGCCGTGATGTCGTACACCTCGGCAGCCAATAGCTCTTCGACGCCAGCTGCACAGGGCAAAAATAATTGAAGTTGGTTCACTCTGTTTCCTTGCAAGGCGGCTCCAACCGAGCCGACTGTTCAACGCATTACAGCGCTTTTCTAAGATTGGCAGGGGCTATTTTCAAAGCCTCGCGGTATTTGGCCACGGTCCGGCGGGCACATTCAATGCCTTGCTCTTTGAGCATCTCGGAGAGCTGGTTGTCACTCAGCGGCTTGTTGTTGCTCTCCGCACTGATGAATTGTTTGATCAAGGCGCGCACCGCGGTGCTCGATGCATTAGCGCCCGACTCGGTTGCCAGCGCTGAGCCAAAGAAATACTTGAGCTCAAACGTACCAAAAGGTGTGGCCATGTATTTGGCCGTGGTGACACGACTGATGGTGGACTCGTGCAGCCCCAATTCATCGGCAATTTCACGCAACACCAAAGGCCGCATGGCCAGCTCGCCGTGGCTTAAGAAACTCTTTTGCCGCTCCACAATGGCTTTGCTGACGCGCAATATCGTGTCAAACCGTTGCTGGATGTTTTTGATGAACCAGCGCGCTTCTTGCAAACGTTGCTGCAAAGCGGCAAAGTTAGCCGAGTCCTTGCCCCCGCCCTTGTGCTGCCGGAGCGCGTTGGCGTAAATGTCATGCACCCGCAAACGCGGCATCACATCGGCATTGAGCTGAACCCTGAACTTGGCCTGCGCCCCTACGCCCACTTGAATTACCAGTACATCGGGCACCACACTGTTGCTACTCACATCCACAAACCGCCGACCCGGCTTGGGCTCCAGACGACCAATTAAACTGATGGCTTCGCGTACCGAGGCGTCGCTGCCGACACAAAGTTGCGCCAACCGCTTGATGTCACGGCGCGCTAGAAAAACCATCGGCTGCTGGCAAATGCGCAGCGCTACATCCAACACCATGGCTGCCTGCCCCTGCGCTAGTGGCTGCTCAGAAGCGACCTGCAGGGCACGCAGTTGCAAGCTCAGACACTCGCCCAAATCACGGGCGCCGACCCCTGTGGGCTCCAGACTTTGCAACAAACCCAGCGCCACTGTGAAGTGGTGCATCAATTCCTCGAGCTGCGATTCATCCCCCTGGGTCAAGCCCAAGGCCAAGGCTTCCAAACTGTCTTCCAGATAACCGTCGTCGTTGAGCGACTCGATCAAAAAATGCAGAGCGGCGCGGTCCAACTCGCCAAGCCGCAAGCCCAGCGCTTGACGCTTCAGGTAAGCGATCAACGACTCCTGGCTGCGCGCAAGTTCGCTGGCTTGTTGTACGTCATCCGACTCCGTCTGCGCGTTGCGCGCCGGGGCATCACCACCCCACTCACTGTCGTCGGGTGCCATTTCAGACGAACCATCACCGTCCCAGCCCTGGTCTTGCAGATCCGCCCCCAAGTCGGCCACCTCATCGCTGGCGTTATCGGTGCTTGATTCTTTGCTGAAGTCGGTCACGCTGGCGGTTACGAACCCCGCTTCATTGTCATCGAGCTGGGCCAGCGTGTCGGCCTGCACCCCTCCAAAATCTTCGCGCACGGCCTCTTCCTGGGCCAATTCCAAGAAGGGGTTGTCGTCGAGCATTTGCTCGACTTCCTGCGCCATTTCCAACGTGGACAACTGGAGCAGACGGATCGACTGCTGCAACTGAGGCGTGAGCGCCAGATGCTGCGAAGTGCGAAGCGATAGACCTTGTTTCATAGGACTCGCGCCCAAATAAACACGGTACGCACCGGACTACATCTTGAAATGCTCGCCAAGATAGACTCTCCGCACGTCAGCGTTGTCGACTATTTCAGCGGGTGTTCCTTGCGCCAGAACATGCCCATCACTGATGATGTAAGCATGGTCGCAAATGCCCAGGGTTTCGCGCACATTGTGGTCAGTGATCAACACCCCAATACCGCGCGAACTCAAAAAACTGATGATGCGCTGGATTTCAATCACCGCGATCGGGTCAATCCCGGCAAAAGGCTCATCGAGCAAAATAAAACGCGGCTGAGTCGCCAAAGCACGGGCGATTTCAACCCGCCGCCGCTCACCGCCCGACAAGGCCATGGCTCGAGAGTCACGCAAGTGATCAACCCGCAAATCCTGCAACAAAGCGTCTAAGCGCTTTTCAATCTCAGCACTTTGCAGCGGCTTTCCCTCAGCGTCACGCTGCAACTCCAACACGGCGCGAACATTCTCCTGCACATTGAGGTTGCGGAAAATTGAAGCTTCTTGCGGCAAGTAACTCAAACCCAGGCGGGCGCGCCGGTGAATCGGCAGGTGCGCTACCGGGAGGCCATCTAGCGTGATACTGCCAGCACTGGCCCGAACCAGTCCCACGATCATGTAAAACGAAGTGGTTTTGCCAGCTCCATTGGGGCCCAACAAACCGACCACCTCGCCTTTACGCACCAGCAAGGAAACGTCCTTGACCACCTCACGGCTGCCATAAAACTTTTTCAGATGCCGCGCTTCGAGTCGAGATCCCTGCGCTTGCACCGTGTTCGCTGTTGGAGCTAGATCGACTGTGCTGCTTAACATCACTTGGTCTTCTCACCCAAGGTCGTGCTGCTGCGCAGAGCAGGCGTTGCAACCGTGGGTTTGGCCGATGTCCCCTCATCCTCTACTGGGGTCTTGGGTGACAACATGACCCGCACCCGCCCTGTGCTCGAAGCGGTGCGGCTTTGACTGTTGCTCTGGCTCTGGGTCTGGGTCTGGCCTCCATCGATGGTGAAAACCTCGCTGTTGCTGTTGTAAACGATGAGGTTGCCCGTCATCTCGTCATTCAGACTGGCACCTCGGTAACGGCGCAATTGCGCTTGTTTGATGAACTTCACCGTATCAGCTTTGCCGTCGTACTCAATGGTCACGCCCTCGCCTTCCATGAACTCGTCGAGTCCTTCGCGTTTTTGCCGAAAAAATGCCAGCGTCCCGGGCAACGCCGTCACCAGGCCATGCTGATAGCCCTGGGCGTCTTCACGCAGGGTCAAGGTATCACCCCGGATGATGAGACTGCCTTTGGTCAATACCACTTTGCCGGAGAACACGCTGGTCTGCTTCAAGTCCTCGTGTCGCAAGGCGTCGGCTTCGACGTTCATGGGCTTGTTGCGATCGGCTTTTTCGGCCAAGCTCAGGCCGGCCAAGCTGATGCCAACCAACAGAAATATTGTCTTGAAGAGCAACATGCGTCTTGTTAAAAATCAGCGCTTCTGACGAATTTCTGCGATCAAGAAATCTGTCACTTGCAAAGCGCGTTGCATGTTCTTGGCCAGCGAACCGTCGGTGTAAAAACGTCCGCCAATTCCCAGCGCGGGAACGCCCTCGACTTTGTAGGCGTTTTGCAGCTGGGTGGCACGACTGGCTTTGCTGGCCACGCTGAACGAGTTGTACTGTTCGCTGAACTTGGCCAGATCGACGCCCTGCTTGCCCACCCATTCGATGATGGTTTCAGCTCGATTGAGGCTTAAGCGCTCGACATGTATGGCGTAGAACACTTTGGACTGCAACTTATCCACCAGCTCCATCGCTTCAAGCGCGTAATACAAGCGCTGCTGAGGAACAAAATCATCGCGGAATGCCACCGGAACCCGGCGGAAATGAACGTCTTTGGGCAGGCGTTTGGCCCAGGCATCCAGTGTGGGCTCAAAAGCATTGCAGTGCGAACAGCTGTACCAAAAGAATTCGACCACCTCGATCCGACCCGCTGTCGCCTCTACCGGCGCAGACTTGTCCAACGCCAGGTAATCCGTCCCTGGCTCTGGTTTTTTACCTTGCGCTTGCGCTGAAGTGCTGAACCATGGGCTAGCTGCCAGGGCAACGCCCGCTACCGAAAAATCTCGTCTTTTCATTCTGAATTAGCTTTCATCATGTGGGGGTAGCATGGGAAATCTCTCCCCCAGGGTTTCACTTTTGCACCCGTACCAAAGCGGTATCCAGGCCCGTGGCTTCCAGCTTGTCTTTGGCCTTCTCGGCGGCTTCCTTTTTGTCGAACGGGCCGACCCGAACCCGAAACACGGCGCGTCCGGACTGCTCGCGTTCGCTGACTTTAGCCTCAACCCCGGCCAAAGACAGTTTGGCGCGTTGACTTTCAGCGTCTTCCGCAGTGCGAAATGCACCGACTTGGACAAAATAGTTGAACGGCTCGGCCACGGCGCTGCGATCCCGCGCCAAATCACCCAGGGGATCGGCCGATACAGCGGGTTTGACCTCCAGCTTGGCTTCCGGCTTGATTGCCGGCAACGTGCCTTCTTCTGGCTTGACTTCTGGCTTGACTGCGGGCTCAGCCGGCTTGACCGGATTTTTCCCGTAGATCAGCGCATTGACGTCCCAGTCTTTGTTCTTTTGGCTCTCAGCGGCATCTTGGTCGGCACTGCGACTTTGCCCCTTGTTGAGAAAGGGGATCGGCACTTTGGTGATATAGACCGCTACGGCCAAGGCCACAGCCAGACCGACCAAGAGCCCAACTACAAAACCGATGAAAGTTCCGCCCCGCTGCTGTTTCATGCTCTGCCTTTTAATCCTATTGCCTGAAGCTTGTTGCTCACATTTTTTGCGGGGCGCCCACGCCCAGCACAGCCAAGCCATTGTGCAACACCTGCGCCACGGCTGCGATCAGCGCCAGCCTTGCCTGTTTGACGACAGGGTCATCGACCAGAATCCTTTCCGCATCGTAATAGCTGTGGTAGCTGGCGGCGAGCTCACGCAAGTAAAAAGTGACGTCGTGCGGGGCGAAGTCCTGCGCAGCAGCACTCAGCATGTCGGGGTACTTGGCCAGCAGCAGCATCAAAGCCTGTGCTTGCGGACTTTGTAGTGGCGTGAGGTCCACCTGGTTCAAGCTGGCCATTTCGCCTGCGTCCTTCTCTTGCCAACTGAGGAGCACCGAACAAATACGGGCATGGGCGTACTGCACGTAATAAACCGGGTTGTCATTGTTCTTGGCCACCGCCAAATCAACGTCAAAGGTGTACTCGGTATCGGGCTTGCGGCTCAGCAGGAAGAACCGCACCGCGTCCTTGCTCGTCCATGTTATCAAATCCCGCAGCGTCACATAGCTGCCGGCGCGTTTGGAGATTTTCACCTCCTCGCCGCCCTTGACCACCCGCACCATGGTGTGCAGCACATAGTCGGGAAAGCCTTGCGGAATACCCACGCCAGCGGCCTGCAGACCGGCACGCACTCGGGCGATGGTCCCGTGGTGGTCGGTACCCTGGATGTTCACCACTTTCTCAAAGCCACGCTCCCATTTGCTGATGTGATAAGCCACATCGGGGACGAAATAGGTGTAACTGCCATCACCCTTGCGCATGACCCTGTCCTTGTCATCCCCGTATTGCGTGGACTTGAGCCAAAGCGCGCCATCCTGCTCATACGTCTTGCCGGCATCGCGCAGTTTTTGCACAGTGGCGTCCACCCTGCCACTGGTGTAGAGGCTGGATTCGAGGTAGTAATTGTCAAACTCGACGGCAAATGCCTTCAGGTCCAAGTCTTGTTCATGCCGCAAGTAGGCCACGGCGAACAGGCGAATATCGTCCAGCGCTTCAATCTGACCCGAGGCGGTGAATTCGCGGTCGTCGGATTTAACCGTTTTCTTGGCCAAGAAATCGGCAGCAATGTCGGCTATATAGTCGCCGTTATAGGCTGCCGCGTTCTCGCCACTGGGCCATTGCGAATCGCCCGGTTTGAAGCCCCGAGCGCGCAACTGGGTGCTGCTGGCCAGCGTGCCGATCTGAACCCCGGCATCGTTGTAATAGAACTCCCGATAGACCTCCCAACCCTGGGTCTGGTACAGGTTGCAAATGGCGTCCCCTAGCGCTGCTTGGCGGCCGTGGCCCACATGCAAGGGGCCGGTCGGGTTGGCCGACACAAACTCGACCATCATGCGCTGCCCCAAAGCAGCGCGGTGGCCAAAGCGCCGGCCCTGGTCCAGCACTTCCCTGATGATTTGTTGCTTGGCTTCGGGCTTGAGGCGAATGTTGATAAAGCCCGGTCCGGCAATATCGATGGCCTCAACCCAGCGTTCAAACGGCGCTTGTTGCAACAAGGCCGAACGCAGATTTTCTGCCACTTGCCGCGGCGGCAATTTCAGGGGTTTGGCCAATTGCATCGCCACCGTGGTGGCCAAATCACCATGGGCTGCGACCTTGGGTGATTCAAAAACGGCCTTGGCCCCAGCCCCGCTGAGCAGGTTTTCCAGCACGACGCTTAGCGCTTGCAGCAATTCTATTTTTACGGTCAACATGGGCTGATTTTACGAGGCCTTATTTTTTGGCATGATGCGTGCATGTTGAGTCGCTCTGAACCCACCCCATCCATTTCCTGCGTGATGCCCGCTTTCAACGAAGCGCGCAACCTGATTTGGGTGATCCCTGAGGTGCTGGCCGCCTTGGTGGCACTCAGTCCTAAGATTGAATTGATTGTGGTCAATGATGGCAGCAGCGACGATACGGCCCAAGTCATGGGCCGTCTGTGTCAGCGCCACCCCGAGTTGGTTTTCCTGCAACTTTCGCGCAATTTTGGCAAGGAAGCCGCGCTGACCGCCGGACTCGATGCAGCCCAGGGTGAAGTGGTGGTTCTGATGGATGCCGACGGTCAACACCCCAGCAGTTTTTTGTCGTCGATGTTGCAAAAATGGCGCGAAGGGGCAGACGTGGTTTACGCGGTACGCAACACCCGGGATGATCAAACCCGGCTGCAGGCCCGACTGACCGGCCTGTTCTACACCCTGGTGAACTGGGGCAACCGGGTCAAAATCCCACCCCACGCGGGCGACTTCCGCCTGATGGACCGGTTGGTGGTGCAAGCACTCCAATCCATGCCCGAGCGCAACCGATTTATGAAGGGTCTGTATGCCTGGGTCGGTTTTACCAGCACCGCGATCGGCTATGAACCGCTGCCGCGCGCTGAGGGAGTCAGTCGTTTCGGATTGCGTGGCTCCTTGTCGCTGGCGCTAACGGGCATCGTTGCCTTCTCCACGGCCCCGCTGCGCGCCTTGGCCTGGCTTGGTTTGGTCATGTCAGCCCTGGCCATGGTTTATGGCGTGGTGGTCGTTTTGGAGTATTTTTTCTTTGGCATGGCTGTGCCAGGCTACGCCACGATTGTGGTGGGCATGATGCTTCTCAGCGGTATCCAGTTGTTCGCCATCGGCGTTTTGGCCGAATATGTGGGGCGGATTTACCAGGAAGTGAAACAACGCCCGGCCTACTTGGTGCGTCAGCGCCAAGGCCAAGGACTGATCGTCACGCCTACGGTTGACAGCCCCAGACCCCAGTCGGTTGATCTGCCGTGACTACGGCCTTGCCCTGGTTTTTGCTGGTGGGCGTGGCCGCCGCGTTGACCCATATGGGGGTATTCATCGTCACCGAGTCCGCGATTTGGCCTGAACTGGCCAATGCGCTGGGCTTTGCCGTGGCATTCTGTGTCAGCTTTGCCGGTCACAGGTTGTTGAGCTTTCGCGACACCAGCACCAGCCTGCTGCAAAGCCTGGGGCGTTTTGCTGCCACCGCTGTGGTCGGATTCATCAGCAACGAATTGGTATTCATTGTGCTGTTGCGTCTCTGGGGCTGGCCTTCCATCTTGGCCTTGCTGCTAGCGTTGATTCTTGCAGCCGGGCAAACCTTTGTGCTCAGTCGTTACTGGGCTTTCCGCCGCTAAAGGCAAACCAGACCGAAACAGCGTCCAGCCCGCGCCTTGGTAAAAAAGAGTCCAGGCTGATCCCGTGGCAACCCGCTCTTCAGCCTTAGGCGTCAACAACCAGTTTCCCGTCTGGATGGCGGCCTGGGCCAGTGCGTCGGGCATTTTCAAGACTTGGCCCGCCACCGTATCGAAATTTGCGGCCTCGAACATTTCGCGTTGCCAACCGTCGCCGGCTTTTTGCCGCGCTTGATCCCAGTCTTGAATCACGATCAAGGGCTTGGCCAGTTGCAGATAAAACGGCAGGTCGTAAGGGTAGCGCCCAGCCACATACAAGTTGTCTGTGGCTTGCGCTGCACAGGCCAGCACAGCGGCCACATCTTGACTGCGCTTGTCTCGGGTGAGTTGGGCCACCGAGAAATTGAAAGTCACGGCCAGACCCAGGGTCAGCAGACACAGGCCAGTAAAAATTTTGCCCGCCGCAGCTCGCTGCCCCATGCTGTGGTGCCAGCCTAGCGCCGACAACAGGGTCAGCGGCGGAACCGCGGGCAAGATGTAACCCAGCAGCTTAGAGTTGGGAATGGAGAAAAAAACCAAAATGACGCCCAGCCAAATCCAACACAGGCTGTGCCACTCTTTGGCCATCAAGGGCTGCTCCCCCAATGCTTGCGACTTAGGACCTCCTAGCGCGCGCAGTGCAAAAAACACCCAGGGGAACAGCATCAGCGCCAGCGCCAACAGATAAAACCACCAAGGCCGCGCGTTGTTGAAGGTGGTGGCGGTGTAGCGCTGCAACTGGTGGTTACCAAAAAGATAGCCTAGCGCATCGGGATGTTGTTGCTGCACCAGCACAAACCAGGGCAGGGCAATCAAGCCAAACAGCAGCAGTCCGCTGAGCCAAGGCAGATACAGCATTTTTTTCAGTTGCCGGTTCCACAGCAGCCATAGCAGCAGCACCAGGCCCGGCAACGCAAGGCCAATCAAACCCTTGCTGAGAACGCCTAATGCGCAAGCCACAAAACCGAGCCGGGCCATGGCTGGCTGAGGTTTGGCGCCCGCCTGAAATGAAAAAGCAAAACACCAGATGGCCACAGCGATCCAGCTGGCGACCAGCATGTCATGGTTGAGGTACTGGCCCCCCATCAAAAAGCTCAGGCTGGTGCCAAGCATGAGGCAAGCGCGCCGGGCCAAATACTCGTCGCCAATGCGGCGTGCCGCCCAGTACAGGCTCAGCAACATCAGACCCGCATGCAAAGCGGGAACCAGGCGCAAAGCCAGTTCGTTGACACCGAAACTGGCCAAAGCGAGTGCTTCAAACCAATAGAGATAGGGTGGCTTGTGGAAAAACGGCAACCCATTGAGGCGCGGCGTCAGCCAGTCACCACTTTGCAGCATCCAGCGGCCAATTTCGCCATAACGCCCCTCGTCGGGAACGGCCAAGGGGCGCGTGCCTGCCAATACCAGCAACAAGGCCCATAACAGGGCCAGCATTAGCCAGGATTTTTGTCGTTCAGTCAGTTGCGTGTTCACGGCTTGAATTGTAGGAGCCGCCCCGCACCAACTCGACGCCGGCCTGCGCCAGTGCCAACGGAAAATCGGCCCCGCCCAGGTAATTGAACTCCCAAACCCGTGCCCTGCCAATGGTGTCAAAGGCGTTGGCTTGCTGCGCCGGATGGCACATGATGATGGTGCCCGCTGGCGACTCGCTCAGCCACTGCGTCATGCGCTGCGCATACAGCGCGCCATCGCCAGAAAAATCATAAACACCGGACAACAACGGGCTGGCTTGAATCCCGCAAGCCCGTGCCAATTGCCCCAAGGCCTCGGCACCCATGGCCGAAATGATTCGACTTTTGAAATCGGTTTGCAATGTTTTCGAGCGCCGCAGATAAGGCCGCCGGCCTGGATAGCGCTGAGACAAAGCTTCAACCAGCGCTTCCCGGATGCCGGCGAACTGTTGCACGTGTTGATGACCATCCACGTGATCGGGAGCCGCTTGCCAATGCGCCTCGAAACGATCGAGTTGATCATCAATCACTTGCCTGGCTGCACGCTTGTCAAAACCGCCCACGGCCGCTTTGAGCATGGCGCCAGCCAAGGAGCAGCCATGACCCTCCTGCTTGGCGAATTCACTGGTCCAGTCCAGGTGCAAACCGACATCGATCGATCCGCGCAGCGGCTTCAAGCCTGCAGCATCCTGCGCCCAGCGCGGCGACAGCACCATGGCGCTGGTGGCGCTGATCCGGCCGCGCTCGGCCAGCTGGAGAATGGCGCTCGAAGCCGCTTCATGGACCGCAAAATCATCGGCACACAGAATCAATTTTTTCATTGACCTGTCAGCTCTTTGATTTCTTGCGGGCTGTAGCCTAGTTCAGCCAGCAATTCGGCGCTGTGCTCGCCCAGGCGCGGTGGGTTCAGCCGCACACCCAAGCGCTCACCGTCCAGACTCAAAGGCAGCAACACGGTTTTGCTGGGTCGGCCATCGGGCAAAGTGATCGGTGACAGACCGCCTGTTTGGTTCAGGTGCGGGTCGTCCATCAAGTCCTGGGGACGGGTGATCGGTGCAAACGGCAGGGAGTTCGCTTCAAACAAAGCACCCAGTTCGGCCGCACTGAAACCCGCCAAGCGTTCCCGCAACAAAGGCATCATCCAGTCACGGGCCCGAACCCGGTCGTTGTTGCTGCCCAAGCGAGGGTCGATCTTTAAATCGGAAAAGCCAAAGGCTTCGCAAAAAATAGTCCACTGTGTGTCACTGACCACGGCCAGAAAAATCTGTTCGCCGCCCTGCACTGTGAACACGTCATACACCGCCCAGGCCGCGATGCGACCCGGCATGGGTGCTGCGGCTTGGCCGGTGACTGCGTATTGCATCATGTGCTGCGCCACCAGAAACACATTGTTTTCGAACAATGCACTTTGCACTTCCTGGCCCCGACCGGTTTTTTCACGCGCACTGAGCGCCGCCATGACACCCATGGCGCCGAACATGCCCCCCATGATGTCATTGACACTGCTGCCTGCGCGCAGCGGATCGCCAGGCCGGCCCGTCATATAGGCCAGTCCACCCATCATTTGCACGACCTCGTCGAGCGCGGTTCTGTGCTCATAAGGACCGGGCAAAAATCCCTTGTGGCTGACATAAATCAAGCGCGGGTTCAAGACCTTGAGGCTTTCATAATCGAGGCCGAGCTTTTTCATGGTGCCGGGCTTGAAGTTCTCGCTCACCACATCAGCGCTGGCCAACAAGCGCAAGGCCGCTTCCTTGCCTTGCGGGGTTTGCAAATCGAGCGTCAGGCTTTTTTTATTGCGGTTAAACAAAGCAAAAAATCCCGCGCCTGAGCCGATCAGCTTGCGCGTGTTGTCGCCTTGCAGCGGCTCAACCTTGATCACCTCAGCTCCCAGATCGGCCAGCACCATGCCACAGGTTGGGCCCATCACCATATGGGTGAATTCAACGACACGCAGTCCGGCGTAGGGCAGTTTTTTAGCTTCAGACATGGGCCGCCTGCACAACAAAATCTTTCGGCAAGCCAGCCTCAGGCGTCATGCCATAAATCGGCTCGCCAGGGAGTCCCTGTTGCAACGCAGTTCTGGCCTGCAACAAAAGCGCAAGGTCGATTCCGGTGCGAACGCCCATGGCCTCGAACATGAACACCAGGTCTTCGGTCACCACGTTGCCCGACGCGCCGGGTGCATAAGGGCAACCCCCCAGACCACCGAGTGAAGCGTCGAAAGTGCGGACTCCGACGTCATAAGCGGCCAGGCAGTTGGCCAGCCCCAGGCCTCGGGTGTTGTGCAAATGCGCGGCCCCGGTTTTTTCACCAATTTCGGCTCTCACTCTTTGAAACAGACGCCGAACCTGGGCCGGATTGGCGTAACCGGTGGTGTCGGACAAACCGGATTCGTCAGCGCCAGCGGCAATCACTTGAGCCGCCAGCCACACCACCTCGTCTTCGGGCACAGCACCTTGCAAAGTGCAGCCAAACGCGGTGGCAATGCCGGCTTCAATTTTCACGCTGGGTGCAACTTCATTGCGCAATGCCACGATGTTGCGCACTTCGGCCAACATCTCCTCGCGCGTCTTGCGCACATTGGCCAGCGAATGCGCTTTGCTGGCCGACACTGGGATGGTGATCTTGTGGACACCCGTAGAAAAAGCGGCCTGAGCCCCACGCAAATTGGGAACCAGCGCCATCACGGTAAGCCCGCTCAGACTCAGCCCATGCGTAACGATTTCCGCGGTATCGGCCAATTGCGGCAACAACTTGGCCGGGACGAAGGAACCGACTTCAATCTCGCGCAGACCGGCAGCAAACAAGGCATCAATCCAGCGCTTTTTTTTCTCGCTTTGCATGATGGCTTTGACCGACTGCAGGCCATCCCTGGGGCCGACTTCGCTGATCAGGACTTCGGGCAATCCGCCGGGGCCTGGAAACGTGGACATGAAACAACTTTCAACAATTTCTGGTTTCCCGATTGTGTCAGCTCAGTCCCGTCACCGGAATGGCAGCCCCATGGATGGCTTGGGCTGCGTTCGAAGCCAGGAACAGCATGACTTGCGCCAGCGCAGCGGGTTGCACCCAGTTGGCCGGATCGGCTTGCGGCATGGATTGCCGGTTTTGCAGCGTGTCCAGGATCGTGGGCAAGACGCAATTGACATTGATATTTTTTCCGCGCAATTCAGCCGCCATGGACTCGGTCAGCCGAATCACTGCAGCTTTGGCTGCGCCATAGGCCGCCATTCGGGCTGTGCCCTTGAGCGCCGAAAAAGCCGCGACGTTGATGATCTTTCCGCCGCCGCTCTCTAACATGTTCGGCAGCACCGATCGACTCAGGTGCAGCAGGGTTTTGCAGTTGAGCTCCATCATGGCGTCCCAGCTTGCATCCGAAGTCTCATGCACCGCGGGGCCCATGGCAAAGCCGCCAGCACAATTGGCCAGCACATGAATCCGCTTGCAGTGTTGCAGCGCCTGATCGACCGTTGCCTGGGTTTGTTGTGGGTCCATCAAATCGCAGGCCAAGTGCAGCCGCAGCGGGGTCGGCAAACCGAACACATGATCCAGATGGCTTGCGCTGCGACCCAACAGCACCAGTCTTGCGCCTTGCTCGGCAAACTGGGCTGCCAGCGCGCGCCCCAGATTGCCTGAGGCTCCACTGAGCATCACCGTCTGGTCCTTGAATTCCATGTCAGATCTCCTGGCTAGCTTGGCGCTTGGATCGGTGGTAGCAACCGCTGCCGCGCTGCAACACCTGATCGGTCGCCAGCAGCTCTCCTGGTTGCAGTACGGTTTGCGACTGGACCCGTGGGTAAATGGCTTCAAAGTCGAGGTGCGTCAAGGCCAGCAATTGCGACAGGTCCTCCAGTACGAAATACTCTGGCTGAAAATCGTCAATGCGATAAAGGGTGCGCATGACGCGCTCCAGCTCGAACCCCAGGCGCTGCGGCGAACTATCCTCCAAAGCGAACACCGATTCGCTGAACGATGTCGCAATGCCCGCGCCATAAATACGCAAACCATTATGCTGCTGCACCAGACCGAACTCCACCGTGTACCAATAGAGACGGGCCAGACAGGGCAAGACGCCGAGTTGCTGGGCCCGTAAACCCGTCACACCATAAAACCGCATGAAGTCCGCCAGTGCCGGATTCATCAACATCGGCACATGGCCAAACACATCGTGAAATACATCAGGCTCTTCCAGGTAATCAAGCTGCTCCAACGTGCGAATGAATTGCCCGGCCGGGAAACGACGGTTGGCCAAATGTTCAAAAAATACTTCGTCGGGAACCAGTCCTGGAACCGCAACAATTTGCCAGCCGGTACGCGGTAGCAACACCGCATTGAGTTGTCGAAAATCAGGGATCTGGTGCGCATCGATCGGCAGTGCGCGCATCCCGGCTAAAAACTCATCACAAACACGCCCGGCCAGCAACTGGCTTTGGCGCTCGAACAAGGTTTGCCAGATCTGGTGCTCCTGCGCCGTGTAGTGCGCCCAGTTCTGCTCAATGGTCCAGTCAGCGCGGTGCGCGGGCGCCAGCGCTCCGGCGGCAGCCCCGTGCTTGAGCGGTGGAGCCGAGGCAGGATTCATCGCGCATCCGGTCTGAAGTGTTTTTGCAGCCCCTGCCAACACTGGGCATAGTCGCTCTGCAATAGTTTGGACTCCAGGGCCTGCACAGTCGGGCGCAGCGGCCAACGGGTCTCCAACATAAAGGCCATGGTGTCGCCGAGAACCTGGGGCTTGGATGTGTCGGCCCGGCTGGCTTTCTCAAACGTCTGGGCGTCCGGACCATGCGCCGTCATGCAGTTGTGCAGACTGGCACCGCCGGGAACAAAACCTTCGGCCTTGGCATCGTAAGCGCCATGGACCAAGCCCATGAACTCAGAGGCCACATTGCGATGAAACCAGGGCGGACGAAACGTGTCCTGCATCACCAGTGTGCGCGGCGGGAAAATCACGAAATCGATGTTGCCAACGCCGGCAGTGTCGCTGGCTGAATTCAGAACCAGAAAAATGGACGGATCGGGATGGTCGTAACTGATCGAACCCATGGCGTTGAAACGCCGCAAATCGTATTTATAAGGCGCGTAATTCCCGTGCCAAGCCACCACATCCAGCGGCGAATGGTCCAGGGTTACAGCCCAGAGCTGGCCGCCGAGTTTGGCCACCAGCTGATGCGGCACTTCTATATCCTCATACGCGGCCACCGGCGTCAGAAAATCGCGTGAATTGGCCAGCCCATTGGCACCAATCGGGCCGCGTTCGGGCAAGCGAAAGCTCGCACCAAAATTCTCACAAACATAGCCCCGCGCTGCCTGGTCAGGCAACTCGAGACGAAAGCGGATACCCCGCGGAATGACAACAATCTCCTGCGGCTCGGCAGCGATCACGCCGAATTCGGTCACAAACACATGGCGACCGAGTTGCGGCACAAACAGCATTTCAGCATCGGCGTTGTAAAACACCCGCTGCTCCATCGATCGATTGGCCGCGTACACATAAATTTGGGCGCCGCATTGCTGAAGTGGGTCGCCATTGCCCGCCATGCTGAACAGCCCAGCCAGGAAATCAGTCGGTTGCTCGGGCAAGGGCAAGGGATTCCAGCGCAGCGGATTGGGCGTGATCAGGCCGTAGTCGGTACCCATGGCCCCGCCCGCAAAGCGCTGAAACTTGTCTGCCATGGCCGAGGGGCGGATTCGGTACAACCAGGACCGCCGGTTCTCGGCCCGCGGCGCAGTGAAAGCGGTTCCGCTCAACTGCTCGGCGTACAAACCATAAGGGCATGACTGCGGCGAATTACGACCTTGCGGCAAAGCGCCGCTGAGTGCTTCGCTGGCAAATTCGTTGCCGAAGCCGGATTGGTAACGAAGAGACTTACGGGACAGACCTTTAGCTCTGTCCCCAACATTTTGTAGCTGTTGGAAGTTTGGACTCATGTGTGCAGTGCTCCTCGTCGAATTTGATCACGCTCAAGCGACTCGAACAAGGCTTTGAAATTGCCTTCGCCAAAACCTTCATCGCCCTTGCGTTGGATGAACTCGAAGAATACCGGGCCGAGCTGGGTTTGTGAAAATATTTGCAACAGCAGCCGGGGCTGACCGCCCTGGGTTGATCCGTCGAGCAAAATGCCGCGGGTCTGCAATTCAGATACCGGCTGGCCGTGGTTGGGTAGCCGCTCGTCCAGCATTTCGTAGTAGCTGTTGCTCGGTGCGCTCATCAGCGGCACCCCAGCCAGGGCGAGTTGGTCCACTGTATTGAGCAAGTCATCGCAAATCAGCGCAATGTGTTGAATCCCCTCGCCATTGAATTTCATCAAATACTCTTCGATCTGCCCGCCGCCTTGGCGCGCCTCTTCGTTCAGCGGGATGCGGATTTTGCCATCGGGCGCGGTCAATGCCTTGGAGGTGAGGCCGGTGTACTCGCCCTTGATATCAAAAAAACGAATTTCACGGAAATTGAAAAGCTTTTGGTAGAACTCAGCCCAAAACGCCATGCGGCCTCGATAGACGTTGTGCGTCAAATGATCGATCAACTTCAGGCCGTGGCCCGGCGGGTGGCGCTGCACGCCTTCGATGAATTTGAAGTCAATGTCGTAGATTGATTCGCCATCCTCAAAGCGGTCAATCAGGTACAGCGGCGCGCCACCTATGCCCTTGATGGCAGGCAGATGCAACTCCATCGGGCCGGTTGGGATCTCAATCGGTTGCGCGCCCAATTCCAGCGCGCGGCGGTAAGCGTGGTGCGAGTCTTTGACGCGAAACGCCATGCCGCAAGCACTCGGCCCGTGCTCTGCCGCGAAGTAGCCCGCCACGCTTTTGGGCTCGCGGTTGACGATGAAGTTGATGCCGCCCTGGCGGTACAACACCACGTCCTTGGAGCGATGCTTGGCCACCAGCGTAAAACCCATGCGTTCAAACACCGGCTCCAGCACCCCCGCAATGGGCGAAGCAAATTCAACAAACTCAAACCCCATCAAGCCCATGGGGTTGTCAAACAAATCGGCCATTCCTACTCTCCTTAATCAGTTGGGGTCAGAGCACATCGCTAAAGCGAGTGGTCTGACCCACAAGACTACAGTGATTGAATTTTGTCACCAATCAAGGGTTTCCGATATGGGTTGTTCACTCTCGATCCACGATACAGTCAGGCCATGAAAACTTCAGCGACTCATGCGGCCCCACCCCGGGCTGTACTTTTCGATGCCTATGGCACGTTGTTCGATGTGTACAGCGTGGGGGCACTGGGCGAGCAGTTGTTTCCCGGTCATGGCCAAGCCTTAAGCCAGCTCTGGCGCGATAAGCAAATCGAATACACCCGCTTGGTCACCACCAGTGATCACGGCCGCCACTACCAACCGTTCTGGGATCTGACGCGTTCGGGCTTGCGCTACGCCTGCAAGAAGCTCAAGCTGAGCCTGACGCCGGAGCAGGAAAACCAATTAATGGATCAGTATCGGCAGCTGCGCGCTTTCCCAGAAAACCGGGACGTTCTGCAAGCCCTCAAAGACCGGGGCATCCCCACCGGCATTCTGTCCAACGGCGACCCTGGCATGCTGGCCGCCGCCGTGGGCAGTGCGGGCCTGGGCGATTTGCTCGACCATGTGATCAGCGTCGACAGCATTCGCAAATACAAGACCCATCCCGAGGCCTACGCCCTAGGTGAACAGGCCACCGGATTGCCAGCGGCTCAGATCGTTTTCGTCAGTTGCAACGCTTGGGATGCACTGGCGGCCACCTGGTATGGCTACCAAACACTGTGGGTCAACCGCTATGACTTGCCGTTTGAGGAGCTCGGCACGCATGCGCAGCACACTGGCACCTCTTTGCGTGACGTGCTCTGCCTGCTGAACCCCGCCTGAAGCAGATCCTCAAGAACTGGGGCAAGCCTCTTTTTTGAGCGCAGATAAAAGCTGTTTTTGTTCTGTGCTGAGCGATTCCTGCTGGCGCACGAGGGCCTGGGTGCTGTCCGTCGGCTCCAGCCATAACTGGCCATCCGACGAGACCACGAAGCTGGCTGACAAAACCTCAAAGCGGCCTTGACTGTCACGCGCCAACAAACGACCGCACACCGCTTTGCTGGCGGGGTCTTGCCGCATGGCATTGAAATGGTAGGCATTGGGTTCGAGCAACTCGGATCTGACCAACTCACGCGCCCGAGCATTGGGGGTGTTCGACTTCCACCAGACCCAGCTGCCCGCAGCGGTCAATGCCAACAGGATCGCCACGAAACTCAAAACAAATGCGGTATTTTTCTTCATGAACTGGGTCTACCGGCTGTGCGTCGGCAAAGGCTGACAATGACCGAATTACGCCATAAATCCCGATTTCGTGCAGACTGCAAACCATAAACAGGCGCTTAGCATTGACAATAGCTACTTATGCCGTTTCCGCCCCATCCGCAAGTTGCCCACAGCGTCGCGCCACAACCTGACCCATCTGAATCGCTGTCGGCCTTGGCACCGTTGAGTCGGCCAGTGTTCCGGATGCTGTGGGGCACTTGGGTGATCGCCAACACCTGCATGTGGATGAACGATGTGGCCGCCGCCTGGCTGATGAGCTCGCTGACCACCACGCCGATCTGGGTGGCGCTGGTGCAGACCGCAGCGACCTTGCCGGTGTTTTTGCTAGGCCTACCCAGTGGGGCGCTGGCCGATATTCTGGATCGCCGACGCTATTTCATCGCAACCCAATTCTGGGTCGCCGGCGTGGCCTTGATCCTGTGTCTGACCATCCTGCTTGATCATGTGACGCCAGCCATGTTGCTGCTGCTGACGTTCGCCAATGGCATAGGCTTGGCGATGCGCTGGCCGGTGTTCTCCGCCATCGTTCCCGAACTGGTGTCGCGCGCCCAAATGCCCGCGGCCTTGGCCCTCAATGGCGTCGCCATGAACGCCTCTCGCATCATTGGCCCCTTGCTGGCGGGCGCGATCATTGCAAGCCTGGGTAGCGCCTATGTCTTTGTGCTCAACGCGGTCTTGTCAGTGATTGCCGGTTTCATCATCATGCGCTGGCAACGCGTACACAAGCCCAATCCGCTAGGGCGCGAGCGACTGATCAGCGCGATTCGGGTCGGCCTGCAGTTTGTGACCCAGTCGGCGCGCTTGCGTGCTGTGCTGGTTCGGATTGCCCTGTTTTTTTTCCACTCCACCGCACTCATGGCCTTGTTACCCCTGGTGGCACGCAGGCTACACGGCGGCGATGCCGGAACCTTCACCTTGCTGCTGGCATCCATGGGTACCGGCGCCATTTTTGCGGTGATGCTGCTGCCCAAGTTGCGCCAAGCCCTGCCACTGGAATTATTGGTACTCGGCGGAACCTCGCTGCAAGCCGCTTCGACCATGGTGATAGCTTTTGCGCCCAATACGGCAGTTGCTGTACCCGCCATGTTCCTCGGCGGCATGGCCTGGATAGCAACCGCCAACTCGCTGAGCGTCTCAGCCCAGTTGGCCCTGCCCGATTGGGTACGGGCCCGCGGCATGTCAATTTACCAAATGGCCATCATGGGCGCCAGTGCTCTGGGCGCGGCCATGTGGGGGCAAATTGCCACCGTCAGCAGTGTCCAACTCAGCCTATTGACCGCTGCCGCTTCCGGCGTTCTGACCATGTGGCTGGCTCAGCGCTGGGTGGTGGACCGCGATATCGAGGAAGATTTAACGCCGTCCAAGGAACTCAAAGCGCCCGTTGCCAAAGCACCCCCAGCCACCGGTCAAGTGCTGGTCACCATCGATTACCACATCGATCCCCAGCAGGACACTGAATTTTGTGCGCTGATGCAAGAAAGTCGGCGCAGTCGCTTGCGCCAAGGCGCGTTGAAATGGGAGCTGGTGCGTGACATTGGTGATCCCGGACACTTCATCGAACACATTGTGGATGAGTCCTGGACCGACCATTTGCGCCGGTTTGACCGGGTCACGGCCGACGATGTGGCTTTGCGCGAGCGCAAATTGGCTTTTCACACGGGGGATGCGCCGCCCGTGGTTAGCCGCTATGTGATTGAAAGTACCCGGTAATTTTCCGGGTCAGTTGTTTTTTCGCTTTATCACCAAGCCATTGACAGCCATTGTCACTGACTAACTAGGAGAATTGAGATGATGCGTTTATGGGGTAGGACCAGTTCCATCAATGTCCAAAAAGTGACTTGGTGCTTGGGCGAACTCGGCAAGGTGCAGGGTCGCGATTTTGAGCGGATTGACGCAGGACTGGCTTTCGGGGTCAACAACACACCGGAGTACCGCCAGCTCAACCCCAATGGACTGGTTCCTACGCTGGAAGATGGTTCTTTCGTACTGTGGGAATCGCACGCCATCGTGCGCTACCTAGCTTCGTGCCATGCAATGGGCCAACTCATGCCCAGCGATCTCCAGATCCGCGCCGCTAGCGACCGTTGGATGGACTGGACCCAGACCACCTTATGGAGCAGCCTGCGCCTGAGCTTTGTGGGTCTGACCCGAACCCCTGAGGCACAGTGGGATTTGCCAACCGTTAGCAAGGCCTATCAGGACACCTCACGGGCCTTGTTGATTCTCGAACAGGTCTTGTCACACCAGCCCTTTTGTGCTGGCCAGCACTTTTCAATGGGTGATATCCCTTTGGGCGTTACGGTTCATCGCTGGATCTGGTTGTCCGAACACTACCCGCAGCAACTTGGGGCTAGGCCCGATCTCCCTGCCGTGATGCGTTGGTACCGCGAATTGAGTCAACGCCCGGCTTTTATCGCGAACGTCGCATGAACCAGCCGGGCAGCCACCTCGATTTGTCACGTTGCCCCGTGTGCGGCCAGGCCAATCAATGCGCGATGGAGAAGGCCCGATTCAGTGGTCAGCCGCAGCCGCCCTGTTGGTGCAGTACGCTGAAATTTGACGACGCGCTCACCCAGCAGATTCCTGCAGCCAAACAGGGGCTAGTCTGTCTTTGTCAGGAATGCTCTCTTTCCATGGGGGGAACCGTTTAATGTGTCAGTTGCTCGGAATGAACTGCAAGCATCCCACCGACGTGATGTTCAGCTTCACCGGGTTTGCCGAGCGCGGCGGCAACACCGATTCGCATGCCGACGGCTGGGGCATTGCTTTTTTTGAAGACAAGGGCTTGCGCCATTTTGTTGATCATCAAGCGGCTTGCAATTCACCGGTGGCTGAACTGATTCGTCACTACCCGATTAAAAGCCGCAACGTCATCGCCCATATTCGCAAAGCCACCCAGGGCGCCGTGACACTGGAAAACTGCCACCCTTTCGTTCGCGAGTTGTGGGGCCGCTACTGGGTGTTTGCACACAATGGCGATCTCAAAAATTTTGCCCCGCGCCTGCATGGCAACTTTCACCCGGTAGGCAACACCGACAGCGAACTGGCATTTTGCTGGCTGCTGCAAGAACTGGCAAAATCCCATGCCGGCGTTCCCTCGGTCGCTGAGCTCACGCTCACGCTGGGCGAATTGACACCCCAAATTGCCAAGCACGGAATTTTCAATTTCATGCTGAGCAACGGTGAGGCGCTGTGGGCCCATGCATCCACCAGCCTGTACTACGTGCAGCGCCAATTTCCTTTTTCCAGCGCCACGCTGAGCGATGAAGATCTGAGCGTGAATTTTGCCGAACAGGCCCAAATCGACGATCGGGTGTCGGTGGTGGTCACCGCCCCCTTGACCACCAATGAACACTGGACCGCGCTGGCGGCCGGAGAACTCAAGGTATTTGTCGATGGTGCGCCGCTTCCAGCGCGTCCATAAACATCGCTGCCACATCGAAACCGGTCTGGTCGTTAATCTCTTGAAAACAGGTCGGACTGGTGACATTGATCTCGGTCAGGCAGTCGCCAATGATGTCCAGCCCCACCAGCAACAGGCCACGCGCAGCAAGCACCGGGCCCAAAGCCTGGGCAATCTCGCGGTCGCGTGAACTTAAGGGCTGAGCTACCCCTTTGCCCCCGGCAGCCAAATTGCCGCGAACTTCGCTGCCCTGGGGAATGCGCGCCAGAGAAAACGGCACCGGTTGGCCATCGATCACCAGCACACGCTTGTCACCCTTGACGATTTCGGGCAGAAATTTTTGCACCATCAGGCTTTGCGCGCCGTGGCGGTTCAAGGTCTCGGTGATCGAGCCCAGATTCAAGCCATCAGCGCCGACACGGAAAATACCCATGCCCCCCATGCCGTCGAGTGGCTTCAAGATGATGTCGCCATGTTCGGCGTGAAAATGTTTGATGTCGGCCTCATCCCGTGTCACCAGGGTCGGCCCAATGAACTGGGGAAACTCCATGATGGCAAGTTTCTCTGGATGATCTCTCAGCGCACGCGGTCGGTTGAAGACGCGCGCCCCTTCACGTTCGGCCTGCTCCAGCAAATGGGTCGCGTAAAAGTATTCGCTGTCAAACGGCGGATCTTTGCGCATCAGAACGGCATCAAAATCTTTTAAAGCCGCGCTGCGGGTCTGCTCGATTTCAAACCAGTCCACTGGGTCGGCAGTCAATCGGATGTGAGTCACATGAGCCGACACGCTCTCGCCGCGCTGCCACAACACGTCTTGCGGTTCGCAGGCCGCGACTCGGTGGCCCCGGCGTTGAGCTTCGCGCATCATGGCAAAAGTCGTGTCCTTCTGAATCTTGAAGGACGCCAGTGGGTCGACGATAAAAAGCAGCTTCATCGGATTGCGGTAGGGAATTAGATTTCGATCTTAGATCCCAGCTCCACCACGGCGTTGTTGGGAAGTTTCAGGAAGTCCGCTGCACCGCTGGCATTGTGGTGCATCTGGGCAAACAGTTTTTCGCGCCATTGCGACATGCCGTCGCCAATGGTGGGGATCACCACATCACGCGACAGGAAGTAACTGGTGGTCATGGGGTCGAGCGCAAAACCAAGGCCTTGCAACTCAGCCAGGGCTTTGGGCAGATCCGGATCGTTCTTAAACCCGTAATTGATCGTCACCTGCCAACAATCGTGACCCAGGGACTGGGTTGTCACCCGTTGATCGAGCTTGACCCAGGGCACTTCGTGGTTGCGCACCGTCACAAACAAATTGTGTTGGTGCAGCACCTTGTTGTGCTTCAAGTTGTGCAGCATGGCGTTAGGCACTGAGCCCGGCTCTGCCGTCAGAAACACCGCAGCCCCATCAACCCGAACCGGCGGATGGACAAAAACAGCCTCCAGAAAACTACTGAGATCAAGCGCCTCGGTCTTCAGCTTATTGTTCAGCAGTGTTCTGCCATTCTTCCAGGTCATCATCAGCGTACAAATGATGGCGCCGATCAGCAGCGGGAACCAGCCGCCATCGAACAATTTGAGCAGATTGGACGCCAGGAATACAAAGTCGACCAGAAAGAACCAACTGGTGGCCACCAAGCACAGCAGCAGCGGATAGTTCCAGGCATAGCGAACCACAAAAAAGGTCAGTGTGGTCGTGATCAGCATGTCGATGCACACAGCAATGCCGTAAGCAGCAGCCAGGTTACTGGATGACTTGAACAAAACCACAGCCAGCACAATCGTGGCAAACAAGCCCCAGTTGACAAATGGAATGTAGATCTGCCCGGTATCGCGCACGCTGGTGTGCTGGATTTGCAATCGGGGCAAGTAACCGAGCTGGATCACTTGTTTGGTGACGCTGAAGGCCCCCGTGATCAAGGCCTGGGAAGCAATCACGGTGGCGGCCGTCGCCAGCAACACCAGCGGCATCAGCGCCCAGTCGGGTGCCATCATGAAAAACGGATTCTTGACCGCCTCGGGCTGTGCCAGCAGCAAGGCGCCTTGGCCAAAATAATTCAGAATCAAAGCCGGCATCACCACCGAAAACCAGGCCACGCGAATCGGTGTTTTCCCGAAATGTCCCAAATCAGCGTACAGGGCTTCGGCTCCTGTAACGCACAACACCACCGCACCCAAAATAATGAAGGTGGTGCCGGGTTGATTCCACATGAAATTCACGGCGTAGTAGGGGTTGATGGCCTTCAAGATTTCCGGATGGGCCGCGATCTGGAACAAGCCCAGAACGGCGATCACCAGAAACCAAACCAAGGTGATGGGTCCGAAAAACTTCCCGATCCCGGCAGTACCACGCTTTTGCACGACAAATAGCGCAAACAACACCAGCAAGGTGATGGGGATGACGTACTGCTTAAAGGTCGGCTCAACCACTTCCAGTCCTTCAACGGCGGACAACACGGAAATGGCCGGCGTAATGACGCCATCTCCATAGAAAAGTGAAGTGCCAAAAATACCGATCAACATCAAGCCTGAGCGCAGGCGTGGCTTGTCTTTGACCGCCTGCGATGCCAGCGCCAGCATGGCGACCAAGCCGCCTTCGCCCGCGTTGTCGGCTCGCAGCACCAGCATCACATATTTAATCGAAACAATGACTGTCAAGGTCCAAAAAAAGATCGACAAAATGCCATAAACATTCGCGATGGAAAATGGAACGTGACCGGAACCAAACACTTCTTTGATCGCGTACAGGACGCTGGTGCCGATGTCACCATAAACGACTCCAACGGCGCCCACCGTAAGCGCTGCGAGTGATGATTTAGAAGTTGTCATGGTTGAATTTATTCGTAAATTTCCCGATTCGGATCGGTGGCTTCCAGCTCATAACTGGCGGCCAGCATGGCAAGCCGGCCAATCACGCCATACATGTAAAAACGATTCGGTGCACTGGCTCCGGGTTTGAGTCCGGGTTGGGGCAAGCGGCTGCTGTCGTCAAAAGCCAAGGGGACAAAGCTTGAGCCCGGCGCGTTCAGGTTTTCGTCTATCCCTCGCTCGGCGTGGACGCGGTAAAACCCCCCCACGACATAGCGGTCCATCATGTAAACCACGGGCTCGGCCACCGCATCGTTCATCCGCTCGTTGGTCAGAACACCTTCCTGGATAATGACGTCGTTAACCGCTTGGCCATCTTTGATGACACTCATCTTGTTGCGTGTTTTGCGGTTCAGGACATCCAGGTCCTTTACTTCACGCACCGTCATGATGCCCATGCCATAGGTTCCGTTGTCGGCCTTGACCACGACAAACGGTTTTTCCTTGATTCCGTATTCCTTGTATTTGCGCTTGATTTTGGTGAGCAAAATATCAACATTGCTGCGCAAGCAATCCAGGCCCTCGCCTTCTGCGAAATTGATTTCACCGCAACGCCCGAACATCGGGTTGATTAACCAGGGATCAATTCCCAACAATTTTCCAAAGCGTTTGGAAACTTCTTCATAGCTTTGGAAATGGTTGCTCTTGCGCCG
The DNA here is from genome assembly GCA_049296795.1 of Burkholderiaceae bacterium. Lineage (GTDB taxonomy): Bacteria > Pseudomonadota > Gammaproteobacteria > Burkholderiales > Burkholderiaceae_C > CAXNKH01. The sequence goes on from JBAQTC010000009.1 coordinate 48,078, forward strand.
CGTAAACCAACCTGCATGCAAGGGCGGCAACAGGTACTGCTCGTTCAAGTCTTCCAAAATTCCCGGCACCCCTGAACTCAAATCGTTGTTCAACAAAATGGTGCAGGGATCGAAATCCTTCAGCCCGAGTCGCCGATTGGGCCGAATGACCGGCTCCAGCGTCACCGACTCGCCATTAGGCAATTCGATGGTGGTGGCTTTCTTGATCTCGGGGTTGATTGAGCCAATCCGCACATTGAGGCCGGCCATGTGAAAAATACGACGCAGCTGGGCCACATTGCTCAAGTAGAAGGTATTGCGGGTGTGGTTCTCGGGAATCAACAGCAGGTTGCGTGCTTCGGGACAAATTTTCTCGATCGATGCCATCGCTGCTTGCACCGCCAGCGGCAACATTTCGGGCGTCAAGTTGTTCCAGCCGCCGGGATACAGGTTGGTGTCCACCGGTGCCAGCTTGAAGCCCGCATTACGGATATCCACTGAGCTGTAAAAAGGCGGTGTGTGTTCCATCCATTCCAGCCGAAACCAGCGCTCAATGGCGGGCATGCAATCCAAGATGCGTTGTTCAAGTTCGTTGATGGGGCCGTTCAAGGCCGTAACCAGGTGGGGAACCATAGGGTCCTTTAATGCTTGGGAAAGGCTCAGGAGCGAACTTCGCCCTGGCCCAACACGATATATTTCAACGAGGTCAGGCCTTCGATACCGACCGGGCCTCGGGCGTGGAATTTGTCGGTGCTGATGCCGATCTCTGCACCCAAACCGAACTCAAAGCCATCGGCAAACCGGGTGCTGGCATTGACCATTACACTGGCTGAATCCACTTCGCGCAAAAACCGCTGCGCATGCTGATGGTCACGCGTGATGATGGCATCGGTGTGATGGCTGCTGTATTGGTTGATATGGGCAATGGCCTCACCGACATCGCCCACCAGTTTGATGCTGATGATGGGTGCCAGGTACTCCTCATACCAATCCTGCTCGGTGGCCGGCACCAGCTGGTAGCTGGCACTCTGGCCTGCTTGCTGGGCTGCTTGCTGGAGAATGTGCAAAGCCTCGCTGTCGCAACGCATCTCCACCCCTTTAGCGGCATAAATCGCCCCGATTTTGGGTAAAAACTCACCGGCCACTCGGCGCGCCACCAACAGGCCTTCGGTCGCGTTGCAAGGACTGTACTTCTGGGTCTTGGCATTGTCCGCCACCGTGACCGCCATCTCAAGATCGCTGGGGTCATCGACATAGACGTGGCAATTGCCGTCCAAATGCTTGATGACCGGCACTTTGGCTTCGCGGCTGATGCGCTCAATCAGGCTCTTGCCGCCACGCGGAATGATGACATCGACATACTGCGGCATGGTGATCAGCTGCCCCACCGCTGCCCGGTCGGTGGTCGGCACCAGCTGCACCGCAGTCTCGGGCAAACCGCATTCAACCAGGGCTTGTTGTACCAGCTTGGCCAGCGCCTGATTGGACGCCAGCGCCTCGGATCCGCCACGCAAAATGCAGGCGTTCCCGCTTTTAATTGACAAACTGGCGGCCTCGACCGTGACATTGGGCCGGCTCTCAAAAATCATGCCAAACACACCGATGGGTACCCGCATCTGCCCTACCTGAATTCCGCTGGGCTGCTGCTTCATGCCTATGACTTCACCGATCACATCGGGCATGGCCGCGAGTTGGTCACAACCTTGGGCCACGGTTTCAATCACGGCCGCCGTGAGTTTGAGCCGGTCAACCAGAGGCGCAGCCAAGCCTGCCGACAAGGCAGCTGCTATATCTTGGGCGTTGGATTGCTGAAGCGACGCCACATTGGTCCGCAGCAAAACCGCCAGCCGCATCAGCACGGCGTTTTTGTCCGACGCGCTGGCCTTGGCCATCAAGGCCGAAGCGGCCTTGGCTTGCGCGCCAAGCGTCAGCATGATTTCAGCAATTGTTTTCATGGATTCCGTGCAAGAGTGGGTCCTGGGCGTCCGGGCCCGATTTGAATTCTAGTTCCTACTCGCCGTAATTTGGCATTGGCTGCACATTTGCATTGCCAGCTGATGCAAAGCCTGCCAACCGTTGCCCGGCCAGTCCGCTTGCTTGAGGCCCTTGACGATGCCATCGACCAAATGGGCGGATTGCAGCAACTGCGCCAGCACCAGCGTTGACAACTTGGGCAGAACCCTCTCATACAGCCGCTCTTTGGCACCCCAAATCCGCTGCTCACGCAAGGCCATGGGCAAGGGTCGACCGGCCTGGATCGCGGCTTTAACCCGGTTCAGCGACCGAATGTCTTCACTCAAGGTGTAGTGCACCAACACTTCGGACTCACCCTCGGCCTGCAAGCCGTCGAGCATGCGCTGAACTCTGGCACTTTGCCCCCCCAGCACCGCCTCTGACAATTTAAACACGTCATAGCGCGCCACGTTGAGCACCGCACCCTCCACCTGATTAAAACTCAACGCGTTCTGAGTCGCGTCGCTCCCGACTGGGAACAACAACGCCAGCTTCTGGATTTCTTGATGGGCAGCTAGCAAATTGCCTTCGACCCGGTCAGCAAAAAACTGCAGGGTGCGCTGCCCAGTTTCACCGGCTGCCACCCGCTGGCCTTGCAACGCCAGCCGTTGTGCAATCCATTGCGGCAGCGCACTGCGCTCGATCGAATCGAGCTGGATCGTCATGCCAAAACTCTCCAGCGCAGAGAACCAGGCGGTTGATTTGCTCACCTTATCCAGCCGCGGCAACAGCACCAGCGTGACCATATCCTCGCTGCCCTGGGCTTGCTCGGCGATCTGTTGCAGCGTCACGCCACCTTCCTTACCCGGTTTTCCTGAGGGGATGCGCAACTCCAGCAACTGCTTGTCGGCAAACAAGCTCATCGAGCCGCCGTCGGCCAGCACTTCGCCCCAATCAAAATGAGCGCCAGCGACAGTATGAACCTTGCGCTCGGTAAAGCCCCGGTCCCTGGCCGCAGCGCGGATCGCATCCGCCGCCTCCTGGATTAGCAAAGGCTCGTCCCCGTGCAAGACATAGAGCGGCTTGAGGTCCGCCGCCAAGTGGTGTTGAAGTCGAGACGGGGCCAGCTGCATGGCCAGCAGTTTAAGGGATGGGCGGGTCTTGGCTGCGCTGATCGAGCCGCAACGTCAGGCAGTAAGCCCCGCCGCCCGACAGATTGAACGACGCCAAATTCACCTGATGGATGCGGTAACCGCGCTCTAACAGGCGCTGGCGGGTGGTCGCACTGCAATAGCCCATGACCAGATCACGCCCCAGGCTAAAGGAGTTGACACCCAAATTCAGCGCCTCCTCGCGCTCTGCTGCAATCAGTTGATCGCCCAGCAAGCACTGCAGCTGGGCGCAACCCGCGGCGCTGAACGCCGGTGGGAAATACAGGACCTCGCCTCCGGCCAGCAGACAAAAGCACGTATCCAAATGGTAAAAGCTGGGGTCGACCAATTCCAGAGAAAAGGTGGGAAGTCCCCACACGCGCTGCACGGTATCTCGGGCTTGCAGGCTCGAGCGCTGGCCGTAGCCCATCCAGATCATGCCGCGACCAGCATCAACAATGGCGTCCCCCGCCCCTTCAAAAAACACCCCTTCCGGTGTTTGCTCCAAAGATTCAACCAGTCCCTGCTTGCGCAAAGACTCGAACAATTCCCGGCCCGGGGCCTGCTCCAAAGCGCGCTCAGGATTCAGAAAACGCGCCAACAAGACTTTGCCATCGAGTACCAAGGCGCTGTTGGCGGTAAAAACCAGGTCGGGCAAACCAGGCTGAGCCGGCTGCACCACGACCTGTGCGCCCAGTTTCTCGTAGCAGGTTTTCAGCTCGGCCCACGAGCTGCGGGCCTCTTGCTGCAAACGCAGGGCATCGCCCGCCCAGCGCGCCGGATCCATCCAAGGGTTGATGCTGTAACTCACTTCAAAGAAATCCGGCGGACTCATCAAGAGGCAAGGCGCTGGTCTGGTTTTACCCTGATCCGACGCAGTCACGCGCAACGGTGCGCCGCTCAATAGCTGGGACGTCGTTACAGTTGCGCCCGTAGTAGTTGGCCCTCTGATGTCCAACAACACCTGTTCAAAGGCGGCAACCGCTTGATCAATTTGCTCACGGCTGACGGTCAGCGGTGGTGCGAAGCGAATCACTGTTTCGTGGGTTTCCTTGGACAACACGCCGCGCAAAGCCATCCGTTCGACCACCTCGCGCGCATTGGTAAACACCGGGTCAACTTCCACCCCCACCCACAAGCCGCGTCCGCGCACGGCACGCAACAAGGGGCGGGTTCGATCGCCGACCTCGGTCAGTCGCCCTAACAAATACCGACCCAACACGGCACTGCGGGCGACCAATTGTTCGTCCTCCATCACCTTGAGCGCCTCCAAGCCCACCGCGGCAGCCAGCGCATTGCCGCCGAAAGTCGAGCCATGGCTGCCAGGAGTGAACAAGTCCATCACCGCGCGATCGGCCAAAAAAGCGCTGACCGGCAACAAACCACCGCCCAGGGCTTTACCCAAAATCAAACCGTCTGGACGAATACCTTCATGCTCGAACGCAAACCAGCGACCGGTACGGCCCAGGCCAGCTTGCACTTCGTCAATGATCAGCAACATATTGTTCTGGCTGCACCAATCGCGCAACTCGGCAAAGAAGCCCGCTGGCGGCAGTACCACCCCCGCCTCACCTTGAATCGGCTCCACCAACACGGCACAGCTGTTGCTTGACGTGGCAGCGCGCACACTGGCCATCTCTCCAAAGTCAAAAAATGAAAAGCCGGGCGTGAACGGGCCAAAATCGTGGCGATAACTGGCTTCACTCGAGGCACTGATGACGGTGGTGGTGCGACCATGAAAATTGCCGCGTGCCACCAGAATTTGAGCCTGGCCGTCGGCCACCCCCTTGACCTGATAGCCCCAACGACGCACCGCTTTGATCGCGGTCTCCACCGCTTCGGCCCCTGTGTTCATGGGCAAAGCCCGCTCGAATCCGGCGCGCTGACACAACGCCGCCAGAAACGGCCCCAAGGTGGTGCTGTGGTACGCCCTTGACGTGATGGCAACGCGCTCGAGTTGTCGCTGCGCTGCCGCCACCAAGCGGGGATGCAAATGGCCGTGGCTGACAGCCGAGTAAGCCCCCATCATGTCAAGGTACTGCCGACCTTCGACATCCCAAATCAGGCAATCTTTGGCATGATCGACGACAACTGGCAGCGGATGGTAATTCGGTGCGCAGTAAAGCGCCTCGGACTGGACCAAGTCCCGGGAGGTTGCTGCTTTTTTAGCGTCCATCACTGCCCCTTGATACAGCCACTATACGCCGGCAAGGCCAGACTTAAAGTGGGAATCGGGCGCTTACAAGGACTTCACAGCGGCCAGGCGACGCAACAACTGTTGCACGAGGTCGCTTTGCATATCGCGGTATAGCATGGCCTCTTCGGCATCCTTGGCCAACACGGCCGATTCGCTGAAACTGCTGTCGCGTTGTTGCGAAATTTCGGTGACAGGAATCAAGTCTTTGCCCTGGGGGGTGCGCAATTGGAATTTCAGATGAGTCCGCAATTGAAATTCACGCACTTGACCTGCCGCCGTGGTGCCTACCACCACCTTGACGCGCCGCTCTTCGAGTACCTGCAACACCGCATCGGCCTTGCTCGGATCGGCACCACTGTCGAGCACCTGCACGCCCGATCCAAAAGAACGACGCAACTCAAGCGCCACTCCGGCCCCGGGACTGGGTAAAACCGCAATGGTCTTAAAAGCATAGTCGTACGGCCGGCGCAACCTGAAACCACAAGCCGACAAGCCGCCGACCAAGCTCGCCAAAACCATCCAACTGACGCTGCGCCGGTTCATGGCCTCAAAGCACCACGTTAACCAGTCGGCCGGGCACCAAAATCACTTTCTTGGGTGCTGCACCCTGAGCCTGTTTCAGAAAAGCTTCGCTGTTGAGGGCCGCTTGCTCAATCGTCTTTCGGTCTGCCGTCGCACTGACCACAACAGTGCCGCGTAGCTTGCCATTGATCTGCAGCATCAATTCAATTTCATCTTGTTGCAAGGCCGCTTCATCGACCAGCGGCCAAGGCGCATCAAGCAACTCACCGAGCACTTGGGCATAACCCAGCTCACTCCACAGTACCTGCGTCAGGTGCGGAGTGGCGGGATACAAACAACGCAGCAAAATGCCAAAACCCTCAATCACGCTGATTTCGGCTGCAGCAATCGCATCTTTCTCTGCGCCAGCGTCAGGCCACTTGAAATCCTCCAAGGCATTGAGCAACTTCATGGCACCAGAGACCACGGTGTTGTATTGCATGCGCTGGTAATCGTAATCCACTTGTTTCAGAACACCATGGATTTCCAGTCGCAAAACCTGGGCTGCCTTGGTCAGCAACAACTCCTTATGCCCATCGTCGGCACGACGACCCTTGGCCAGCGCGACTGATTTCCCGTCTGAACTGAAAGTCAAATCCTTAAGGAGCGTGGAGATTTGAACCCGGGCATCCAGGCTTGGCCCAAGCGAACCAGCGAGCTTGGCGCCAAAACCCCAGACCCGACGTAAAAAACGGTAAGAACCCTCAACCGAGGCCTCGTTCCACTCCAAAGTTGCCTCTGGTGGTGCGGTGAACATGGTGTAGAGCCGCGCCGTGTCGGCCCCGTATTTTTCAATCAGGTCTTGTGGGTCGACCCCATTGTTCTTGCTTTTGCTCATGGTGCCTACGCCTTCGTAGTTCACTTCGGTGCCCGCGGGCAACAAGCCCTTGGCTTGTTTCAACTTGGCGCCTATGACTTTGCCGCCCGCATCGTGGACATCTTCCACTTCATTCGGCCAGAAGTAGTCGATGGCGCCCTTCTCGTTCTTGCGTGAGTAAATGTGATTGAGCACCATGCCCTGGGTCAGTAAGCGCGTAAACGGCTCACCCACCTGAACCAGGCCCTCCGGTTCGGCTGACCCGGCTTGTGGCAACCCGATATCGCGCATCACTTTGGTCCAGAATCGTGCATACAGCAGGTGCAAAATAGCGTGCTCTATGCCGCCGATGTACTGGTCCATCGGCATCCAGTAATTGGCGCCCTCGGCCACCATTCGCTCGTCGTTCTTCGGGTCGCAATAGCGCATGTAGTACCAAGACGAATCGACGAACGTGTCCATGGTGTCGGTCTCACGTCGCGCTGGTTTCCCGCACACCGGGCAAGTCACACCCGCATGGAAACCCTCATGCTTGAGCAGAGGATTGCCCGAACCATCAGGCACGCAATCTTGCGGCAAGATCACGGGCAGGTCTTGCTCGGGCACGGGCACCGGGCCGTGTTCTGCGCAATGAATGATGGGGATAGGCGTCCCCCAATAGCGCTGACGACTGATGCCCCAATCACGCAAGCGCCACGTAATTTTTTTCTCACCCAAACCCAGCATGCCCAGGTGATGACTCACTGCGTTCACGGCATCCTGATAGGACAAACCACTGAACGTGTCCGAGTTGACTGTGACGCCGCGTTGTTTGTCGCCGTACCAATCCTGCCATCGCTTGTAGTCATATTCCAGACCATCAATCAACACCACTTCGATGATGGGCAAACCATATTTTTTGGCAAACAAGAAATCACGTTCGTCATGGGCCGGAACGCCCATGACAGCACCGTCGCCATAGCCCATCAGCACATAGTTGCCAACCCAAACTTCAATGGCTTGGCCTGACAAAGGGTGACGAACGAACAGGCCGGTGGCCATGCCGGTTTTTTCTCGCAACGCCAACTCCGCCTCGGTCGTCCCGCCTTTTTTACATTCTTCAATGAAGGCTGCCAGTTCGGGATTGGCCAGGGCAGCGTGACTGGCCAGCGGGTGCTCAGGTGCCACCGCGCAGAAAGTCACACCCATGATGGTGTCAGCCCGGGTGGTAAACACGTACATGCGCCCGTCGTCGATCAGCTTGCCCTTGCTGTCGCAAATGGTGTGGGTGAATGCGAAGCGCACACCCTCGCTCTTGCCTATCCAGTTTTCCTGCATCAGCTTGACACGCTCAGGCCAGCCCGGCAGACCGTTCTTTACCTGCTCCAGCAATTCTTCGGCGTAATCGCTGATCTTGAGGTAGTAGCCGGGGATCTCCCGTTTCTCCACCGTCGCGCCCGTGCGCCAACCCTTGCCATCGATCACCTGTTCGTTGGCCAGAACCGTTTGGTCTTCCGGATCCCAGTTGACGACTTGGGTCTTGCGGTAGGCAATGCCCTTGTCCAGCATTTTGAGGAATAACCACTGGTTCCATTTGTAATAGCTGGGGTCACAGGTGGCGACTTCACGGCTCCAGTCAATGGCCAACCCCATGGCCTGCATCTGCTTTTTCATGTAAGCGATGTTGTCAAAGGTCCACTTGGCTGGCGGCACCCCGTTTTTCAATGCGGCATTTTCCGCCGGCAGGCCAAAAGCATCCCAACCCATGGGCATCAAAACGTTAAAGCCTTTCATCCGCAGCTGGCGCGTAAGCATGTCGTTGATGGTGTAGTTGCGGACATGGCCCATGTGCAGCTTGCCGCTGGGATAGGGCAGCATGGAGCAGGCGTAGAACTTCTTCTTGGAGGCGTCCTCGACCACCCGGTAAGCGTCACGGGAAGTCCAGTGACTCTGGGCGGCTTGCTCGACTTCGAGGGGATTGTATTTTTCTTGCATGGCGAAATCAGGTGCGGCAGGGGCGAGTAACGCGGGATGTTGATTTTAGGGTTTGTCGCTTGCAGTCTGTCCGGGCTCGGTCACAAAACCAATTCGGTTTAATCCTGCGGCCCGAGCCCAACCCATGACATTGAGCACCCGACCATAAGGTACAGCGGTATCAGCCCGGATCTGGACTTCTGTTTGCACATCGTGTGCAGCAGCCGCTTGTAACAGCGGACGCAAAGCCTCGGGCGTGATGGGCCGGTCATCCAGAAAGATCTGCCCGCTGGCATCAACCACCAACGACACTGGAGCAACGGCCGCATCCGGTTGGGCGCCTTCGGCCTGCGGCAGGTTCAAACGGATGGTACTGCTCAACAACGGAGCCGTCAGGATGAAAATAACCACCAGCACCAGCATCACATCGACCAGCGGTGTCATATTGATGTCGCTCATCGGTGGGGTGCCGGTCTGGCGTTCGAGACGACCAAAAGACATCTGGATTGCTGCTCGAGTTTAGGGGCGCGCAATCACCGCCGCAGACGGCATTGGGCCAGGGGTGTCCACGGTCGCAAACAGATCTCGCAGATCCCGGGCAAAGCCTTCCAGCAGGCTCTCGATGCGAACAATTTGGCGACCCAACACATTGAAGGCCAACACCGCCGGAATGGCAACGACCAAGCCGGCTGCCGTCATGATCAAGGCTTCGCCCACTGGACCGGAAATTTTGTCAATGCTGATTTGTCCGGCGCCAGCTATGGCTATCAGCGCGTGATAAATGCCCCACACGGTACCCAGCAGGCCGACAAAGGGGGCGGTCGAGCCGACGGTCGCCAACAAAACCTGTCCGAACTGGAGTTTGTTCAAAACCAGGTGTAACGCTTCGCGCAAACCCCGGGTCAATTGATGGGAGCGCTCGCCGGCTGCGGCCAACGTTCCTTTGGTTTCCTGCTTGATGGCCGACAACAAAGGCAGGACCATGGCTTCACGATCAAACGCCAACAGCTTCTGCTGGGCCTGATCCACCGACTCCGACTGCCAGAAAGCCGCCGTACAGCGCGCCACATCCGAAGTTACCCGGTGTAACAACCAGCTTTTCCAGACAATCACAACCCAGCTCGCCACCGACATGGCAAGCAAAACCAGCGTCACCAGCTTGCTGATGCCGTCGGCCTGGGCCCATATCCCGGGAAACATCATTTCAGATCGAGCACATCGAACATGTTGAACAAACCGACCTTTTTGTCAGCCAGAAAACGTACCGCCCGCAAGCTGCCCTGGGCATAGGTAAGCCTGCTGGCCGATTTGTGGCTGATTTCGATGCGCTCACCGGTACCCGCGAACAGCACGGTGTGGTCCCCCACAATGTCACCGCCACGAATCGTGGCAAAACCAATGCTTGATGGGTCACGCTCGCCCGTGACACCTTCGCGCGCATAAACAGCGCAGCTTTTCAAATCCCGGCCCAGGGCATCAGCAATCACCTCGCCCATCTTGAGCGCCGTTCCTGAAGGGGCATCAACTTTGTGGCGATGATGCGCCTCAATGATCTCGATGTCATAGCCGGTAGACAAGGCTTTAGCGGCCATTTCCAGCAATTTGAATGTGACGTTCATGCCCACACTCATGTTCGGGGCCATCATGATCGCAATGTCCTTGGCGGCGGCAGCGATATCGGCTTTCTGGGCATCACTGAAGCCGGTGGTTCCAATCACCATATTCACGCCGAGCTGACGGCAAACCTTTAAATGCGCCAATGTGCCTTCCGGGCGGGTGAAATCAATCAGAATGCGGGATTTTTTAAGCCCCTCGTTCAGGTCGGCGGTGATCGCGACGCCACTGGCATGACCCAAAAACGCAGTCGCATCATTGCCGATCAAGGGGCTGGCCGGAACTTCCAATGCGCCAGTCAATTGGCAATCGTCAGCCTGCGTAACGGCTTCGATCAGCATCCGACCCATCCTGCCGGAAGAACCCGCAATTGCAACGTTGATGGGAGTAGTCATGGTGTGGTTTAAAAAATAATCAACGCCCCGCCGGCTCCAGCGGGGGGTAGGAGGTTGGCGCGGAGGGTAGGGGTGTTGACGCTGCTTTGGCCGAAGGCAGCGGGAAATTTTTCAGGCTTTCTTCAGTCGCCTGCAGTGGCGGCACTTTACCCAACTTGCGCCCAGAATCCAGGCTGGCCACAAACTCCACTTCGCTCGGAAGCTCATCGGCAACAACGCGTTCGAGTACATCAGCTTTAAAAAAAATCGTGACCCGTCGCTCTTGTGGGGCCACTCCCTGGCGTCGAATGGTGAACACATAGTCCCATCGGTCCCCATGGAAAACACTGGCCAGCAAGGGCGTACCCAGAATGCTGCGAACCTGCAAGCGGTTCATTCCCAGCACCAAGGCGGCGGCTTGCTCTTTGGATACAAAATTGCCCTGGACAATGTCCATCTTGTAGGGCGTCACAGCAGAAGTCCAACTCTGGCAGGCGACCAGCGTCAAACTCGAGGCAATCAGCAGGCTCCAACGGACAAGACGGAGATAGGGAGCAGTCATGGTTTCAGATGTGACGATATGATCGGCTCATTGTAGCGGCACGGCCGCCCCCGGACAGCTGACATCAGCCTAGGAAAGACCGCCATGGCCAATATCGACGAACTGAAAAATACAGGCCTGAAAGCCACTTTACCTCGACTGAAGATTCTGGAAATCTTCCAAAAGACCCAACCACGTCACTTGAGTGCAGAAGACGTTTTTCGACTGCTGCCGCAAGTGGGCTCTGAAATTGGGTTGGCCACCGTGTACCGGGTGTTGACCCAGTTTGAACAAGCCGGCATCCTGAATCGCAGTCATTTCGAGGGCGGTAAAGCGGTATACGAACTTAACGAAGGCCAACACCATGATCATTTGGTGTGCCTCGATTGTGGCCGGGTGGAAGAGTTCTACGACGCTGAAATTGAGCGTCGTCAGCAGGATGTGGCGCTGGCCAAGGGCTTCACCCTCGCTGATCATGCGCTGAGCCTTTACGCCCACTGCAGCAAAAAACCCTGCCCAAATCGGCCCAAACCCTGACCCTTACTGCGGATTCAGCGGTTCGCCGTCTGGGTCGCTCTGATCCATGGCTTTGCGGTGCCGCTCAATAAATTCCTGGTAGGTATCAATGCCCCGGAACTGCAAAATGGTGTTGCGCACTGCGGCCTCGACCAGAACCGCCAAGTTACGCCCGGCAGCAACCTGAATCACCACTTTACGAATGGGCACCCCCAGTACGTCCTGGGTCAGTGGTGCAAATGGAATTCGCTCGTAATCACGCTCAAGTGTTTCGGTTCGAACCAGATGCACGATTAGCCGCAGCCGCATTTTGCGTCGTACGGCGTTTTCGCCAAAAATGGCGCGGATATCGAGCAGGCCGATGCCTCGTACCTCCAACAGGTTCTGCAGTAGTTCCGGGTAACGCCCCTCAATCGTGGTCTGGTTGATCCGAAACAACTCAACGGCATCGTCTGCCACCAGTCCGTTGCCACGAGACACCAGCTCAAGTCCCAGCTCGCTTTTGCCGATACCCGACTCTCCGGTAATCATGACCCCCAGCCCAAGAATGTCCATGAAAACACCATGCATCGAGCTTCGGTCTGCGAAATGCCGCGACAGATAGGCGCGCAGCACGTCAATCACTAGCGCTGGCGACTCCTGTGTCAGAAACATCGGAATCTGCGCCTTCTCGCACATCTCGATCAACTCTGCAGGCGCTGCCTGCCCGTCTGCCAGCACCAGCACAGGGGGCTCCAGCGTCATGATGCGTGAAATCCGACGCGAACAATCTTCTGGCGTGGCATTGCTAAGATAGGCCACCTCACGCTCGCCTAGAATCTGAACCCGGTAGGGGTGAATGTAGTTGAGGTAACCGACCAAATCAGCGCCGGAGCGCGCAGCACGCACCGCAACCTCGTCAAATCGGCGTTCCAGTGCAGCTTTGCCAGCGACCCACTCCCACTTGAGCGAACTGCTGAAGTATTGAAACAAAACCTGCGCGCTGATTGCTTTGGGTTTCACATCAATCCCGATCGCTTCGCCGCCATCAAACCTGCTGGGTCGAATGCCATTTCGCGATCAAGCCATGGAGTTCGTTCGCATTGGAACTGGTCTTGATTTTTTCCCGCAATTCGACATCGCTCAAAAGCTCAGCAATCTCCGACAGTGTTTCAAGATGTTTTTGCGTTGCCGCTTCGGGCACCAGCAAAAAAATAAGCAGATTGACGGCCTGTTCGTCGGGCGCATCAAAACCAATCGGGTTGGCCAGCAAGAAAACGGCGGCCAGCGGGGACTTGAGCCCCTTGATTCGTCCATGCGGAATGGCTACGCCATGGCCCAAGCCAGTTGAGCCCAAACGCTCGCGCGCAAACAGACTGTCGGTGACTCCAGCACGATTCAAACCGTGCAAATTTTCAAAAAGTAGCCCCGCCTCTTCAAAAGCTCTTTTCTTGCTCGTGACTTCAACGTGCACAAGCACATGCGCTGGCGGCAGAATGGATGAGAGTCGATTCATGATGATGAAACAGATTATGCACCGCGTGTCATAGGCTCAAAAAAAACCGCCCGGATCATCGGGCGGTTTATGACTCCTTGAAAACCAGGCTTACATCAATCGTTTGGCAGGCTCGTTGCTGCGCTCCTGAATACGCCCCTTATAGCGAACGACCTGACGATCGAGCTTGTCCATCAATTCGTCAACGGCGGCATAAAGATCGGCATGGGTACTTTCAGCAAACATATCGTTGCCCTTGACATGAATATTGCATTCAACATGCTGCCTTCGTTCCTTCTCCTTGTGGTTGTCAACCGTCATCCGTACTTTGATGTCGATGACTTGGTCAAAATGCCGATGTATCCGACTCAACTTAGTCTCAACATAACTGCGCAGGGCAGGGGTAACTTCGAGGTGGTGTCCGCTGATCATCAAATTCATGAATCGACTCCTGTTGCTCTGGAAGTTGAAAACTGCCCGCGTTGCACGGGCAATGGGCAATCCAACGTTCAAAAAATACTACCCACGTGTTTACTATGCGCCCGCCCCTGGCAAAAATCAATCCCCGCCATCAATTCGATTCAACTCAGAGGTCAGCGCAGCACTTGCCTTGCTCCCGGCCCACAAGCCACAATCGAACTCATGAAAATTCCCTGCAAGTACGATCTTGAGACGCCAAAACCATGAGCGCTGTGCAAGCCATCCAGCCTGAATTGAACCCACCCGAACCGACTGTCAAAGCCCTGGTCCTGATGGGCGGTGGCGCCAGGACGGCTTACCAGGTTGGTGTTTTGCAAGCCCTGGCCGCCATGTTCAAGCTGCAGCCCCAGTTGTCCCGGAACTTCCCGTTCCAGATCCTGGCGGGAACCTCTGCCGGCGCCATCAATGCCGCTTATCTGGCCGGACACGCCGAGCTGGGAATCGATGCGTTCGCCCATCTCGCCAGTTTTTGGACGGGTTTGCGTTCGCGTGATATTTACCGCTTGAACGTTTCACCTCTGGTGGGCATCAGCAAGTTGTTTGCGGCCTGGAGCCTGGTTCGGCAGGCACGCCGTCATGGCGCTATTTTGGACAGCATGCCCCTGGTTGACACCTTGCACCACTGCATTGCACTGAACGGAATCGAGAGCGCGCTGCAGTCCAACACCATCAAAGCGCTGGCCGTCACTGCCTCGAGCTACACCAGTGGCGTGCACTGGACGTTTTGCCACACCAGCCATGACTCACCGCTGAGCGCTTGGTCGCTGCCGGGACGCCGGGCTGAATTCCAGCCCCTCACGATCGAACACTTGATGGCCTCGGCGGCCATTCCCTTCCTGTTTCCGGCCACGCCTTTGTGGGTCGATGGTCACCGCGAGTTTTTTGGTGATGGCGCCATGCGCCAAACCTCTCCGCTGGCGCCAGCCATGCAGCTGCGCGCCAACAAACTTCTGGTTGTGGGTGTCGGCCAACCCGGAAATAGCGCATTACCGGGCCATTCCGTGGGTGAAAACGCCATGCCCCCGAGCTTGGCCAGCATTGCCGGTCATACCATGGACAGCATCTTCCATGACAGCTTGCAAGCCAACGTGGAGCAGGCGCAACGGGTGTCACAAACCCTCAACCTCATGTCGCGTCACGAGGCTTCACCCTTGCCCCACCGCAAAGTGGACGTTCTGGCCATCCAACCCAGTCAGTCGCTCGACATCCTGGCCCTTGCCCATGTTCGCGAATTGCCCAGGATCACCCGCAGCGCCTTGAACAGCCTGGGTTTGCTGCGCGGTTCTGGCGCCCTGGCCAGTTACTTGTTATTTGAGCCTGGCTTCATTCAAGCCCTGATTGCTTTGGGCGAACACGATGCCTATGCACGAAAAGAAGAGCTACTGACTTTTTTTGAGGGGTCTTAATGGCCTGCTGATGCGATAATCTGGCACCCATGTAAACCCACCAGACCCTCGCGCCCTATCGGAATCTGAACCTGCAAATCAGCCATGCTCAATATTTTCACGTTGGTCAATGGTCGGCTCTTCCAGGAAGAGATCGAGTCGCTGGAGGAATTGTCCAAATTTCAACCGATCTGGGTTGATCTGGTGTCGCCCACGCTCGAAGAAAAGCGCTGGGTCAAGCAGTATTACGAACTGTCGATCCCCGAAGATGCGATGGACGAAGACATTGAAGAGTCGGCCCGTTTTTACGAAGAAGACAACGGCGATCTGCATATCCGAAGCGACTTTTTAATCGCCGACGAGGAAGAGCCGCGCACCGTTCGGGTAGCTTTTATTCTGAACCTGGTGAACGACGAGCTCAAGAGCAAGGGCATTCTGTTCTCGATTCACGATGAGGACAGCCCGGTCTTTCGTCTGCTGCGCATGCGAGCCCGGCGCGCACCAGGTTTGATTGAGGATGCCAGGGAAGTTCTGCTCAAGCTGTTTGATGCCGATGCCGAATATTCTGCCGACACGCTCGAAGGCATTTACGACCATTTGGAAAAAGTCAGCACCAAGGTGCTATCCGGTGACATAACGGATGCCCTGGCCAGTGAAGTGCTGGGTGAGATTGCGCTGCAGGAAGACTTGAACGGGCGAATCCGGCGCAACGTGATGGACACCCGCCGCGCTGTGAGCTTCATGATGCGCAGCAAAATGCTCAATGCCGAACAATTCGAAGAAGCCCGTCAGATCCTGCGCGATATAGAGTCGCTCGACGCCCACACCGCATTCCTGTTCGACAAAATTAACTTCTTGATGGACGCCACGGTCGGTTTCATCAATATCAACCAAAACAAGATCATCAAGATTTTTTCAGTTGCCAGCGTAGCCTTGCTGCCGCCCACCTTGATTGCCAGTCTCTACGGCATGAATTTTCAGTACATGCCCGAGCTGGCACAGCCCTGGGGCTACCCCTATGCCTTGTTGTTGATGCTGGCCAGTGCTTTGGTTCCCATGTGGTACTTCAGAAAACGCGGCTGGCTCAAATAAGACTGGCCATTCTCGGCCCACGTCGGCCCAATTAGCTCAGATCACCAGATCACGAAAGAAATGATCGAGGACAGAGGCGCTGTAGTGACTGGCAACGCTGCGTAAGAAGCGCGGGAAATCCAGATGTGCTGCATCGTCGGCTTGGTCTGAGATGGTACGCAACACAGCCAACGGCACGCCAAAATCTCGACATACCTGAGCGAACGCCGCGCCCTCCATTTCCACCGCGAGTGCATCGGGCAGCGCCTGGCGCAAGGCCTGGCATTCAGCACGGGTTGAGATAAATCGATCGCCACTGATCAACAGCCCCTGGTGCAGGCTGGGTGTGTGCAGACCAAATTCCTGCCGCACGGAAGGCTCGAGCAAATGCGGCAAATCTGCCAACGTGGCCTGCGCAGCACGCCACAGAGTGGCCGACAGCGCCGGGTCGGCCGGCAAGCGGCTCAAGCCCGTGCCCGGCACCTCATAGCGCGGAAACAGCGGCGCAGCGTCCATGTCATGCTGCAGCAGCTCTTGCGCCAGCACCAAATCGCCAACACGAACACCAGGAGCCAGCGCACCAGCAACACCGGTGAACAGAATATGGTCAACTTTGAAGTGTTCGATTAACAAGGTCGCTGTCGTGGCAGCAGCAACCTTGCCTATACCCGAGAGCGTGGCCACCACCTCATAGCCATGCCAATGGCCGCGCCAGAACTCGCGGCCAGCGATCTCGCTTTTGTGCTCATCGGGCATGCGCTCCAACACCGCCGCCAACTCGTCATGCAGCGCGCTGACTATGGCGGTGCAGGTCATTGCGCGTCGCGCAACTCTCGACGCAAAATTTTCCCGACCGGGGTTTTGGGCAACTCGGAACGGAACTCGATCAACTTGGGTTGCTTGTAACCCGTGAGATTGGTCCGGCAGTGAGCGCGCACTTGTTCGTCAGTGAGTGCTGGATCTTTCTTGACGATCACCAGCTTGACGCCTTCGCCGCGCTCGGCATCGGGCACTCCGACGCAGGCGCACTCCATGACACCACTCAGCCCAGCGACCACTTCTTCGATTTCAGTCGGGTAGACGTTGAAGCCGCCCACCAGAATCATGTCTTTTTTGCGATCAACAATTTTGATATAGCCCGTCTCATCCATCACGCCGATGTCGCCAGTCCTGAAATAACCATCGCTGGTCATGACTTTGGCCGTCTCTTCGGGACGCTGCCAA
The DNA here is from genome assembly GCA_049296795.1 of Burkholderiaceae bacterium. Taxonomy (GTDB): domain Bacteria; phylum Pseudomonadota; class Gammaproteobacteria; order Burkholderiales; family Burkholderiaceae_C; genus CAXNKH01. The sequence continues at coordinate 65,368 of JBAQTC010000009.1, forward strand.
TAGCCCGCCATCACCTGCGGACCTTTGATCGAAATCTCGCCGGTTTCTCCTTTGGCCACCTCTTGCCCCGCATCATCAAGGCATTTGACCCAGGTGCTCGATACCGGCACGCCAATGGTTCCGGTGTAATTCAGGTTGGTCACGGGATTGGAAGTTGCCAATGGGCTGGTTTCTGACAAACCATAGGCCTCGGTAATGGGGTTACCGGTTTTCTCCAGCCACAGTTTGGCCACCGGTCCCTGCACCGCCATGCCGCCTCCAATCGAAATCTTTAAGTTCTTCCAGTTGACCGAGTTGAAGTCGGGATGGTTGGCCAGGGCATTAAACAGCGTGTTGACAGCTGGGAAACAATGAAAAACATGCTTGGACAACTCCTTCAGAACAGCCGGCAAGTCCCGCGGGTTGGGAATCAGAATCGTTTTGCCGCCGAGACGCATGAACAACATGCTGACGGTGAAAGCGAAGATGTGGTACATCGGCAAAGCGCATACGGCCGTCGGCTGAACCCCAGCGTCAATGGTCTTGAGCGTCGGCATGAGCCAGGCTTCGGACTGCAACACATTGTTGACCAGGTTGCGGTGCAGCAAAACAGCCCCTTTGGACACCCCGGTGGTGCCGCCGGTGTACTGCAACACTGCCACGTCATCAAGTTTCACTTCAACTGGCTTGAATGCACCGCGCTCAGCTTGAGCCAGGGCCGCATTGAAACGCACCGCAGTCGGCAGGTTGAAGGCCGGCACCAGCTTCTTGACCCGGCGCACCACCAGATTCACGATCGCCCCTTTGAGCAAGCCCAGTCGGTCGCCCATGGAACACAGGACGATGTGCTTGATCGGTGTGGCACTCAAGCATTTTTCCAAGGTGACCGCAAAATTCTCAAGAATCACAATGGCTGTTGCGCCGGAATCCTTGAGCTGATGCTGCAGTTCACGCGGGGTGTAGAGCGGGTTGACGTTGACCACCACAAATCCTGCTTGCAAAATTGCCGCCACGGCCACCGGGTACTGGGGCACATTGGGCATCATGAGGGCGACCCGGTCACCTTTTTGCAAGCCCAGACCTTGCAAGTAGGTCGCAAAAGCCTGGCTCAGCCGGCCCAACTCGGCAAAGCTCAGGTCTTTACCCAAAAAGCTGAAGGCGCTGCGATCTGCGTATTTCTGGAAACACTCCTGCAGTAAAGCAACGAGTGAGGGGTAGGCCATGCCGTCCAAGTCTGCCGGCACACCCTCTGGGTAATGTTTGAGCCAAATGCGATCAGTCATGTCATCCCCTTATAGATTGAGGATTGAGCATATCTGAACTTTTGCGAACAAAGCAATAGGATTTGCCCTACCCGGCCAAGCCGATGGCGATCACTCGATCGCTTTGCCCATATCTTCAATCACTTTTTTGGCATCGCCAAAAACCATCATGGTTTTGTCCATATAGAACAGCTCGTTGTCCAAGCCTGCATAACCCGCAGCCATGGAACGCTTGTTCACGATCACGGTTTTGGCCTTGTAGGCTTCCAGAATCGGCATGCCGTAAATGGGTGTGCCTTTTTGCAGCGCAGCCGGATTGACCACATCGTTGGCGCCCAGAATGATCGCCACGTCGGCCTGTGCGAATTCGCCGTTGATGTCTTCCATCTCGAACACCTGGTCATACGGCACTTCGGCTTCGGCCAACAACACGTTCATGTGCCCCGGCATGCGCCCGGCCACCGGATGGATCGCGTATTTAACCTTGACGCCTTTGTGCGTGAGCTTTTCGGCCAGCTCGTTGACCGCGTGCTGCGCCCGCGCCACCGCCAGGCCGTAACCCGGAACAATGATCACGGTCTCGGCGTTGCTCAGCATATAAGCCGCATCGTCCGGGCTACCGCTTTTGACGGGACGGGCCTCGGACTTGGCTCCAACTGCACTCATTGCTTCACCGCCGAAGCCGCCCAAAATCACATTAAAGAAGGAGCGGTTCATGGCTTTGCACATGATGTAACTCAGAATCGCGCCCGAGCTGCCCACCAGTGAACCGGCAATAATCAGCATGCTGTTATTGAGCGAAAAACCGATCCCGGCAGCGGCCCAGCCTGAGTAACTGTTGAGCATGGACACCACCACCGGCATGTCGGCGCCGCCAATCGGGATGATGATCAAAACACCCATGATGAAGGACAGCGCCAGCATGGCGAAAAATGCCGCCCCATTGCCGGTGAAGGTGTAGAGCAGGCCCAGGCCCAGCGTTATCAAGCCCAGCACCAAGTTCAACTTATGCTGGCCCGTGAATTGCACTGGTGCACCTTGAAACAGGCGAAATTTGTAAGTCCCGCTGAGTTTGCCGAATGCAATCACTGAACCACTGAAAGTAATGGCACCAATCGCCGCACCCAAGAACAACTCAAGCCGGTTACCGACCGGGATAGCCTCGCCTTTGGCGACCATCCCAAAAGCCCAAGGCTCGACTACAGCAGCCACGGCAATGAACACCGCGGCCAGACCAATCATGCTGTGAAAAAAAGCCACCAACTCGGGCATCTTGGTCATTTCGACCGTCTTGGCCCGGTAAGCGCCATAGCCGCCACCGGCCAAAAGTCCCAACAACACCCAGCCCATGCCTTCGGCCTTGCCGCCGGAGATTTCCACGATCAGCGCCGCCGTCGTCAGCATCGCGATGGCCATGCCCGCCATACCGAACAGATTGCCCCGGATCGAAGTCGTGGGGTGCGACAGTCCTTTGAGTGCCTGAATGAAGCAAACGCTGGCAATCAGATAAAGCAGCGTGACGATGTTCATGCTCATGATGACACCCCTGGTTTTTTGCCTACGGCCGCTTCGCTTAACTTGCCATGCGGCAAGTTAGCCTTCGCCGAAACGCCTGACGGCGTTTTCTTTTTGAACATTTCCAGCATTCGGCGCGTTACCAAGAAACCGCCAAAAATATTGACTGCTGCCAGCGCAACGGCCAGCACGCCCATGGTCTTGCCCAGCGTGGTTTCGGTCAAAGCAGCCGCCAGCATCGCGCCGACGATCACAATGGCTGAAATTGCATTGGTCACCGCCATCAAAGGCGTGTGCAAAGCCGGCGTCACCGTCCAAACCACGTGGTAACCCACATAAATGGCCAGGATAAAAATAATCAGATTGGTCAGAGTGGGGGAAACAAGTTCCATATTTTTTCCTTTTTAGTCAGTTGAGGACAGAGCAAATTTGCTTTGCAAATCTTGGTCTGCCCCCAAATTCATCGGTTTAGTTGAGGACAGAGCAAATTTGCTTGGCAAATCTTGGTCTGTCCCGCAAATTCATTGTTTGCGCTTGACTTCGCCTTGGTGCGCCATCAAGCACGCGGCCACGATGTCATCTTCCATATCAATATTCAAACCACCCTCTTTGGTGAGAATGAGCTTGAGGAAGTCCAGCACATTGCGGGCATAGAGCGAGGACGAATCCGCCGCCACCAGTGCCGGCAAATTGGTCTCGCCGACCAGCGTCACACCGTGTTTGATCACGGTCTTGTCAGCTTCCGACAGCGGGCAGTTGCCCCCGCCATCAGGACCTTTGCCGGCGGCGATGTCAACAATCACCGAACCCGGCTTCATCGATTTCACCATTTCTTCGGTGATCAGCGTTGGCGCCGGGCGTCCCGGAATCAGCGCGGTTGAAATCACCACGTCAGCCAACGCGACTCGCTTGGCGACTTCCAATTTTTGTCGCTCGAGCCAGCTCGGCGGCATGGGTTTGGCGTAGCCACCCACACCGACTGCCGCTTCTTTTTCTTCATCGGTTTCGTAAGCCACATCGATGAACTTGGCACCCAAGGATTCGACCTGCTCCTTGACACTGGGTCGAACATCGGAGGCCTCGATCACCGCCCCCAGGCGTTTGGACGTTGCAATCGCCTGCAAACCAGCAACACCCACGCCCAAAATCACGACCCGCGCAGCCTTGACCGTACCAGCCGCGGTCATCAGCATCGGGAAAAATCGCTGGTACTTGTCAGCCGCCATCATCACGGCTTTGTAGCCTGCAATATTGGCTTGACTCGAGAGCACATCCATGCTCTGGGCCCGTGTGGTGCGCGGCGCCGCTTCCAGGGCAAAACCGGTGAGCTGGGCACTGGCCAATCGTTCTAAGCCGGGGCCATCAAAGGGATTGAGCATGCCAACCACGGCCGTTCCCGGCTGCATCAGCGCAGTTTCGGTCACTTGCGGCGCCCGAACCTTGAGCACCAGTCCACAAGCAAAAGCGCCCGCGGCATCCGTGATTTCGGCGCCGGCCGCTTGGTAAGCCGCATCGGTCACGCTGGCCGCCACACCTGCACCCGACTGGATGCGCAATGTATGGCCCTGGGCTATGAGTTTTTTGGCCGTTTCGGGGGTTACGGCAACACGAGTTTCACCCGCCAGAGTTTCAGCAGGTACACCTATCAACATGAAAAGACTCCTGAGATTGCTTAGATAAATCTAGGGCGATAGCTTAACTGAGTTTGACTTTCGTCCCGCATAATCAGCCATGGACAACCGATGGAAACCCAGCGTCACCGTTGCCGCGATCATTGAAAAAGACGGAAAATTTTTGTTGGTCGAGGAGCACACGCCCACAGGTCTGGGTCTGAATAACCCGGCCGGTCACCTCGAACCCGGCGAATCACCCGCCCAAGGCTGCGAGCGCGAAGCACTGGAAGAAACAAGTCATATTTTCAAGCCCAGCGCTCTGGTCGGCGTCTACTTGTCGCGCTTTGAACGAGCCGGCAGCGGCGAAGAAATAAGCTACTTACGCTTTGCATTTTGTGGCCAGCTCGGTGCATTCGACCCGCACCGCGCCCTGGACACCGGGATTGTGCGCACCCTGTGGCTCAGCCCCGACGAAATTCGCGCTTCTGTCTCGCGCCACCGCAGCCCCCTGGTGCTGCGTTGCATGGAAGACTACCTCAGCGGCAAGCGTTATCCGCTGGAACTGGTCAGCACCGATACCCGCATCCACCGACTCTGAGCGGTTCAAGCGATGCAGTTTTGCAAAGCCTGACCAGCCTGCCAACGCGCCAAGTTGGCCATAAAAATGTCGGCAACTCGGCGCGGATTTCCATCGGAATGACCGGCCGAGTGCGGGGTCACGATCACGTTGTCAAGGCCCCATAGAGCCGAATCGCGGCGCAGTGGCTCGTGCTGGAAAACATCCAAAAAAGCCCCGCCCAAACGACCTTGGTGCAATGCATCGATCAGGTCTTGTTCGACCACTACCTCGCCCCGCGCCACATTGATCAGGCTGGCCGCTGGCGGTAGCGCCGCCAGCACCTGGGCATTCACCAAACCCCGGGTTTGATCGGTCAGCGGGCAGGCCAACAACAGCCAATCGGCACGCGGCAACACGCTATGCAGTTGAGTGAAGCTCACGGTCTCGATGCCAGGCCCAGCCACTTGATTCAGCTCGCGTCGAACGACAATCAGTTTCAGGCCCAGCAGTTTTAAAAATTCTCCAACGCGCTGACCGATCGGGCCCCAGCCGACGATAACGGCCGTTTGACCTGCCAAGTCGCGCGGCAGCTGGTTCACCAAAGGTGCCCAGCGCTGCTCGCGCTGCGCAGCCATCAGCTGCGGAAAACGCCGCGCCAGCGCCAGCAAGCCTGCCAGCGCGGTTTGTGCCACCACCTCGGCGTTAGCACCCGACGAGGTGCTGACCTGGACACCGCGGGCGCGCAACTCAAGATAAATCGGTCGATCCGCTCCTGCTGAGTGAATGTGCAGCCATTGCAAATCAGATGACCGACGCAGCGCGTCATAAAAAGCCTGGGTTTGCACTGTCGTCTCATGTTTGGTTGACAGGCCGGTGACCTCGCGTGAAATGAAAGCCAGATCGACACCGGTTTGCGCTGAACTGCTGTCGAGCAAATCAGCAACCGTGAGCAATTCAAATTGGCGCTCGCCCATCACAGCGGCGATCGGTGTGGCCAGCGCTTGCCGTGACTGGGGCGAGAGCAAAATACGGACGCTCTGGCTCATGTGATGCGCTCGACTTGAAACTTGGGATCAAGAAAAATCATAAAGACGCGCCGGGTTATCGACCAGCACCTGCTGACGCTGCGCGGGATCGGGCAGCCAGCGTGCCAACAGGTTCATTAAGTCCCCATCATCGGGCACTCGCACGGCGTCAAAATAATTGATGTGCGGCCAGTCCGTGCCCCAGACCACCTGCTGCGGATTAGCGGCCAACAGTGCGGCGGCGAAGGGATCGACATCACTGTACGGTGTGCCCATGCTGGTATTGCGATCCGCGCCTGAAATCTTAGTCCAAGCGATGCCGTCGGCCAACAGCGCGCACAGGTGTTGAAAACCGGGGTCTTGCACGCCACGCGGCGTGGCCATGCGGCCCATGTGGTCAATCACCAGGGGGACGCCAAGTTGGCGCAGACGCGGGCTTAAAGTCGGCAAGTCCGGCGCATGAACCCAGATTTGCGCGTGCCAGCCGCGCGCCGTGAGCCGTGGCGCCAAGGCTTCGAGCACCTCCAGACCAACGCCGTTACGGTAGACCGCATGTCCGTCCAATTGGTAGAGATTGGCGCGCACACCGCGAACACCGGCTGCGTGCCAACGATCCAACTCAGCGTCAGTAACCGCATCGGTCGCCACCGCCACGCCGCGCAAACGATCGGGGTAGAGCTTCAAGGCTTCCAGCACCGAACCGTTGTCAGTGCCACTGGCACTGCCTGTCACCAACACGCCGCGAGTCAGCCCGAGTTGATCCAGATGCGCAATGAAAGCGGCGCCGTCAAACTCGGCCGGGGTATAGCTGCGGTCCTCAGCCAAAGGGTGGCGGGCGAAAGGTCCGAAGACGTGGGCATGGCTGTCACAAGCACCGCTTGGCGCTTGAAATTGCAGGGGTGTGCGGTGGAGCAGAGGGAGTAGGCAGGGACGTGTCATATCTAATCAGTTGAGGACTGCGCTGGCTCACTTCGCTTCGCTCCGTGTAGCTGCGGTCTGTCCCACAAGATCTTTAAGCTGTTTCAATTTTCCGGCCTGGTCCAGAGACTGCTTGGCGTGCGGCTTGGCCGCTTTAGGTTTTGTAACTCGGATCGCTGCGATCGAGTTTGCGCAGCAGCGCGGGCCACTCCATCAGGCCGTAGGGGCGGCGCGTGCTGGGCTGGTAGTTGTTCCAGGTTTCTTCCAGAATCGGTTGCGAGACCTTGGCCAACGGCGTGTTGCAGGCCATGGCAGCGAGCTGGGAATGACACGCCAGCTCAATGCGGTGCATCCAGTTGAAAGCCTCGCCAATCGAGCGCCCGACGGTGAGCGCACCGTGATTGCGCAGGATCAGCGCTTCGCTCTGGCCCATGTCGCGCAACAGCGAAGCCTGCTCCTCGGTGTCAAGCACCACGCCTTGGTAGTCGTGGTACGCAATTTTGAGAAAGCGCATGGCGGTTTGTGTAATCGGCAACAAACCGCATTCCAGGGCCGAGACCGCCATCGACGCCCAGCTGTGGGTGTGAATCACGCAAGCCACTTCAGGCCGCGCCGCGTGAATCGCACTGTGAATCACATAGCCCGCCTTGTTAATGCCATAGTTCAGATCGCCAAAATCGGGCTTGGACAGAATGTTGCCCGCCAGATCGATCTTGATCAGGCTCGAGGCCGTGATTTCCTCGTACATCATGCCGTAGGCGTTGATCAGAAAAGCCCCCGGCTCGCCCGGCACATGGGCCGAGACGTGGTTGGCCATCATGTCGGACATGCCGTAAATCGCCACCAGCCGGTAGCAGGCAGCCAGGTCTACCCGGGCCTGCCATTCGGCTGCGGAACACTGGTCTTGCATGGACGCCAGTTGCAAGTGACCGTTTTTAACCATGGAATTCTCCTAATCAGTTGGGGACAGAGCTGGTGCACTATGTGTCGCTGCGGACTGTCCCACAAAGTTTCACTCGTCGAGTTTTAGCTTGCTCGGCAAACGTTTTTCAATCGCCCATTTGAGCAAAGCCGCACTGCGGAAAATGCCGTGCGCGAATTTGCCGTAAGGCAAGGTGAGAAACAAGGCCATCACCACGCCCAGGTGCAGGGCCAGCAATGCGGGCATGGCGGCAGTACCGCCGGCCAGCCACAGACCTAGTCCGCTGACACTGATGAGGAGCAGCAGGGCGATGAAACCCCGGTCCATGGGCTTTTGCTCGGCGTCGCCATGCATCACATGGCGACGCAGATTGAGCCATAGCAGGCCGACCGTACCCACCACCAGACTGAGGCCGCCCACCACACCGAGTAATTTGGGCAAGCTAGGTAGGGCGTAGGGTGCGGCCCAGCCAAAGGCATAGTGGTACACCGTGGCCACGCTGGTTGCCGCAAAGCACAGCATGAAACCATAGAAGGTGGCATGGTGAAACCGGCGACGCCACAGCGTCCAGGCGTCGTCCTCGTTATTGCAGCCCTCGCCGTGGCCGCCGTCGAGGTACTTGAGGCCCAACGCGTTGCCCGTGGCTTCGGCCACAGCTTCGCCATGGATGACTTCGCCGGGTGAGACCTCGCGCCAGAAACGCCGCACGCCCAGCGTCAAAGCCAGCACGGCAAAGGCAAACACCGGCAAGAACAAAGACACCAGCAAGTTGTGCGGGAAGATGGTGTAGAAATTCACTGTCGGTGGCAAGCGAAACAGCGAGTCCTTGAGAAACAAGGTCAGCAGCAAAAACAGTACCAACGCGCCCGCCGTCACCAGCGACAATTTCAAACCCTGGCGCTGGTACATGGCGCCCATTGCGCTCGGCCAGGCGTAATCGGCATAGGTTTGCAGGCGCACCTTGGCCATGGACTGCGGCACGTTCACTGCAAATTCGTGCGGTGGTGCGTACTGACACGCATGCAGGCAAGCCCCGCAGTTGTGGCACAAGTTGGACAAGTAATGGATATCGGCTTTACCGAACTCCAGCCGACGCGTCATAGCCGGGAACACCGCACAAAAGCTTTCGCAATACCGACAAGCGTTGCAGATTTCAAGCTGGCGGGCCACTTCGGCCTCGCTTGGGCTGAGGACGATTTCCCCAGCGGCCAGCGCACGTGCGTCGCGGGCGAGGGATTCAAACGCTTGCATTTTCTTTTCCTGTCTGTTTGGCCGCGCGTGCGGCCTGGGTTCCGGCTATGCGCCCAAATGCGGTGCCAATCGTCATGCCAACCCCTGCGGTATAGCCTTTGCCCAGCACATTGCCGGCCATGATTTCACCCGCAGCAAACAAATTAGGGCTGGGCTGGCCATCAAAATGGATCGCAGCTTCCTCGTTAATTTTCATTCCCAGGTAAGTGAACGTGATACCCGGCTTGAGGGCAAACCCATAGAACGGCGCGGTGTCGATTGGACGCGCCCAATGTGTTTTGACCGGGCTCAATCCCTCGGTATGGCAGTCGTCGAGCACCTGGTGATCGAAAGTCCCCAAACGACAAGCGGCGTTGAAGTCTTGCACGGTCTTGACGAAGGATGCAGCGTCAAGTCCAAGTTGGCCCGCCAACTGCTCCAGCGTATCGGCTTTTTCACCCGGAAACACCGGTGGCATGAAGCGCCCCACCGCTTTGGCATCGATCACCGAATAGGCAATTTGGCCTGGCTGGTGCGCCACCAGGCGACCCCAGATCGCGTAGCGTTTGGGCCAAAAATCTTCGCCTTCGTCATAAAAACGTTGGGCATTCTTGTTCACCACCACGCCCAAAGAAACACAATCGACCCGGGTCACGATGCCGCCGTCGTACAAAGGCGAACGGGCGTCGATCGCCACCGAATGCGACTGCGTTGGGTCGCCAATGGTGTCGGCCCCCTGGTCCATCAAATCGCGCAGCAAAACGCCTTGATTGAAGCGGGTTCCACGGATCAGGAAATTGTCGGCTGGCCACTCGCCATCGGCATTCTGTCCCCAGGCTTCGCGCAGCCATTCACGGTTGGACTCAAAGCCCCCGTTAGCCACGACACAGGCCTTGGCCTCAATCCGCTCGACCCCTGCTGCGCTCTTCAGATGGACCGCGACAAAACGTCCCTGGTCGAGTTCCAGGTGTTGGGCCGTGGCCTCATAGCGAATTTTCACGCCAAGTTTTTCGGCGCTGCGAAAGTAGGCGTTGACCAGGGCCTTGCCGCCACCCATGAAAAAGGCATTGGTGCGCGACAGGTGCAAAGTGCCCGACAGCGAAGGCTGAAAGCGCACGCCATGCCGGCGCATCCAGTCCCGACAACGCGACGACTCACGAATCGCCATGCGCGCCAATTTTTCGTTGGTTTGACCACCGGTGACCTTAAGCAGGTCCTGCCAATACTCCTCCTCGGGGTAGGCTTCGGTCAGCACGTCTTGCGGCGCATCGTGCATGCAGCGCAGGTTGCGGGTATGAACCGAATTGCCACCACGCCAGGCTTTGGGCGCCGACTCCAACAGCAGCACCGAAGCGCCGCCCTCGCGTGCCGTCAGCGCAGCGCACAAGGCTGCGTTGCCGCCACCAACCACAATCACATCAAACATCTATCTCCAATCGCATCGCATCAGTCTTGAGTTTGGTTAATGTAATGGCTGTGCCAGACCGAGCTGGCGCCATCGTGAAAAAAGCTCACGGCGCTTGGAGCGCAGCCAGCCGGCCAGCACGCCGGCCCGAAACAAAAGCCCAAGCCAGGTGGTGCCCGTGGCCTTTGAGCAAAAGCCCGCCCTGGCCAGTGGAACCAGCTGCATACAGACCGCGCAGCGGCTGCCGATCAGGCCCCAGCACCCGGTGCTGGTTGTCCACCGCCAACCCGCCTTCACTGTGAACGAAAACCGATCGTACCGGACCGAGCGCGACATACGGTCCCGCGCCCAGTGGCCTGACGCTGGCGCTGGCAACACTGCTTGCCAAGCTGGTTGGGTCCATTCCCAGCTTGTGTGCCAGCGCTGCCAGCGTGCTGGCTTCGGTGTACACATCGGGCCGGTTCTGGCGGTAATCGAAGATATAGGCGTAAGCAATGCCGGGCGCGGTGGAGACAAAGTGGGGCCAAGCCGAGAAGCGTTGGGCCAGCGCCTGGTCCAACACGATGTAGCCCTGCTTGTCGCTCTGGTCGGGCAAATGCCAAGCTGGCCGCTCCAGTTCATTGGCAAAACGCTCGCCGCGCTGATTCACCAGCAAAGCCCCGGCCTCAAACATCACGCTTGAAGGTGCCAGGGCGGTGGTGAGAAATTTCATCACGAAAGGTCGCAACAGTGCCGCCGGCAGATGCTCCAGCGACCAGGCCATAAATACCGCCAACCAGCGCCACGGCGGCAGTCGCCGCAACAGCGTCTCGTGGGCCGGGGCTATAAAACGCAACTCAGGCCCTAAGGCCAAATCGCCGTTGACGATGCGGGCCCCAATCACCTCGGCCAGTCGCTGCCCATCACCAGTGGCCGTGGGGTTCACGCCCTCGACCTTGGCCTCCTGCGGCCCCATAAAACGGGCTTTGAATTCCGGGCTATTAGTGAAATCGCCGGCGGCCAGCACCACGCCTGCGCGGGCCTCAAACCGCTGCAAGCCCTTGTCATCCTGCACTTCGACCCCGCTGACCCGGCCGTCTTGCTGCAGCAGTGCACTGACATGCTGCCCGGTGCGAATGTCCACCCCGGCGCGCCGGGCCCGGCGCTCCAAGTGGTAAATAAAAGAGCGCGAATTGGGCAACACATTGTGCATACGCGGTTGGCGATGCGGCGGCTCGGGCATCGGGCCCATAAAGCGCACACCGGAGTCGAGCAACCACTGGAAAGTGCTTGGCATCTCGTCACACAGTATCTTGCGTAATTCGGGGTTGTCGCGCGAATCAAGCTCGCCAGCAAAACCGGGCATGTCGGCCCAGTGATCGTAGGGGTGATCGACAATGCCTCGTTTTTTCTGATGCGGCGTTTGGCTGGCCGTGACCGATCCAATCGACCAGGCAGTGGAGCCGCCAAGCTTCAGATTTTTCTCCAGCAACAGCACGCTGCGGCCATTGGCACGCGCCTCGATCGCCGCCGCCAAACCGGCCCCGCCACCGCCGACTACAACGACGTCAAAAATCTGTTCCTGCTCCATCACAACCACCAGTTCAGTCCAACTTGATGTTTGCCGCCATAATCACGGCGGTCCATTTAGCTGTCTCGACTTCATTACGTTTGACAGCATCCGCCGGCGGGCCTCCCAACGCCATGATGCCCAAGCCCTCCCAGCGCTGCACCAACTCCTTATCCCTGAGCACAGCGTTAATCTCTGTGTTGAGCTTATTGACGATGGCATCAGGCACGCCGCTGGCCACCGAGAGGGTGTACCAGGGCACGGAGGAATAGCCCGGTAGGCCGGCCTCGGCCACGGTGGGGACATCGGGCTGGCTGGCATTGCGCGAAGTGCCGGTAACGGCCAGTGCGCGCACTTTGCCACTCTTGAGTTGCGGATGCGCCGTGCCGAGACTCTCGAACAGCATGTCAATCTGGCCACCTAGCAGGTCGGCCATGGCTGGTGCCCCGCCACGGTAGGGTACGTGCACGTAATCAACCTTGCTCATAAAGCGAAACAATTCAGCCGCCATGTGCATTGCCGAACCATTGCCGGCCGATCCATAGGTCAGCTTGCCAGGCTGGTTCTTGGCCAGTGCCAACAGATCCTGTATCGACTTGACGGGAAGATCCTGTCTAACGATCAGAATACTGGGTGCTTCGGCCAGCAGGACCACTGGCTTGAGCTCTTTCATGGGGTCGTACCGCAGCTTGGGATAGAGCGCGACAGCACCATTGTGGGCTATGGTGGCGAGCACTAAGGTGTAGCCGTCGATCGATCCCTTGGCCACTTGCTCGCCACCCGTATGGCCACCGGCACCTGGTTTATTCTCGATCAGCACGGCCTGGCCCAAGCGCGGACTCAGCCTCTCACCCACCTGACGCGCCAACAAATCGGCCGGGCCGCCAGCAGCGTAGGGCACGATGATCTTGACCGGCTTGCTCGGAAAGGCATCCTGGGCCATGGCCAGGGATGTAACAGCTGACATGCTCGCGATCAGCAAGAGGTTTAGGATTTTTTCCAGCATAGTGGTCTTCTCGGTTAGGAGTCAGTCGAGTTGAAGCTTGGCCGCCTCGATCACACGGTTCCATTTAACTGTTTCACTATTGAAGTAGGCTGCTGCTTGCTCGGGGGTGTTGGGCGTGTAAGTGATACCCAGCTTGTCATAGCGTGCGGCCACCTCAGGGCTAGTCAACACGCGGTGCACATCCCTGTTCAGCTTCTCCACCAATATCGCGGGCATGCTGGCCGGTGCGGCCAGCGTGAACCAAGAGGTTCCGCTGTAACCGGGCACGCCGGACTCTGCGATGGTGGGTACATCGGGCAGGCGAGGATCGCGCTTCGGTCCGGTCAAAGCCAACACACGCAGCTTGCCACTTTGCACGAGAGGCATACCCGAAGACATATTGTCAAACATCACGTCGACTTGGCCGCTGATCAGGTCGATCAGCGCCGGGCCGCTGCCCTTGTAGGGAACGTGGTTCATGCGCTGGCCAATCGCAAGCTGGAACAGCTCCGTGACCATGTGTACCGAGGAACCCGCACCGGCCGAAGCATAATTAATTTTGCCGGGATTGGTCCTGGCTTCTGTCAAAAATTCGGCAAAGGTTCGGTACTTCGAGTTGGCAGGCACCAGCACCACATTGGGCGCCTCTCCGATGACTAAAACGGGCTGCAATTCGGTGTTCGGTTTGTAGGTCAGCTTGCTGTAACTGGCAAAGGCTGCGTGGATACCGATGGTGCCCAGCACCAGCGTGTAGCCGTCACCGGGGGACTTCGCGACGAGCTGCGCGCCCAGATGGCCGCTGGCTCCGGGCTTGTTGTCGACGATGACGTTCTGGCCGTATTGGAGACTTAGCCGTTCACTGATGATGCGAGCCAAAATATCGACTGCACCGCCCGGTGCAAAGGGGGCTACGATGCGTACGGGCTTATTTGGGTAGTCCTGCGCCATGCTGACTTCGCTGCAAGCCAACATGGCGGCCAGCAGGCCAAGGCCGAGTCTCTTCAAGAGATGGTTCTTCATGTCTTGCTCCGCAATTGTTCGAGTGTAATGACCGGACGTTGTTCGTAAGGCAAGTTCCACAACTGGCAATTGCCTGCGTCGACGATCGACACCGGCAATTCGATGGAGACCGGCACCTGTTCCCCGCGCAGATGGCGCGCCGCGCATTCGGCAGCAAGGTAGGCCATCTGCATGGCGTTGAAGTTGGCCGTGGCCAGCATACGACCCTCAGCAATTGCTGCTATGGCCTCGGGAATCGCGTTGACGCCGACTACGGCAGCCGATAGGCCGGCGGCATCAAGCGCGTCCAGCGCACCGAGAGCCATGATGTCGTTGGCCACCAGACAGGCTGCGGGCGATGGGTTCTCTGCTAGCCACTTCGCCGTCCGCTCTTGCGCCACTTCGCGCCTATAGTCACCCGCCACCTGCCCTGCCAAGACAATTCCAGGCGCTTCGCGTGCGGCATCTCGAAAGCCACGCAGTCGTTCCAAACTGGTGTAGGACTCTTCGGGACCCGTGACAACCAGCACCATCCCTTGGCCCTGCAGGTGCTGGAACAGATAACGTGCGATGGCCAGTGCGAGCTGGTAATCATCCGAACTAACATAGCTCACCATAGGCGCAGCGGCGATCGGGTTGACGAAACCGATCATAGGAATGCCAGCCGCCACCACTTTGCCAATCGCAGGATTTACCTTGCTGACATGCACTGGAGAAAATACGAAGGCATCGGGGCGCGGCTGCAGGGCCAGCGCCTCGTCGATCAAAGCACTTTGCTCCACCGGATCGTCACCTTGGTTTGGCACAAAATGTAGCACCTCGTCGCCGAAGACCGCGGCCGCACGCTGAGCACCCAGGCGTGCTGCGCCGTAGGCGGGATTCGTGTTGTTCTTGGTGAAAACCGCGAGCCTCATCACGTCAGACCATCCCACCATTGGGCTGAATCACTTGGCCCTGGATCCAGGTCGCTTTATCGGAAGCCAGGAAACTCACGACCTCAGCGATTTCGGCGGTTGTCCCAATCCGGTTGAACGGGCTCATGGCAGCAGCACGGGCCTTGGCTTCGTCGTTTTTGCCGGCGCGGAACAAATCGGTATCGACCGGTCCCGGTGCCACGCCGTTGACGCGGATCTGGCGCGGCGCCAGCTCCTTCGCCATGGAACGGATCATGCCTTCCACTGCGGCCTTGGTGGCCGTGTAAGGGCCGCCGCCGGGAACAGCGTGGCGCACCATCGAGGTAGTTAGGGCGATGATGTTGCCGCCATCCAGCACATTTTTGGCCGCTGCGCTCAGGATGTTGAAAGCGCCAACGATGTTGACTTCCACCAACTTGCGAAAATTGGCCGGGTCGAACTGGGCCATCGGTCCTGGCGGCACGTTGATGCCAGCGTTGGCCACGACGCAATGCGGGGCGCTGCCGAAATCGCGCGCCACATCGGCGAAAACCTGAGCCACTTGCTCAGCCTCGCAAATATCAACCGCATACGCTTGGGTGCGCGAATTGCCAATCTTCTCGGGGATGGTGGGCGCGCTGCTGACATAGGTGTAAGCCACGTCGTAGCCACTTTGGGCCAAGGCTTGCACGCTGGCTGCACCTATGCCGCGGCTGCCACCAAATACCAGCGCAATTTTGTTACTCATAAAAACTCTTTCAAAAATAATCGAACACCGAGGAAGGGACTAACTCCAGCCCCAACATTTTGCATGCTTATGTAGGTCAAGCCACCCAGGGCTTGCCGTAGATCGGCTCCTTGTAGGGCGTGGGCGGCAACTGCCAGGTGCCGGTCGACGGCGGTCGCACTTCGGCATCGACGTGAACGTCAATCACGCAAGGCCGTTTGTTTTTCAGCGCTTGTTGCACCGCCGCGCCCAACTCTTGCGGCCGGGTCACGGTCACGCCATCGGCTCCCGCAGCGCGGGCCCAGGCAGCAAAGTCAGGGTTGTAGCGCTCGCCGCTCTGGCCTTTGTAAAACGCCGTACCAATTTCGCGGCCATTGAACATGCCGTACTGGATGTCACGGATCGCGCCCCAGGCAAAGTTGTTCCAGATGATCCAGACCACCGGCAAGTTGTACTCCACAGCCGTGCACAGCACATAGGGCGCCATGGTGAAACCCCCGTCGCCGACCACCGCAACACAAGGCCGATCGGGTGCCGCTAACTGGGCACCCATGATGCCGCAGACACCAAAACCCATACTGGAGTAACCCCAGCTATTGAGCATGCTTTGGGGCCGTCTGGCTTTCCAAAATTGCATGAACCAGTTGTGGTGCACGCCCGAATCGAGCGCCAGGATGACATCGTCGGGCAACACTTTTTGCAACGTGCCAACGACGAATTCGGGACGCAGTGGACTGGTCGAGTCGGTGAAGTGCGGGCGCACAAAAGCTTCCCACTGCGCTTGCCAGCCCAGCACCTCGTCCAGCCATGGGGCATAGCGCTTGGCATTGATGCCGGGGCGCTCCGGCAAGGCTTGCAGCAACTGCCGCACAAACACTTTGATGTCAGCAATGATGCCCAGTGTTGGGACATAGTTGCGGCCCAGCTCCTGCGGATCGATGTCGACGTGGATCAACTGGGTCTTGGGGAAATTCCAGGAATAACCCGCGTGCCAGCTCGATGAACTGCGGTCGTCAAAGCGCGTTCCCAACGTAATCACCAGGTCGGCGCGCCGTCCGGCTTCGTTGGCTGGGAAAGCCCCGTTGCGGCCAATAAAACCCAAGGCCAAAGGATTCTCGCCATCGATAGCGCCCATGCCGTTGGGTGAAGTAATGACCGCAATACCCAGCAGATTGGCCAGCTCGGTGATCTCAGTCCCAGCCTGCGACAGGGTTGCGCCATGACCGATGAATAACACCGGTTTGTGGGCGGCCGCCAGCAAGTCCAGCGCCAAGGCCACATCGAGTTCGTTGGCGCCGGGACGGTGCGCGCGCTGAATATTGGAGGGGGCCGGCAGTTCGACCTCAGCCTCTTCCTGATACACGTTGTAGGGAATATCGATGTTCACCGGCCCCGGGCGGCCCGTCACCATGGTGTCCATGGCTTGGCGCAAGGCCAAGGGCAACATGTCAACCCGGGTCGGCTGGAAAGCGCGCTTGACCACTGGCCGCATGACTTGCGCAAAGTCAGCCTGGTTGTGCTTGTACAACTCCTGAAACGGCGCGCGGTTGTGCTGCGAAGTCGGCACATTGGACGTGATAGCCAAAAAGGCTGACGAGTCCGACAGTGCAGTGGCCAAGGACATCACCATATTGGCCGAACCCGGCCCGGTAGAAGTGAGGGTGGCGACCGGTTTGTGCTTGACGCGAAAGTAAGCATCAGCCATGTGGCCGGCGCATTGCTCATGGCGTGGCGAGACCAGTTGAATTTTGTCACGCACGTCGTACAGCGCATCCAGCATGCCCACGTTGCCGTGGCCGCAAATACCGAAGATGTACGGCATTTTTTCTTGTACCAGGTACTGGGCGATCAACTCGCCACCTTTCATTTTCGCCATGATTTTCTTTCCCTGTTAAAGCATTTCTTCTTCATCCGACGCCGGCGTCGTCACCACCAAAAACACCAGTCCCGCAATGCCGGTATTGGTAAAACTGTGTCGAATACCAGGCGGCACATAGACATAGTCATGCGGGCGCATCAGATGTTTTTCTTCGTCCAGCGTCAGTACGCCTTCGCCTTCCAGAACGTAGTAGACCTGTTCCTGCACCTGGTGCACATGTTCGCCCACATAGGCCGCCGGCGCGTAACGCGAAATACGAAAATCAAGGCGGCTGCTACCGGTGTTCTCAGGTGCGGCCAGCGCCTTGGACAAAGCGCCACCAAAGTGACCCGGGTATTCCTTCCAGGCGATGTTGGCCATTTTTTCAACCAGGGCCTTGCTCTTCATTTGCTTCTTTTCGTTCATGTGAATTCCTGTCAAAAAATTATTGCTGCTCCCTCAAATGAGGCCCAACGATATCCCATTCATTTTGATTCCGGCTTGGCTTGCATACACAAGTCCGCACCCGGCTGTGCTTTCGCAGACGAGACTGGGGCGAATAGCTCCGTGAATGTCCTCCGGCCTTCAGCCTCCCCCTTAATTTCACTGCGCCATTCACCCCAATCTCATCTGCAAACAAAGTCTCTGGTTTTCATGGCTGAAAGCCACTCGATGCCCTGGTGTTTGGGGTGGACGGCGCAGCGGCATTAAGGAGGAGGCCGCAGGCCGGGGGACAGCCGCGTAGCTGTCTACCCCAAGCGCCTGGGAGCACCTAAATCTACAGCCAGGCTCCTTGTTCCAGAAGGCAAGCTGATCGGAAACAGACTTGTGGCCTATCGATGTCATGAATTTCAAAATTCTCCCTAAAATATTTGCACAATTCAAAGCCAGAGGATCTGTTTTCGGTACTCCAGATCTGTCAGCAGGGGCTGGGCTGGCCCCTCGTGGAATACCGCACCGCGCTCCAGGGCAAACACCCGATCTGCCAAGGCCAGCACCAAGTCCAGATTGTGCTCAACAATCAAAATCGACACGTGCTGGCGCAACTGGTCGAACACCGTGAACAACTCTTGCACCACGGTCGGCGCCAGCCCTTCAAACGGTTCATCGAGCAGCAACAGTCGCACATTGCCCGACAGTGCGCGCGCCACCGCCACCATTTGTTGCTCGCCGCCAGACAAGTAATCCGCTGCGACGTGCATGCGTTCCTTCAGTCGCGGGAAATAGTGCAGAACTTTTTCTTCATCCCAAACCACACCATTGCTGCCATCGGTGGCGCGCGCCAGCCGGCCCAAGGCCAGGTTTTCCGCCACGCTCATGCCGGCGAACAGGCCGCGGCCCTGCGGCACATAGCCAATGCCCATTCGCGCAATGTCAGGTGCTGACAAGCCGGCCAACGATCGGCCTTGGTATTCAATCTGGCCCGAAGCCGGTTTGAGCAGTCCCATCAGAGCTTTGAGCAGCGTGGTCTTGCCGGCACCGTTGCGACCCAGCAGGGCGACGATTTCCCCTTCTTTCACATCCAGCGTTGCGTCGTTGAGGATGTGGCTTTTGCCGTAGAAAGCGTTGACCTGCTCAAACTTCAGCAAGCGTGGCCGCTCCTGGACTGCGCCCTGCACTCGGCCGATGACGCTCGGCGTCCCGCTACCGGTGTAGATCTCTTGCACTTGCCGGCTCAATCGAACCTGTTCCGGTGTGCCGCTCATCAGCACTTCACCCTGGTTCATCACCGTGACCTGGTGCGACAGACTCAGTACCCGGTCAATGTCATGTTCAACCAGCAACACCGGGATATTGCTGGCAATGGTTTTCACCAGATTGGAAACCCGCTCGCGCTCAGCCGCCGCCAGTCCAGCCAAGGGTTCGTCGAGTAACAACACTTGCGGTTTAGAGCCCAAGGCAATGCCCAAATCAACCAGACGCTGCCCGCCATAAGACAACTCGCCGCCCTCGGTCTCCTCAATTCCCTGCAGACCGAGAAACTTCATCAGTTCGGCCGTTTCGCTGTGGATCTCGGGGTAGCTGTCGATGTCACGCCAGAAATTAAAGCGCGCCGGATGCCTGGCCTGCAGTGACAACCGCAGGTTTTCATAAATCGACAAGCCCTTGAACAGGTTGGTGATCTGGAATGAGCGCGCTAGTCCTTGCTGGCAAATTCGATCCGGTGACAGATGCTGAATCTCTCGACCATTCAGGCGCACGCTTCCGGTATCGGCCATGAACATGCCCGAAATCAGATTGAAAGTGGTGGTCTTGCCAGCGCCGTTAGGTCCAATCAAGGCGTGAATCTGCCCCGAATTCACCACCAGTTGCGCTTCATGCACGGCTACGATGCCGCCAAAATGTTTGCTCACGCCTTGCGCTTGCAGCACCGCGCCCTGGGCGGGTGTCGGGCGCAAGAAAGCCGGCAGTGCCAGGCCTTGGTATATCTTGCGCCGGCTCATGGCAGCATCCAGCTCTGGCGCAGGACGCCAGCGGCGGCGCAACTGACCCCAGATGCCGGTCAGCCCAGCGGGCGAGAAAACAATGAACCCGACGAAGATCAAGCCGAAATAAAGCAACCAGTTACCGGTGTAAATAGAGAACAGTTCGCGAAACAAGAGGAAGAAAAGCGCGCCCAAGGCGGGGCCCAGAAAACTGTGCATGCCGCCAATCACCACCATGGCCAGCAGCTCACCGGCAAAAGCCACCGTAGTTGACTCGGCCGCAGCCAAGCGGTGCAAGAAGACCACGAGTGCGCCGGCCAGGCCGGTCAACGTGGCCGAAATCACAAAAGCCAGCAGCTTGTAGCGGTCGATGTCGTAACCCTGGAACATGGCGCGCTGCTCGTTCTCACGGATAGCCACCAGCACATGACCAAAAGGCGAGCGCACCACGCGCAGCAAACCGTAAAGCACGGCAAAAACGATCAAGGCCGTGAACACGTAATAGCTCAGGTGGCCGTTCAGGTCGATGGGCCCGAGTGAACCGCGCTCGATGCCGCCCAGCCCGCCTTCACCGCCGGTCAGGCCAGTCCAGCGAAAAGCAATGGCAAAAGTTAGTGCGCACAGGGCCAGCGTCAGCAGCGAGAAATA
Source organism: Burkholderiaceae bacterium (assembly GCA_049296795.1). GTDB lineage: Bacteria > Pseudomonadota > Gammaproteobacteria > Burkholderiales > Burkholderiaceae_C > CAXNKH01. The sequence continues at coordinate 85,881 of JBAQTC010000009.1, forward strand.
GACGCCGCGGCGGCGCAGGATCAGGAAACCCACGGCCAACGACAGGGTCGCCGTGAACAGGATGGAAAAAGCGAAGGGCAAAATGATCTGGTTTTTGAACCAGTGCAACTGGGCCAGCGCTGCCGCATAACCTCCGATGCCAAACCAGGCGCTGTGGCCAAAAGACACCAGACCGGTGTAGCCCACCAGCAAGTTCAGGCCCATGGCCGCCATGGCCAGAATCACCACCACTGTGGCTGCATCGAGCGTCAAGCCGATGGCCTGGAACACCAGCGGCAACAGCAGCAAACTGGCCGCTCCCAGCCACAGCGGGCGGTACTTGGGATGCGAAAAATAATTCATTCTTGTCGTTCTCACTCGAAGCGCTCGATGCGCTCGCCCAACAAACCGCGCGGCCTGAACATCAAAACCAGGAACATCAAGATATACATCGAAGCCTCGCCGGCTGCCGGCTGGAAATGGATAGTGATGCCACGCACCACGCCCACCAGAACCGCCGCCAGAACCACCCCCCAGAAACTGCCGAGACCGCCGATCACCACCACCACAAAGGCCACGGTCATGATCTCGGTGCCCATGGCTGGATGCACGATGGTGATGGGGCCAAACAGCACACCCCCCAATGCTGCCGTAGCCACACCCAGCATGACGATGGCCGTCATATAGGGTTGCAACTTGATGCCCAGCACGGCCACCATGTCGGGCCGTTGTACGCCAGCACGCACCACGCGACCAAAAGAGGTCTTGTGCAGCAGCAGCCAAATGCCGGCCATGACGACACTCACCAAGGCCAGAATAAAAAGCCGGTACTTGGAGAACATCATGTCGCCCACAATGAGCTGGCCCTTGAACTCAGGCGGCATGGTGGACGGCAGCGGAGCCGAACCCCAAATCATGCGCAACGCCTGCTCGGCCACCATGGCCAGACCAAAAGTTACCAGCAAGCTGAGGATCGGGTCGGCCGTGTAAAAGCGGCGCAGTAAATAGCGTTCAAACAAAATACCCAGCAGAGCCACCAGCGCGGGCGTGATGAAGATACTGGCACCGAATCCAGCCCGCTGAATAACTTCGAGCGAGACATAAGCACCCAGCGCGTAGAAAGCGCCGTGTGCTAAGTTAACAATGCCTCCAACGCTAAAAATCAGCGACAGGCCCAGGGCCAGTAACAGGTAATAACCGCTGAGGACCAGGCCATTGACGACCTGCTCAAGCAAGAACACGATTTCCATGAGCTTCCAGACGAAATAGAAGTGCTGCCGGCACCGCACGCAGCGGCCCGGCCCCCTAACTCACAGCTTCTTTACATCTTACAAATACTGTCCGCCTTGCTCGGGGCCAGTGAGTCCAGCGCCAGATTGGACGAAGGCACGGCCTCACCAAACAGCAGGAAATCTTGCTTGTTTTTGGATTGGCCCTTGGGCTTGACGCTGAAGGGATAGGCTTCCTGCATCAGCTGGTGGTCCCACGAACGGAAGTAAGCTTTACGCGCCTTAAGGATGTCGAACTGCGCTTCCGATTCAAAGTAAGCAATCAGCTTTTCGCTGTCCGTCGATTTGGTAGCGTTCATGGCCTGGGCCATCATCTTGAGCGAGACATACTCGATCCAGGCGTGGTTCTCGGGAATGCGACCGTACTTCTTCGTAAAGTTGGCCACGAAAGCCTGTGAGCCCGGGGTTTTGAGCTCATGGTGCCAGACGGTGGGCCAGATGCCGCCCAAGTTACCTTCGCCAGCCGCCCAGGCGTCAGCCGTGTTCAAGTTGAAGCCGGCCACCGGATAAGGCAAACCGAATTCGGCGTACTGTTTGACGAAGTTGGTCACTTGATTGCCCGCCAGGTTGGTGGCCACCAGGTCGGGGCGGGCTTGGCGGATTTTCAGCAGATAGGGGCTGAAATCGGTCACGTCGGTGGCCACCAGCTCGTCGCCGATCACTGTTGCGCCATTGGCCGTGAAAAAGCGCTTGGCCTGGCGCGACAGGTCATGGCCAAACAGGTAGTCGGCCGTCAGGGCGAAAGTTTTCTTGCCCTTAACGTGGCCCTCGCGCACCAGCGCTTCGCCCGCCGCGTTGACCATCACAGTAACCGGAATGTCCACGTGAAAAGTGTAGCGGTTGCAGTCCTTGCCGCGCAGCACGTCGGAGCGCGCACCGATGCTCATGAACAGCTTTTTATTGCGCGCGGCGACCTGCGAGATGGTTAGCGCCGAGCCGGAGTTGATCTCGCCCATCAGCACCGTGACGTTGTCGCGTTCTATCATGCGCTGCGCCTTGGTCGCGGCCGTCTGCGGATTGACCGAGTCTTCGCTGATCACATCAAGTTGACGACCCATCACGCCGCCGGCGGCGTTGATTTCTTCGGCCGCCAGCTTGATGCCTTGGACGGCGTATTCGCCCAGCGCACCCAGAAACCCTGTCATTGGCGTCAGGTGGCCGATTTTGATTTTCTCAGCCTGCGACTGCGCCAGCAAGGGCAGACTCAGCGCCGACACCCCGGCCACCGAGACGCCGGCTTTGAGCAGCGCGCGACGTGATGCAGCCACTCCTGCTGAACTATCTTCTTTGATTTCACGGTTAGACATAGCATCTCCTGAATTTGTAAAGTGCCAAGAACATCTTAGGGTGAAATCGCCCAGCCCCCTACTGGGTAAAACCCGAAGTCATGTCGCCAAAGAGATAATCTCCTTTATGAGAAATACGACAAGCCAGCAACGGGTGGTGGTGGGTTTGAGCGGAGGCGTTGACTCCGCCGTGACCGCTTACCTGCTCAAACAACAGGGCTACCAGGTGGTCGGCATTTTCATGAAGAACTGGGAAGATGATGACGACAGCGAATACTGCTCGTCCAACATCGACTTCGTGGACGCCGCCGCCGTGGCCGATGTAATTGGCATCGAGATCGAGCACGTCAACTTCGCCGCCGACTACAAAGACCGCGTCTTTGCCGAATTCCTGCGCGAGTACCAGGCGGGCCGCACGCCCAACCCAGACATCCTGTGCAACGCGGAGATCAAGTTCAAGGCTTTTCTCGACCACGCCCTGCGCTTGGGTGCCGAAAAGATCGCCACCGGGCATTACGCCCGTATCCGCTGCGTTGCAGCAGACACGGGCCTGCCCTTGGGGCAAGATGGAACATCGCACGCGACCGCGCGCGATGGCGCCCGGGTGCGCTACGAGCTGCTTAAAGGCCTTGATCCATCTAAAGATCAGAGCTATTTTTTGCACCGCCTGAACCAGGCTCAGCTTTCCAAAACCCTGTTCCCGATTGGTGAGTTGCACAAGACTGAAGTGCGCCGCATTGCCGCTGAAATCGGCCTGCCCAATGCGAAGAAGAAAGATTCCACCGGCATCTGCTTTATCGGCGAGCGGCCTTTTCGCGAGTTTCTAAACCGCTACATCGCCAAAGAACCAGGGCCGATGAAGGACGAAAAAGGCCGGGTGCTGGGACAGCACGTCGGCTTGAGTTTTTACACCCTGGGTCAGCGCCAGGGACTCGGTATTGGTGGGGTTAAATTGGGGGACCCGCTACCCTGGTTCGTCGCCCGCAAGGACATGGCAGCCAACACGCTGTGGGTGGTGCAGGGCCATGAACATCCTTGGCTACAGTCCCATCAACTGTATGCTCAGGATGCCAGCTGGGTTGCAGGCGTTGCACCCGCAGCAGGTAAATTCGCTGCCAAAACCCGTTATCGTCAGGCCGATGCCCCGTGCCAGCTCGGCTCTGTTACACCGGACAGCTTTAATTTGAATTTTTCCCAAGCCCAGTGGGCCGTCACGCCCGGTCAGTCTGCCGTTTTGTACGATGGCGAAGTCTGTCTGGGCGGGGGCGTCATCAAGGAGTCGCTATGAACATCAACTGGACCGCTTTTAGCCCCGAGTCAGCTTTGACTGGCGGGCTGCTGATTGGACTTGCCACCGCCCTGTTTATCTTGCTCAACGGCCGGATCGCCGGAATCAGCGGCATCGTCGCTGGCCTGCTCAAACCCCGCCGGGGCGATCGCGCATGGCGCATGGCCTTCATCTTGGGTTTGATCGGCGCGCCGCTGGTCTATGGTCTTTACGCAGCGCCACCCACAGCCCAAATTGATGCCAGCCTGACCGCTGTGTTGGTCGCTGGCTTGCTGGTCGGACTTGGCACCCGCTACGCTGGCGGTTGCACCAGCGGTCATGGCGTTTGCGGCTTGTCCAGACTGTCGCCACGCTCTCTGATGGCCACCTTGAGCTTCATGGGTGCTGGTTTTGTCACCGTACTGGTGCTCAGACACCTGCTGAACCTGTAAACACCGCCCCTATCCCTATTTTGTTCAGCAACACAAAGACCGCCATGCAAATTCTCAGCGCCCTGATCGCCGGCCTTATTTTTGGGCTCGGCCTCCTTGTATCAGGCATGGCCAACCCGGCCAAAGTACTGGGTTTTCTGGACCTGGCAGGCGCTTGGGATCCGTCCCTCGCCCTGGTGATGGTCGGCGCCATCGCGGTCGGACTCATCACTTTTTCCGCCGCCAAGCGCCGCACCGTGTCCCTCTTGGGCGCCGCGATGCAGCTGCCAACCTACAAGCTCATCAACGCTAGGCTGATAGTCGGCAGCGTTGTATTTGGCGTTGGCTGGGGCATTGCAGGTTTTTGTCCGGGTCCGGCCGTCGTGGCGCTCGGCTTGGGTGAGCTCAAAGCACTGGCCTTCGTGCTCGCCATGCTGCTGGGCATGGCTTTGTTCGACTGGCTAGAAGCAGCGCCACCTAGAGTTCCCTTGTCATGAAGACGCTATTAGGATCTAGTACGTAAGATTCAAATGGACCGCAAACTGAAAAGCCAAATGACTTGTAAAGCTGTCTAGCGGGATGGAAGTAAGGCTCAGACCCCGTTTCCAAACTGATCCGACGATAGCCCCGGCGGCGTCCCTCTTCGATCAAGTGGGTCAATAACTTTGTCGCAGCACCGAGACGCTGGAAGCGCTCGACGGTGCGCATGGATTTAATTTCGCCATGCGCTTGATTGATCTCCTGCAACGCACAGCATCCGGCCAGCTCGCCCTCGGACCAAATGCTCCAGAAAGTGGTCCCTGGCTTGCGCAGCTGCTCGATATCTAGTGCATGGACACTCTCCGGCGGAGACACGCTGTACATGGCTTGCAGGTGCTCTTGCAGAAGGTTGCCGATTTCAGGACCTCGCAGATCGTCCAGGCGAATTTTCATGGCGTGATCCGGATGAGGAAACTTAAAACTTCGTGTAGCCAACAAGGTTGGTCCACTACGCCCTGCTCACAAAGTGTTCTCTGCGATACGCCACAAGACACCCGATGGGTCGAAGACCACAAAGTCTCGCATGCGCCACGGTTGTAGCGCTATCTCAGTGACCTTGACGCCATATTTTTTTGTTATGTGCAACTGTTGAATCTTGGCCCACCAAGCGTCGACATCTTCAACCAACAGATGCATCATGAAATTGCTAGCGAGACCTTCGACATAGAAGTCTTGCAGTAAGAAGCTCACGTTTCCGTGATGGATGTAAGCAATCCCTTCCGAGTCTGAAGCCATGGTGAAACCAAGATCCTGGTAAAAGCGCTTGGACAATTCGAAGTCCTTGGCCGGCACGAAGGCTTTGATTTCAACAACGGATAAATTCTCCACGGTGGTGCTTTCTGATGCTGGCGTAATGCAGTCAACTGATTGTTGAAGAAATGAGAACTTGATTAGCGCACGTTTGTACGCGTCCAATCGGGCAAGGGGGCCGCACGATGCAGCACATCTTCATGTAACCAGGTTGCGCTCTTGCGGGCACGCTCTGCTACCACCTCAAGGGGCAGTTGTTGGTAGTCGTCGTTGAACACCTCAAAGCTGTAGTCAGCTTTGTAACCAATTTTGTCTAAGCGCAAAACCAAGTCGGCCAAAGCATCGCTGTGAACACCTTCACCCGGAAACACACGGAAGGTTCGCGCCGTGGTCATGCGCTCCTCAAAAGTGGGAGTTTCATTCCACATGAAGTCTGAGAGTTGGACCAGGAAAATTTTCCCAGTGTCCAAGTCTTCAATCGCATCCAACGACGTTTTGGCGGCAAAGATATGAAATGAGTCGATGGCTATTCCCAAGTTGGGGCAGTCAGCGCGACAAACCACGTCCCAAGCGCTTGTGAACTGGTTGACAGTACGGCCCCACGACAAGGCTTCATAAGCGATTTTGATGCCAAAGGGAAGCGCCAGCATGGCCAACTTTTTCAGGTCGCGTGCAATTTGGTCCATATCATCGCTGGCGTGGCGCGAAGTGGACGAACAGGCTAACAACACTTTGCTACCGGTGGCAGCGCACATTTGCAGCATCGACTTGGCGATGTCGACTTTGTATTCATGCAAATGACCTGACAAACCTTCAAAGTCTCGCAACACCTGAAAGCCAGTGGGACGCAAACCACTTGCACGCACTGCATTCACGGCTGCCGACACCCCACCGGGGTGCGTTACCAAGTCGCGCGCCATCAACATGACTTGCGAAAAGCCTGCTTGTTTCATCGCCGCCAGCTTGGCCTCTAACGGGCCTGCCATCGTGATGGTGTCCATACCAAAACTGTTGAGCAAGTTCATGGCTGGATCTTTCAGGCTTTGGATACGTCTTGATGGACCAACTCAAACGAAACCGAACCCAAAGCACTTCGCGTCAGTGCGCCTCGATCTTCTGGATGCAATTGAGTTGATTCGACAAACTCCACACCACGAGCTTTCAATGCCAGCACAGCAGCACCTACATTGCTGGTCCCCAGCCCAATGCGTTGCAAACATTCTGACGATTCGTCTGAGTCCATCCAAGGATCGGGGTCGACCAGTTGCCACAAGAACTGACCACACGGGCTTTTCATGAGTTTTCCCTTGGGCAAAATTCCAAAACGCTGATCATCTGGAACAAAGCTGAAATCAAACATGTGTTCGTAATAGGCTAACCAGTCGAAACTGCGGCCGACACCGATGTACTGCACCACGCCAAAGTAATTCATGTCGGCAATGGCCCCAGGGTGTTGCTCTACGGTGGGGATGGGTTTGAAGTCGATGTCGTAAATTGAAAACTCTTGCCAACGATCGACAAAATAATACCGACTGCTGCCAGGGCCATGAATTGCCGGAATATGCAATTCCATCGCCTGTGCGTGGCTTTGCACCGTCCAAGCGCCTAACTCTAAACAGCGGGCGTGAGCTTTCAGCGCATCTCGCACGCGAAACGCCACCGCCGAGATCACGGGTTGGCCGTCTTGGCCACCACTCACACGTGCGTCATCAGGGCTGGCGTTGACCACCAAATTCATTCCACCCTGACGGTACAAGGTAATCTCGCGTGATCGATGACGCGCTACCGGGCGAAAACCCATGTTCTCAAGTACTTGTCCCAACGCCTGGGGGCGGCTGGTGGCGTATTCGATGAATTCGATCCCTTCAATGCCCAAACGGTTGGGTAGTTCTGGAATGGCTTCACGCTGTGTGGGTTTCAAAGTCATCGATAACTCCAAAGTAAGTGGCCCAAGAAAATCAGTAACTCAACTGCGCAATTCTTGCGCCGTGGTGCTGGGTAAATCAAAGCCTTTGTTCTGTACCCCGCGAACAAAACCAGCACCGTCAAACATATCCCCTACCAATCGACCATCTGCTGCACGCAAACCCAACAAGTAGCTGTCTACACCAAAACCACTGATTTGACCTTTGGCAATTTCTGCAAACACCGAGTGGTGCCTGAATGCTTCTCGTGCATGGATGTTGGACATATGTACTTCAACGATGGGGCATTTCAAACATGCCAACGCATCACGAATGCCGTAGCTGTAGTGCGTCCAATCACCTGCATTGATCATGACGGCATCTACTCCTGCTACGAAGCCTTGGTGAATACGCTCACACATCTGCGCTTCGCTGTTGGTTTGAAAGCAATCAACAACGACGCCCAACTCTTTGCCTAAGGCAATCAAGTAAGCGACGGCCCTCGGGCGTTGGCCGGCCAAAAGCAAGGGTCAGAACGGAATATCGTCGTCCATGTCGTCAAAGCCGCTCGAGGGTTTGGCTGCGGCTTGACGTGGGGCAGCTCCAGCTGCAGGTGCTGGGCGCGCTGCGCCGCGGGCATAAGATCCCCCGCCTTCACCACCGTCTGACGGGCCGCCCATACCTTCGCGCTTGCCCAGCAGCTGCATTTCGGTGGCGATGATGTCAACCGTATTTTTCTCTACGCCTGCCTGGTCGGTGTATTTGCCATATTTCAGCCGGCCTTCGACATAAATTGGTTGGCCTTTTTTGACGTATTCGCCGGCGATTTCGGCCAAGCGGTCATAAAAAGTTACACGATGCCACTGGGTGTCCTCAATGCTCTCGCCGGTATTTTTGTCCTTGCGCCGGCTTGAGGTCGCAATGCTGATATTGGCGACGGCCTGGCCCGAGGGCAGGTAGCGGATTTCAGGATCACGGCCACAGTTGCCGACCAGAATAACTTTATTCACCGATGCCATGGGGAGCTCCTAAATTGATGGATGACCCGATTATCAAGCCTTTGGCGGCACCACCCGCGCCACCGGCGAATGCATGGGCCAAGCGACCAATAACCACAGAAGCATACCCGCTGCACAAGCGACAAACAGGGACTGGGGGCCGGCGTTCTTCACCAAATAACCGCCCATCAATCCACCGACAAAAAATCCCAGCGACTGCAGCGTGTTGTAAACCCCTAGCGCGGCGCCACGCGCATGGGACGGCGCCAAGCGCGAAGCCAAGCTGGGCAAGCTGGCTTCCAGCACGTTAAAGCCACAGAAAAATAAAAATAAAAGTCCGGCCAGCGCACTGATGTCAGGGCTGCCCAGCACAGCCCACAGGCCGATTTGTACCAGTCCAACCAAACCGATCGCACACAGAAACACCGCACGCAAGTAACCTCGTTTTTCCAGACGAAACAGTGTCAGCCCCATGACAACAAACGAGGCCAGCACGGCCGGCAAATAAACCCACCAGTGCCGGTCTGCCGACAAACCGGCCTCAACCAGCATCGCTGGTAGAGCGACCCACATCGCCAATTGCACCGCATGCAGAACAAAAACGCCAAAATCGAGTCGCAGCAAGCCCGGATGGCGCAACACTTCAGACAAGCGACCGCGCGGCTGGTTTTTGTGCTCAAGCGGCTCGGCCGGCACCAACCAGATCACCACCGCCACGCCTGCCAGCGCCAAGCAGCCGGTCAGGCCGAGCAGTCCGTCCAAGCCGATGCTGCCGGCCAGCACCGGCGCAAATACCAGGGACAGGGCGAACATCAAGGCGATACTGGCACCGACCAAGGCCATGGCTTTGGTTCTGACCTCGTCGCGGGTCTGATCGGCCAACAAGGCCGTCACGGCCGCTGAAACCGCCCCAGCACCTTGCAAAGAGCGTCCCGCAATCAACCAGCCCAGGCTGGAGGCAAAAGCGGCGACAAAACTTCCGGCAGCGAAAACCAACAGGCCAAACACGATCACGCGCTTGCGCCCCAGCCGATCCGAAGCCATGCCAAACGGGATTTGCAACAAGCCTTGCGTCAGTCCGTAAATGCCCATGGCCAGGCCAATCAGGGCCGGGTCGTCGCCGCCCGGGTACTTGGCTGCTTCGAGTGCAAAAACCGGCAGCACCAAAAATAACCCCAACATGCGCAGGGCAAAAATACTGGCCAGCGACAAACTGGCGCGCCGCTCCAGAGGCGTCATGACGCTGGACGGGCTGGCTGAGGAGGTGGAAGTCATTAATCGGCTCGCAATGGGAGCGCCAATTGTCCCCGATTAGCCGGCCGTCATCGCACGATTGGCGTTCTTTCACTATCATGGTGGGTTTTGTTAAGCGGGCCCCACCTTGAATTCCGAATCCAACAGCACCTATCTTGCAGCGGCATTGCAGCAGCAAAGCATCAGCATTCGCGGTGCACGAACGCACAACCTCAAAAACATTGACCTCGACATTCCGCGCAACCAATTGGTCGTGATCACGGGGTTGAGCGGTTCGGGCAAATCCAGCCTGGCTTTTGACACGCTTTACGCCGAAGGTCAGCGCCGTTATGTCGAGAGCCTGTCGACTTACGCCCGCCAGTTCCTGCAGCTGATGGATAAGCCCGATGTCGATGTGATTGAGGGCCTCAGCCCGGCGATCTCGATTGAGCAAAAATCGACCAGCCACAACCCGCGCTCCACGGTTGGCACCGTGACCGAGATTCACGATTACCTGCGCCTGTTGTTCGCTCGCGCCGGCGCCCCCTATTGCCCGGAACACGACCTAGCACTGCAAGCACAAACGGTCAGTCAGATGGTCGATGCAGTGCTGGCCTTGCCCGAAGACAGCCGCTTGATGATTCTGGCGCCGCTGGCGCGGGAGAAAAAAGGCGAGTTTTTGGACGTATTTGCCGATATGCAGGCCCAGGGCTATGTGCGCTTTCGGATTGATGGAAAAACGTATGGCATTGACGATCTGCCCGAACTCAAGAAGACCGAGAAGCACGACATTGACGTGGTGATTGACCGCATCAAAGTTCGGCCCGACCTCAAACAGCGGCTGGCCGAAAGTTTCGAGGCGGCGCTGCGCTTGGCCAACGGGCGCGCCATCGTGCAGGAAATGGCGGGCGAAGAAGATGAAAAGCTGGAGCCGAAAGAGCACTTATTCAATGCCAAATTTTCTTGTCCTACTTGCAACTACTCGATCAGCGAGCTTGAGCCCCGGCTCTTTTCATTCAACTCCCCGATGGGGGCTTGCCCCAGCTGCGACGGCCTGGGTCATCAAGAATTTTTCGATCCAGCGCGGGTGGTGGCCTTTCCCAGCCTGAGCTTGGCCAGCGGTGCGATCAAGGGCTGGGACCGACGCAACGGCTACTACTTTGCTTTACTCGAAAGCTTGGCCAAACATTACAAATTTGACATCGACAGCGCTTTCGAGTCGCTGCCGCCCGAGGTGCAGAAAGCCGTGCTGTTCGGATCGGGTGAAGAAGTGATCAAGTTCAGCTATGTGATGGATTCTGGAGCTTCTCAGGGTAAGAAGCTCAGCAAGAAGCACCCGTTCGAAGGCATCATTCCCAATATGCAGCGGCGCTACCGTGAAACCGAATCGACCTTGGTACGCGAAGACCTGGCGCGACTGCGCGGCACCCAAGCCTGCCCCGATTGCGCCGGTTCCCGGCTGCGCCGCGAAGCCCGCCATGTCAAACTGGGCGAAGGGCTGCAAGCTCGCGCCATTTTCCAGCTCAGCCACCTGACACTGCGCGAGTGCTTGGCTTATTTCAGTACGCTGCAACTGCACGGCGCCAAGGCCGGCATCGCTGACAAGGTGGTGCGCGAGATTCGCTTGCGACTGAAGTTCCTCAATGATGTGGGGCTGAACTACCTGAGCTTAGATCGTAGCGCCGAGACTTTGAGTGGCGGCGAAGCACAGCGCATCCGCCTGGCCAGCCAGATCGGCTCTGGCCTGACCGGCGTGATGTATGTGCTCGACGAGCCCAGCATCGGTCTGCACCAGCGCGACAATGAGCGGCTGATCAGCACGCTCAAACACCTGCGCGACATCGGTAACAGCGTGCTGGTGGTGGAGCACGATGAAGACATGATGCGGGCCGCTGATTACTGCATCGATATGGGGCCGGGTGCCGGCATCCATGGCGGACGGGTGGTGGCACAGGGCACATTTGATGAGATTAAGGCCAACCCGAATTCGCTGACCGGTCAGTACTTGGCTCGCACTCTGAAAATTGCCGTTCCCGCCCGACGCCATTTATTCCAGCCGCAACTGCAACGGCTGCAAATCATCCATGCCAGCGGCCACAACCTGCAAAACGTCAGTGTCGATATCCCGGTCGGACTTTTCACCTGCGTCACCGGGGTCTCCGGCTCGGGCAAATCGACCCTGGTCAACGACACGGTCTATACCGCTGTGGCACGCCAGCTTTACCGCGCCCACGACGAACCTGCTGCACACGAATCGATCGAGGGGATCGAGCATTTCGACAAGGTCATCAATGTCGATCAGTCGCCCATTGGCCGCACGCCGCGCTCCAACCCAGCCACTTACACCGGTTTGTTCACCCCGATTCGCGAGTTGATGTCAGAAGTGCCGATGGCACGTGAGCGTGGTTATGGCCCGGGACGGTTTTCCTTCAACGTAGGACCATCAGGCGGCGGTGGACGTTGCGAAGCCTGTCAGGGCGACGGTATGGTCAAAGTCGAAATGCATTTCCTGCCCGATGTGTATGTGCCGTGCGACGTCTGCCATGGTGCGCGCTACAACCGAGAAACGCTGGAAGTCCTGTACAAGGGCAAGAACATTGCGCAGATTCTTGACCTGACGGTTGAGGCGGCATTTGAATTTCTCAAAGCCGTGCCGACCATTGCCCGCAAGCTCCACACCCTGCTCGATGTCGGACTGTCTTACATCAAACTCGGGCAAGCGGCCACCACACTGTCTGGCGGAGAAGCGCAACGCGTCAAGCTGGCGCTGGAGCTGAGCAAGCGCGACACGGGTCGCACGCTCTACATTCTCGATGAGCCCACCACCGGACTGCACTTTGCCGACATTGCCATGCTACTCAAGGTGCTGCACCAGCTGCGCGATGCTGGTAACACGATTTTGGTGATCGAGCACAACCTCGATGTGATCAAAACCGCCGACTGGGTTATCGACATGGGGCCCGAAGGCGGCTCCGGCGGGGGCACGGTGGTCGGCATCGGCACGCCTGAAGACATTGCCGCCAATCCGGCGAGTCACACCGGGCGCTACCTGCAGCATTTGCTTTGACCCAACAACCATCGAGCGCAACTGAAGCTGTGGCTTTACGTCAACACCTCGCGCTAGGCGGGCGGCGTGGTTGTCCTTCTCCGGCTCAGCTCGCGGGTGAACTCATCAGGCGCTCAAGATTTACTTCGTCAACCCTGCTACAAGAGTTCAGATTCTGTGGCAACCGCAAATCGAGCCTGCGCCTGCCAGCCCCACCACCCACCTTGGTTCGTCTGTGCACTCTGGTTTTTTGAATTCATTTTGAAGAACCAGAACTGCTGAACCGGCTGGTGGTGCGGGTGTCCGGGCGCAGGCCCGATTCGCGGTTGCTACAGAGCTCGCGCCTCAAGCATGGTGTTGACGCCAAGATCTTCGACTGAACCTACAGTCGCCCGCGAGCCTGGGCTGGAGAACGGGCACCCAATCCACCGGTCTTTCCAACCCTATCCGAATAGGCGCAGCAAGGTTTTAATTCCCCTGTGCTATCGCAGATGAGACCGGGGTAAATGGCTCCGCGGCTGTCCTCCGCCCGTTGGGCTCCCCCTTAATGCCGCTGCGCCATTCACCCCAATCTCATCTTCAGGAATTGTTTTCGGACTTCTTTTTGCAGAGTCAGCACCGCTATTGAGGCTGGTGCTGCGGGTGTCCGGGCGCAGGCCCGATTCGCGGTTGCGACAAAGATCGTTGGCCAGTCACAGAATGAACGCAGCAATTTTTGCAAGAACCGTCAGCCGCCCGCGAGCCTGGGCTGGAGCACGGACACTTCAGAACCGGCCTTGCCTACACCAGCGCGCGCAACTAAAGCTGCGGCTTCACGCCATTACCTCGCGCTTGGCAGGCGGTGCGACTGGCTATCCCAAAGCTCAACTCAGTCGAGCTTGATGCCCAGCGCTTTCACCACTTTGGTGTAGCGCTCGGCTTCATCGCCAACCATTTTCTTGAACTGCGCAGGGGAGTTGGATGTGGCTTCAGCGCCATTTTTTTCCATCGCGGTTTTGAACTCGGCGGTGGCGGTAATGGCGACCAATTCACGATGCAAGCGCTCAATAATGGGTGCTGGTGTTCCGGCCGGGGCGAAGACACCGAGCCAGAGTGCCACTTCAAAACCCGGATAACCCTGCTCGGCCACCGTCGGCACATCAGGCAAGGAAGGAGAGCGGTTCGGCGTACCCACTGCCAGCGGAACCAGTTTTCCTGCCTTCACATGCTGCAGCAGGGCCGGCATAGAGCCAAACACTGTTTGAATTTCGTTGGCGAGCAAGGCCAAGTCGGTTTGTGCATTGCCTTTGTAAGGCACATGGAGGATGTCCATTTGGGCTGCGCCCTTCATCATCTCCATCGCCAAATGGGTGGTCGTTCCGTTGCCGGCCGAACCGTAATTGAGCTTGGCCGGATTGGCTTTGGCCAAAGTGACGAGGTCCTTAAGATTCTTGGCACCCGTCAGCGGATTGGCAACCAACAAATAAGGAGTCACTGCAACCAGCGAGACCGGAGAAAAATCACGCACCGGGTGATAACCCAGTTTGCTGTAAGCACCGGCCGCCACCGCATGGGTGCTGGTGGTGCCGATGCTCAGGGTGTAGCCATCGGGCGCGGCTTTGGATGCGACATCAGCACCAATGGTTCCGCCGGCACCGCCGCGGTTGTCCACGATCACGTTTTGTCCCAGCCGCTCCGAGAGCTTTTGCGCAACGATCCGGCCGACGATGTCGGTCGAGCCGCCGGCTGGGAAAGGAACGATCAAACGCACCGGCTTGTTCGGGTAATCGGATTGAGCGAAAGACGGCAAGGTTGCGCTTAAAGCACAGCACAACACAATGGCTAATTTCATTTGGGATGTTCCTCTAAAAAATATTCTTGAACTAAATTATGCAGCTTTCTTCAGCCGATCTTGGCCGCCTGCAACAGATCGCGCGTCCGACTCGCTTCTGCTCTGGCTGCTTCAGCAAAATTGTCACTGGCTGAGGCATAAAGGATGGCGCGCGAAGAGTTCACCACAATCGGCGCTGTGCTCTCATTGCCGTTACCGCGCCAACCGGCTTTAACAGTGGCGGCGGCATCGCCACCCTGGGCACCGACACCGGGAATCAACAGCGGTAAGGTGGGCGCCATGGCACGCACTCGCTCGATTTCAGCCGGGTAAGTGGCACCCACCACCAGACCCAGTTGGCCATTGAGATTCCAAGGGCCTTGCGCCAAGCTGGCGATATGTTCATACAACAAAGGCGCACCCGCGACCGATGACAAGCGCTGACTTTGCAAATCGTCACCGCCGGGGTTCGACGTGCGGCACAACAAGAAAGCGCCCTTGCCCTGGTACTTGAGGTAGGGCTGGATCGAATCAAAGCCCATGAAAGGCGAAAGCGTCACGGCATCAGCCCCGTAGCGCTCAAACGCCTCTTTGGCGTATTGCTCAGCGGTGCTGCCAATGTCGCCACGTTTGGCGTCCAGAATGATGGGCACTTTCGGCGCGGTTCGGCGCATATGGTCCATCAGCTTTTCCAGCTGGTCTTCTGCGCTATGCGCGGCGAAATAGGCAATCTGCGGCTTGAAAGCAATGACCAAATCGGCCGTGGCATCGACAATGGCCGCGCAAAAATCGTAAATTTTTGCTGCATCACCCCTGAATTTGACTGGAAATTTGGCAGGCTCAGGATCGAGCCCGACACACAAGAGGGAAGCGTTTTGGCGCTCAGCGTTGCGCAATTGGTCGAGGAAGGTCATACGCGCATTGTAAGAAAACATGACAATAGCCCATGCAAATTTTGACCCGTCAACAACTTATCGCCCTGATTCTTCTCACCCTGGTCTGGGGCGTCAATTGGCCGGTGCTGAAAATAGGCGTCACCAATTACCCACCCCTGACCTTTCGCATGCTGTGCATCTGGCTGGGTTTGCCGGTACTGGCCTTGGCCTTGGTCTTTCTCAAAACACCGTTTCGCGTTCCTCGCAGCCAATGGCGCGAACTGTTTTGGCTGGCTTTGAGCAATATGCTGATCTGGCACGGCTTGATCATCGTGGCCGTCAAGTCGCTCAGCAGCGGGCGCGCTGCCATTTTGGGTTACAGCATGCCGATTTTCTCTGCCGTTATCGGCATGTTCCTGTTTGGCAACCAACTGCTGCCGCGGGCCTGGGCCGGCGTGGCCGCCGCCACGGTCGGCGTGTTGTTGTTGTTGTGGCATGAGTTCAACAACATGGCAGGCAGCCCGATCTCGGTTTTTTACGCGCTGTTTGCCGCCATGACCTGGGCCTTGGGAACCCACTTGTTGCGCCGCACTCAGATGACAGTACCGACCCTGACCATTTCGTTTTGGATGACCGCCTTGACGGCTGTCGTGATGACCGTGTTGTCCCTTTTGTTCGAACGCAGCGAATGGAAAATGCCGATGCCCAACACCTGGGGCGCCGTCCTGTACAACGCCGTTCTGATCTTTGGGTTTGCCCACGCTGTCTGGTTTTATCTCGCGCGCACTCTGCCGCCAGTAGCCTCTTCCTTGAGCGTGATGATGATCCCGATTTTGGGCGTATTCAGTGGCGCCTGGTGGTTGGGCGAAATACTGCACTGGCAAGACTGGGCTGCCGTCATCCTGATGGTCATTGCCCTGGGCTCGGTTTTGCTGCCGGCTCGGACCCAGAACCGTTAGGGTTGGTCGCTCACCGCCTCAGAGATCGAGCACCAGCAACGGCGTCTTGGCGCGCGAGCAGCAGGGCAGGAACTGATCGTTGGCTTGCTGCTCCTCGGGCGTGAGGTAAAAGTCTTTGTGATCAGGCACACCCTGGAGCACGCGCGTCAGGCAAGTGCCACAAACCCCTTGTTCACACGCAGTCTGGATTTCCACCCCGGCTGCTGACAGCGCCTGGGTCACGGTTTGCTCGGCCAGCACCGGGATGATGCGCCCTGAGCTGGCCAGCTGAATCTCAAAGCCCGCATCGCTGTCGGACTTTAACGGCTCGGCCGAAAAAAACTCGTAGTGCAACTGCGCCTCGGGCCAGCCCTGGTCCCTGGCCCGGCTCAACACAGCGTCCATGAAGCCCTTGGGGCCGCACACATAGAGATGAACGCCTGACTCTGGCGTGGTCAACAGCGCGCTCAGATCAAGCTTCTGCCCGGCCGCGCCATCGTCAAAATGAAACTGCACCCGGGATGCGAATATCGAGTCGCCAATGCGCTTGCGATAAGCGGTGCGCTGCGCTGATCGCGTGCAGTAATGCAGCTTAAACTCTGCGCCGCTGTGCGCCAGGCGTTCGGCCATGCACAGAATTGGCGTTACGCCGATGCCTCCAGCCAACAGCAAATGCCGCTTGGCTTCGTGCGCCAAGGGGAAATGGTTTTTCGGCGCACTGATTCTTAGCTGCTGTCCGACCTGCAATTCATGCATCGCCTTGGAGCCGCCACGCGAGACCGGGTCGAGCAAGACGCAAATAAGATAACGATGACTTTCGGTCGGGTCGTTGCACAAGGAATATTGGCGAGTGAGTCCATTGGGCAGCTCGACATCCACATGGGAGCCGGCTGAGAAAGCGGGCAAGGCTGCCCCATCGGCCGCCACCAACTCGAAGCTGCAAATATCCTGCGCTTCTTCCGCCTTGCGCGCCACCCGCACGTCGATCGAGCTGGCACTGCTCATACTTGTCCCGCTTGTTCTGCTGCGATGATGCGGTCCAAAATCTTGCGCGACTGGACGCCGCCGGCGTCGATGTTGAGCATCAGCAAGCTGCGTTCGGGGTGCGCCAGCAGGTTACGTTGCTGCTGCTCCAACATCTCCAGGTCTTCGCTGAAAATTTTGCCCTGGCCTTCGCGGATGCTGGCAGTCAGCGCCTTGTCTTTGGGGTTGAACTTGCGCGCCATGCCCCAGAAGTAGTGAATCGAGGTTTCGGTTTCGGGCGTGATGAAATCGACCACCACGCTGTAGGCCTTGTGCTCGGGCGCAGCGTCATAGCCACCCTGTCCAGCGTGGGCTACGCCGACTTCAATCATCACACTGCTTGGCGGTGTAAAGCGGCAAATTTGCCAACGATCAACCGGCACGTCGTCGGCCAAATGGTTGCCTCGCAACGCCAAACGCCAAAATGGCGGCGCCATGATGTTGTGCATGAAACGACTGATGATCACTTGATCGCCTTCGACCGTGGTTTTGCACGGCACCTCATCAATTTCTTTTTGTCCAATGCTGCTGGCGTGGACATACGTCTCGTGGGTCAGGTCCATCAAGTTATCGATCATGAGCCGGTAATCGCAGCCAATGTGAAACAGGCCGCCACCATAAGCCCAATCCGGGTTGTCGTGCCACTCCAGTTGGGGCAGCAGTTCAGGCTTGGCTTGGGCTGGGTCGCCCGGCCAGACCCAGATGAAGCCGTGGTGTTCGATCACCGGGAAACTGCGAATTGCCGGAAAACCGCGCACCCGCTGGCCCGGCATGGCGATGGTTTTCCCGTCGCAGCCCATCTCCAGGCCGTGGTAGCCACAGACCAGCTTGCCCTCGATCACCGAGCCTAGCGACAAAGGAGCACCGCGATGCGGGCAAAAATCTTCCAGCGCCGCGACTCTGCCTTCAGCAGCCCGGTAGAACACTAATTTCTCACCGCAAATCTGGCGGCCTAATGGCTTCTCGTCAATCTCGTCTGGGGTACAGGCAACGTACCAAGCATTTTTCGGGAACATGGGGACTCTTCATCATTCAAGGATTAGGCCGAATTATCCTACTGTGGCCAAAGTGTTCGATCTGCCGATAGCGCTGCAGCGGATCGCCAGTGGACTCCACCAGCGAATAGCCCTTCACGGTCCAGCCTAAATCAAGCACCTGGGTCGGCGCTTGCGATCCAGCCGCCCGTCGGGCCAGCGTCAAATGAGGGCGGAAAACTCGGTCCTCAGTCGGCAATCCCAGGCGCTTCAAGGCCAGGCCCAGCTCAGCCTGCAAGAGCAACAAGTTTTCGGGCACTGTTTCGGGCGCCAGCAGGGCAAGTCCTTGGCGCCAAATCTCGGGTCGCCTCAGCTGCAACGCAAACGGCAACACCGGGACAGCCAAACCCGCTCTCAACTCAGCAAGACGCTGGCGTGGCACCGAACCTATAAAGTGAAGAGTCACATGCCAGTCCTGCTGTCCATAGCGCTGCGCCGCATCCGACCAGCGCCATTGCCGCACATGGTCTGTCAGTTTCGCCTGGGCCGCCTGATCCGGCCACAAAGCCAGGAACAAACGGGCCTGGGCGTTCGCTTGCTTGGAATTCATGGCACAGACAGAACGCTAAGGTAGGTCTACGTCAGCGACCACACCCGTCAACACCCAATTCTTCATGGCACGTACCGTGGCTTCTTCGGCACCAATAAATCCGTGCCGGCTAAATGCCTGGCAGACATTGCCATGCCCCACGGCACTGGAACGTACCACGATCAGCGGCGAACCAGTTTGACCGGCCAAACGCTTGGCTTCTGAAAATGGTGTGTAGGAGCAGGGGTCTTCGGCATGGTGGACCCACAACATGGGGGGCTTGAAGTTCTTGAAATCGAGCGAGGCAAGGCCGGGAGAATTTCTGCTCCCTACGAACATTGAGGCGCTGAAGATCACCTTGCTCGATAAATCGGGCAGCGCCTTGGCTGCGTAATAAGCAGAAATACTGCCTTCACTGGTCCCGACAATGACCCAGTCCATAACACCATAACGTCCCTGGATCGCCTCGGTCAATCCGCGTAAATCTTCCGCGTAGCGTTGACTTGCCCTGAAAGCTCCGGTAAAACTGGCCCATTGATCGGATGGGGCATCTACCGAGAAAACGATGGTTTCCCGATCCAGCCAAAACCTGCGGCTACGAATCAAAAAATTGCCCTTAAGAAGGTAGGCCGTTTCCGACTCTATTCGCATGATGCCGGGATAGCCTGGTAACAATACAATGGCACGCCGGAATCTGTCATGTTCGGACTGATGGGTGACCAATGCCGAAATATTTCCCCCCGTCATTGCCGTTGTGATAACTGATTCGCTCAATTCAGCCGCGCGCCCCGTCAGCCCCAAGCAGCAGCTCAGCAACAAGATCAGCCATGGATACGGGAAATTCATGACAGTCCCTTACAGATCAAATCAAGGAATTATTGCGAGCGTTGCAGCACGTCAAGCGCCAGACACAGGTCGGCCCAGGCTTTGGCCTTGTCTTGGGGGCTGCGCAACAAAGAGCTCGGCGCGTAGGTCACCACCACGGGAATGCCTTGATGGTGATGAATTTTTCCACGTAATTTACCCAGGGGAAGTTGGGCGACTTCTGGCAAGGATTCTGTCAGGAGCAGTTGGGCTGCGACCCGGCCCAACGCCAGAATGATTTTGGGCTGAACCAAGGCCACTTGCCGACGCAAACAGGACTCCGCTGATAAGCCGACTTGAGTTTGCGTCTGTCGACCCTCCTGGCCGCTCGATTTCAGCACGTTGGTGATATAGACCGCGCTCGACCCCGTTGCACTGCGGCTCAGTCCAACCGCCTTGAGCATGTTGTCTAGCAACAAGCCTTCATTCCCGAGTTCGCCCTGCAATACCTCAGCCTCACCCACCACCATCCAGTCCGCCTGCCTGTCACCGACGCCCAACACGCCTTGCACGGCCTGCTCTAACGCAGCCCAGTCCATGCGCGCGACTTCAGCTGCTTGCGCCTTGACTGCCGGGTTGGTGGCTGAGGTGACAGCAGCAGAGACGGGCGCGCCCCTGGCCACCGTTCGAGTGGCCGCAGAAAGCACAGGGTGATCTTCTTGCGGCTGTGGCTGTGCCTGGGCAATCGGTTGCCACACCCGGATTCCCATTTCCGCCAAGATCGCGCGCTGGCGTTGATCCAATTCAAGACTCATGGTCGTATTGTCACAGGCGCAGACTCATCACCACCGCGTCCTCGCGCTGGCCATCGCCTGCCGGGTAATAATTTTTGCGCTGCCCAACGCGGCCGTAACCGTGACGCTGATAAACCGCCATGGCGCGTAAGTTGTTGGCCCTGACCTCCAACCAAAACCACTGCGCGCCCTGACCTCGGGCCCAAACATCCATCGCATCGAGCATGACCCAGGACCAGCCCTGGTGCTGGTACTTCGGCGTCACTGTTAGGTTGAGCAAGTGCGCCTCTTCGACACCGAGCATTGCAACAAAATAGCCCAGCAAGTTGTCGTCTGCCATCAACAGTTGTATCTGATAACCCGAGTGCATGGCATCCTGGAAATTGCCACGGGTCCAGGGTTGGGCATAGGTCTCTTGCTCGACTTGCAACAAAACTTCGAGCAGTTCGGGCGTCAGCGGCTCGAAACGCGCTTCAATCGATTTGAATACGGCACTCATGGCAAGGTGGCCGCCATTTTTTCAGCCGCTCGCTCGAGCGTGGTTTTAGCCACCTTGTCGCGAACATAGTGCGGGATGGCCTGCTCTGGCCTGACGGCCAAGCCCTGGGCCAACTGCTGCGGCGCCAGTTGCAGCATGGCCTGCGCCGTGGGCAGCGCCTCGATCCAGGGTGCGGCCTCAGTCGCCTGCGACCAGCGCCCGGCATAAACCGCAAAGGCATTGCCCGCCAGCGTCCGCCCCGGGGGGACTTGCAGTTGTTCGGGCTCGATCAGCGCCACTTCGCCGCCCCCCGTCCAAAGGCCTTGGCGGTACTGGTAGCGGCCCACATACAACTGGTTCATTCGTGCATCGAGCAGGGACATGACTTGGAACTCAGCGTCAGGCTCAGGGCTTTGCAGTCGCGCTGCTTCAGCCACCACCAACAGGCTGTCAAGCGGCAACACCGGCAAGTCCGCGCCAAAAGCCAAGCCCTGGGCCACCGAACAGGCGGTGCGTAAACCGGTGAAGGAGCCCGGGCCCGCGCCAAACACAATGGCATCGAGCTCGGCCAACTTGAGTCCGGCTTGCGCCAGCAAGGAGTTGATCAGCGGCAACAAGGTGCTCGAGGCCTGAGCCCCACCCACGCCCTGGTGTTGCCAGATGCGGGGCGCGCCATCACGCTCGCAGGCGACGGCGATGGACAAAACGTCGGTGCTGGTGTCAAACGCAAGCAATTTCATGAGCGTCAGGGAGTATCCGCCAAGGGGGCCGGACGGGCTGGCAAGCTGGAGCGTACGCCAAACAAGATGCCCAGGGTGACCAAGGCCAAGCCCAGCAGCAAATTCCAGGATAGCGGCTCATTCAGGAAAATCACCGCCCCCAAGGCAGACAAGCCCGGCACCAGGGCGGTGATCATGGTGGAACGAACCGGTCCAAAATATCGAATCATTTGGGTGAATGTAATACCCGATATCACCACCGAAAACAGTCCCTGGAACACCATCTGGAACAAGAAATCGCCCAGTGGCGCCACCCCGATCTGGCTTTGCAATAATTCGGTCAACACCATGAAGGCATAGACCGGGATATAGCTGAACACGCCAAATACCGTGATGGCGATGGTGGCCCGTACCGGATCGACCTGGTAGCGCCGCGCCATCACGCTGTAAGCCGACCAGCACAGGGCACCGGCGATGAATAGCAAGTCACCCTTCCAGACTTCGCCACCGTCCCAGGCTTGCAACAAGCTGGCGCCGCCCACCATGAGATCGCCCAACAAAATCAGCAACAGGCCCAGGGCCCGCGCAGGCGTGATGCGCGAACCCAAAATCCACATCGACATCAAGGTGGTCCACAGTGGCAGGCTGCCGGGCATCAGCACCGAAGCGTGTGCTGCTGGCGCATAAACAAAACCACCGTTGGCAATCGCAGCATGCAAGAAACCGCCGAAAAACCCAATACTGGCACTGACCCGAAAAGACAAGGGCGACAGACCAAACAGCGACGAGGGGCAAGCTTTCCCCTCAGGGCTGCGCTGGGCATCGCGGCGCACCAGCCACCAGCCCCAGGGCAGCAAGACCAGGGCCGCGCCCACCAGCCGAGCCAGGGCGATGTCCAACGGGTTCAGCGTTCTTTGCGCCGAGGCCCGGGCAATGACGATAAAGGCGGTCCAGATGATCAGCGTGATCAGTGCGGCCGAGATCCCCACCGTTTTCGGCGAAAAACGCTTGATAAATTCCATGGTCTGATTATCGGGTCTGGCCCCCAACTCCGCTTTGCTAGACTCTTTTGAACATGCTTGATTTGAATTTCCTAACGAGTCGCTGGCGCCATCAGCTCCTCTGCGCTGTTTTGCTCTGCGGCAGCAGCGCTCTGCAAGCCCAAACTCAGCTGCCCCCCAGCGTTGACGCTGCGCTGCTCAAAGCCAAGATTCCGCGTGAGGCCATCGCCTTGCTGCTAGTCGACGCCCAAGAACGCGCCACACCACGTTTGAGCCATAGGGCACAAGAGCCGATGAACCCGGCTTCGCTCATGAAGCTGCTCACCACTTACGCAGCGCTCGATCAACTGGGCCCGAACTTCACTTGGAGCACTCCGGTCTATGTGGACGGTGTGATTCGGGACAACACTTTGTTTGGCAATCTCCACATCAAAGGCCAAGGTGACCCCAAGCTGGTGGCCGAGCGTTTATGGCTGTTGCTGCGTCGGGTTCAAGGTCTTGGCTTCAAATCCATCGTCGGCGATATCGTGCTTGACCGTAGCGCTTTTGAGCTTGTCGCACAGGATCCGGGAGAGTTCGATGGCGAGCGGCTGCGGCCTTACAACGTAGCGCCCGACGCTTTGCTGCTGAATTTCAAGTCAGTGCTAATGACTTTTGTCCCTGATCGCGCGGCAAAGCGGGCCAGCGTGAGCTACGACTTGCCGCTGGCCGACGTTCAAATGCAGACCAGCGTCCCCTTGCAGCAAGGAGAGTGCAATGATTACCGCAGCAGTTTGCGCGCCGATTTCAGCGACCCGAACCGCATACGCTTTACAGGAAGCTACCCCAGCAGTTGTGGCGAGCGGGTTTGGCCTGTGGCCTACGCCGATCCGGCCAACCATGCTGCGCGAGCCATTCAGGGTTTGTGGCAGGAGATGGGGGGCAAACTCACAGGTACGGTACGCGACGGAAAATGGCCCTCAAGCTCGGGCACAAGCGTCAAGCCTCTTTTTGAAATCAATTCAGCCCCTTTGGCCGAACTGATCAGAGACATCAACAAGTACAGCAATAACGTGATGGCACAGCAGCTGTTTCTGACTCTGAGTCTGCAACAAAAAGGCTTGGGCAGCTTGGCCGGTTCGCGTCAGTTGCTATACCAATGGTGGCGCGAACGCTTGGGCCCAGAGGACACGCCGGTGCTGGACAACGGTTCCGGCTTGTCACGCCACGAGCGCATCACAGCGCAGGCGCTGGCCCGTTTGCTGCAACACGCTTACCTCTCGCCGCTGATGCCCGAGCTGATGTCCTCTCTGCCCATCACCGGTCTGGATGGAACACTCAAGCGCAGCCGTGCCAAATCGGGCGGTGCCCATCTGAAAACCGGCAGTCTGCGTGACGTTGCAGGTGTGGCGGGCTATGTTTTGGGCGAGAGCGGCAAGCGCTATATTTTGGTGGTCATCGTCAACCACCCCCAGGCCAACCTGGCGCGTCCCGCCATCGACGCTCTCATCGACTGGACGATCAAAGATGGTTGATACCGCCCGGCAAATGGGATTTCAGTAGTAATGATCGCACCATCAGGGCTGAGCACCGACCATTTTTCGACCCGCAAGAGACACTCGGCGTTTAACGAAATATGTCTGCTACGCTGATTCAGCGTCCATGAGGGCAGTCATTTAACTTTCACCCCATGGTGTGTATTTCATGAAAAGCACCGAGCTGATTCCGTAGACAGCCATCCCGACACCCACCAGAACAAAAATCATCCAGGCCGGGGAATCCCAGTAGGCCAGCAATATGCCGCCAACTGCCACGACAAGCAGCCTCAAAGTACCCGAGAGGACTGGACCGATGGCCTTGCCGGCCCCCAGTGAAGAGAAATACAACGACATACCAAGCCCAAAAAAGCCATAAAACGGTCCAGCCCAAAGAAAATAACTTGCACTCGAAGCCATGACCAGCGGGTCATGGGTGTAGAGCGTGGTCCACAGTTGCGGTGCCACAGCCACCACCAAGCCGAGTGCCCCTAAAAGCACTGTGGCCAATGTAGCGGCAGACCATGCGACCTTGCGAGCCCTTGCGTCGTTACCCGCCCCGATGGCCATACCCACCAATGGCACGGAGGCCACACCCACTGCAAAAGCGATGGGAACCAACAGAAACTCCAAACGTGTGCCGATGCCATACCCGGCCAACGCTTGTGTGCCAAACGTGGTCACCAGGCGTGTCAGAATCAGAATGGTCAACACGGTCTGTAGTGGTGAAATGCATGCCACCGAGCCGACTCTCAAAATATCGAGCATGTGTTTACGCACCAAGTGTGTTCCACGGATTCTCAGGCTGATTTTTCCGTGCCCGTAAGCCAGATAGCCCCACAAAAACAGGGCACCAGCAGCATTGGCCAGGACGCCACCAGCCGCCACCCCCCGCATCCCCAGTTGAGGCAGAGAAACCCAACCCAGACCGAGTGCCCCACCGAGAAATACCTGGGCCAATGCCACAAAAACGAGCGTCACTGACGGCACCCGCATGTTGCCACTGCCCCGGATCACAGCAGACAGTGTGTTCATCACCCAAACGAAGATCGAGCCAGCGAATGCCACTTCGCAGTAGGCCATGGCTTGCATCAACGCCTCGTCGCTTCCGCCTAAAGAAGACATCAGCGATTGACCAAACACCTCCATCAACAGCATGAAAAATATCCCAGCCGTGATCCCAATCCATAAGGCATGCACCGCCAGGACATTGGCTCGTTCGGCATCGCCCGCGCCCAGCGCACGACTCACTGCAGAAGACACCCCGCCCCCCATGGCCCCAGCCGACATCATGGTCTGCAGCATGACAAACGGAAATACCAAGGCCATTCCTGCGAGAGCGGAAGCCCCAAAATGCCCCACATAACCTGTCTCGGCCATTGCTGCCAGCGCAATGGCCAGCATGGCGATCATGTTGGGCAAAGAAAACCGTAGCAATATCGGCAGTATTGGCCCGGTTAACAGGTGTTCAGTGCTTGTCTGTTTGGCGTCTGCATGGTTCGCTGCGATAGAGGAATCAGTGGTCATAGGTAATGCAGACTCACGGCAAGAGTCAAATTCAGCTTATTTGCTCGTGTAATCAAAAATCATGCAAGTCGTTGTGGCGTGGCCGTAAACCTTTCCATTCGAATCAACAATTCGACCTTCGGCTGTTGCCACCTGCCGCCCTGCATGAATGACTTTACCCTCGGCGCGAACTAGCTCCACAGCATCGGTCAATGCCCGAAGCATGTTGACTTTCACTTCCAGCGTGGTGTAGCCTCTGCCAGCCGGCAAAGTGGTGTGAACTGCGCAGCCCATGGCGGAGTCGAGCAAGGTGCAATACCAGCCGCCATGCACAGTGCCAAGGGGGTTGTAGTGACGAAGCATGGGTTTGCCCTGAAAAACGGCGATGCCATGTTCCATCTGGATTGGAATGAAATCCATCGTCTCGCCAATTGGCGGGGAAGGCATATCACCAGAAAAAATAGCCTCAAAAACTTGCATGCCCGACATACCGACGACTTTTTCCCGTGGCAGCGGAGCTGAAGCTTCCAAGCGCTTGCGCACCGCAACTTCTTGTGCTTTCCATTCTGCAAGGGTCTGAATGGCGGACACTGAACTCTCTACTTTGTTGTATATACAAGTGTTGTAAGTACAATATAACACATGGCATTCGAAACCAAACCACAAGGCTGTACCAATCTCAAATTGCGCCAACTAGGGCGCATCGTGACGCGCCACTACGACCGCCATCTCTCATCGGTGGGATTGAAGAACACCCAGTACGCCCTGCTATCGCATGTAGTCAAACTTGGGCCAATCCGGCCAAGTGATTTGGCCAGGAGGATGCAAATGGATGCATCGACCCTGACACGCAACCTGCAACCCATGGTGGCACATGGGTGGTTGAAAATTGGCGAAGGAGAAGACGCGCGTAGCCGATTGATTGTGTCGACTGCAGAGGGACGGGCAAAACGTACACAAGGGCAGCGCGCCTGGAAAGAGGCTCAACTGACCTTGAATGGTCTACTGGGTATGGAGCGGGTGATGGCGCTGCATGAATTGCTGGACTCAAGCATCGAGGTTCTCGAAGAAGGTGCCGACTAGATGTCCAAGCGGACAAGTTCGATCGCATGGATGTTGACCGTCATCTTGTTCGGCCTGTTGGTCGAAAACCTGATTTTCAAGACACTCGAGAGAAAAACAGTAATGCGTTGGGGAATGCAGTCCTGATATGCATCGACGGCATGGGATGCCTTGGGTTCACCGCTTGACTATCACGTCATTTGTCAACAGTCCAGGATACTGACAGTGGCCAGCAGCGCAGCGGCGCTTTCTTGAAAGCATTAACATGGCGTGCTTCCTTGAACTGAGGGTCGAGAAGGGGCGTTTCAAGTCGCGGGATCGACCCGGCCTTGCAGTGCGCGGGCCCGCTCCAGACCTTTGACCAAGCGATAAACCGTGCGGCAGACCGGTGCCGGCAATTCCAGCCGAGCAGCTTCACGCACGATGAAACCCGTGAGCTCGTCAATCTCGGTGGCTGAGCCGCGCGCGATGTCCAAGGCCATCGACCCTGCGTGCTTGGACAGGGGCAACTCCCCGCTACGAACTTTCTTAACAAAGTCCATCGGATCAAAAGCCAATCTTCCGCCCAGCGCTTGCACCACCGCCACGCATTCCTGCGCCATCTCGTCGATCAGATCGCGCACTTCGGCCACTTCGTAGCGCGCAGCATTGACGCCCAACAACAAAGCACCAATCGGATTCATCACGCAATTGAAAACAAACTTGGACCACACCGCATCCATCGGATCAGCAATCACTTCGGTCGGCAGCCCTGCCGCTGTCAACAACTCGGCAAACCAGGTGCAATCTGCCATATCGCCGCGCAACGGACCGAGCCAACTCATTTTGCCGCGGATCAGGTGCTCGATCTGACCAGGCCCTAGATAGCGGCTGGCATCGAGCGACACGCCACGAGCGACTTTAGCGCCAGGAATTTCCAGCAAGATTTCGCTGTTTCCCATGCCGTTTTGCAGGGTGACCCAGAGCGGTTCACCGGCTAACTGCTGGCTCAATGCCGCCACCGCGCGCCCGGTTTGCCCCGATTTGGTCAACAACAGCACGGCGTCAAACGTCTGGCCACTGAGCTGGCGCGCGTCGTCGACCGCGCTAAACCGGGCCTGCAAGTCAGAGTTACCCGTGACGCGCAAGCCCTGCTGATTGATTTGCGCGACATGCGCCGAATCAATGTCGTAACCGACCACCTCGGCCACGGCTGAAAGACGGGCTGCGAACAGCCCACCCATGGCGCCACAACCGACCACCAGAATTTTGCGCAAGTCTGGCTTCATGCTTTACTGCAAACCAATTTGCACGTTAAGCACGGCGGCCTGACCGGCATCTACTGCCTTCAGGCAGCGCGCGATCGCAGCGGGGACTTCGGCCGGGTCGTTGACGCATTCACCATAAGCGCCAAACGCGACGGCCACTTGCTCAAAATGCCTTTGCTCGCCCTGCAGTCGCGCTTGGAATTGATCAGTTTTGGCCGCTTGGCCATCGGGATACACCCGCAACACCGCTTCTTTAACCGCTTGCCAGCCACCGTTATCCAACACGATGGTGAAAATCGGTAATTTATACCGCTGGGCCGTGGCATAGACCGAGCTGGGCGTTGAGAAATGAAAACCACCATCGCCCACGATCTGAATCACCCGCACGTCCGGATTGGCCAGCTTGGCGCCCAGCGCCATGCCGCCGCTGTAACCCAAACCTCCACCGGCACAACCCATCAAGGTCAGCGGTAAAGTGCGTGGGATTTGGTTCAAGACCGCAAAAGTATTGCGAATCGCTTCGTTGGCCACAATGTCTTGCGGCGCTATCGCGGCACCTAGAGCAGCGCATAAATAAGCCGGTGAAATGGCGCCGAGCTGGCCCGGGTTGGAAGCGGCCTTGGCCACGGCAGCTTGGCGCGCCTGGTTAGCCCCGCTCCAGCTGGCAATGCGCTGAGAAATTTTGGCGTGAAATTCAGCATCGGCTTGCGAGCGCACCAATGCGGCGACTTGCCCCAGCACCGTGGCGCAATCGGCCTGCAGCCGCATATCGGTGGCAAAGCCCCACATCGGAAAATCTTTTTTAATGGTGTCCACGTCGATGTGGGTCCAGCGCGTGCTCGGGTTCTCTTGCGCGAACTTGGGCAACCATGGCACGTCCACATCGAGCAGCAAGCCCAGATCGGCACCGGCCAAGGCCGAGCCCGGATCGAAACCGGCAAAACAGGGCGATTCGCGCGAGATATTGAGGTAGCTCGGGCTGAACTCGAAAACACGAATACCGCACAGCAGGGCCAGCTCTTCCAAAGCGGCCACGGCCTCGGCTTTGCGTCCGAGATAGGACGTGACCGCCATCGGCTGTTCTGCTGCCATCAACTGATCGGCAATGGCCTGCGCCCGCGCCGGGTCAACCCCAGCGGCTTGGACCGCGCCATAGCGCTCGGCACTGAAAGCGCTGACCTGGGTCGACGCCACGGTTTCGGCCAAGACTTCGCGCGGCAGTGTCAAATAAACCGGTCCCGGCGGATCGCTTTGCATCACCGAGTGGCCGCGCCGCAGCACCTCTTTGGCCACCACGCCGCTGGGCAGCGAGTAATCCCATTTGACATAAGGCCGCACCAGGCTGGCGATGTCAAACGGGTCTTGCACAAAATGCACATAGTTGTCGCGTGAGCCCGGCAACTCACCACGCAGGGTAAAAGGCGACTTGCCCGCCATCAACAAGACCGGCAACCGGGTTCGAAACATATTGTGCAAACCCATGGCCGAGTTGGCCGTTCCGGCATCGACATGGACCATCACCGCCTGACCCTGGCCCGACACAAAAGCATAACCCGCCGCCATGTGAATCGCGACGTTCTCGTGCGGGCACAGCAGGATTTCGGGATGGGGTCGGCCTTCGCTGTCCCATCGCGCCAGCTCCTCGATCAAGGAGACATGGTCGGTTCCGAAATTGGAAAAAACATAATGAATTCCCAGTTCACTCAATCCCTCCAGAAAATAGTGGGCGCTGCTGTGGCGGTCAGGGGAGCTCATTGATGGGTCTCGAAATAAAAGTGTTTGGTTTGCAGAAAATCGTTCAGGCCTTCGGCACCGTGCAAGCGACCGTAACCGCTGTCGCGAAAACCGCCAGTCTCGGCTTCTGCAAACAAACGGTTGTGGCTATTGGACCAAACGGTACCACTGCGTAACTGGGATGCGATACGACGTGATTTCTTGGCATCACTGCTCCAGACGCTGGCCGCCAAACCAAAGCGGGTGGCATTGGAGCGGCTGACCGCTTCGGCTTCGTTCTGAAACCGCTCAAGCACCAGTAGCGGGCCGAATAATTCGTTCTGGATGAAATCGGAAGCCAGGTCTTGCACTTCGATCAAGCTCGGCTCGATAAAAGCACCGCGCGCCAATGCGCCCCCTGGGACAGCACCACGCAACAATACTTTCTGTGTGGCCTGCGCCTGATCGAGCAAGCCATTGATGCGCTCACGGTTGCGCACGTCTATCAAGCAGCCCATTTGCGAAGTCGGGTCGTTGCCAGGCCCCACTTTGACCGCTTTCAAAGCCTGTGTCAGTCGCTTGGCGTAATCGTCATACGCCGAGTCTTCCACCAGAACCCGCGTGATCGCGGTGCATTGCTGGCCGGCCATCACCATGCCGCCTGCCACCAGACCGGCAACGGTTTTGTCCCGGTCGGCATCGGCAAACACCACGGCCGGTGCTTTACCCCCGAGTTCGAGCGACAAACGCTTGAGTGAGTTCGCCGTGCTTTTCGCAATCAGTTTGCCGACGGCCGAAGAACCGGTAAAACTGATCACATCGACATCGCTCGCTTCGCACAAATGGCGCGAGACCTCGTTGCCTGATTCGATCACCGAATTGACAACACCTGCGGGGACCCGCGCATCGGAGCTGATGCATTCGAGCACCATGTTGTTGACCAGTGCCGTTTGATGCGCCGGTTTGATGACCACCGTGCAGCCGGCGGCCAGCGCAGGTGCCAACGAGCGCACCAACAGGGTGACCGGCGCATTCCAGGGCAGGATGATGGCGCAGACGCCCGCAGCTTCACGATCGAGCGAAGAGTAGCAGCCGGGCTCGACTTCCAGCACACGGCCAAACAGGTTGCGCGCTAAGCCGGCGTAATAACGCAACTCGGAAATCCCCGCACCAATTTCACCCAGAGCTTCGCGCCGCAGCTTGCCATTGAGCGTCACCAGCATGTCGGCCAGCTCTTCCTTGCGCGCTTCCAACCGGTCAGCAAAACTCAATAAGACTTCAGCCCGCAAGCGCGGACTGCGGCTCCAAGCCGTGTTCTCGAACGCATGAAGCGCAGCCGCTACCGCTGCCTGCGACTCGATCGCCGTTCCTTCGGCATACAGGGCAGCTACTTCTGCGGCGGCCGGATTGAATGACTCGCCTAGGCGTTCGTTGCCGTTGATCGATGTCAACCAGCGGCCAGCTATCCAATGTTTTGCGGTCTGCATGCTGTTTTTTTCATCCCAAAAGTGGTTAGCATACCCTGCATTGCGGGGCTGAAATCCGGCCAGAAATCGTCTTGGCGACAGCCCCACAGCCCAGGCAAACGTTCAATCAACAGGTTGGTCTCATGAAAGTTTTAATCGCCGGCGGCGGCATTGGTGGCTTAACGGCAGCGCTGGCACTGCAACAACAAGGCTTCACGGTTGAGGTGCTGGAGCAGGCCGCTGAACTTCGTGAAGTCGGCGCCGGGGTCCAGCTCAGCCCCAACGCCACGCGCACGCTGCACCATTTAGGCCTGTCCCAGGATTTAAAAGCCGTGGCTTGCGTGGCCTCGGGCAAACGAATTCGAATGTGGAATACCGGCCAGAGCTGGACCCTGTTTGATCTGGGTGCACACGCCATCGAACGCTATGGCCATCCCTACGTCACGGTTCAGCGGGGTGATTTGCAGACCTTGCTGGCTAAGGCGGTTCAAAAAAACCAGCCCGATTCAATTCGTCTGGCTGCGAAGTGTGTGGGCCTGACGCAAAACGAGCAGCAGGTTCAGGTTCAACTCGAAAGCGGCGAGACTTTGACCGCTGATGTCCTGATCGGTGCCGACGGCGTTCACTCCAAAATTCGTGCCGCTCTGTTTGGTGATGATGCTGCAGTTTTTGCAGGCTGCCGGGCTTGGCGTGGCGTGATCCCTGCGGCTGAACTACCGCCGCATTTATGCACGCCTCAAGCTTTCAACTGGGTCGGACCAGGCGCCCACGTCATTCATTACCCTTTGCGTTCAGGCGAGTTAATCAATTTTGTTGGCATTGTTGAGCGCGATGAGTGGCAAGTGGAATCCTGGACTCAGCAGGGAACCGTACAAGACTGCCTCCAGGACTTTGCCGGTTGGCATGATGATGTACAGACTTTCATCCGCGCTTTGAAACAGCCGTTCAAATGGGCCTTGATGCAACGCGAACCGATGCGTCATTGGTCGCAGGGTCGGGTCAGTTTGCTGGGCGACGCGGCCCATCCCACCCTGCCCATGCTGGCCTCGGGCGCGGCCATGGCGATTGAAGATGGTTTGGTACTGGCACGCTGCCTCCAAGCCGATGCCAGCGATATTCCGGCGGCACTGCAACGCTTTGAGAAAACGCGTCTGGAGCGCACCTCGCGCGTGGTTCGCGGTTCAACCGATGCGGCCAAACGCTTTCACAACCCCGAGCTCGGCAGTGCTGCAGGCGCAGCCGCTTATGTGGACCGCGAATGGAGCGAAGACAAAGTCCACGCCCGCTACGACTGGTTGTTCTCTTACAAGGCCGATGAAGTCAGCCTGGGCTAAAGTCCGCGCTGATTAGCTTATCGTCTCAAAATTCACGACAACTACTGGCTTGGGTATGCACCAGCGTTTGGGGTAGACAGCTCCGCGGCTGTCCTCCGCCCTTTGGGCTCCTCCTTGATGCCGCTGCGCCGTCAACCCCAAGCGCCTGAGCATCGAATAGCGTTTTGAGCTGGACTAGAGACAAATCCTGCGGATGAGATTGAGGTGAATGGCGCAGTGAAATAAAGGGGGAGGCCGCAGGCCGGAGGACATTCACGGCGCTATTCGCCGCAGTCTCGTCAGCGATAGCCCAATTAAGCCGCCGCCCTTTGCAGTCGGTCCCTGACGCCTTCCCACTCTGGGAAATCGGGCGGGGTTTCGATCCAGATTAATTTGACGCCTTGGGCATCGAATTCACGCAGCACGGCGAACAACTCGTGGGCGGCAACTACAGCGCTCACGGGCATGGCTCGGTACAAAAACTGGGGCGAAAGAATGGGCCAGTTGACGCGTGAATAAATCGCAATAGTCGAGCTCAAGGGCACGGATCCGGACTCGCTTTGCATCAGCAGCTGATGCGCTGTTCGCAACGCCGAGGCGTCCATCAATCGGACCGTGGCTAGTGGCGCATAGTGGGACTCCAAGGTGCCCGATGCACGCGGTGCCTGCTCCTTGAGTTCGTCGGGCGAAAGCAATTTCAAACCGCAAGCAAGCTGCACCTGCTCGCGTGTGATGGCCCCGGGGCGCAACAACACCGGAACGCCACGGCTGCAGTCGATGATGGTGGACTCGATGCCGACTTGGCAGGCTCCGCCATCGAGAATCAGCAAACTGTCGCCGAACTCTTCATGCACATGCTCAGCCGTGGTCGGACTCACCCGGCCAAACTGGTTGGCGCTGGGCGCTGCCACCCCTTGCACACCGAGTGCACGGCAGGCCAGCAGCACCTCATGCGCCACCGCATGGGCGGGGCAACGCAGGCCGATCGAATCCTGGCCTCCAGCGGCCGCAGCGCCGACCTCTGGCTTGCGCTTGAGGATCAAGGTCAACGGGCCGGGCCAAAAAGTCTGAATCAACTTGCGCGCGAAGTCCGGTACGTCCCGGGCGAAATAATCAACGCCTGTCGCATCAGCCACATGAACGATCAACGGGTGATCGCTGGGCCGGCCTTTGGCAGCAAACACCTTGGCCACCGCTGCATCGCTCGCCGCATCAGCAGCCAACCCGTAAACTGTTTCAGTCGGCAGCCCCACCAGATCACCTGAGCGCAAGGCGCGTGCAGCTAGCGCAATGGACTCAGGAGCCGAGCCGGCAACAATCATGTTCGTTTTCAGAACGGGGCAAGGCCCAGCAGCTTGGCTGCTGCCAAGGCGGTGGCACGTACTTCGGCCACACTGCTGCCCGTGATGTTGAGGTGGCCCATTTTCCGGCCTTTGCTCGCCGCTTGTTTGCCATACAGGTGCAAATGGGCACCGGGTAGCGCCAACACCTGGTCC
This sequence comes from Burkholderiaceae bacterium, assembly GCA_049296795.1. Taxonomy (GTDB): domain Bacteria; phylum Pseudomonadota; class Gammaproteobacteria; order Burkholderiales; family Burkholderiaceae_C; genus CAXNKH01. Next base: position 119,926 of record JBAQTC010000009.1, read on the forward strand.
CAAGGCGGATCCTCGGCCTGGTTCAGCCAGATATCGCCCAACAGGTTGAGCATGATGGTGGGGCAGTAGAGTCGCGGCTGCACCAAGGGCAAACCAGCCAGGGTCCTTACCTGCAAATCAAACTGCGATTGGTCGCACGCATCTAGTGTGTAGTGGCCGCTGTTGTGGGGCCGCGGCGCCATTTCGTTGACCACCAGTGAACCGTTCTGCAACACAAAAAACTCGACGCACAGCACGCCCACATAGTCCAAACCCTGGGCAATGGCCAGCGTTGCATCAATCGCTTGCTGGGCCTGGGCCGCGGGCAGATTGCCCTCATAGACTTCGGTCACCGCTAAAACACCCTCACGGTGCAAATTGAGCTGGGGTGGGAAGTTCACCATCGCGCCATCCCAACCGCGGGCGACGATGACTGAAATTTCCGAGGCCAATGGCAGCATTTTCTCCAGCACACAGGACACATTTTTCAGTTCATGCCAGCCATCTTCGAGTTGGCCGCGGCTGGTGACCCGAATCTGTCCTTTGCCGTCGTAACCCAGGCTCGTGGTCTTCAAAATACCAGGGAGCAGTTCGTCCTGAACGGCGGCCAATTGCTGCGGCGTTTCGATCACGGCATAAGGCGCTACCGTGACACCCTGGTCGACGCCCCATTGGACAAAATGCGTTTTTTCGCTGATCCGGTTTTGCGCTATCGCGACCGCTTGAGCTGCAGGCGCCACTGGTCGGCGCTGGCCCAAGGTCCGCAAAGCGGGTGCCGGAACGTTTTCAAACTCGGTTGTGATGGCCGCGCAGCGTTGTGAAAGCTGCAACAATCCCTGCTCATTGAGGTAATCGGTCTGGATATGGTGGTGACTGACCAGCCCAGCCGGACTCGATGCGTCGGGATCGAGCACCGCCGTGAAATAGCCCATGCGCTGAGCTGCTTGAACAAACATGCGGCCAAGCTGGCCACCCCCCATAACACCGAGCGTGGCCGGTTGGCCGTTGACCAGAGAACCTGGCAGGATCACTTGGCCGTTCATAGCGACGGGGGCAGGGTCATGTTGCGTGCGACTTGGGTCTGCTCGGTCCGGTACGCCTCCAATTTGGCAGCCAGCGCCGGGTCATCGTGGGCCAGCATGGCCACCGCAAACAAGGCCGCATTGGCAGCGCCGGCCACACCGATGGCAAAAGTGGCGACTGGAATGCCTTTGGGCATCTGGACAATGCTGTGCAAAGAATCCACGCCTGAAAGGTGTTTGCTCGCCACGGGAACACCCAGCACCGGCACAACCGTCTTGGCTGCCAACATGCCAGGCAGGTGGGCGGCGCCACCGGCACCGGCGATAATCGCCCTAAGACCCCGGTCTTTCGCAGTCGCGGCATAAGCAAACATGTCATCGGGCATGCGATGTGCCGACAACACACGGGCTTCATGAGAAACTCCAAACTGGTGGAGAATCTGCACTGCCTGTTGCATGGTGTCCCAGTCAGAAGCTGAACCCATGACGACGCCGATAAGTGTTTTCATGTTTTGCATTTTACTTTCCCTATTGAGCCACCCGAAATGATCAACGTCACCACCGAAAATTTTGAAGCCGAGGTGATTACCGCCTCCATGACCACCCCGGTGCTGGTCGATTTCTGGGCCCCCTGGTGCGGCCCTTGCAAAGTGATCGGTCCTTTGCTGGAAAAACTCGAAGCCGATTACGCCGGGCGCTTCAAGCTGGTCAAGATCGACTCCGATGAACAACAAGAGCTGAGCCAGGCTTTTGGCATTCGAAGCATTCCAACCTGTGTGCTGATGAAAGACGGTAAACCGCTGGACGGTTTTATGGGTGCCCTGCCCGAGGGCAAACTCAAGGAATTTCTGGACAAGCACATCCCCAGTGCTGAGCAAGCCCAGGCCGAGGTGGAAGAAGAGCAGGCCCAAGAAGCGTTGGCCGAAGGGGATACTGAAGGCGCACTCGACAAGCTGGAGCAGGCCTTGGTGAACGACCCCGCGAACGAAGACGCTCGTTTTGACTTGGTACTGTTGTTGCTCAAATTAGGTCGTACTGACGATGCCAAAGTGGCGTTCGCACCCGTGATCGCGCAAACCTCTTTGGTGCGCCGCTTTGACTCACTGCAACGCTGGATGAATGCGATTGACTTTGCTGCGCAGCAATCCGATTTGACCGAATTCACTTTGGCACTTGACAGCCGAATCAGCGCCAACAAACGCGATTTTGAAGCCCGCTTTGGCGTCGTCCAAGTGCTGATGACGGCCCAGCAATGGGCCGCCGCGATGGACGAGTTACTGGAAATTTTGATGCGTGACAAGGTCTGGAACGAGGGTCTGGCACGCAAAACTTATGTGGCCATTTTGGATTTGATCGAACCACCCAAGACCAAGGTGGCCGATGGTCAGATTCCCCCGGAAGACCCCACGGTTGCCAGCTACCGTCGCCGTTTGAGCAGCGTGATCCTGAGCTGAGCGCTCAGGCGCTCAAGCGGTCAACCGGCTTAGCGCTTCCTGGTATTTGGCCGCCGTCTGTTCGATCACTTCGCGCGGCAACTGCGGCGCCGGCGGCGATTTGTTCCAAGGCTGTCCTTTGACATGCACCTGCTCTAACCAATCACGCAGAAACTGCTTGTCATAACTCGGCGGATTACGGCCTTGGGCCAAACTCTCTTGATACGATTCGAGCGGCCAGTAGCGCGAAGAATCGGGCGTGAGTACCTCGTCCATCAGCACCAGCGTGCCGTCACTGTCCAGACCAAACTCAAATTTGGTGTCGGCAATGATGATGCCTTTGCTCAGAGCGAACTCGCTGGCCGCTTGGTAAATGGCGATGGAGATATCGCGAATGCGGCTGGCCAAATCCAAGCCAATCATGTCGACCGTGCGCTCGAACGTGATGTTCTCGTCGTGCTCACCCATCTCGGCCTTGGCTGCAGGCGTATAGATCGGCTCGGGTAGCCGAGAAGCGTTCTTCAGCCCCGCGGGCAACTTGACCCCGCAGACCGATTGGCTGACCTGGTACTCGGCCCAGCCACTGCCGGCCAAATAACCCCGCACCACGGCCTCGACCAGCACCGGCTTGAGCCGCTTAACCAGCATGGAGCGCCCGTGAACCTGGGCTACTTCAGCCGGACTCACCACGCTTTCGGGGGCCTGTCCCGTCAGGTGGATAGGGCATAAATTGAGGCGGGCTATTCTGTCAAACCAGAACAAGGCCATGGTCGTGAGCAACTCACCTTTGCCCGGTATCGATTCACCCATGATGACGTCATAAGCGCTGATGCGGTCGGACGCCACCATCAAAATGCGGTCGTCGCTGACCGCATAGTTGTCGCGTACTTTTCCGCGCGCCAACAGGGGAAGAGATGTCAGCGTGGAGGTGTGCATCGGCGGGCCAGCTCAGTTCACCAGCTGGGCCAGCTCGCCGCGCTCATACTGAGCGGCCATCACTTGCAAGCTTCGGCCCCTGATTTTGCTGCCTTGGCCTTCGCAACCAAACTGTTGGTACCGCTGCAGACAAATTTTCTTGGCCGCTTCGCGCGCCGGCTTGAGCCATTCTCGGGCGTCGAATTTCTCTGGGTTTTGCGCCAGGAATTGACGCACGGCAGCGGTCATGGCCAAACGGATGTCGGTGTCAATGTTGATCTTGCGAACGCCAAACTTGATGGCTTTCTGAATTTCTTCCACCGGAACGCCGTAGGTTTCTTTCATGTTGCCACCAAACTCACGAATGATGGCCAACAGGTCTTGCGGCACGCTGCTCGATCCGTGCATCACCAAGTGGGTATTGGGAATTCGTTGGTTGATGGCCATGATGCGATCAATCGCCAAGATGTCGCCGGTGGGCTTGCGCGTGAACTTGTAAGCACCGTGGCTGGTTCCAATCGCAATGGCCAAGGCGTCGAGATGCGTGCGCTTGACGAAATCGGCCGCTTGCTCGGGGTCGGTCAACAATTGGTCGCGCGTCATGACGGCGTCGGTGCCATGGCCGTCTTCCTTGTCGCCCTGCATGGTTTCCAGGCTACCCAAGCAGCCGAGCTCACCTTCGACCGTGATGCCCAGGCGGTGCGCCATATCGACCACTTTCTTGGTCACATGAACGTTGTAGTCGTAGTCGGCAATGGTTTTGCCATCAGCCATCAGCGAGCCGTCCATCATCACCGAGCTGAAGCCCAGATCAATGGCGCCCTGGCACACTTCGGGACTTTGACCGTGGTCTTGGTGCATCACCACCGGAATGCTGGGGTAGCTCTCAACGGCAGCCTGTATCAAGTGCTTCAAAAACCCCTCGCCCGCGTATTTGCGGGCACCGGCACTGGCTTGCAAGATGACGGGCGCACCGGTTTCTTTGGCCGCTTCCATCACCGCTTGGACCTGCTCCAGGTTGTTGACGTTGAAGGCCGGAATGCCGTAGCCGTTCTCGGCGGCGTGATCCAAAAGTTCGCGCATCGAAACGAGTGCCATGGGGTGTCCTTAAAAATAGGAAAAGAATCGAAGGCGAATTTTACTTGTCTTGCGCCAACCGCACCGGATTTAATCCGTTCAAGGCTGTACCGGGCTATGCGCCACGGCGCGTTCAGGAAACGCGGCAGATTTTCATCATATTGGTTCCGCCAGGTGAACCCATGGGTTCGCCGCACGTGATGGCATAGACATCGCCTTTTTGCACGATGCCACGGTGCTTTAGGTGCTGCTCGGCTTGCGCCAGCGCCGTATCGCGGTCGGCACTGGCGTCCATCAGCAGTGGACGCACATTGCGGTACAGCGCCATTTTGCGCTGGGTCGCCACTTTGGGTGTCAGCGCATAAATTGGGATATGGACCAGCTGCCGACTCATCCAGAGTGCGGTCGAACCACTGGAGGTCAAGGCCACGATGGCTTTGGCACCGAGGTGGTAGGCCGTGAACAAAGCCCCCATGGCGATCGACTGGTCAATTCGCTCGAAAGTCTTGCCCATGAAATCGGCGTCCAGGCTCACGTCCTGAGCCGCTTCAGCTGCCAGACAAATATTGGCCATTTCCAACACCGTTTCCAGCGGGTATTTGCCAGCTGCGGTTTCGGCCGACAGCATCACGGCATCGGTTCCGTCGAGCACGGCGTTGGCCACGTCGCTGACTTCGGCCCGAGTAGGAACTGGGTTGTTGATCATGGATTCCATCATGTGGGTCGCCGTGATCACCACTTTGTCCATCTCTCTGGCCATTTTGATCATGCGTTTTTGCAAAGCCGGCACCGCCGCGTTGCCCACTTCAATTGCCAGATCGCCGCGTGCCACCATGATGCCATCGCTGACTTTAAGGATTTCTTCCAGTCGCGGAATCGCTTCGGCGCGCTCAATTTTGGCTATCAAATGCGGTTTATGCTGGTACTCAGCTCCCGCCACATTGCACAGCTGGCGCGCCATTTCCATGTCGGTGGCGTTCTGCGGAAAACTCACGGCCACGTAATCGGCCTGAAAAGCCATTGCCGTTTTGATGTCCTCCATGTCCTTGGCCGTCAACGCCGGCGCGGTCAGCCCGCCGCCTTGTTTGTTGATTCCTTTGTTGTTGGACAACTCGCCGCCGATTTTCACCCGTGCGTGAACCGCTTCGCCTTCAACAAACTCAACCGTCATCACGATCAGTCCATCATTGAGCAACAAAACATCGCCGGGCTTGAGATCTCGCGGCAAATCCTTGTAATCAAGCCCGACGGCCTGTTCGTTGCCGAGTTCGGTGCGCGCCGCATCGAGAATAAATTTTTGCCCCGATTGCAACAGCACCTTGCCGTCGGCAAATTTACCAACCCGGATTTTCGGGCCTTGCAAATCAGCCATGATGGCCACTTCGCGGCCGACTTTCTGCGCAGCTTCTCGCACCAAGCGCGCCCGGTCGATGTGGTCCTGGGCTTTGCCATGGCTGAAATTGAGCCGGACCACGTTGACCCCGGCCTGAATCAGCTGTTCAAGCATGGCGGGGTCGCTCGATGCGGGGCCCAGGGTGGCAACAATTTTGATGGCGCTTAAAGTCATTTTCGTATTCCAATTTCTATTCAATGGCAACCGGCTTGAGTTTGATTTCGATGACAACTCAGCCAGGTTGCGCAGTGTTTCATTCTGACATGTAAAGTTGTCCGCCTTGGAGACGGCTAAGGCCGCGACTTAAGTCTGTGCGCGTCGGTTCAGAATCTCAAAAGCCGGTAGCGTCTTGCCTTCGAGCACCTCCAAAAAAGCGCCGCCGCCGGTGGAGATGTAACTCACGTCCTGCTCGATGCCGTATTTGGCAATAGCTGCCAAGGTGTCACCGCCGCCTGCAATGGAGAATGCCGGGCTGTCGGCGACTGCACGGGCGATGGTTTCTGTGCCATGGGCAAAGGCATCAAACTCAAACACGCCAACCGGTCCGTTCCAGACAATGGTGCCAGCCGATTTGAGCTGTTCTGCTAAAAGTGCGGCTGTTTGCGGACCGATGTCCAGAATCAGGTCATCTGCATCTACCGACTCGCTGGCTTTGACGCTGGCTTGGGCATCCGAGGCAAATGTTTTGGCTGTGACCACGTCGATCGGGATTGGCACGGCAGCACCGCGTTGGCGCATGATCTCGATCACGGCTTTGGCCTCTTCGACCAATCCTGCTTCGGCCAGACTTTTTCCTATGGGCAAACCCGCAGCCAGCATGAAGGTGTTGGCAATGCCGCCGCCGACGATCAACTGGTCGACCTGACTCGCGAGACTTTTCAGAATGGTGAGTTTGGTCGAGACTTTGGATCCCGCAACAATCGCCACCAAGGGGCGTTTGGGCTTGGCCAGCGCCAGGCTGATCGCGTCCATTTCAGCGGCCAACAACGGACCGGCGCAAGCCACCTTGGCAAACTGTGCAATGCCATAAGTCGAGGCCTCGGCTCGGTGTGCCGTGCCAAAAGCATCGTGCACAAAAATATCGCACAGTGCGGCCATTTTTCGCGCCAAGTCTTCGCTGTTTTTTTTCTCGCCGGGATTGAGCCGGCAGTTCTCCAGCATCACCAGTTCGCCAGGCTGCACTTGCACGCCTTCAAGCCAATTCGCTATCAGGGGAACATCGCGCCCCATCAGTTCGCCCAGCCTTTGCGCCACCGGTGCCAAGGAGTCAGCTGCTTTGAATTGACCTTCGGTGGGACGCCCCAGATGCGAAGTCAACATGACGGCCGCACCCGCGTCAAGCGCCATCTTGACGCAGGCAATCGACGCGCGAATTCGCGTGTCTTCGGTGATGCGGCCAGCTTCATCCTGCGGGACATTGAGGTCGGCCCGGATAAAAACGCGCTTGCCAGTGACCTGGCCCTGGGCACACAAATCAGAAAAACGAATCACATTCATGGAATTGCTCTCTCAAAAAACTCAAGAAAAAGGTGGCAAGTCAAACATCATGCCGGGTGTCAACTCAAAACCGCGTAAGAAATCAGCCAGCGGCAGACGTTTGCCACCCGCACGCTGCAGCTCGGTCAGGGTTAAGACCGAGTTCAGGGCGGCAACCATAACGCCAGCCGGACCGAGCGCCAGAATTTCTCCTGGCCTGGTCCCCGCCGGCGGGGACAGTTCCTGTGCCACAGCGCTCCATATTTTCAGGGTCTCGCCCCGCAATGTGGATGATGCACCGGGAAAAGGATTGAAGGCTCGAATCCGCCGCTCGATGCATGCTGCGTTCTGGCTCCAGTTGATCTGGGCTTCTTGTTTTTCGATTTTGTGGGCATAGCTGATCGCCTCGCTGCCCTGCCGGATCGGGCGCAGCCTGCCGCTTACAGCCAATTCCAAGGCCTGAATAATCAACCGTGCGCCGAGCTGTGCGAGTTTGTCGTGCAGCGTTCCCGTGGTATCGGGCGCAGAGCCTTGCTGCACGATGGCCAGCTGCTCGCTCAACAGCATGTCGCCGGTGTCAAGTCCCGCGTCCATTTGCATGATGGTGACACCCGTCATGAGGTCGCCAGCCTCAATCGCGCGGTGAATCGGCGCTGCGCCACGCCAACGCGGCAACAAAGAGGCGTGAATATTCAGGCAACCCAGTTTGCGCTGTGCAACAGTACCGGACGCTGCGCTCATGTCATCGAGTACCCATTGCGGCAGGATCAAGCCATAGGCCGCAACCACCATGGCATCGGCCTGAGCTGCAGCGATGGACACGCGCGCGTTGCTGGCATCTTCGGGGAATTTGCCATCCAGCCGCAAACTGCGTGGCTGAGCCAGCGTCAGCCCCAGGCCTTGTGCCAACTGCTTGACAGGGGAGGCCTGCAATTTCATTCCGCGCCCTGCCGGGCGATCGGGTTGCGTCAAAACCAGAGCAACCTCATGACCCGCATCCAGCAACCGCTCTAAAGCTGCTTTGGCAAAGTCTGGTGTACCCGCAAAAATCAGCCTCAATTGCGCTCCTCACGCTGCGACTTGAGCATTTTGGTCTTGATCCGGTTGCGCTTCATTGGAGACAGGTACTCCACAAACACCTTGCCCATCAAATGATCCATCTCGTGCTGAATGCAAACCGCGAGCAGGCCCTCGGCCTCTATCACCTGTAGCGTCCCCTGCGCATCTTGGGCGCTGACACGAACGGCATCAAAGCGCTCAACCGAGTCATAAATACCAGGCACCGACAAACAGCCTTCTTCGTTGCGATGTTTGCCCTCACTGGTCCAGGTCAATTCAGGGTTAATCAATACCAAGGGCTCATCGCGCTGTTCAGACACATCGATCACGATCAGCCGAAGGTGTTGGTCAATCTGGGTCGCTGCCAGACCTATGCCGTGGGCGTGGTACATGGTTTCCAGCATATCGGCCACCAAGGACTTGATGCGCTGATCCACTGCCGCAACAGCTTGGGCAACGGTGTTGAGTTTGGGGTCGGGGTAGCAAAGAATGGGAAGTAGGGCCATGGGGTCTATTTTCGCAAGAAATATTGCCCAAACAAGTTCTTCGGTGCAGAATTGTGTGCAACTCTCCCTTTGAGGATCCCTATGAAATTAAAAATAAAGCCGCTGCAAAGCGTGGCCAGCGCCCGCCGATTGCTGCTCACTGGGTTCTCGATTTGTTTTTTCAACAGTTTGGCTTGGGCCCAAAACTTCCCCATCACAGCCCAGCAGCGCGCTACCGCCAACCAAGTGGCGCAAGCTGGCGTGCCTTTGAGTGAACTGGCGGCCAATGCGCCCGACAGCTACACAGTCAAGCGTGGCGATACGCTGTGGGCAATTTCTGGCATTTTTCTCAAAACGCCTTGGCGTTGGCCCGAACTTTGGGGCATGAACCTGAGTGAAATTGCCAACCCTCACTTGATTTACCCCGGCCAATCGCTCTACCTGGAAAAATCTGGCGGCCTAGCCCGCCTGCGCTTAGGCCAGGCCAGCCTGGACGGCGTGCCCAACGTCAAATTGTCGCCCCAGATCCGCCTGGAAAAGCTAGCCGATGGTGCGATTCCGACCTTGAAAAATAGCGTGATTGAGCCTTTTTTGGCCGAGCCTCTGGTGATCGATGAGAAAGAACTGCTGGCTGCACCGCGCATTGTGGCTGCCCAAGAAGGGCGGGTCTTGCTCAGTCGCGGTGACCGTGCTTATGCCCGCGCCACCCTTGATGGCGGCTTGGTCGCTGGCCAGGGCTACCGGGTATTTCGCAACGCCACGCCGTTGCGCGATCCCGACAATGGCGAATTGCTGGGTTATGAAGCGCAATACTTGGGCAAGGCCGCAATGATCAGCCAAGAGTCGCGCCGGGACAGCAACGACAAAGACGGCAAACCCCAAACCGACCTTATTCCTGCCAGCTTGGACATCGTGTCGTCCAAAGAGGAAATGCGTGTGGGGGACCGCCTGTTGCCCGAGCCGGAGCGCCAATTTCAGAGTTACACACCGCGTGCACCTGCGGGCCCGGTGAACGGCCGGATTGTCTCCATTTATGGCAGTGCGGTGGTCAATGCCGCCCAAAATCAGGTGGTGGTGATCAACCGGGGGCTGCGCAATGGAATTCAAACCGGCCACGTCATGGCCATCTTGAAAGATGGAGCCCGCCTGAGTGACCGCACCGACCCGAGCAAACCCCAAATCAAATTGCCCGATGAGCGCAACGGCTTGTTGATGGTATTCAAGACTTTCGACAAGGTTTCCTACGCCCTGATTCTGGAAATCACTTCCGGTGTGAAAGTAGGCGACCGCCTAACCAACCCGAACTGATCCCCCGCGTCGAACATCCCCGTAATTCCGAGATGGAGCGCGAAGAACTTTCCGCCTGGTTGCGCCTGGTTTTAACTCCTGGGGTTGGCAATGACACAGCGCGGCAACTGTTATCTACATTCGGTCTGCCCCAGACTGTTTTCGAGCAAAGCAGCACCGCTTTAAGCCAAGTCGCAACGCCCGCCCAGGTCTTCAGTTTGCGCGGCGAGCCCGCAGAGTTGGCGCAACAACTGGAAACAACTTGGCGCTGGTTGCACGATGCCGCGCCAGGCGATGCGCCTCGTCGTGTCGTCGTTCTGGGTGACCCGCTTTACCCCGAATCACTGCTGAGTATCGAAGACCCGCCCTTAATGCTCTACCTGCTGGGACGCATCCAAGCGCTACCGAATCATTTGAGTCGAAGCGTGGCGATTGTGGGCAGCCGCAACCCAACACCGCAGGGTGCGGCCAATGCCCGTCATTTCGCCAAGGCACTGCAACAAGCTGGGATCACCGTGGTCTCGGGTTTGGCTCTGGGCATCGATGGTGCAGCCCACGAAGGGGCACTTGATGCTGCCAGCAGCGATGAGTCCCGATTGACGACCATTGCCGTCGTGGGAACTGGGCTGGATCGGGTCTATCCCAAGGATCACAAGACGCTGGCTCACCGAATTGCACAATCGGGCCTGATCGTCAGCGAATATCTGTTGGGGACGCCCCCATTGGCTGCTAATTTCCCGCGTCGCAACCGCTTGATCGCGGGCCTGAGTTGCGCAACCCTGGTGGTCGAGGCCGCCTTAAAGTCGGGCTCTTTGATCACGGCCCGGCTTGCCGCCGAACAGGGCAAAGAAGTATTCGCCATTCCAGGCTCGATTCACTCAACCCAATCCCACGGCTGCCACGCCCTGATCAAACAGGGTGCCAAGCTGGTGGAGGTTGCCCAGGATATTCTGGAGGAGCTCAGCAGCACCATCGCACGCCAATATCCGCTCGACCCGCAGCCCATTGATCAGCCCACAACAGCGCCCCATCCCCTAACCTCCGCCGACAAAGACTTGCTCAAGTCTCTGGGTTTTGACCCGGTTGGACTCGATGTCCTGATGGCCCGCACCGGGCTGGACCCGGCCAGCTTGCAGGCCCAATTGATGGCACTCGAACTCCAGGGTCAGGTGGCCCGCTTACCCGGCGCCCTGTTTCAGCGCCAGAGCCGGGTTTGAACTCAAGGGGATAACAAGACCTAGGCTGCGCATGCATTTTTTCTGCGCTATATTGGAGCTATGTTTGAAGTGTTGATTTATGTTTATGAGAATTATTGGCGCGGTGACGCATGTCCCGAACTCGATCATCTGGAACGCAAATTAAGCACCGTGGGTTTTGAAGCTGCTGAAATCGAAGCAGCTTTGGTCTGGCTCAACGGCCTGAACTTGGTGGCCAAGGGTAGCCAATTACCGCAGAACTTAGCCGACCCGCTGCACACTAACGCGCTGGCGCAACAGTCCGAAAACAGCATGCGCGTTTATTCGGTGGCCGAGCAAGATCAGCTGGGATCGGAATGCTTGGGCTTCATCAGCTTTCTGGAGTCTTCTGGTGTGCTGCCCTGCAACATGCGAGAAATCGTGATGGACCGCGCCATGGCTGCAACGGGCGACCCGATGTCGCTCGATGATCTCAAGATCATCATTCTCATGGTGTACTGGAGTTTCGGCGAAGAGCCTGATGCCCTGGTGCTCGACGAACTGTGCGATGGCAGTTCCGATCGCTTGGCACACTGAAACCAGCAGCTACTGTCTGATCAGACGGACGCCCCAGCATTCGGATCGTTCGGATCTTCGTCTTTTTTAGCGGTTCCGGGTTTGACCATGTCTTCGCGCTGGATGCCCAGCCACATAGCAATGGCCGCAGCCACGAAAACCGAAGAATAAATACCAAAGCAAATTCCAATGGTCAGCGCCAAGGCAAAGTAATGCAAAGTGGCGCCACCGAACAGCAGCATAGACAAGACCATGATCTGGGTGCAGCCGTGGGTAATGATGGTGCGACTGATGGTCGACGTGATGGCGTTGTCGATGATTTGAACCGTATTCATTTTGCGATAACGTCTGAAATTTTCGCGAATCCGATCGAAAATCACGACCGATTCATTAACCGAATACCCCAACACCGCCAACACCGCCGCCAGCACCGGCAAGGAAAACTCCCACTGGAAAAAGGCGAAGAATCCCAGAATGATGATCACGTCATGCAAATTCGCAATGATGGCTGCAACGGCAAACTTCCACTCGAATCGAATGGCCAAGTAAAGCATGATGCCACCGACCACGAAAGCCAAAGCTTTCAGCCCATCGATCGCTAGCTCATCACCCACTTGCGGGCCGACAAATTCGGTCCGGCGCATGGCGACCGAAGGATCGATCTGCTTGAGTGCAGCCAGCACGCGCTCGCTTTGCTGAGCCGCGCTTTGGCCTTTGGCTGCCGGCAAACGAATCAACACATCGCGGGTGGTTCCAAAATTTTGGACCTGAACATCATTCAGACCCAGTTTGGCTACAGCATCGCGCACCGAACCAAGATCTGCCGCTTGCGCGTAGCTGACCTCCATCAAGGTGCCGCCAGTGAACTCGACCGACAGATGCAGGCCACGCGAGAACAGGAAAAACACAGCCGCTAGGAAAGTCAGCAAAGACACGAGGTTGAGGATCAAGGCATGCCGCATGAACGGAATGTCGCGCCGGATTTTAAAAAACTCCATGGGGTTTACCTACGCTCTACTCTTTATTCGCCTGCACATCGGGCTGGGCCCGCCACACCGTGCCAATTGACACGCTCTTGAGTTTTTTCTGTCGGCCATACCAAAGGTTGACCAAGCCACGAGAAAAGAACACGCCGGAGAACATGCTGGTCAATATCCCCAAACAATGCACCACAGCAAAGCCGCGCACCGGCCCCGAGCCAAAAGCCAACAAGGCCAGGCCAGCGATCAAGGTGGTGACGTTGGAGTCCAAAATCGTGGCCCAAGCCCGGTCATAGCCGGCATGAATAGCCGCCTGGGGTGAGGCACCGCCCCGAAGCTCTTCGCGCACCCGCTCATTGATCAGCACATTGGCATCAATCGCCATCCCCAGCACCAGCGCCATGGCGGCCATCCCGGGCAGGGTCAACGTGGCTTGCAGCATCGACAGCACGGCAACCAACAGCAGCAAGTTGAAGGCCAAGGCGATACTGGAAAAAACGCCGAACAACAGGTAATAAACACACATGAATGCGGCCACGGCGGCAAAGCCCCAGGTCACACTGTTAAAGCCTTTGGCAATATTCTCGGCGCCCAGGCTCGGCCCGATGGTGCGCTCTTCAATGATTTCCATCGGCGCGGCCAATGATCCCGCACGTAACAGTAGCGCCGTGTCGTTGGCTTCGGTGGTCGTCATCCGACCCGAGATCTGGACCCGGCCGCCGCCAATTTCAGTTCGAATCACGGGCGCGGTCACCACCTCGCCCTTACCTTTTTCAAACAGCAGAATCGCCATCCGTTTACCCACGTTTTCACGCGTCACATCACGGAAAATTCGCGAGCCTTTGGCGTCAAGCGTGAGGTGGACTGCAGCTTCTTGCGTCTGGTTGTCAAAACCTGGCTGGGCATCGGTCAAGTTTTCACCCGTCAACAGCACCTGTTTTTTGACGATCACGGCTTGGCCATTGCGCTCCAAATAACGCTCGGAACCAAACGGCACCGGACCGTTACCGGCCTCGGCGCTGCGCGCATCGGTGCTCTCATCGACCAGCCTGACTTCCAGCGTGGCAGTGCGCCCCAAGATGTCCTTGGCTTTAGCCGTGTCTTGTACGCCCGGCAACTGCACGACGATGCGGTCCAGCCCTTGCTGCTGGATCACCGGCTCAGCCACGCCCAACTCATTAATCCGGTTGTGCAGGGTCGTGATGTTTTGTTTGAGGGCTTGCTCCTGTACCTGACGCGCAGCCACCAGCTTGATCGATGCGCTCAATTTGAACTCACTGCCTTCAGGCGTCTCGACAGTTTGCAAATCAGGAAACTGGTCGAGCAAAATCCGTTTCGCAGCATCCAGCGTGGCGGTATCGCGGAAACGAATTTCGATGTTCTGCTGCGAGCGATTGATGCCGCCGTGACGCACATTTTTCTCGCGCAAAGCACTGCGAATATCGCCTGCCAGCGACTCAGCCTTCTTGGTCAAGGCCGCCTGCATGTCAACTTGCAGCATGAAGTGCACGCCACCGCGCAAATCCAGTCCCAGGTACATCGGAACCGCACCCAGAGAACTCAGCCAAGCCGGGGAACGCGACAAGAGGTTGAGCGCGACAACATAGCCCGGGTCGGCCGGGTCGCTGATCAAGGCTTTTTGAATCGCGTCTTTGGCCTTGAGCTGTTGGTCAGTCGTCCCGAAGCGGACTTTAAGAGAAGTGCCTTCTAAGCTGATTAATTCAGCCTGCAAACCCGCAGCATTGAGCGCCTGCTCAACTCGGGTTTGCGTGCCAGCGTCAAGCTTGCTTGAGGCCTTCGCCGGCGAAACTTGAACCGCCGGTGATTCACCAAAAAAATTGGGCAAGGTGAACAGCGAGCCCACCAGAAACGCGATCGCAATGACCGCGAATTTCCACGCCGAATAACGGTTCATGTTCGCCCTAGCTTGAAGCCTTACTTGACCGTGCCTTTGGGCAAGACCTGAACCACCGCACTGCGCTGGACCTGAATTTCAATGCCCTCGGCCACTTCCAGGCTGAGATAGCTCTCGCCAAGCTTGGTGACTTTACCCAGCACGCCGCCTGCAGTAACGATTTCGTCACCCTTGGCCAGGGCCTCAATCATGCTGCGGTGCTCTTTTTGCTTTTTCATCTGGGGCCGAATCATCACGAAGTACAGCACGACAAACATCAGCACCAACGGCAGCATACTCATGAGCGAGGACTGCATGTCGCCACCCGCGGCGGCGGCCGGTACGGTTTGGGCAAAAGCGGAAGAAATAAACATAACAACTCCGGGGAGGATAAATAAAACAAGATAAGCCGACCCGACTAAAGCCGGGGCGCAAGCCAGTAACCAGGGCAGATTGTATGCGGGCTAGCGAAGGCCAGCCCAGATACAGTCACGCGGCTTTTTGCTGCCGCGTTGGATTACGGAAATTGGCCAGTGCTGCAGTCCAGTCCTGTTGCGCTTTGAGGAGATGGCGCGCCTTGACGTGGCCAAAGCCCTTGATTTGCTCCGGGATCTGCGCAATGACCAGTGCCTGCGACAAATTAGCCAGATTCAGCGTCTGCAACACCTCCTCCAGGCTGGCGCGGTACTGCTCAATCAGGGCCCGCTCTTCTCGCCGTTCTTCGGTTTGGCCAAAAATGTCCAGCATGCCACCACGCAAACCTTTGAGCCGGGCCAGCAACTTAAAGCCCAGCAACATGGCGGGCCCGAACTGACGTTTTTGCAGTTCGCCCTTGTCGTTGCGTCGGCTGATCAAGGGCGGGGCCAAGTGGTAGTTGAGTTTGAAGTCACCCTCAAACATCTCTTGGATCTTGGCCTGGAAACCATGGTCGCTGTGCAGTCGGGCCACCTCGTATTCATCTTTGTACGCCATCAGTTTGAACAGATTGCGTGCGACGGCTTCGCTCAAGCTGGTCTTCGCGGTGCCGAGCTTTTCTTCGGCCCGCCTGACCTTCTCGACAAACGCCTGGTAATGCTGGGCATACGCCAGATTTTGGTAGCTGATGAGGAACTCATGGCGGCGGGCTACCAGGGTCGTCAGCGACGGACGCGGCTGGAATTGAACGATGTGCGCGGGCGTTAGCAAGGCCTGTACCGCTGCGCTCTGGTGCGCTGCCTGACGTCCCCATTCAAACGCCTCTTTATTCTTGGCCACGGCCACCGCATTGAGTTCGATGGCCCGCATCAAGGACGAGAGCTCCAAGGGAATCCAGCCCTTTTGCCAGGCAAATCCCAGCACCATCGGATTGGTATAGATGCTGTCGCCCATCAAGCGGGTGGCGCACGCATCGGCATCGAAAGTAGCTAGGGCCGCCTCACCTACGGCCTGCGCAATGTCTGCCGCGCATTGTTCAGCCGGGTTTTGCCAACCGCCATTTTTGACGAATTCGGCCGTCGGTGTGCCATGGGCGTTGAGCGCGACATGGGTCCGACCTGCGCGCATTCGGACCAGGGTTTCTTTCGATGCGCTGACGATCGGGTCGCAGGCAATGATCAAGTCGGCCGCAGCCATGCCAACCCGAGTGGTTCGAATCGCACCCTGGTCGCGGCTAATCAGCACATGGCTCCAAGCGGCTCCGCCTTTTTGCGCCAGGCCCCCGGCATCCTGGGTCACGATGCCCTTGCCTTCGAGGTGAGCCGCCATACCCAGCAATTGGCCCATGGTGATGACGCCGGTGCCGCCAATCCCCGCAACCACGATGCCCCAGACCTGGTCCGGTTTAAGCGCGACTTGTTGCGGCGCAGGAACGGCACCCAAGCTCTCGGGCGAAACGGTTTGCTGTTTCGCTTTCTTTTTCAGCTCGCCGCCTTCGACCGTGACAAAGCTGGGGCAAAAACCCTTGAGACAACTCATGTCCTTGTTGCAGCTGGATTGGTTGATACTGCGCTTACGACCGAACTCGGTTTCCAGCGGCTCCACCGACAAGCAATTGCTTTGCACACTGCAATCACCACAGCCTTCACACACCAGCTCGTTGATCACCACGCGTCGCGCTGGGTCCACCATAGCGCCGCGCTTTCGGCGGCGGCGCTTTTCAGTCGCACAGGTCTGGTCATAAATAATGACACTGGTGCCCTTGATCGTGCGGAACTCTTTCTGGACTGCGTCCAGCTCATCCCGATGCCGTACGGCCACGCCTTCGACCAACCTGATGTGCTGGTACTTGTGCGGCTCATCGGTGACCACGACAATCCGGCTCGCTCCCTCGGCTCGCATCGACTGCGCCATTTGCGCCACCGAGTGACCCGACGCCCCCAGACTACCGCTAGGCGGTGGTCGCTCGCCCACTGGCTGCCCGCCAGTCATAGCCACGGCATCGTTGTAAAGAATTTTGTAAGTGATGTTGACCCCGGCAGCAATGCTTTGCCGAATCGCGAGTGAACCACTGTGGAAATAAGTGCCGTCGCCAATATTGGCAAAAACGTGCTGGTCGGTGCAAAACGCTTGCTGCCCAACCCAGGGAACGCCTTCGCCACCCATATGGGTGAAGCCCTCGGTGTTGCGGTCCATCCACAAGCTCATGAAATGGCAACCAATGCCCGCCATGGCGCGCGAGCCTTCGGGCACTTTGGTCGATGTGTTGTGGGGGCAGCCCGAACAAAACCAGGGCGAGCGCTCAGCCGCGACTTGCAGCACGTTCATGGCCTGCTCTTTGGCCGCCAGCATAGCCAGCTGAGTCTCGACTTTGGCCTGCAGCTCGCTGTCAGCGCTTTGCAAAATACCGGATTGCTTGAGGCGCTGGGCGATGGCCTGCGCAATCAAGGCCGGCGTCAAATCGGCATGGGCTCGCAACAGGGTCTGCTCGCTGTGATCGAACTTGCCAAAAATCTGGGGCCGCTGCTCAGCAGGCCAGGCGTAGAGCTGCTCTTTGAGCTGGAGTTCGATCACAGGGCGCTTTTCTTCGAGCACCAAGATTTCTTGCAAGCCACTGGCAAAGTCGCGGGCCAGATCGATTTGCAACGGCCACACCACGGCCACTTTGTGCAAGCGAATTCCCAACTGCCGACAAATCGCATCATCAAGACCCAAATCGATTAAGGCTTGACGCGTGTCGTTGTAGGCTTTGCCGCTGGCCATCAAGCCGAACTTGTCATTCCCGCCCTCAATGACGTTGTGGTTCAGGCGGTTGACACGAATATAGGCTTGGGCCGCAGCCCACTTGAAGTTAAACAGCCGCTCTTCCTGCTCGAGCGCCGTGTCCGGCCAACGGATATGAACCCCGCCAACAGGCATCTGACAATCCGTCGGAAGCTTGATTTGAACCCGGTCCGGGTCAACCACGACGGTGGCATTGGATTCGACGATTTCCTGAATCGTTTTCATGCCGGCCCAGACGCCGGAAAACCGGCTCATGGCCAGCGCGTGCAGGCCCAAGTCCAGAATTTCCTGGACGCTGGTCGGGAAAAACAGGGGCACACCACAGGCCATGAAAATGTGGTCGCTTTGGTGGGCTGCAGTCGAGCTCTTGGCGAGATGGTCGTCACCGGCCACCGCCAGCACGCCCCCCCAGGGCGTGGTGCCGGCCATGGTGGCGTGTTTGAACACGTCGGAGCAGCGGTCAACGCCCGGCCCTTTGCCATACCAGATGCCAAAAACGCCATCGAAACGGTTGGTTCCGGGCGGGGCAAAACCCAGCTGCTGGGTGCCCCACAAAGCAGTGGCCGCCAATTCTTCGTTGACGCCGGGCTGGAACACGATGTTTTGCGCCTTGAGGTGCTGCGCCGCTTGCCACAGCGCCTGGTCATAGCCACCCAGTGGCGAGCCCCGGTAGCCACTGATGAACCCGGCCGTGTTCTTGCCCTGCGCTTGATCGCGCAGGCGCTGCAACATCGGTAGTTTCACCAGCGCTTGCACCCCGCTCATGAAAGCGTAACCCTGTTGCAAGGTGTATTTGTCGTCTATCCGCACGTTCTCGAGTGCTTGACGGATGTGCTCGGGCAGCGGTGCGTTCATGGGGTCAAATCTCCAGGGCGGACCTGCTCGGTCCAGTGATCATTGCGGCACAGTGTAATTCCATACCAAAGGCCTTGCTGGAGTGGGCTACTTGGGCCACAACACCCACAGCTGCAAGCGCTGCTTGAGTCGGCCAGCGAGTTCGCCCGCAGGGGCGCCCCAACCGGCGAAGTAGTCGGCCCGGACCGCGCCAACAATCGCTGAGCCAGTGTCTTGCGCCATCACCAGTTTCTGCAAGTTAATTTGCGCTCCGGTACTAGAGATCCAAACCGGCGTGCCGTAGGGAATACTCAGCGGATCAACTGCGATGGAGCGCCCCGGCGTCAGCGCCACGCCTTGGGCGCCACGCGGACCAGAATCCGGGTCAAGCAGGGCTTCTTCTCGAAAAAATACGGTGCGCGGGTTGCTCCACAACATTTCCTGCACCCGCTGCGGGTTCTGCCGAGCCCAGGCTTTGATGCCAGGCCAGGAAGCATCTTTCACCAGCCCCTGGTCCAGCAACCAGCGACCCACGCTTTTGTAAGGCTGATCGTTGGTGCCGGCATAAGCCAGCCGAATCATTCGGCTGCTGCCGTCGGGCTGCAACAGCCGGATCCGGCCCGAGCCCTGAATCTGCAAAATCAAAGCGTCAATCGGATCGGCCAAAAAGGCAAGTTCGCGTCCGCGCAACTGTGCTTGCACCGAGGGCAGCGTGTCTATTTCTTCGCGGCTGTACCAGGGCTTGCGCTGACCCAGGCCGATCGGGAGTTGGTACAGCGGCACCTTGAACTGGCTGGTCGCCAAGCGCGAGGCCTCCATCATCGGTTCGTAATAACCTGTCAACAGGCCCTCGTCCCCGCCTTGCAAGGACTCGACCCGATAGGGCTGAAGCCGGCTCTTGATCCAGTCGATCTTCTCCTCTTGGCTACCCAGACTCAGGCGGCGCACCTCAGGGCACAGGGCGACGAAAGCCGAGACCTTGCGCTCGCAACTTCTTAACCAGGCATTCCAGGCCTCGAACAAAGGATCTTGGCCAAAACCTGGCAGTTCGGACCAGGCCACCGGCGTCCAGCGACTTTTCGTTTGCTGCAGCTGCGCAGGCAACGCTGAATCGCCCGGCTCGCTCTTGGGTTCGTTCTGTTGATTTACCACTGCAGGGTGGATCGGCAAGGCGCTGGGGCGGGGCCCACTGCTGCACGCAGCCAGTATTCCTACAATCAAAGCCATTGCGGTCCAACTCGGGAGACGATTCATGACCTGGCTTTTGCTCGAAGCACTCGGTGCTTTGTTGATTTTGTTGCTGATAGTCTGGTGGACCATGTTCTCGGGTCGTACCCAAGGGGAATTGCCGACCGAACCCCAACCCGCCGACACCTCCGAGCCGCAGTCGACCCCAGACCAAAACAAGCCGACTTGAGCGCTCGTCAAAGAGCAGGAAAAGCGTTTAGACATTTCGCAATAAATTGGCCAGTTCAACTGCCGATTTCACGTTCATTTTCTCGAAAACTCGGGCCCGGTGAACTTCCACCGTTCGAACACTGATTTCCAGCTGACTGGCAATGCTTTTATTGGGTAGGCCGGCCACGACCAAATTCATCACGGCGCGCTCGCGCTCAGTCAACTCGGTCAAGCGTTCGCGCAAGCGGCTGATCACTTTTTGATCCTGAACAAGGCTCAACGACAAGGCCAAAGCCTGCTCAATTCGGTCCACCAAGGCATTGTCTGAAAATGGTTTTTCACAAAAATCGAAAGCGCCGCGTTTGACCGCCTCCACGGCCATGGGAACATCACCATGACCGGTCAGAAAAATAACCGGCACGGCTTGGTGCAAGTTCTGTTGAATCAGCCAATCAAACAAGGCCAAGCCACTGAGTCCGGGCATGCGAACGTCGAGCAACAAGCAACAGGCATGCTGGGGCAAGCCCTGGTCTTTCACCCGTTTTTGAAATGCTTGGGCACTGGCAAAACTCTCACTTGCCAAGCGTCGCGAGCGCAACAGCCACGCCAAGGCATCACGCACACTGGCGTCATCGTCCACGATGAAAACTGAAGCCTCAATCAGGGGTTGCATAGGGCGATCTTATGCCAGGGGTAACAAAAAGCTAAAGCAAGTTCCTTGCGGCACATTGGGCTTGAAACTGAGCTCGCCTCCGTGTTGCTCGGCCACGGTTCGGCACAGGCTCAAGCCCAAGCCCATGCCCTCGGGTTTGGTGGTGAAAAATGGTGTGAACAGTTGCTGCTCGACTTCCGGCGTAATCCCGTGACCACAGTCGCTGACGGAGAATTCAAGCCAGCGCGCGCTTTGTGCGCCACTGGCTTGTGTTACCCGTATCAACAAAACGCGCTGCTCCAGATCAGCACGGTCCATGGCCTGCATGCCATTGCGTGCCAGATTGAGCAGCGCCTGCTCAACCATGGTTCGGTCGCACAGTACCCGGGGCAAACCCGGCTCGACTTGGGTCTTGAGTTGGACCGACAGTTTGCGCGCCTGCAAGTTGACCAAGGGCAAAATCGCCGCCAACAAAGCTTGCGGGGCGACTGCCTCACGTGCCTGATCGCGCCGGCGGACAAAATCCTGCACGCTTTTGATGACCTTACCGGCCCGCGCCGCCTGCTCGGCAATGCGGCGCATGGCCAAGGTCATGTCGGCGTTAGCCACCGCGCCTTCGCGCAGCAAATTGATACTGCCTGCGGCGTAACTCGATATCGCTGCCAGCGGCTGATTGAGTTCATGACTGAGCAGGGACGCCATCTCGCCCACCGTGGCCAAACGCGCAGTGGCTTGCAGCCGCTCCTGGCTGGCCCGTGACAATTCTTCAACCCGGCGTTGCTCACTGATGTCGAGGAAAGCACTCATCCAGCCGGTCTGTGTTCCCTGCGCATTAATCAACGGCGCCTCGATGATCAGCACCGGGACACGACTGCCGTCCTTACGCATAAAGACTGACTCAAAACCTTCGCGCGGCGGAACACTACCTGCCAAGCGGATGGCATGGCGCTGTTGGTATTCATCGACCCGTTCGGGTGGCCAGTAAGGCGCGTCAAGCCCGTGGCCCAGCAGCTCTTGCGCACTGAAACCCAGCATTTGGCAAAAAGCGGGGTTGACGTAAGTAATTCGCCCCTGCAAGTCGCGCGCACGCAAGCCCGTGACCAACGAGTCTTCCATGGCTTTGCGAAAGGCCAGAGCATCAGCCAAATCGCGTTCAGCCTTCAAGCGCCGCCGCGTGTCTTTGCCCAACAAAGCCAAAATCAACACCAGAGCGATCGCCATGGCTGCGACCAAGGCCGTCAACACGTTGGGAAACAAACCCGTCTCGGTGCGCCAGTTGTCCATCCGGAAAACCAAGGTGGTGCCAGGCAAATCGAGCAACTGCTGGGCACTGTTCTTGATCTCGCCCTTGCGCTGCACGCCCCGCGCAGCCAATCGGGTTCCGTCACCCTCGGTGAAAGAGACCTCGTGTTCATGTTTGTTTTGTGCACTGACCAGCTCGTCGAGCAACGCAGGCAAGGAGTAGGTGGCCAGCACATAGCCCGTCAAGCTGCCCTCGTCAAACAGCGGCAGACACAGGTCCAACATTTCCATCCCCAGACCATCAGGCAAGGGAACGAAATAACTCCCGGAGTAGGACGGTCCGTTCAAGCGACTGGCCGACTGGCAAGTTTGTAGCGCCTCATTGCGGGAACGATCGCGCCCCAGCCGGGAAAACACCGGCAAGCGAAACGGCGAATCGAGCTGAGCCAGAACCTGCCACTGACTGTCGCGCCACTCGACCCGAACCAGTTCTCTATGCGAGCGCAAAAATGCACCGGCTTCGGCCTTCCAATTGCTGGCCTGGGGTTGGTTGAACGCCAAAGCTTGAAGGTTTTGCACGTTGCGATTGAGCGAGGACCGAATATCGGCTACCGCTTCGGAGGCCTCCCGCTCCAGCCGCACCTGGGTCTGACTGCTTTCATAGCGTTTGGCCAGCCAGACCAAGGTCGCCAGCAAAGACAACACCAGCAACAGCAGGGTCGTCCACAGAAATTGGCGCCGGCGGCCCGACGCAGGGCCGACAGGCTCGGGTAAACCACTGTTCACAGCGTCCGGTGCTCCAACGCCGGGAGTTGGGCGCGGGATTGTTCAAGCAAGGAAAAATCCAGTTCGGCCACGACCACGCCTTCGCCTTGATCGAGCTCGCTCAACACCACGCCCCAGGGATTGATCAACATGCTGTGGCCCCAGGTGCTACGCCCATTTTCATGCCGCCCGCCCTGGGCCGCGGCCATGACAAAAGCCAGATTTTCAATCGCCCGCGCCCGCAGCAAAACCTCCCAATGCGAGCGTCCCGTCCCGTAAGTGAAAGCACTGGGAACCAGCATCAAATTGGCGCCATCCTGCGCATAGCGACGGTACAACTCAGGAAAACGCAGGTCATAACAGATGCTCAGACCAATGCGCCAACACTGGCCATCACGCGAATTCAAATCAAACATTTGGGGTTGCTGTCCCGGGAGCAAGACCCGCGACTCGTCATAGCGCTCCTGCCCATTGTTAAACCGAAACAAGTGCATCTTGTCGTACCGGGCCACACACTGCCCTTGGGGCGAATAAACCAAGGTGCTATTGAAGACCTGCTGCGCGTTCGCGCTGTCGTCGATGCTCAGCGGCAAGGTCCCGCCAGCGATCCAAAGCCCCAGACGTTGGGCCGCATCCGAAAGAAAATCCTGGATTGGGCCCTGACCCAGACGCTCCTGCAGCGCCAGTTTGTCGGTATCGACTTGGCCCAGCAAACAAAAATACTCCGGCAGCAAAACCAACTCGGCGCCAGCCTGTGCAGCTTGCGCCAACAAATCCGCAGCCCACGTCAAGTTGGCCTCTAGGCTACGCCCCGAAACCATTTGGATAGCAGCAACCTTCATGGTTTCACTCCTGGTTCAACGGCCTTGGGTTCGGACTTGTCGCTCTCCTTATCTGCCGCCTTGGGTTCGATTTTTTGAATTTGGGGATCGGCCCAGGAACCCGTGACCCTGAATTCTTGGGTGTTCGATTGAATCAATGGTCGACGCAAAAACAATTGGGCTAAAAAAGTACCCAGGCCGACCGCCGGATTAATCGCCGTGGCAATAAGCGCGGCCGACCCAGCGTTAATTTCCGGCACCACCACCGCCCGAATGTCCTGCGTTTCCTTGGCAATGTCGGCCCCACCTTCCATCAGCACCGCCGCATTAACGCCTTTCATTTGCAGGTTGTTGGTTTTGGCCATGCCTTGCTCGATCGCGACATCCCCTCTGAAAAAATCGAAAGCAAATCCTTCGCTGAACACGTCACGGAAATCAAGCGTCAGCCGACGTGGCAAGGCTTGCAAATTGAGCACGCCAAACAACTTGGCAATACCGGGGTCAGCTTTAAGGAACTGGCCTGTTTCCACATTGACATGGAAAGCACCGCTGAGGGTCGGGTAATCCAGCGTCAAAGGTGAACCCAACCAGCCCACTTGTCCCTCCATCTTGCCCTTGCCGCCCCGAACCACGTCCTTCATGCCAAAGCGCTTGAGAAATTCACCCGCATCAGCAATGTCCAGTTTGAACTGCATCTGGGTGCGGCGCCGGGCTTGCGTCTGAGCAAGCGCTCCCTGTGCTTGCGCGTTGGTGAGCGCGGCCCAATTGCCCGTGGCGGAAAACTGTGCTTCTGGCGTTCGGACATTGAGCTTATTGAGTCGCCATTCGCGGTCCATGCCCGCTCGCACCACAGGACCAGCGTTCGAATTAATGGCCTCGATTTCTACCCGCCCCAATTTTTTCCCTCTTAACTCCAGGTCATCCACCACGATATCGAGTGCTGGAATGCTTGCAGGTTGCTCCTCCAGCAGCGTCTCGACTTCTTTGGAACCGGCTGAGGCCAGTGTCAGACGTGCCAGCCGGGCATAGACTCGTCCCGCCTCAGCACCCAGCGACTGCCGGTATTCAAGATAGCCATTGAGCTCGGAGGCGTCCAGGTTGGCGCGCCACAGCAGGCCTTCGCGTGCGCCGCCGACCACAATTTGGTGCAGCTTGCGTCCGGACAAGGTCAGCTCTTTGGCTCTTATCGCCATGGTGGTAGGCAAGTAACTCAAGGCCTCTCGATCGCTTTGCGCGACAGTACGCTGCGCTGCGGCCGACCCCAAGTTGGTCGTGATATTGACGCCGGTAGCACCCGAAAAAATCGCCTGCCAGGCGTCTAGGTCAACGCTGCCCAGACTGATGTTGGCGGCAACTCCCTGCCGGGGCAGGGGCACAGCTTCGTCTGGCGCCAGACCCACGCCAATGGCACCGCGCAGTACCCGCGCCTCATTTCCAGCCAGCTCGCGCACATAGTCCAGCGCGGCCAAGGATCCCAGCTTGAGCGTCAACCGGTCTTGCAAAGGAGCGCCTGCGCTTCGTGGCACAGGTTCATTGAGCAGTGCGCGTTCAAACTGCAGCGGTAAAACCGTCGCTGCAGGCTTGCTCAAGGGTTCAGGCAAATTGAGTTCGAGTCCTTGCAGGCTACTGTTAATCGTCAATTCAGGCACCCCACGGCGCAAGCTCAACACCGCCGAGTAGGGCGTGCTGCCGTTGGCGTGCTCCGCCATGCGCGCGATTGCGCCCAGCTCTTTGGCTTGCCGCAAGCCCGTAGCGCTGACGCTACCTTGGGCCCGCAACACCAACGTCGGACCCACCACGCGCCCAGCCGCCGTCGCGGCGCTGACAGCTGTTGGCGCCACGCTGCCGCCTTCGAGTTTGACCTCACCCCCGAGCAGACGGGCTTGGTCCAGCGCCACTGAAAAACCTTTTTCTGAAAAATTCACCACCCCTTTAGCCCGGCTGAACCGAGGTGTGTCGCCGGAAAACTGGAACTCGTTATCGGCCAAGGCCACGCTGCCGCTCACTTTGGATTGCCCCAAGGCCGCCAAGGGCAGGTTCAGGCGAAACCGGTAGTCGGCTGTCCCGACGGCGCTAGACTGAGCCAGGACTTGATCGGTCAGTCCGGCCAAGGCTGAAGTGTTGATGACCTTGAGCATTTCATCCAACGGGCCGCGCGCCTCGGCCCGGACTTGGACCGTGGCCGTTTTAGCCAAGTCCGGGATCACCGCTTCGGATTTGGAAAACTCCAGCCCCGGGGCACCTGCGACACCCGAGCGCAAATTTTTAAGCTGCAGCGAGGCCCGGTCAAACACCAGCTCGCCTGACAAGCGGGTTAAGGCCGGCCAAGGCAAGTCCTTGGCACTTTGTATTTCGGGCGGGACATAGGCCCAGGTCACGTTCTTGGTTTGGGCTGAAATCTTGAATTCGCCAAGCCGTGGGTCGGTAAACGGCATGTCGCGTAAATCACCCTTGATTCTGAAATTGACCGCACTGGCCTCGCCCTGGCGTACCGCATCGCGCACGTAATGGCGCAGCGCCGGACTCAACATGGTGGGCAAATAGCGGTAGACCCGCGCACCGTTGGCCCGATTTAAGCTGCCTTTGACATCGATCACGCCCGGTCCACGCCCGCCGCCCGCCCTGGCCGTGGCGGTCTGCCACTTGACTTGGGCCTGGCCCTGGGCATCGGCATGGCTGAACTTCAAATTAGGAAAATTCAGCGTCAGTTTTTCACCCTCAAGCTGCCAATTCGCGTCCGTACTCAGCTGGTCAAATTCCATCACAGGTTCATCAAACAGGCCTGGGAATTCCAGCGCCCCCTTGTTGAGCGAGAGGCTCAAGCTGCCGCTAGCCTGATTCGCATCGAAATCCACATCGGCACCACGAACCGCCCCGGCCAGCTCCAAGCCTTTGACCCGGCCCTTGACCGAGAATTTTTCAGGTCGCTCCAGCAGCCCCTGCCAATTCGCCTGAATTTGCTCCACCCGTCCTTTGGGCAAAAGACGCAGCAAAGCGGCATGGCTGGCCGGATCGAGCGGCAATCTTTGCGCAATTTGGGCCAGCGCCGCCAAATCAAGCTGATCAGCACTCAGTTCCCCATGCGCCAGCGCTTGGCCCTCAGCCGGGATGTAATTCAGACGCAAATTTCCACCCGGCCAATGCAGGCCATCACGGGTATCGAATTGCAGACCCTGCGTTGTGATCTCGAAGCCCTGCTTCTGCATCCGAATACCCATGCGACCCGAAACCGAAGCCAACTCCAGCGGCGGCAGCTGTTCCTTCACGGTGAGCTTGAGCTGGGACAACACGACATCGGCTGCCGTTCCCAGCACCCGTCCGCGCGCCACATCGACCCAGCTGCGCAAAGCTCCGCGGCCTTGTGCGACATCGATCCCCCAATGTGCATAACGGCTGAGCTGGGCCAAGTCGATGTTGGCAAAATCAGCATAGAGTTGACCCGTCCAATCGCGCCAGCCGTCTGCCGTGAGCGACCACAGCGGCTCTTTGAATTTCGCCATGAGCGTGAAGCGGTCCCCCCATAGCGCGGGCGGTGTGGCATCGATCCGCGCACTGTGGACCCGCAAAGTATTGCGCAGCACCAAATTAACTTGCTCGAAAGTCACTGGCGGCAAATCATTCTTCTCGTCAATCCACTCGAGTGTTCCTTGCTGAACGGCCAGTTCAGCTTGCGAGAACACCCAGTCAATCACTCTGTTGTCAACTTCTTGGTGCCGAGAAAAATCCAGCCCAGCGACGTAGAGCTTGCCATCGCTAGCATGCCGAACACTCAACGTCGGTCGGTCGATGTAAATCTGCTCAAAACCCAGCCGCCACAGCGATGCAGGCGACAAGGTCGCAACCACCCGGGTCAACCGCAAGGCCTCTTTCCCGCTGGCCTCGTGCAAAGTGACATGCGCCAGTTCAAAAGTGGGGATCAAACCGGCCGAACGGGCCGTGATGTCAGCGATCCGAACTGGAACGCCTAGTAGCTGACTGGCCCGCGCTTCGACCAGTGGACGAAACTCACCGACTCGCGGCACAATGACCCAATGCAGCAGGCCCCAAGCCAAAGTGAATAACAACGTGATGCCAACCCCCAACCACAGGACCCAACGCAAGACGCGTGCAAGCGCCTGGAACAGGGACGAGCGGAGGGAAGTCGGTGCGGTCATGCTGGGCTGGCTTGGGTGTCTGGAATTATGACCCGCAATCCATCGATTGCAGAGCCATCGGATGCAATCTCGCCCGCTTCGTTGGCACTTTATTCACGCTTTGATCAACGGGTGCGACGCCGCTACGCTGAGCTGCTGGATTTGCTGGCGGCGGGACTACCGAGCCCGAGCAGCCTGAGCCAGACTTACTCAGCTTTGCAAAGCCTAGGCCAGGACCATGCGACAGCATTGCGGGTTCTGCGCCAATTGGTGCTAGCGCGCTTGCTTCAACTCGATTGTGCGGGCCAGGCGACCTTGGAACAAGTGACTCAGACCATGACCGAGCTGGCCGAGTTTGCCCTGGACCAAGCATGCACCCAGGTTTTTGCCGAGCTCGACCACGCCCACGGCGCACCGACCACACCATCAGGCGAGCGCGCTCAGTTCTGGGTTGTTGGCATGGGCAAGCTCGGTGGCCGAGAACTCAACGTCTCCAGCGATATCGACCTGATTTATGTGTACGACCAGGACGGGGAAACCAGCGGCCAAGCCATGGGTGGCGCCCACATCTCCAATCAAGAGTATTTTGCCAAAGCAGTGCGCGGCATTTATAGCCTGATCGGTTCCGTCACCGAGCATGGTTTTGTGTTTCGGGTCGATTTGGCCTTGCGCCCCAACGGCGGCTCAGGCCCCCCGGCCAGCTCGTTGTCTGCGCTGGAAACTTATTTTTATTCGCAAGCCCGCGAATGGGAGCGCTTCGCCTGGCTCAAAAGCCGGGTGGTCGCCCCCGCGCCTAAGCGCCACGACGGCTCTGCCAAAGCGCTGCGCGAGCTGGTTTTGCCTTTTGTTTTCCGTCGCTACCTGGATTACAACGTGTTCGACGCATTGCGCGACCTGCACCAAAAAATCAGGGCCCATACAGCGCAGCGTAGTACAGCGCGTCCTGAGCGCCTCAATGACGTCAAGCTCTCCCGAGGCGGAATACGCGAGATTGAGTTCACCGTGCAGTTGCTGCAAGTGGTGAGGGGCGGTCAATTTCCCGAATTGCGAACCCGTTCCACCTTGAAGGCCTTGCAGCGATTAGCGCAAGCCGGTCTCATGCCTCAAACCACAGCGCAAGATCTGAGCCTGGCTTATATTTTTTTGCGCCAAGTCGAGCACCGGATTCAATACCTGGACGACCAACAAACCCATGTCTTGCCCAGCCAGGTGGATGACTTGAACTGGATTGCCCGGACCCTGGCTTGGAGCGATTCAGCTGTGTTTTTAGAACAGCTCAACAAGCATCGCGACCGTGTTGCGCAGGAGTTCGATCGGCTGCTGGGTCTGGACCACAAGCCAGCGGGGCGCAGCACACCGCTCAGCGCCCCACTTGAGTTTGATGACGTCATCCATGCCATGAGCGGCGCTCTCCATGAGCGGGTCGCTCAATGCTGGTCTCAGCCGAAAGTTAACCGCTTAAGTGAGCCGTCGCGTCAGCGGTTGTTGCAGTTGCTCGCGCGCACGGCTCGCTGGGTGAGCCAAGGTCGCAGCAGCGAACTCGCGGCCCTGCGCCTGACCGACTGGATGGAAGCCCTGTTGCGTCGCGAAAGTTATTTGGCCCTGTTATTAGAACGTCCTGCAGTTCATGAGCGACTGCTGCGCCTGCTCGGTGCCGCCCGTTTCCCGGCGCGCTATTTGCAATTACATCCGGGCGTGATCGATGAACTCGCCAGCCCGGACTTGCTCGATGAGCGCTTTGTTGCGGCCGAGTTCGAGCAGGAGCTCGAACTGCGCAAACAGGCACTGCAGACCAGCGCCGAGGACCATGAAGAAGCCCTCCTCAATTTATTGCGCCGGGCCCACCATGCTGAAGTTTTTCGCACCCTGGCGCGCGACCTCGAAGGCGTACTCACCGTAGAGCAAGTTGGCGATGAACTCACCGCGCTGGCCGAGGCGGTGTTGCGCATCACGCTACGCTGGTGTTGGGCTGACCTGCCACAGCGCCACCGCGATGAACCGCAAGTTGCCATTCTGGCCTATGGCAAATTGGGCGGCAAAGAGCTTGGCTACGGCAGCGATCTGGACATCGTTTTCGTTTATGACGACGAAGATGAGCGCGCCGGCGAAATCTATGCCCGCTTGGCCCGAAAAATGATCGCCTGCTTGTCGGTTAAAACGGGTGATGGCGATCTGTATGAAATCGACACCGCTTTGCGCCCTAGCGGCAACTCGGGCTTGCTGGTGAGCAGCTTCCAAGCCTTTGCCAATTACCAGCAGCAACGCGGCAGCAACTCCGCCTGGACCTGGGAGCACCAAGCCATGACCCGTGCCCGCTGTGTTTTGGGTGCTAGCAGTTTGCGTCAGCGTTTTGATGCCGTGCGCCGCGCCGTCATCGTGTCGCCGCGCGACAAGCAGCTGCTGAACCAGGAAATCACGGCCATGCGCGACAAAATGCGCAAGGCTTTTGTGGTCAAGGCGGGGGTGTTTGACCTCAAGCACAGCCCCGGTGGCATGATCGATCTGGAGTTTTCGGTGCAGGCCTTGGTGCTGTTACACGCCGCCAGCCACCCAGAATTGATCGCCAACGCCGGCAATATCGCTTTGCTCCAAGTGGCCGAGTCCGCCTCCCTGCTGTCAAGCGGCGTAGGCCTGCAAGCCGCCAATGCTTACCGCGAACTGCGCCGACTGCAGCACCGGGCCCGGCTTGATGAAGTTGCAGCAACGTCCGACCCGGCCTTGCTCGTTCAGCAGCGCGCCGCCGTGCTGGTGCTGTGGCATGAGGTGTTTGGCTAGGCCGCGGCCGAACTCAGGGCGTATTGCGTATTTTGTTGACCAAGGCCGTGGTCGAGTAACCCGCGACAAAGGGCAGTGACAGAGCCCGCCCGCCATTAGCCTGTACCACGCCCGTTTCTGCCAGCGAACTCATGTCGTAATCGCCGCCCTTGACCAAAATATCGGGTTTGATTTCGGCCACCAGCTCCAGCGGTGTGTCTTCGTCAAACCAAGTGACCAAGCTGACCGACGCCAGCGCCGCCATCACACAAGCCCGGTCTTCTTGTCGGTTCAGCGGCCGGTCCTGCCCCTTGTTCAAGCGGCGCGCCGATGCGTCGGTGTTCAACGCCACCAGCAAGCTCGCGCCCAAGGCGCGGGCCTGCGCCAGATACAGCACATGGCCCCGGTGCATCACATCGAAAACACCGTTGGTGAACACCAAGGGGCGCGGCAGCTCGGCCAGCCGCGCCAACACGGTGTCACGCGGACTTATTTTTTCAAGAAAAGCGGGCAGGGGTACGGTCATGGTGGATGGCCGTGACGGGACCCGACTGGTCGCCGTTTAAGGCTGGGTATCCGAAAAACTGGGGCGCTGATCCAGCTTGTCCTGGAACTTGGCCAAGTTGGGGTATTCGCTGCGCCAGCTGATTTGCGGGAAGCGGAAATCCAAATAACTCAGGGCACAGCCGGTGGCAATGTCAGCCAAGCTCAAGTGAATCCCGGAGCAAAACGGTTTTTCGCCCAGGCCTTTGTCCATCGCTTTCAGACTGGCATTGATTTTCCCCAGCTGTCGGTCGATCCAGGCCTGGCTACGTTCACACTCTTTGCGACCAGCCCAGCCGGACTCGAGTCGGGCCAGAATAGCGGCGTCGAGCAGGCCATCGGCCAGCGCTTCCCACACCTTGACTTCAGCCCGCTCACGCCCCATGGCCGGAATCAACTTGCCAACGGGCGACAAGGTGTCGAGGTATTCCACAATCACCCGGGAATCGAACAAGGCTTCAGCGTTTTCAACCACCAAGCAGGGCACTTTGCCCAGGGGGTTCGATGCGCTGATGTCGGTGTCGGCTGACCAAACATCCTCGGTCACGAAGTGGTAATCGAGCTTCTTTTCTGCGAGAACAACGCGCACTTTGCGCACATAGGGACTGGTGAGGGAGCCGATTAATTTCATGGATTTCGAAAGTTCACAAGGAGACTCATTCTAGCCACCTACAATTGGGGCATGACTTTTTCCTCCATTTCCGCCCTGTCTCCCCTGGACGGCCGCTACGCCGCCAAGCTCGCCCCATTGCGACCTTTGATGAGCGAACAAGGCTATATGCAACGCCGGATTCAGGTCGAAGTAACCTGGTTTATTGCCTTGAGCGACGCCGGGTTTGCGGAATTCAAACCCCTGTCAGCGGCTGCACGCAGCTATTTGCTGGGCCTGGTGAGCAACTTCTGTGAAGCCGATGGCCTGGCTATCAAGGACATTGAGAAAGTCACCAACCACGACGTGAAAGCCGTCGAGTACTGGATCAAGTCCAAGCTGCAAGACCAACCCGAACTGCTGGCTGCCAGCGAATTCGTCCACTTTGCTTGCACCAGCGAAGACATCAACAACACCAGTCATGCGCTGCAACTGCGCGCCGGACGCGACTTGGTGCTGTTGCCCGCGCTCAACACCCTGCTGCTCAAACTGCGCGAAATGGCCCACGCTTACGCCGCCATTCCCATGCTCAGCCGCACCCACGGTCAGACTGCCAGCCCGACCACGGTCGGCAAGGAAATTGCCAACGTACTGGTGCGCTTGCAAACGGCTTGCGACAAAATCGGTGCGGTCGCCATCATGGCCAAAATGAACGGCGCGGTCGGCAACTACAACGCCCACCTCAGCGCCTGGCCCGACTTTGACTGGGAAACTTTTGCCCGAAACGTCGTCGAAAAGCCCGAACCACGGGGTCTGGGTCTGACTTTCCAACCCTACAGCATTCAGATCGAGCCGCACGACTACATGGCTGAGTTGTTTGACGCTGTGGCCCGCAGCAACACCATCCTGATCGACTTATCGCGCGACATCTGGGGTTATGTCAGCTTGGGTTATTTCAAACAGCGCCTCAAAGCTGGTGAAATTGGGTCCTCAACCATGCCGCACAAAGTCAATCCGATTGACTTCGAGAACGCCGAAGGCAATCTCGGCTTGGCCAATGCCTTGCTCAAACACTTGAGCGAAAAGCTGCCGATTTCGCGCTGGCAGCGCGATCTGACCGACTCCACCGTGTTGCGCAATATGGGTGTGGCGTTGGGTTACGCCGTATTGGCTTACCAGTCGCTCGCCACTGGCCTGGGCAAGCTTGAACTCAATGCCGAGGTGATCGCCGCCGACCTGGACGCATCGTGGGAAGTGCTGGCCGAACCGATTCAGACCGTGATGCGTCGTTTTGGCGTGGCCGGTGCTTATGAAAAGCTCAAGGAAGTGACCCGTGGTCAAACCGTCAGTGCCGCCGATCTGCACCAGTTGATCCGCCAGCTCGACATTCCCGAAACTGACAAAACGCGGCTACTGGCCATGACACCAGCCAGCTACATTGGCATGGCGACAGAATTGGCGCGGCGGGTTTGAAGTCGCTGCATGGCCCTTAAATCCACTGTCTTCAAAGCCAGTCTGCAAATTGCCGATATTGACCACGGCTATTACGCCGACCACAGCCTAACGCTGGCGCGCCATCCGAGCGAGACTGACGAGCGCATGATGGTAAGGCTGGTAGCGCTGGCCTTCAACGCCTACAAGCTGCAAAGCGTGTGCGGCGGTGACGGTACGCTGGCATTTGGCGCGGGCCTGTCGGACCCGGACGAACCCGACGTTTGGTTGCGTGATTTCACGGGTCTGACTCGGCTGTGGATCGAGGTCGGGCAACCCGAAGACAAACCCCTGCTCAAAGCTTGCGGCCGCGCCGATGAAGTGCTGTTGTACTGTTTTGCCCACTCATCTGAAGTTTGGTGGCGCGGCATGGCGTCTAAGCTCGCGCGTCCGAAAAACCTCAGCGTTTACCGGGTTCCGACCGAGGCTTCTCAGGCGCTGGGCACCCTGGCGCAACGCAATATGCAGTTGCAGGCAACGATCCAAGAAGGCGTGTTGATGTTGAGCGACGGCCAGCGTAACGTGGACATTGAGCCCGTTCGCTGGAAATAAGCTGTTAGCTCTCAACCGCTCTTTCAGCGTACCGGTTAAAACGCCAGGCGTCGGCCTCTAGCGTGATGCGGCGCCAAGTCTCGCGTTTTTCGGATGGCCGCATGTCGGTCCAATGCTGGACTTCTTCAAAACTGCGGCCGCAGCCTTTGCACACCGCATCCCCCTGACTGGTTGAGCAAATGGCAATGCATGGCGTATCCGGTGTACTTCGGTACCAGACCAGCCAAGCGTCCATCGCGGCTTGGGGCATGGTCTGCTCATCGGCCAGCACCTGATGGTAAAAAACCATCAGGGCATAAACTTCGGCCAGTGCGCGGGTTGGACTTGGCAGAGTCACCCCGTCGGGTGAGGGGCTTTTGGCACGCCAAAAATTAATGGCGGCTTCGATATCGGTGATGTGAATTCCGGCCATGATCAGTCGCTTGAGGGATAGGGATGATAGCGCGCAGTCTCAACCCGTTTGAAAACCTTGAAGTCCTTGCTATATTGACAGCACGAAGGGGAGTAGTTCCCTCCCGTCGCAACGGTTCGTTGCAGCGGGGGACAGCAAGTCGTCAATGCGAGGTCGTTAAAACACAACCTCCGGCTTGTTGGGCAAATTCCATCGCAGCATGCTGAGCAAGACCTTCGATGTGAACCTGTGGCGGGTTTCGTCGAAGCGAGTTTGTGGTTGGCTTGCAACCCCTGATTCCAGACCTCTACGCTACAGATTGTTGATGGGTTCTTCAACACGGAGCGTGAGGTTATGGAATTTCTCTCAAGTGCATGGTGCTACGCCCTGCTGTCTATCGTTCTCATTGACTTGGTGCTGGCCGGCGATAACGCCATCGTGATCGCCTTGGCGGCACGTAGCCTGCCACCGAACCAGCGGCAAAAAGCGATTGTCTGGGGCACGGTCGGCGCCATCGTCGTTCGCTCGGTCATGACGGTTGGCGTGGTCTGGCTGCTCCAAATCCCTGGCCTGATGGGCGTCGGCGGTTTGGCCCTGCTTTGGATTGCCTTCAATTTGCTCAACGACAACAAGATTGCGTCGCACGGTGGCCCGCTGGTCGCCAGCTTTTGGGGCGCTATGAAAACCATCATCGTGGCTGATGCCCTGATGGGCGTGGACAATGTGCTGGGCGTAGCCGGTGCGGCCCATGGCGAATTCGACTTGGTCGTCATTGGTCTGCTGGTCAGTGTGCCGATTGTGGTGTTCGGCAGTTCCCTGGTGCTCAAACTGGTTGACCGCTACCCCGTCATCATTCAGATCGGCGCTGCCGTGCTGGCCCTCACCGCGGCCCAAATGATCGTGAATGAGCCGCTGCTAGACGCTGTATTTGATCCGCCCGAGCTACGCCATACGCTGGCCCGTTGGATCGCCTACATCACATCCGTCATGGGCGTGCTGGCTGCAGGCTGGTGGAGCGCTCATCAATCCAAACGAGGAGGGCATCCTGGTCAAGTCGCCTGACCCGCAGCGCCAAGGAGTTTTCAGTCCTTTACTTACCCCAAGGAGTTCTTCATGGACAACATCATTGTGTATCTGGACGAACCAGACTTTTCGCTACACCAACTGGCCCCGATGAAAAATCTCACGGCTGGTCCCGCGATGCAAGCCACGCACTGGATTCTGGTGGCATGCCCGCCACATCTGACGCATCACGCCAGCCGCTGGATTTCTGACCAAGCGATGCAGAGTTGGCGCGCCAAGTGGGCCGACGAGCTGTTTGCCAGTCTGGTACCTACGCTGCATTCCCGGGGCGATAAAATTACCACGGTACTGGCACACGGCGATCTGGTTGAATTAACCCAGCAGTTGCAGGTCCAACACGGCCTGGCCCATGTTTTGGATGCTCGGCGACCTCGGTTCGGTCAGGATTTACCACACGTCACAGCCGATCAATCCGAACAACACAGCTCCTACTGGGAGATCCCCGCTGCAGTGACCGGCATGGGCGCCGCTTTGATGCTGGTCGCTGAGTGATCAAAGCCTCTCAGGTGCTTCATGTGAGGCTGCTATGCTCTGGCCCCATGAAGCTTGTTTTCAAATGGCTGCTCAGCGCCACCGCATTGCTGGCGGTGGCTCAGCTTGAGCTCGGCGTGGAAGTTAAAAGTTTTGGTGCCGCGCTGATTGCCGCCTTGGTGATTGGCTTGCTCAACACCGTGCTGCGACCCGTGTTGGTGCTGCTGACCTTGCCCGTCACCCTGATCACCATGGGTTTGTTCCTGTTTGTCATCAACGCCCTGATGTTCTGGGCCGCCGGCAGCATCTTGGCCGGGTTTTGGGTGCGTGACTTTGGTGCGGCCCTGCTTGGCTCGCTGATTTATTCCGCCCTGAGCATGGTGATCGACTCAGCGCTCGAGCGCCTGCTCCTTAAAAAGTAGTTGCACTTGGCGTGTTCTGGCGTCGATGATGGACGCTTCGATGTGCGCACCCGCCTCGTTGCGCCGACTTGAATCACGCGCCAAATCCTGTGCGGCCCGGAACCGGTCAAGGGCAGCCGGGTAATCCAACTGAGCCACTCGCACTTCCGCTTCGGCCCGCACCGCGCTCAAGGTCTGGCCCTGGGCCGCATAAGCTTGGGCCAGCTGTTGCCAGGCTAGGCTGTCGCCCGGTTGCAACGCCAACCAGCTTTGCAAATGTTGCGCCGCTTCCTTGGCACGCCCCAGCTTGACCAAGCCCGCGACCGCCAGCATCAACTCGGGCCGCTCCCAGTGAGTGGTGCCCGCCGTTGCCAGCGCAGCAGCGTTCTGCGCTTGGGCCGCTCCCGTCTGCACCTCGATGGCCAACAAGCGGATCAAACGCGCGGCGCGCGGTTCCTCCCGCGTCAGTGTTTGCAAAGACGCCAGCCAACCCTGCACCGATGCGTTTTCTCGCAACTTGGCACTGGCCAGTGCCGCAGCGTACAACACGGCACAGCGCTGGGTCAGATCTTGTTTGGCCAGTTCACTGCTCTGCGCTTCGTTCACCCAGCCACGCAACGTCTCGGCCCCGGGCCCACTGAGCACCCTGGCGCGCGCCGCCGCCATCGCGTGTTCCAGCGTTGCTGTGACCGGCTGGTTAGCATTTTCCTGGAGTTGCTGGCGGCCCTGCATATCGGCCATCCGTTCGGTGGTCATGGGGTGACTGCGCAAATAGGGAAAAGCGCTGTTGTCGTTCAGTCTGGAAGCTTGCTGCAGCTTCTCGAACATGGTGACAAATCCCTGCGGCGCAAAACCAGCCTGCGTCATGGCGCTGTACCCCACGCGGTCGGCTTCGCGCTCCATGTCGCGCGAAAAATTGAGTTGGCTTTGAATCGCTACCGCTTGGCCGCCCACCATCACCGCGCTGGCGGCTTGGGGGTTTTTGCTGGCTGCGAGCAGCGCCAGAATCATGGCCCCCAACAGCAAGGGGCTTTGCTGACTTTGTTGGCTAATCAGGCGCGAGATGTGGCGTTGCGTCACATGGCTGATCTCATGCGCCAACACGGAAGCCAGCTCGTCACGGCTGCTCACTACCCCCATCAGCCCCAAGTGCAGTCCGAAATAGCCGCCCGGCAGGGCAAAGGCGTTAACACTGCGGTCGCGCCCGAGCATGATTTTCCAGGCAAAGCGTTCGTACAGTTCGGGCGTCAAATCACCCCGGGTCCGCGCTGCCGCCAACAACGGCTGCCAAATACTTTGGACGTATTCCACCAAAACCGGGTCGTCCAGGTAATCCGTGTCACGGTACAGTTCACGCGCGATACGGTCGCCCATGCGGCGCTCAGCACCCGTTGTCATACTGCCGCCTTCGCCCAGCGTCGGCAATTGCGCTTGCGAGGGCAGGGCGCACAGCAAGGCGCTGCTGATCAAGGTCACGCCCCAGCCTGAGCGGCGTTGCAGACCCGTTTGCGCCAGCATCTTTTTAATCGAACTCCACATCCCCGTATGATGCTCGAAAATACTGCTTGTTTTCCCAACCCTCTGGACTTGCCCCATGAGCTCACTCACCCATTTTGACGCCCAGGGCCAAGCCCACATGGTCGACGTAGCCGCCAAAGCCAGCACCCACCGTGTGGCGCTTGCCAGCGGACGTATCGAGATGCTGGCCTCTACCCTGGCCCTGATCGAGAGCGGAACGGCCAAAAAAGGTGATGTGCTGGGTATCGCCCGCATCGCCGGCATCCAGGCCGCCAAGAAGACCAGCGACCTGATCCCCCTGTGCCACCCGCTTGCCCTGACCCGGGTCGCGCTCGATTTCACCATTCACCACGCCAGCCTGGCGCGACCCAGCCATGTGGTTTGCAGCGCCACGGTCGAAACCGTCGGCCCCACCGGAGTCGAAATGGAAGCCTTGACCGCCGTCCAGATCGCCCTGCTCACCATTTACGACATGTGCAAAGCCGTCGATCGAGGCATGACCATCACCAACGTGCGCTTGCTGGAAAAACACGGCGGCAAGAGTGGCAGCTTCGTAGCGCGAGAGTAGTCGCTTACAAATTAACGATCAGGCCTGCTTCAAATTAGGGGGGTTTTCCATTTTTGTCCCATTCAGGAGCAACCGAGTCCTCATTCTGAAATTAATTGGAAGCTGACCCCAATTTTTAGAACTTGATCCAATGGAGCTTATTCGTATAATATGCACTATACGTATAACGTATTTATGGAGTTAAAAATGCACAAACGCATGACGATCACCTTGGATGAGTCAGTGTACGACGGACTGTATCGGACGATTGGAAAGCGACGTATGAGTCAATTCATTGAGGACTTGCTTCGTCCGCACGTCGTCGATACATCGCTCGACGCCGGTTATCGGGCGATGGCCAGCGACGAAACCCGCGAAGTCGAGGCGCTAGCGTGGTGCAACGCCATTGCCCCAGACATGGCCGATGCAGCGCGGTGAAGTGTGGTGGGTCGATTTCGACCCGGCTGTCGGTAGCGAGATCCGTAAATCTCGCCCCGCCGTGATTGTGAGCAATGACGCCGCGAATCGCAATC
This sequence comes from Burkholderiaceae bacterium, assembly GCA_049296795.1. Classification (GTDB taxonomy): domain Bacteria; phylum Pseudomonadota; class Gammaproteobacteria; order Burkholderiales; family Burkholderiaceae_C; genus CAXNKH01. The sequence goes on from JBAQTC010000009.1 coordinate 158,593, forward strand.
TGGCGCGCGTGGTGGTCGTGCCATTAACCAGTAACACAGGCCGTCAGTACCCTGGCGAGGCCGTCGTGAGAGCGGGTGGGCAGGACTGTAAGGCAATGACCGACCAGATCATGGCAGCGGACAAGGGCCGTCTTAAAAACCAATATGACACGCTCTCCAAGTCGGATATGCGCTCTGTCGAAGACGCGCTAAAAATTCATCTGGCACTGCCGCGCTAAAACCAACATTCAAAAAATGAGGGCCTAGCCCCCATTCTGAAATGAATTGGAATCTGACCCCATTTAGCGTCATTGGATTTGTAGCAGCGCCTTGATCTTGGCCCTCACGTGCAGCATCACCTTTGAGGACACGACAGCCTTCTTCTTGGCTTTTCTAGCCTTCCAGTCCAGTGACTTCACTTGGTCGGAGAGCACAGCGCAATCAATGCCATCGACTTGGGTGAGCACTTCAAAGGGATAGCCCTTGATTTGGCTACTCAGCGGACAGCAAACCATCAGTCCGGTCTTGTCGTTGTAGTTGGCGGGGCTGATCACGAGCGCGGGTCGATGCCCGGCCTGTTCGTGACCCGCCTGGGGATCGAATTCAAGCAAAACGACTTCCCCGGCATCGGGCACATAAGCGCGTGGCATCAGAACTTCTCTTGACCAACCGGCGCACCAAAGTCAACTTCAGCATGCGCGTTAGCAGCATGAATACCGCTAATCAACGCATCAAGCTCGTACTCCACCTTTTCCGAGGGCTGGATGATGATGCGCCCACTTGACACCACCAGTTCAACCTTTTGTTCCAGTTGATAGCCCGCCTCCCTCAAGGCCGAGGTCGGGAGACGAAGCGCGGGGCTATTGCCCCATTTGCGAATAACAGCCTGCATGATGGCCTCCTTTAATGTTTCTACATTGTAGATACATTTTAAGGGGGTCACAAGCCCCCGTCCAGTCATCAACAACTTCCAATCAAAGTCGCGCCCGACAGTATTCTTTGGAGTCTGTCCCCAGTTTTCGGCGGCCAAAAGAAAAGGAGCCAGATTAATTGGAATCTGACCCCATTTAGCCACGCGCCACCGACAAATGAAGTCCAGAGGCTCCAAGAACTGCCAATAACGTTTTGATCGTCGGATTGCCCCTTGGCCCCAAAGCGCGGTACAGACTCTCACGAGGCATGCCCGCACGCTCAGCAACAGCAGTCATGCCTTGGGCTTCTGCTATATGCCGCAACGCAGACAACAGTGCCTGCTGACCACCGAGCTGATCAGCTTCTTCAAGCGCTACGGAGAGATACTCATTTGCAAGGTCTGGGTCGGCCTTGAGCATATCAACCACGGCCTCATCGTGCGAACGGCTTGTCTTGGCGGCTTTCATTTCAACTTCCTTCTTTGTTGCCAATCTTCCCAGAACTCATGGGCTAGTTTTATGTCCGATTGTTGTCGGCGCTTATCACCACCGAATAAAAGTAGGATCAATCGCTTTCCCGCTTGGGCGTAATAAATTCTGTATCCAGGCCCCCAGTCGACTCGAGCTTCCCAAACACCATGACCAACAGGCTTGACATCGCCGAAATGACCATTTGCCATTCTTCCAACACGAACCAAAACTCGGGCTCGCGCCTGTCTATCCCCCAACGATGAAAGCCACTTCGAATAAGGGTCCGCCCCTTCGAGGGTCAAGTAGTCTTGGATGTCGAACATGTGATTTGTTAATTATAAGTTACACATGCCCTCAGTCAAGCCCCTCTGGTCTGAGGGCTGGGGACTTAATTGGAATCTGACCTAATTATGAAGGTATCGGGTTTTCCAACGCCAGGTAGCAACGCTGTTCGATGCCCGGGGGCTTGGGGTGGGCGGCGCAGCGGTATCAAGGAGGAATTGTCGACCAGAGGTCGGCAAGGGGGACAGCCGCGGAGCTGCCCACCTCAAGCGCCTGGGCGCACACCAGTTCACAACCAGCCTCCTTGCATCGGTACGCAGTCTCACCTGGAGGCCCTAGCTGTCATGGAATTTGAAACTCTCAGTAACTGGAATCCCCAATTACGCAAGAAAAAAGCGGGGGAAGCCCCCGCTTTTTTTGTGCCGCCAACCCCCTGGTGTGAGAGTTGGGGAATTAATTGGAATCTGAATCCAATTACGAGAATTATGGGCAGTCACCTTGTCCCGGTTTGAATCCGCGAGTCGGGGTGCAGGTCGTCCCCGCATTAGTCCACGTCATCGCAGCCGCACCAGCTGCCATGGTCGGTGTACTGACAATGGTGAGTTGAACGCCCGCCGTAGTCGTCGCACCGGTTGTCATTGTCATGACTCCGTTGGTGACCGACGTCACAACAGTGATGTTTTTGGTGACGGCCGGAGTTGGAATGCCATTGGTTGCCATATCACAACCCGTGAGAGTTCCCGTATCCTGAGCGCATACCGCAATCGCTGTTTTCACTGAAGCCAATTCGGTGGCTGCGCCGGCTGCACGAGTGCGCGACACATAATCGCCGTATTGCGGAATCGCAATCGCGGCCAGAATACCGATGATGGCGACCACGATCATCAGCTCGATCAGGGTGAAGCCTTTTTGTAGCGTGTGTTTCATGAAAATCTCCCGGTTGAAAAATAAAGAAGTAGACTGAAGCACTTGACCATCAGCACCTTCCGTGCCAGGCCAAAAAACGCTGAAAAAGCCCTGAAATCCGGATTTTTAGGCCTGTTTCAGGCTCTCCATGACAAAAAGGTTAAAAACCGAGAAACACTTTTGTCAGTCAGGCTCTGAAGCTGACATTTTTGTCATGCCCACTCAAATGGAATCGAACGTTCGCGCGAGCTAGACCCGACCAGCCAAGTGCAGCGAAGCGCGCAGGGTCTCGTTGATGCGCGTCTGCCAGCCCTCACCACTGGCACGCAATGCGGCCAAGACGTCGGCATCCAGGCGCAGCTTCACTGCTTGTTTCGTCATAGCCGCCTTGGGGCGACCACGGCGCACCAGCTTGTCGCCTTGATACAGGTCGGCACGTTCGAAAAATTCGTCCGTCAGCTCTGGCGCATCGTCCGGATCAGTCCAGGTAGTGGGCGTAACGCGCTTGTTCTCGGTCATTGGCTTTCCTCATGCTGATAATGCGGTGCACCTCACCGCGCGGGGTCCACACCACGATCACAAAGAGCCCATCAAGCAAACCCACGGTAATGAAACGTGGCTCACCATACGCTGTTCTCAAATCATCGGTGGTGTAATGCCTGCCTGTAAACACCTCGCCAGCGCGGGCAAAATCTAAACCGCGCTCGACCAGAGTCTGCTCGCGCTTGCCGTAGTCGAATTCAATGCGCATGTATTATTGTACCCCCAAAAAATATAAATCACAAATGTGATTCGACTCGATGGGCGTGCAGTGCAATAAAAAAGCCTGCAGACCACTAGGATCAGACAGGCTTTGCGACCGCCTCAATGAGCGAGTCGGCCTTTCTTAAGTCGGTTCAGGCAGCGGCCTTGCTGTGCCGGCCTTGCAGCCATTTGCCCAGGCCAATCACCAGAGCTGCGCCGGCGAACGCGCAAGCCGGCGTCGGCATGCGGCGGGACGGCTCAGACCTTATGCGCTTTCTTTGGCGGTTTTGCTCTGCATGGTTTTGCCCAAAACCACGACCAGGGCAGCACCGATGGCGCTGGCAAAGGTGACGATTTGGTGATCGATTTCGCCAAAATAGCCGACAACGGCCGGGTCGGTCAAGAGCATTTCGCCGGCCAAAAAGCCGAGCAAAGCTGCGCCGATGGTGATGATGATGGGGAAGCGCTCCATCACCTTGGTCAGCAACGTGGCGCCAAACACGATCAGCGGAATGCTGATGATCAGGCCCAAAATCAGCAAGGGCATATTACCCTTGGCAGCAGCAGCCACGGCCAGCACATTGTCCAGACTCATCACCAAATCGGCAACCAAGATGGTGCGGATGGCGGCGGCCATGCCGTTGATTTCTTTGCCGTGGCCTTCTTCGTCGCCACCGCTTTTGAGCAAGTCAACGCCGATGTAGACCAGCAAGACCGCGCCAATGACTTTCAGGTAAGGCATGGTCAGCAGCTGGATGGCCGCCAGCGTCAGCACAATGCGCATCACGATGGCGGCAGCACTGCCCCAAAAAATGGCTTTCTTTTGTTGCTCGGGTTTGAGCGTGCGCGCGGCCATGGCGATCACCACGGCGTTATCACCCGACAACACAATGTTGGCCAGCATAATGGCGCCAAAAGCACTCCAGAAAGCTGCCGAGGTAAAGTCAAGTCCAAAAATCATGTGAGCTCCGTCAAGGTTAAGCCTCCCCTGCGTTGGGGAAGCCGATTTTATTAGGCCTCTAGTCTAGCGCGACTGGAAAGCCCAGCAATTGGTAGAACTGCGTAGTCTTCCGACTGCGCAGCTGGGTTGGGTTGGGGTTTACAGCAAGGCTTTGAGCAGCTTGGCCATTTCAGACGGGTTGCGCGTGACCTTGAAGCCACACTCCTCCATCACCGCCAGCTTGGCGTCGGCCGTGTCGGCACCGCCAGAGATCAAGGCGCCGGCATGACCCATGCGCTTGCCGGCGGGGGCTGTCACACCGGCAATGAAACCGACGATGGGTTTTTTCATGTTGAGCTTGCACCAGCGGGCGGCTTCGGCTTCGTCCGGGCCCCCGATTTCGCCAATCATGATGACGGCGTCGGTCTCAGGATCGTCATTGAAAGCGCGCATCACGTCGATGTGCTTCAGGCCGTTGATCGGGTCGCCGCCAATACCGACAGCGCTGGACTGACCGAGACCGATTTCGGTCAGTTGGGCCACGGCTTCGTAAGTCAGGGTGCCGGAGCGGCTGACCACGCCAATGCGGCCTTTGCGGTGAATATGGCCCGGCATGATGCCGATCTTGATTTCATCGGGCGTGATCAAGCCCGGGCAGTTGGGGCCTAAAAGCAGGGTTTTTTTGCCACCTGCAGCCTCCTTGGCCTTCATGCGGTTGCGCAGCTCGAGCATGTCTTTGACCGGAATGCCTTCGGTAATGCAAATCGCCAGGTCCAGATCGGCTTGCACCGCTTCCCAGATGGCGGCGGCAGCGCCGGCTGGCGGCACGTAAATTACGCTCACGGTGGCGCCGGTCTCGTGCGCTGCTTCCTTGACCGAGGCGTAAATCGGAATGTTGAAAATCGATTCGCCGGCTTTCTTGGGATTCACGCCCGCGACGAAACAGTTTTTCCCATTGGCGTATTCCTGGCACTTTTCGGTGTGGAACTGACCGGTCTTGCCGGTGATGCCCTGGGTGATGACTCGGGTGTCTTGGTTGATGTAAATGGACATTGTTTTCTTAATCCGTTGAGGCTTTGAGTGCGGCGACTACTTTTTGCGCGGCTTCGGCCATGGTGTCGGCACTGATGATGGGCAGACCGGAGTCGGCCAGCATTTTCTTGCCCATTTCTTCGTTGGTACCCTTCATCCGGACCACCAGCGGAACGCTCAGATTGACGGCTTTGCAAGCCGTGATCACACCGGTAGCAATGGTGTCGCACTTCATGATGCCGCCAAAGATATTGACCAAAATGGCCTTGACCTTGTCGTTTTTCAGCATGATTTTGAAAGCTTCGGTCACTTTCTCGGGGGTAGCGCCGCCGCCTACGTCGAGGAAGTTGGCTGGCTCTGCGCCAAACAGCTTGATCGTGTCCATGGTCGCCATGGCCAAGCCAGCGCCATTGACCAAGCAGCCGATATTGCCGTCCAGGCTGATGTAGGCCAAATCAAACTTGCTGGCTTCGACTTCGGCCGGATCTTCTTCGTCTAAGTCGCGGTAAGCGACGATCTCGGGGTGGCGAAACAGCGCATTGGCATCAAAGTTGAACTTGGCGTCGAGCGCCTTGATGCCGCCGTTGCCTTCCAGAATCAGGGGGTTGATCTCGACCAGCGAAGCGTCGGTCTCCATATAGACCTGGTAGAGCTTTTGCAAAACGTCGGCGCACTGGGCGGTCGAGCTGGCGGGAACGCCGATGGCGTCGGCCAATCGACTAGCTTGCTCGGTGCCCAGGCCGGTGGCCGGGTCAACCAGTTCAGTGATGATTTTCTCGGGTGTGGAATGCGCCACTTCTTCAATGTCCATGCCGCCTTCGCTGGATACGATCAGGGCGACTTTCTGGCTCGCGCGATCGGTCACGGCTGAGACGTAATATTCTTTTCGGATGTCGGCGCCGTCTTCGATCAGCAAGCGCCGAACTTTTTGGCCTTCGCTGCCAGTTTGGTGGGTGACGAGCTGCATTCCCAGGATTTCGGAAGCCAGTTGCTTGACCTCATCAATCGAGCGCGCCAGCTTGACGCCGCCGCCTTTGCCGCGACCGCCGGCATGAATTTGGGCTTTGACCACCCAGACCGGGCCGCCAAGTTTTTGTGCGGCTTCGACCGCTTCTTGCACGGTGAAAGCCGGAATGCCACGCGGCGTCGGCACACCAAATTGACGCAAGATTTCCTTGCCCTGGTACTCGTGAATTTTCATGATGAATTGATCGGGGGTGAAGAAGAAATCCGTACATTGCCCACGCCAGCGCCAGGTTTTTCGGCGGCTTGTCGGCCAGCGAGCAAGCCCGGACTGTATCATGGAGTCTTATATGAGACTTGAGCGCCCGCGCATTCCCGCTTTTTCACCATGACCCTGCACCGTGTATTTATCGACGGCGAAGCCGGCACCACCGGCTTGCAAATCCGCGAGCGCCTGCAAGCCATGCCGCAGATCGAACTGCTCAGCATCGCGCCCGAGCTGCGCAAAGACCCGCTGGCCAAGCGCGGATTGATGGCCAGCGCCGATCTGGTTATTTTGTGTCTGCACGATGACGCGGCAATCGAATCGGTGGCCATGATTGACGCCTTAGCGGGCAAACATCCCAAAATCATTGACGCTTCTACCGCCCACCGCTGCACGCCGGGCTGGGTCTTTGGTTTCCCCGAGCTGGTTAGCGGCCAACGCGAAGCGGTGCAAGCCGCCAGTCGCGTCGCCAATCCGGGTTGTTACGCCACCGGCGCGATTGCCCTGTTGCGGCCTTTGGTCGATGCCGGCTTGCTTCCCGCTGATTACCCGGTGACCCTGCCCGCGGTTAGCGGTTATTCGGGCGGCGGGCGACCCATGATCGAGGCTTACGAGCAAGGCACGGCCGCGCCTTTTGAAGCTTATGCGCTCGGCCTGCAACATAAGCACATTCCCGAAATCATCGCTTATAGCGGGCTGACGCGCAGGCCGCTGTTTGTTCCGGCAGTCGGTAATTTCCGCCAAGGCATGTTGGTGGAATTGCCGCTGCATCTGGACTTGCTGCCAGGCCGACCCCGCTTGGCCGATTTGCACGCTGCGCTTGTGCAGCATTACGCCGCCAGCCAAGCGCCGGGCGGCTGGGTCAGCGTGCAGAGCGCCACGGCTGACGGCAAGCTCGATGCAGTGGCACTGGCCGACAGCAACAAGCTGGAACTTCGGGTGTTTGGTAGCGACCAGGTCGGCCATGCCGTGCTGGTCGCGCGGCTGGACAACTTGGGCAAAGGCGCCAGCGGTGCTGCGGTGCAAAACTTGCAGCTGATGCTAGGACTCTGAGTCCGGGCTTAAGTCCAGGTTTAAGTCCGGATCCAGCTCTTGCTCGTCCCCAGCAGCTACGCCGGGAACGACATGGCGCATGACGTCGGCGCCAAATCCACGCGTGAACAAAAACCGGATTTGCTTGGCACGGTCTGCAGCGCAGCTTGCTGGTACACCGAATTTTTTGCGCCAGACTTCCTGTGCCCGCTCCCGCTCGCTGCCCTTGAGCTGGCTTAGCGCCGCTCGCACCAAGTCGGTCTCCAAGCCCTTGGCCGTCAGCTCCTGGCGCAAGCGGCTGGAGCCGAGTTTGCCCGCTTTGCGGTGCAGCACCGACTCCAGCACCCGCTGCTCACTGATAAAACCCTTGGCCTGCAAGTCGTCAAGCGCGCGCCCGAGTTCGCCCGGTTCAATCTCAAAGCGGGCCAGCTTGTGCTCGAGCTCTAACCGCGAGTGCTCCCGAGCGCCAAGCAAGCGCAGGGCACGCGCTTTGAGCGAGGGCTGAATCAGCGCCATGAGTCGTCCTGACTCAGCCAGCCTTGCCTGACAGCGGCGGCAACAAGGCAATGCCCAGCGAGTCACGCCCCTTGTTTTGGCTACAGCCGGCCGCTCCCGCGACCTTCACATTCGCAAAGCGAATATGAGCTTGCGCCGAAACCGCTTCCCCGGCCATCAAGCCCCCTTGGGCGCGTTCGCACCCGCGGGCAACAAGGCAATGCCCAGCTGCTGGCGAACGCGGTTTTCAATCTCAAACGCCAACTCGGGGTTTTCGCGCAGAAATTCACGGGCGTTGTCGCGGCCTTGGCCGATTTTTTCCCCGTTGTAGGCATACCAAGCGCCCGATTTGTCGATGATGTTGGCGTTCACCCCCATGTCGATGATTTCGCCGTGGCGGCTAATACCTTCACCAAACAGGATGTCAAACTCGGCCATTTTGAACGGCGACGCCACTTTGTTTTTAACCACTTTGACCCTGGTTTCGTTGCCAATGGCTTCGTCGCCTTTTTTGATGGTGCCGATGCGACGAATGTCCAACCTGACAGAAGCGTAAAACTTCAGCGCATTGCCGCCGGTGGTGGTCTCGGGGCTGCCGAACATGACGCCGATCTTCATCCGGATCTGGTTAATAAAGATCACCATGCAATTGGTTTTTTTGATGTGGGCGGTGAGCTTGCGCAGCGCCTGGCTCATCAAGCGCGCCTGCAGACCGGGCAGCGAGTCGCCCATATCGCCTTCAAGCTCAGCCTTCGGGGTCAAGGCGGCCACCGAATCGACCACGATCAAATCGACCGCACCCGAGCGCACCAGGGAATCGACAATCTCCAACGCCTGTTCGCCGGTGTCGGGCTGACTGATCAGCAAATCCTGCAAATTCACGCCGAGTTTTTGCGCGTACTGGATGTCGAGTGCGTGCTCGGCATCGACAAATGCGCACTGGCCGCCTATTTTTTGCATTTCAGCAATCGCCTGCAAGGTCAGCGTGGTTTTGCCAGAGGACTCTGGGCCATAGATTTCGACCACCCGACCACGGGGCAAGCCGCCCACCCCCAGCGCAACGTCAAGCCCGAGCGAGCCGGTGGAGACGACCTGGATGTCTTCTATCACTTCGCCTTCGCCCAGACGCATGATGGTTCCTTTGCCAAACTGTTTTTCAATCTGGGCCAGGGCAACTTGCAAGGCTTTGGCTTTTTCACTATTGGGGGTTTTGACGGCGGTGTCCATGAGAATCTCCTTAAAAAACAAGGGGTTGTGATCTTGTTCCATCTGCTTTTAATTACAGGCTGGATACTTGAACAGTAGTTTAACGCGACAAGTTGAAATTTGTAACCACTATTTTTAGTCAGTTTGGTTTACTATTAACCCATGTCTGAAACCACTGCATCGCAGAGCTGGCGCGTCACCCATTTGGGGCGTTTGCTAGGCCATGCCATGCGCCGTTTTGACGCGCGGGTGCTCACGCTGATGGCACACAACGTCGAGGTACCGCTGGCCCTGTCCAACCTGGCAGCGCGGGGCCAGATCAGCGCCGCCCACATCCACATCACCCGCCATCTGTCCCTGGGCGGCTCACGCCTGAGTGAACTGGCGCAAAGCGCGGGAATGAGCAAACAAGCCATGGGCAAGCTGGTTGACCAGTGCGAAGCCTGGGGGCTGGTCAGTCGCGCGATCGATGTACGTGATGCGCGGGCCAAAACCGTGGTGTTCAGCGACACCGGGCTGGCCTGGCTGGCTGCGTTTCAAGCCGCTGTGGGGCAAGCCGAAGCAGAGTTCCGCCAGGAAGTGGGTGGCAACGTGGCTGCTGTGGTGGCGCTGGGGCTGGAAGCCTACGCCAGCGGTTAATTTGGGGCCGGCCTAGGGCTTGGGGCCGGGCGTGAAATTAGGCAGCTCGGGGCTGGCTGGACTGAGCTGTGGGCTGATCAACTGCAGCGCTTCGGGCCTGATTTGTTGCTGCAGGCGCTGGGGTTCGGACTGCTGCGCTGGCGAAAGTCCATAAAAGCGCAGCCAGCCCTGGGACCAAGCGAAATAAGCACCATTGAGCAGCAGCAGGAGTAAGACCAGAGTTCGCAACATAGGTTCAGAGGGGTTGGCTGGGTTGACTGGATTGCGTTGAGGCAGGACGGACGCTGACTTCGGAACTGGTGACTTTAATCAGCCCGCAAGCCGTGCGCAACAGCAAGGCACCCGCATCGTCAACGCCTTGGGCCACGCCCTGCGTTCCATCACTCAGCAGCACGGGGCGTTCACGCAGTGCATCACGCGCCTCAAACGCTTTGCGCAAGGGCGCAAAACCTTGGGCCTCGAACCGCTTGACCGCCTGCACCAAGGGCGCAGCCAGACGCAGCAGGGCTTGCGGACCATCCATCTCGGGCAGCAGCTCGGTCAACCAGGCTGGTGCGGTACTGAGACCGCTGGCCTGGGGCTCCAGCAGATTGAGTCCGACCCCAATCACCGCGTAGCGCCGATCAGCGACATGGGTGGTTTCTATCAAGATGCCTGCCAGCTTGCGGTCGGCCAGCCACACGTCGTTGGGCCACTTCAAACGCAGGTCGGGGTGCAAGCTGGTCGCCACGCTCAGGCCCACCGCCAGCGACAAACCCGACCAGTCCAGCGGCGCCAAGGGTAGGCCCAGCGAGAAAGTCAGGCCAGGCAAGCTGGCTCCCGGCGCAGAGACCACGTCGCTATGCCACTGGCGGCCCTGGCGGCCACGGCCGGCGTTTTGTTGCAGCGCCACCAGCAAAACCGGCTCGAACCGCCCAGCGCGGGCACGACGCATCAGCTCGCTGTTGGTCGAATCGATCTGGGGCACCAACTCGACGCTGAAGTCCTCCAGCACAGGCAGCACGGCCTGCCTGATGGCCTCGAGCGGCCAAAGCCCAGTGGCGTCGGTCATAGCATCCATCAAGGCGCCCATTGGTTCGTCGTTAGCGTTTGCCGCGCTTGGGCGCGAGCAAGGTACCACGACAGTTCTTGGAACCACACCAACAGGGGAACTCGGCTTTGAGCTTGGCGGTGTAACGCTCATCGATGATCAAGCCGTAGTCGTAGTTGAGCTCTTCTCCGGCCGCGATGTTGCGCAAAGCCTTGATGAACACCCGTCCGCCTTCTTCGTCGGCTTCACAATTCGGATCGCAAGCGTGGTTGATCCAGCGCGCCGAGTTGCCACCGACCTTACCGTCGATCACGTGCTTATCGTCGATGTGGAAATAAAAAGTGTGGTTCGGGTCACTCGGATCGTGCGGATGGCGGGCTTGCGCTTCGACCCAGCTGATAACCTCCCCGAGGTACTCCACCACGATTTCACCCTCGGCCAGATCTTGCACGGCAAAAACACCTTTACCATGGACACCCGAGCGCCGGGTTTGAATACGCCTACCGCTGGTTGGCGCCGGGCTTTGATTTTTTTTGGCTGGCACGTGCAAAAACTCTGTTATGTTGAAAGTGCACACATGTGCGCGTACGCGCCTACGCGTGAGAAGAGCGAATTGTAGAAGAGCGCGGTGCGGTGCATGGTGTGGATCTACGTGATTGAAATTATTTTGAAGTTTTTATGATGAAAACCCTGGTCATTGCAGAAAAGCCTTCGGTGGCACAAGACATCGTGCGCGCCCTCACGCCGCTGGCGGGCAAGTTCGACAAACACGACGAGTACTTTGAGAACGAGCGCTACGTGGTCACCAGCGCCGTCGGTCACCTGGTGGAGATTCAGGCGCCCGAGGCTTATGACGTCAAACGCGGCAAATGGAGCTTTGCCCACCTGCCCGTGATCCCGCCACACTTTGACTTGAAGCCGGTGGACAAAACCAAGACGCGCCTGAACGCTGTTATCAAACAGGCCAAGCGCAAAGACGTAGCCCAACTCATCAACGCCTGCGACGCGGGCCGCGAAGGTGAGCTGATTTTTCGACTGATCGAGCAGTATGCTGGTGGCGCCAAGCCACTGGGCAAGCCGGTTAGCCGCCTGTGGCTGCAATCCATGACGCCACAGGCTATCCGCGACGGCTTTAGCGCCCTGCGTAGCGACCAACAAATGCAGCCGCTGGCCGATGCCGCGCGCTGCCGCTCCGAGGCCGACTGGCTGGTGGGCATCAACGGCACCCGCGCTATGACGGCGTTCAACTCGCGCGATGGCGGCTTCTTCCTGACCACCGTGGGCCGGGTGCAAACGCCCACCTTGTCGGTGGTGGTGGAGCGCGAAGAACAGATCAGAAAATTCGTCAGCCGCAATTATTGGGAAATTCACGCCACGTTTGCCGCGCAGGCCGGTGACTACCCGGCCAAGTGGTTCGACCCGAGCTGGAAGAAAGCCGCTGCGCAGGCGGCCGCAGGTCACAGCGATGAGCCCGACGCCGAGCTCAAGGCCGATCGGGTCTGGAGCGAACGCGAAGCACTGGCCATTGCCAACGCCGTGCGCGGTCAAACCGCCAGCGTGAGCGAGGAGAGCAAGCCCACCTCGCAGGCTGCGCCCCAGCTGTTTGACCTCACCAGCTTACAACGCGAAGCCAATGGCAAGTTTGGCTACTCGGCCAAGACCACGCTGTCGATCGCGCAAAGCCTGTACGAGCGCCACAAGGCCTTGACCTACCCCCGAACCGACTCGCGCAACCTGCCCGAGGACTACGTACCGGTGGTGAAAGATACCTTTGCCATGCTGGCCGACAGCGGCATGAAACACCTGGCCCCGTTTGCCGCCACCGCCATCCAGGGCGGCTACGTGCGCGCTAGCAAACGCATTTTTGACAACGCCAAGGTAAGCGACCACTTTGCCATCATCCCCACCCTGCAAGCGCCCAGCGGCCTGAGCGAGGCCGAGCAAAAGGTGTATGACCTGGTGGTGCGCCGCTTCATGGCAGTGTTTTTCCCGAGCGCGGAATACCAGGTGACGACGAGGATCACCACAGTAGCCCCCACGCTCGGCATTAACGTGTCCTCGCTGCCCCCCGAGGGGGCTAATTTTGCTAGGGGCGGCCCGTCGCAAAATTCCGCCGCCAGTCATAGTTTCAAGACTGAAGGCAAAGTGCTGGTCAAGCCGGGCTGGCTGGCCATCTACGGCAAGGAAGCCGCCGAGGAAGTGGCCGACGCCAAAGACGGCGACAAAGGCCAAAGCCTGGTGCCCGTGGCCCACGGTGAAAAGGTCAAAACGGAGTCGGTCGATCCCAAGGGTCTGAAAACCCGGCCCCCGGCACGCTATTCAGAGGCCACCCTGCTCGGCGCCATGGAAGGCGCGGGCAAGACGGTGGAAGACGATGAACTGCGCGAAGCCATGCAGGGCAAGGGCCTGGGCACGCCAGCCACACGCTCTTCCATCATCGAGGGCCTGATCGCCGAGAAATACATGCTGCGCGAAGGCCGCGAACTGATTCCCACGGCCAAGGCCTTCCAGCTCATGACGCTGCTGCGCGGCCTGGGCGTGGAAGAACTCTCCAAAGCGGCACTCACCGGCGAGTGGGAGTACAAGCTGGCCCAGATGGAGCAGGGCCAGCTCAAGCGCGAAACCTTCATGGCCGAGATTGCCGCCATGACCGAGCGCATGGTGAAAAAAGCCAAAGAATACGACCGAGACACCATCCCCGGCGACTACGCCACGCTGGGCGCGCCTTGCCCGAACTGTGGCGGCATCGTCAAAGAAAACTACCGCCGCTACACCTGCACGGGTGCAAGTGGCAAAGAAGACGGTTGTGGTTTCTCTTTTGGCAAAACCCCGGCCGGACGCACGTTTGAAGTGGCCGAAGTCGAGCAGTTCCTGCGCGAGCGAAAAATCGGACCACTCGATGGTTTCCGCTCCAAAGCGGGCTGGCCTTTCAGCGCTGAAATGGTCATCAAGTTCGACGAAGAAAGCAAGAACTACAAGCTCGAATTCGATTTTGGCGACGACAAAGCAGGCGAGGAAAGTGGTGAGCTGATCGACTTCTCGGCCCAAGAGGCGCTCGGCCCTTGCCCGAAGTGCGGCGCCGCCTCCGGCAACGCCCATGGCGGAACGGTGTTCGAGCATGGCAAGAACTATGTCTGCGATAAATCCGTTCCCACCTTGACCCAGCCCACGCCGAGCTGCGACTTCAAAAGCGGGCAAATCATCTTGCAGCAACCGATTGAGCGCTCGCAGATGCAAAAACTGCTGGCCACCGGCAAGACCGATTTGCTCGACAAGTTTGTCTCCATGCGAACCCGCCGTGCTTTCAAAGCCATGTTGGCCTGGGATGCAGTGGCGGGCAAAGTGATCTTCGAATTCGCACCGAGCAAATTCCCACCACGCAAAACGGCTGCTAAAACCGCGCTGCCCGCCCGAGCTGCGACCAAAAAATCGCCCGCCAAAGCCCCGGCCCAGAAAGTCAGCAAGGTAGCCGCTAAAAAAACCATCACAGCAGCAAGCAAATCGGCTGCCACCAAAACACCGAAAACCCCGCGTAAAACCAGCGCCGCCAGTGCCAAGCAGCCCAGCGCTGCACTGGCCGCCGTCATCGGCGCTGAACCGGTGGCCCGCACGGAGGTCATCAAGAAACTGTGGGACTACATCAAAGCCCAAGGCCTGCAAGACGGCGCCAACAAACGCGCCATCAATGCCGACGCCAAACTGCTCGCCGTGTTTGGCAAGCCGCAGGTGACGATGTTCGAACTGGCCGGGATTGTCGGCAAACACTTGAGCTAAAGCACGATGACTTGGTCGATTTTGGCGCGCGATAAAGAAGGTCGCTTAGGGGTGGCGATTGCCAGCCGCTTCTTTGCAGTCGGCGCCTTGTGTGTTCACAGCCAACGAGGCGTCGGTGCGCTGGCCACCCAGGCTTTGATGAACCCCTTGTATGGGCCGGCGGGGCTGAATTTGCTCAGCCTTGGGCGTTCTGCCGCCGAAGTCGCTGCGACCCTGCTGCTGGCCGACGCGGGCCGGGCGCAGCGCCAACTCCATCTGTTGCCCGCACAGGGGCCCGCAGCAGCCGTCACGGGAGAGGCCTGTATTCCTTGGTGCGGCCACTTGGTGGGAGACGACTTCAGCGTGGCCGGCAATATGCTGGCCGGGCCGCAGGTGATTGATGCCACGGCGCAAGCTTTTGTAGCGGCAGCGGGTCTGCCACTGGCCGAGCGCTTGCTGTTGGCGCTGGCCGCGGGCGAAGCTGCGGGTGGCGATAAACGCGGCAAGCAAGCAGCAGCCCTACGCATCCAGGGTGACGAGGACTATCCCGAGCTCGACCTACGCGTCGATGACCATGCGGAGCCGGTGCTTGAGCTGCAACGCCTGTACCAAAAAAGTCTGGAACGCTACCAGCCCTTCATGGCCTGCTTGGCCGGCCGGCACGATGGCGTAGGCCTGATCGACCGCGCTCAAATCGAAGCCCGGGTTGAGCGCTTTCAAGCCAACCGAAACGCGCCAACAACATGAGCGCCTTGCTCGACGTGCGCGATCTGCGCACCACATTCGACACCGATGAAGGCCTGTTCGCTGCGGTTGACGGCGTGAGCTTCTCGGTGCATGCAGGGCGCACACTGGCCATCGTCGGCGAATCGGGTTGCGGCAAAAGCGTGACCTCACTCTCCATCATGGGCTTGGTTGCCAAATCCAACGGCGTGACGCAAGCCAGTTCGATCCAGTTTGAAGGGCGCGAGCTCATGGGTTTGGCTGAACGCGACATGCAGGACTTGCGCGGCAACGGCATGGCGATGATTTTTCAGGAGCCGATGAGTTCACTCAACCCGGCCTTCACCATCGGCGAGCAAATTGTTGAAGTCTTGCTGCGGCACCGCAACATCAGCCGGGCTGAAGCCAAGGCACGCGCGCTGGCCATGTTGCACAAAGTGCGCATACCTGCGCCTGAGCAACGTTTTGATGACTACCCGCACAAACTCTCCGGCGGGATGAGGCAACGCGTCATGATTGCCATCGCGCTGGCTTGTGAGCCTCGGCTGCTGATCGCCGATGAACCGACCACCGCGCTCGACGTCACGATTCAGGCCCAAATCCTGGACTTGATGCACACGCTACAGACCGAGACCGGCACCGCCATCATCCTGATCACGCACGACTTGGGCGTGGTGGCTGAGGTGGCCGACGAAGTACTGGTGATGTACGCCGGCCGTGTGGTCGAACGCGCACCCGTGCAGGCGCTGTTCTACGCTGCGCAGCACCCCTACACCATCGGTTTGCTGGGGTCGATCCCGCGACTGGACCGAACGCGCACGCGATTGGCCTCCATTGAGGGGCAAGTGCCCAGTCCATTACGCCGTCCAGCGGGCTGCAGCTTTGCCCAGCGCTGTCCCTTTGTGCAGCAGGCCTGCCGCAGTGAGGTGCCGCCTTTGCAGCAAGTCGGTCCCGCGCATTTCTCCGCCTGCCTGCGGGCACCGCTGGATCCGGCTGTCTTGCTGGCCGAGAAAGTTTCGGAACCTAGCCCATGAGCGATACACCTCTGTTGCAAGTGGCGGGCTTGGTCAAGCATTTCCCGATCCGCCGTGGCGTGTTGGGTCGGGTCAGCGCCCAGGTCCGTGCCGTCGACGGCGTGAGTTTTGACATCCGCTCCGGCGAAACCTTGGGCGTAGTGGGCGAGTCGGGTTGCGGCAAGTCCACCCTGGGGCGCTTAGCCCTGCGTCTGATCGAAGCCAGTGCCGGAACCATTTTGTTTGAAGGCGAAGACCTCAGCGCCTTAAGCCCGGCGCAACTGCGCGAGCGTCGCCGCGCCATGCAGCTGATTTTTCAAGACCCCTACTCCTCGCTCAATCCGCGCATGACGGTGGGCCAAACCCTGACCGAGCCCTTGATGCTGCATGGGCTGCATCCAGGGCGACGGCGCGAACGGGTCGATGAACTGCTACATCTGGTCGGCTTGGCCAGCGAACACGCGCAGCGTTATCCGCACGAATTCTCGGGCGGTCAAAGGCAGCGTATCGGGATTGCGCGGGCCTTGGCGGTCGAACCCAAACTGATTGTTTGCGACGAAGCGGTGTCCGCGCTGGACGTGTCCGTGCAGGCCCAAGTCATCACCCTGTTGCAAGACCTGCAACAGCAGTTCGGCCTGGCCTATATGTTCATCGCCCATGACTTGGCTGTGGTCAAGCACATCGCTAGCCGTATCGCCGTGATGTATTTGGGGCGCATCGTTGAAATAGCCGACAAGGAGGCCTTGTTTGCCACGCCGCGCCACCCCTACACCCAGGCTTTGCTCTCAGCGATTCCCTTGCCCGAGCCGGGTTTGCAGCGCGAGCGCAGCTTGCTCAGCGGCGACGTGCCCAGCCCGATAAACCCGCCCACGGGTTGTCATTTTCACACCCGCTGCCCGCACGCCCGAGCCCTGTGCTCAGCGTTGTCGCCGCAGCTCGAAGGCGATGCCAGCCATGCCGTAGCCTGTCATTTTTGGTCTGAAATTCAAGCTAGCGCGCCAACTGCATCTGCTGCGACCGATTCGGCTGCACAGCGCCGTCTGAGCTTGTTACAGTCTGCTTTTCTGACGCCGCAGCTTGCTACCTGACCCCCTGTTCAAACCCATGGAGACCTTGCTATGAAGTTAACTACCCGAATCTGCTCCGCTGCCTTGCTGCTGGGCTTAAGCGCGCTGAGCTTGCAAGCGCAAACTTTGCGCGTTGGCTTGGCCGAAGACCCCGATGTGCTGGATCCGACCTTGGCCCGCACTTTCGTCGGTCGCATTGTGTTTTCAGCGCTGTGCGACAAGCTGCTCGAAATCGATGAGAAACTGGCCATCACGCCCCAACTGGCTGCCAGTTACGAGTGGTCGGCCGACAGCAAAGCGCTGACGCTCAAGTTGCGGCCAGGTGTAACTTTTCATGACGGCGAAAAATTCGACGCGGCCGCAGTCAAGTTCAACATCGAACGTCACAAAACCATGGCGGGGTCAAACCGTCGCGGTGAACTGGCCCCAGTCAGCAGCGTCGACGTGGTCGATGCCATGACGGTCCGATTGAATTTGACAGCGCCTTTTTCTCCCCTGTTGGCGCAATTGGCTGACCGCGCCGGCATGATGGTTTCGCCCAAAGCGGCGCAAGCCGCAGGCGACAAGTTTGGTACCAAACCGGTGTGCTCAGGACCGTTCAAGTTTGTCGAGCGCGTAGCGCAAGACCGCATCGTGTTCGAGCGCTATGCCAATTACTGGAACAAGGAAGCCGTGCACTTCGACAAAGTGGTTTACACGCCGATTCCTGACGCCACCGTGCGGCTGGCCAACCTGAAGTCCGGCCAGCTGGACTTTATTGAACGCGTGGCTTCGAGTGATGTGGAAAAACTGCAAACCGACAAGAAATTTAAAGTCGCTCGCATCACCGAAATTGGCTACCAAGGCATCACCATCAACATCGGCAAGAGTGACCAGGCCAAGAAAAATCCGCTGGGTTCCGACCCGCGGGTGCGCGAAGCTTTCGAGTTATCGCTGGACCGACAAGGCTTGGCCCAGGTCGTGATGGACAACGAGGCCACGGTGGGTAACCAATGGGTGGCCCCGACCAATAGCTATTACGTCAAAAACTCGCCGGTACCCAAGCGCAATATTGAACGTGCCAAAGCGCTGTTGAAAGAGGCCGGCATTCCTCGCCCCAGCTTCACCCTGGTGACACCGACCACCTCTGATTCCCAACGCCTGGCCTTGGTGGTGCAAGCCATGACGCGCGAAGCCGGTTTTGATGTGAAGATCCAGGCCGCCGAGTTCGCGACCTCCTTGAACATGGCAGACAAGGGCGATTTCGAAGCCTATGTTTTGTCTTGGAGCGGGCGGGCCGACCCGGATGGCAACCTGTTCAGCTTTCACGGCTGCAAGCAACCGCTGAACTATTCGGGCTACTGCAACGCCGAGACCGATGCTTTGCTCAACCAATCGCGCGCTCTGCGCGATCC
This sequence comes from Burkholderiaceae bacterium, assembly GCA_049296795.1. GTDB lineage: Bacteria > Pseudomonadota > Gammaproteobacteria > Burkholderiales > Burkholderiaceae_C > CAXNKH01. The sequence continues at coordinate 177,438 of JBAQTC010000009.1, forward strand.
CGTGGAGCGTAAAAAGGTGTTTGAAAAAATTACCGCCCAAGTCTTGAAAGAGCGCCCCATCATTTATCTCTACCACCGCAACTGGCTGTGGGCCTACAACGCCAAGCTATCAGGTATCAAAAACATTCCCGACGGTCTGCTGCGCGTGACCGGCTTGAAAATGGCGCCTTGATACCCCGCAACTCCCCGCCCTAAAGCCCCATGTTGGAGTACCTGGTCAAACGCCTTGCCACTTTGGTTCCGACGCTGATCCTGGTGTCGATGCTGATTTTTGGTTTGCAGCAATTACTGCCGGGCGACCCCGCCAAAATTCTGGCGGGCGAAGAGCAGGACCCGACGGTGGTGGCCCATTTGCGTGAAAAACTGCACCTCGATGAGCCACTGGCCCTGCGCTATGCCTACTGGATTGGTGGTGTTCTGCGCGGTGACTTGGGCGAGTCAATTCGCAACCAGCAAGCGGTAACCGATTTGATTTTGCAAAAGTTGCCCGTCACTTTGGAGCTGGCCTTGTTAGCTATGCTCATTGCCTTGTTGATCGGTATTCCGGCGGGCATTTTGTCTGCCGTCAAGCGCGGAACCGCCTGGGATTACGCAGCCAATGTATTTGCTTTGTGGGGCCTGTCAACGCCCAATTTCTGGCTTGGTATCTTGCTGATTTTGCTGTTCTCGGTTCAGCTCGGCTGGCTGCCGGCTTCGGGCTATGTCAGTCCGTTTCAAGACCTGGGAGCCAACCTCAGCGCCATGATTCTGCCAGCCTTTGTGCTGGGCAATGCAATTGCGGCGGTGTTGATGCGCCACACCCGAAGCTCGATGTTGCAAGTGCTTACGAGCGACTATGTAAGAACGGCACGCGCCAAGGGTTTGAATGAAAAAACCGTGGTGTTCAAGCATGCTTTTCGTAACGCACTAACACCCATCATCACACTGGGCGCTCTCGAACTTGGCACCTTGCTCTCGGGTGCGGTGTTGACCGAACAGGTCTTCACCATTCCCGGTTTTGGCAAGCTGATTGTCGATTCGGTTTTTAACCGTGACTATGCAGTAGTCCAAGGCGTGGTGCTGGTCACAGCCACCGCCTACATCACGCTCAATCTGCTGGCCGACCTGGCCTATTTTCTGGTCAATCCACGGCTGCGCCACTGACATGTCTTCCACCCTGACCCTGCCTATAAACATCTCTCAGGAAGGTCCTTGGCGCCGTGCTTGGCGTCGTTTGCAGCGCCGTCGTGGCGCCATGATCGGGCTGGCCGTGGTGCTCTTGTTTGTCGCCATGGCCTTGTTCGCGCCCTGGATTGCGCCGCACGACCCGATCGCCACCAGCTGGGGAGCGATTCGCAAAGCCCCCAGCGCCAGCTACTGGTTGGGCACCGATGAGATTGGCCGCGATGTCTTGTCGCGCGTAGTCTGGGGTGCCCGCGCCTCGCTGCTGGCCGGTGTGGTGTCGGTCTCGATTTCACTGATGCTGGGCGTTCCGATTGGACTGGCCGCGGGTTTTCTCGGCGGCCATGTCGACAGCCTGATTTCACGCATCACCGATGCTTTTTTGGCCTGCCCTTTCCTGATTTTGGCCATCGCGCTGGCGGCGTTTTTAGGCCCCAGTCTGACCAATGCCATGATCGCCATTGGCATTTCGGCGACCCCCATTTTTGTCCGTCTGACGCGTGCTCAGGTGCTCTCGATCAAGGTCGAGGACTACATCGAAGCCGCCCGTGCAGTCGGCAACTCACCCTTGCGCATCGCGTTGCGCCATGTGCTGCCCAACATCACCGCGCCCTTGATTGTGCAAGCCACGCTGGCGATTGCTGCCGCTGTGATTGCCGAGGCCAGCCTGTCCTTCCTGGGCCTAGGCCAACAACCCCCGGCGCCGAGCTGGGGCAGCATGCTCAACACCGCCAAGAATTACATCGACAACGCACCCTGGATGGCGATTTGGCCGGGGCTGTCGATTTTTTTGCTGGTCCTGTCCTTCAACCTGCTCGGCGATGGTCTGCGTGATGCGCTCGATCCGCGGCAACGCTAACGCCCTTGCTCACCAGCTTCGGCAAACTGCCCGTCGATGTAGTACCAACGCCCCTCAGTGCGAACAAAGCGGCTGGTCTCATGTAGACGCTGCGCACCTGCCGCTGTGCGGTAGCGCGCCACAAACTCCACCACGCCGGCATCACCTGTGCTTTGCGCGTGGCGCACTTCCAGCCCCATCCACTTGACCGGCGACAGCTCTAGCTCGCCCGGCGATGTGGACGCGTGCCAGGTGGCCAGCAGGTAGTCGATCAGGCCCAGCACATACGCGCTGTAGCGTGAGCGCATCAAGGCCTCGGGCGTAGGTGCGTGCACGCCTGAGGCCAGGCCTGCATGCCAGGGGCCGCAGCAGTCGGCATAGGGCTGGCCGCTGTCGCAAGGGCAGGGCGCGCGGTCAGGGAGGCTGGATTTTTTCATAGGGACATGGTAGCGGCTGTCATGGCGACACATCGTGACGAAAGGGGTTCGATATCATTTCGGCATGACCAGCCCCGCATTGCCCGTGCTTTACTCGTTTCGGCGCTGCCCCTACGCCATTCGGTCCCGCATGGCCTTGCATTACGCCGGCATTGAAGTCACGGTGCGTGAAGTCGCGCTGGGCGACAAACCCGCCGACTTCGTCGCTCTGTCGTCCAAAGCCACCGTGCCCGTGCTGCAACTGCCCAGTGGTGATGTGATCGACCAGAGCCTGGCCATCATGCAATGGGCGTTGCAGCAGAACGATCCGCAGGGCTGGCTGCGTTTGGACGCGAATGACGAGGCGCTGCACTGGATCGCGCTGAACGACGAGGTTTTCAAAACCCTGCTGGACCACTACAAGTACGCCACCCGCCACCCAGAGCAGCCCGCCAGCGTCCACCGCGCAGCCGCCACTAGCGCTTTTATTGCGCCGCTGAACCAGCGCTTGCTGCAAGCGCCCTACCTGTTTGGTACCAACCCCTCGCTGGCCGACCTCGCCCTGTTCCCCTTTGTCCGCCAGTTTGCTTTTGTGGACAAAGCTTGGTTTGATGCCGCGCCGCTGGCCGGAGTCCAGGCTTGGTTGACGGCGTGGCTGGAGAGTGAGTTGTTTGCAGCGGTGATGCTGAAGCACCCCACGGTGTCGCTATGAACCACGCCGTGGCCCGTTTGCGCACGGCGCGCTTGGCACGCAGCTCCAAACCTTTTCTCGCCCGTGGTGGATCGCATGGGGAGCGTTGCGCGGGTTGTCGATTAGTGCCCAGCCACTGCCTGTGTGATTTGCGTCCGGTGGTGTCAACGCGGGCTGGCGTGTGTCTGCTGATGGCGGACATTGAGCCGCTCAAACCCAGCAACACCGGCTGGCTGATTGCCGACGTGGTGGCCGACACCTACGCCTTTGGCTGGGCACGCACCGAGGTGGAACCAGCCCTGCTGGCGCTGTTGAATGACCCGCAGTGGCAGCCGTATCTGGTGTTTCCGGGTGAATTTGTGACGACTGAGCGAGTGCTCACTACGCTGCTACCCGCTTCTGATAGGGCTGCGACCCCAGGCCAGCCGCCAAAACCGCTCAAGCGTCCGCTGTTCATCCTGCTGGATGGCACCTGGTCCGAGGCGCGCAAGATATTCCGCAAAAGCCCTTACCTGAGCGCGCTGCCGGTGTTGAGTCTGCTACCCGAACAGATCTCTCGCTACAAGCTGCGCCGCTCCCGTCGGGATGACCATTTTTGCACCTCGGAAGTGGCTGCCCTGTGCCTAGCCCTGGCCGGGGAGACGCAGGCGGCTGCAGTGCTGGACGCTTACCTGGAGGTCTTCACCAACCACTACCTGAGCGCCAAGCAGCAGCTCCCCGTGGATAGAGAAGACGCTGCGCACCAGCATTTACGCGCACTGTGTCGGCCGGGCGGCGACAATCAAGCCCTCAGCCCCTGCGAACCAAAAGCCAAGCCATGACCCAAGAAACCAATCCTGTGAACCCCGCCAATGATGCCAAGACTGACGAGCTGTGCGACTCCTGCGCCGGTATCCAGCGCAATTGGCGTCGCGCCCCCGGCCACCCCGAGCTGATGCAAGGCACTAACCGAACTGAAGCCCACAAACACGGCTCCGTCACCATCACCCGCTACCGCTGCGAGCGCTGCGGCACGCTGTGGGACTACGAGAACAACAAGGTGAATCGCCACGCGGGCTGGTCAGTGGTGGGCAGCCCCAAGACCGAATAAGCCCCATGTGCACCGTCTACCCCCGGCACTGATCCAGCCCGTAACCCACTGCACGGCCTGACGCTTGCTCACGCATGAACCGAGCGTGAGGGCAAATTACTTGGCCACCACCCGCACCATCTCCAGACACTTGTTGGAGTAACCCCACTCGTTGTCGTACCAACTCACCAGTTTGACGAACGTGCCATCCAGCGCGATGCTGGCGTCGGCGTCAAAGATGGAGGTGCGGGTGTCGCCGCGGAAGTCGGTGGCCACCACTTTGTCTTCGGTGTAACCCAGGATGCCTTTGAGCGCACCCTGGCTTTGCGCTTTCATTTCGGCACAAATCTCAGCCATCGTCGCCGGGCTGTTCAGCTCGCAAGTCAGGTCCACCACCGAGACGTCGCTGGTCGGTACCCGAAACGACATGCCAGTAAGTTTCTTGTTGAGCTCAGGAATCACCACGCCCACGGCTTTGGCCGCGCCGGTGCTGGAGGGGATGATGTTTTCCAGAATGCCGCGACCGCCGCGCCAGTCTTTGTTACTCGGGCCATCTACTGTTTTTTGGGTGGCAGTTGCAGCGTGCACGGTGGTCATGAGGCCGCGCTTGATGCCCCATTTGTCGTTCATCACCTTGGCGATGGGCGCCAGGCAATTGGTGGTGCATGAGGCGTTGGAGATGATGGCCTCGCCTTGGTAGCTCTTGTCGTTGACGCCGAAAACGAACATTGGTGTGTCATCTTTGGAAGGCGCCGAGAGAATGACTTTTTTGGCACCGGCATCCAAGTGTTTTTGCGCCGTGACTTTGTCCAGGAACAGGCCGGTGGCCTCGATCACCACGTCGGCACCCACTTCGTTCCACTTCAAGGCGGCTGGGTCGCGCTCTTGCGTCAGGCGGATTTTTTTGCCGTTGATAACCAGGGTATTGCCCTGCACCGACACCTCGCCCTTGAAGCGGCCATGGACCGAGTCGTACTGCAGCATATAGGCCAGGTAATCGGGTTCGAGCAGGTCGTTGATGGCAACGACTTCGATATCCGAGAAGTTCTGCAAAGCAGAGCGCAACACATTACGTCCGATACGGCCAAAGCCATTGATGCCGATTTTGATGGTCATTTTTTTCCCTTGAAATTTACTAAAAAATTATTTGGCCAAAACCGCTTGCACGGTCTGCGCCACATTCTCAGGCGTGAAGCCAAAATGCTTGAACAGCACGGGCGCCGGGGCCGATTCGCCATAGCTGTTGATACCCACCACGGCCGCGCAACCGTATTTCCACCAGCCGTCGGTGACGCCCATTTCGACCGCAATGCGTGGCAACTTGGCCGGCAGCACCAGGGTCTTGTAGGCAGTTGTCTGCTGGTCAAACGTGGTGGTGCTGGGCATGGAGACCACGCGCACGGCAATTTTTTGTGCGGCCAGCAGCTCTTGCGCTTTGAGCGCGAGCTGCACCTCGGAGCCGGTGGCGATGATCACGGCTTGCGCCTTTTTGTTCAGGCCCACTTCGGTGGGCTCGGCCAGCACATAAGCACCGCGGCTGATCTCACCCAAATCGTGTTTCGGTGCATAGGGCAAATTCTGACGTGACAGCAACAGCGCCGTTGGTTTTTTCTTATTTTGCAAAGCCACGGCCCAGGCCACGGCGGTTTCAGCCGTATCGGCCGGACGCCAAACGTCCAGGTTAGGGATCAGGCGCAAACTGGCTGCATGCTCGATGGACTGGTGGGTCGGCCCATCTTCGCCCAGGCCGATCGAGTCGTGGGTGAACACATGAACCACCCGCAGCTTCATCAGTGCGGCCATCCGAATGGCATTGCGGCTGTAATCACTAAAGGTCAGGAAAGTCCCGCCGTACGGAATGTAGCCGCCGTGTAGGGCAATGCCATTCATCACCGCGGCCATCCCGAATTCGCGTACGCCGTAATTGATGTGGCGCCCGCCGTTGCCTTTGCCAGCTGCATCAAAGCGCAGGTTGGGCGTGCTGCTGGTGTTGGTGAGATTGGAGCCGGTCAGGTCGGCCGAGCCCCCCAACATTTCCGGCAAGGCAGCGGTTAACGCCTCCAGTGCCAGTTGCGAGGCTTTGCGTGAAGCCACGGTCTCCGCCTTGCCGTGCGCCCCCAACACCATGTCAACCGCCACTTGGGCAAAGTTCTTCGGCAACTCGCCCTTCATGCGGCGAACAAAAACTTGGGCCAGCTCGGGGAAGGCCGCCTGGTAGGCCGCGAACTGGGTGTTCCAGTTGCTTTCAGCGGCCGCGCCGGCGTCCTTGGCATCCCATGCGGCGTACACCTCTTGCGGAATCACAAACGGCGGATGCTGCCAGTCCAAGGCTTCCCGGGTGAGTTTGATTTCTTCCGCCCCCAAGGGTTCACCATGGGCTTTGGCGGTGTTGGCGCGATTGGGCGAACCCTTGCCAATATGGGTTTTGCAAACGATCAAGGTCGGCTTGTCGGTGGCTGTTTTAGCTTCGGCAATCGCCTGCATCACCAGCACCGCGTCATGGCCATCAATCGGGCCAATCACGTTCCAACCGCAGGCAGCAAAACGCTGTGGTGTGTTGTCGATAAACCAAGGTGCAACCTGGCCGTCAATTGAAATCCCGTTGTCGTCGTACAGGGCTATCAGTTTGTTGAGCTTCCAAGCTCCAGCCAACGCCACAGCCTCATGGCTAACACCCTCCATCAGACAGCCATCACCCATAAACACATAGGTGTGGTGATCGACGATGTTGTGTTGGACCGCCCCTTCGCTGCGATTGAATTCCTGCGCCAGCAGCTTCTCGGCCAGCGCCATGCCCACCGCATTGGTAAGTCCTTGGCCCAACGGGCCGGTGGTGGTTTCCACACCCGGGGTAACGTCTACTTCCGGATGGCCTGCTGTCTTGCTGTGCAGTTGACGGAAGTTTTTCAGCTCACTCATCGGCAGTTTGTAGCCGCTCAGGTGGAGCAAGGCGTACAACAACATCGAGCCATGCCCGTTGGACAATACAAAGCGGTCCCGGTCAAACCAGCTCGGGTTGCTCGGCGAATGTTTGAGGTGCTTGCTCCACAAGGCCACAGCCATATCGGCCATGCCCATGGGGGCGCCGGGATGACCGGAATTGGCCGCTTGAACGGCGTCCATGGCCAAGGCGCGAATGGCATTGGCCATCTCTTTGTCAGTGGCTTGGGTCAGTGCAGGGGTAATGGCCATGGAAGGAGCAGCTCCGGAAAAATGAGTCGGGGAAAAGCCGGCATTTTACCGGCTTGCGAAGTAGCCCCAGGCCGGCCTGATGGGCCCCGGTAGGCGAGCGAACAACGCACTTATGTAGGTTTGCGCTTGCCGCAATAGCGCAACTTTGTGAAATGGCAGTGCCATTTTCATGAAAATTCGTGACTCACGTCCGAGTCTGTACAGTGTGTGCTGTGCCAACCTCGCCCATCACCCCACCCATCTCCGCCTTGATTCTGTCCGCAGGTCGCGGCGAGCGTATGCGTCCGTTGACCGACACGACGCCCAAGCCACTGTTGGCCGTTCGCGGCAAGCCGCTGCTGCAATGGCATGTGGACGCGCTGACGCGCGCTGGCTTCAACCACTTGCTCATCAACACGGCCTGGCTGGGAGAGAAGATTACTAGCTATTTTGAGCAGCAAGTTGAACAGCAAGCCGCCTTGACTTTCGGCCTTCAGTCCTGCCCCCAAGCGCGAAGCGAAATTACTTTTTCGCATGAGGGTCTGGATTTTGGTGATGCCCTCGAGACCCTTGGCGGCATAGCGCGGGCTCTGCCGCAACTTGGAGATCTGTTCTGGCTGCTGGCGGGCGATGTGTTTGCGCCCGAGTTTGTGTTCTCTGCTGCAGCCGTGCAACGCTTTGCCGCCAGCGACAAATTGGCCCATCTCTGGCTGGTACCCAACCCCGATCACAACCCCAAGGGTGATTTCGGTCTGGACGCAGCAGGCTTGGCGTTGAACCAGCCCAAAGACGCGGGGCACACGCTCTACACTTACAGCACCATCGGCCTGTACCGCCGAGCGCTATTTGAAGCGCCCTGGTGTGACATTCCTACTGGCAACCCGCAAGGCCAAAAAGCCCCACTGGCCCCACTGCTGCGCTTGGCCATGGACCAGCAGCGCATCAGCGCCGAGCTGTACCTTGGCGCTTGGACCGATGTGGGCACCCCGCAGCGACTGACACAACTCAACACCACTGATCCCGCACCATGACCCATTCAATCTATGCCCAACGCCGAGCTCGCTTGGCCCAGAAGCTCGGCCGGCACGGCATCGCCATTTTGCCCACTGCGCCCGAACGTCCGCGCAACCGCGACAGCGATTTTCTTTACCGACACGACAGCTACTTTTACTACCTCAGCGGCTTTACCGAGCCTCAGGCTTGGCTGGTCTTGACCGGCGACGGGCAGAGCACGCTGTTTTGCCAGCCTAAAGACCTGGAGCGAGAAATCTGGGATGGGCACCGCCTCGGACCTGCGGCCGCACCAGCTGAGTTGGGTGTAACGCAAGCCTTTTCAGTTGCCGAACTCGACACCCAGCTGCCCCAGCTACTGGAAAACTGCGATGCGGTCTGGTTCCCTTTTGCCACCCACCCCGGGCTGGAGACGCGGCTCGACGGCTGGTTGAGCAAAGTGCGTGGCCGCGTGCGCTATGGCGCGCTATGCCCCGAGCAGCAGCGTGACCTGTGCGGCCCGCTGGACGAGATGCGGCTGTTCAAGGACGCTTCCGAGCAAGCCACCATGCGCCGCGCCGCGCAAATCAGCGCGGGGGGCCACATCCGCGCCATGCAACGTTGCGCCGCTATGCTGCGCGCCGGGCAGGACGTGCGTGAGTACCACCTAGACGCTGAGCTGCTGCACGAATTTCGTCAACATGGCTCGCAGTACCCGGCTTACGGCTCCATCGTGGCCGCTGGTGCCAATACCTGTGTATTGCACTACCGTGCTGATGCCGCCCCCATCCGTGACGGCGAACTGGTACTGATCGACGCGGGCTGCGAGCTCGATGGCTATGCGTCCGACATCACCCGCACTTTTCCCGCCAACGGCAAATTCACCGGCCCGCAGCGTACCCTGTACGAGCTCGTCCTGGCGGCGCAAGAGGCGGCCGTAGCGGCGACCCGTGTCGGCGCACGCTTCACCGATCCACACGAAGCCAGCGTCAACGTATTGGCCCAGGGAATGCTGGACGTTGGGCTGCTTGACAAAAATAAAGTGGGCACGCTGCACGACGTGATTGCCAATCGCAGTTATTTCCAGTTTTACATGCACCGCACTGGCCATTGGTTGGGCATGGATGTACACGACTGCGGCAGCTACATCGAGCCGGGTGAAATTGGCCAGGTCAGCGAGCGCAAGGACCCCTTGAGCGGAGAGTCCATCAAAGACCGCCCCAGCCGCATCCTGCAAGCCGGTATGGTGCTGACCATCGAGCCCGGCCTCTATGTGCGAGCAGCCCCCGGCGTTCCCGAGCAGTTTCACAACATCGGCATCCGGATCGAAGACGATGCCATCGTGACCCACGATGGCTGCGAACTGATCAGCCGCGGCGTACCTGTCAAGGCCGACGAAATTGAAGCCTTGATGCGTTAGTGCTGCGCTTGGTGCAGCCCGGTACCAGCCAAGGGTTTCCCCTGGGTCGGTACTACAATGGCAGTCCCTTACGCTAGCAAAACGGGTGGGCAGGTCCACCTTTCAGGTCTGAGCAGGAGCTATTGAATGTCAAGTACGCCGGTCAAGTCGTCGAATAAAAGCGCTGAATTACGCCAAGCCGCTCTCGAATACCATGAGTTTCCCACCCCCGGCAAAATCGCCATCGCGGCCACCAAGCAGCTGATCAATCAGCACGATCTGGCTCTGGCTTATTCACCCGGTGTGGCCGCGCCTTGTGAAGAAATTTTCAAGGACCCGAACGCAGCTTTCAAGTACACAGCGCGCGGCAATTTGGTCGCCGTCATCACCAACGGAACGGCTGTTCTGGGTTTGGGTGATATTGGGCCACTGGCCGCCAAACCGGTCATGGAAGGTAAGGCTGTCTTGTTCAAGAAGTTTGCCGGAATCGATGTGTTCGACATCGAAATCAATGAGAAACATGATCTGGACAAACTGGTCGACATCATCGCCTCCTTGGAGCCGACTTTTGGCGGCATTAACCTGGAAGACATCAAGGCCCCAGACTGTTTTTATGTCGAACGCAAGCTGCGCGAGCGCATGAAAATTCCAGTCTTTCACGACGACCAGCATGGCACAGCCATCACGGTTGGTGCGGCCATTCTCAATGGCCTCAAAGTGGTTGGCAAAGACATCAAAAATGTCAAGCTAGTCACCTCGGGTGCGGGCGCCGCTGCATTGGCCTGCTTGGGGCTGTTGCTCAAGCTGGGTATGCCGCGTAAAAACATTTTTGTCACCGATCTGGCCGGCGTGGTCTATGAAGGTCGTACCGAGTTGATGGACGAGGACAAAATCGGTTTTGCGCAAGCCACCTCGGCCCGTAGTCTGGCCGAAGTTATTCAAGGTGCCGATGTTTTTCTTGGCTTGTCTGCCGGTGGTGTTCTCAAGCCCGAGATGGTCAAAGCGATGGCGGCCAAGCCCCTGATCCTGGCCCTGGCCAACCCCAATCCCGAAATCACGCCCGAAGAAGTCAAGGCCGTGCGGGATGATGCCGTCATGGCCACTGGGCGTACGGATTACCCCAATCAGGTCAACAACGTTCTGTGTTTCCCCTATATTTTTCGCGGTGCTTTGGACGCAGGTGCGTCCACCATCACCGACGAGATGGAAATTGCGGCAACCTATGCCTTGGCCGAACTGGCTCAAGCCGAGCAAAGCGAGGTGGTCGCTGCCGCTTATGCCGGTCACCAGCTGGCATTTGGCCCGGAGTACCTGATTCCCAAGCCCTTTGACCCGCGGCTGATGATCAAAATCGCTCCGGCCGTGGCTCAAGCAGCGGCCGATAGCGGCGTTGCGTTGCGCCCGATCAAGGACATGGAGGCCTACCGCGACAAGCTGCAAAGCTTTGTCTATGCCTCAGGCACGACCATGAAACCTATTTTCACAGCCGCCAAACGCGCCCTGAAAAAACGGGTCGCCTATGCCGAAGGCGAAGACGAGCGGGTCTTGCGCGCGACCCAGATCGTGGTTGACGAGGGCTTGGCCAGACCGACCTTGATTGGCCGTCCGGCCATCATTGCCCAACGCATCGAGAAGTTCGGCTTGCGTCTGAAAGAAGAACTTGATTACGACGTGGTCAATGTCGAACAAGACCACCGCTACCGCGATTTCTGGCAGAGCTACCACCGCATGACCGAGCGCAAGGGCGTAACGGAGCAAATCGCCAAAATTGAAATGCGACGCCGGCTCTCCCTGATCGGCGCCATGTTGCTGCAAAAAGGCGATGTAGAGGGCTTGATTTGCGGCACTTGGGGCAACACGGCACTGCACTTGCAGTACATCGATCAAGTCATCGGCCGTCGTTCCGGCGTCAATACCTATGCCTGCATGAATGCGGTCTTGCTACCCGATCGTCAATTGTTTTTAGTCGACACCCACGTCAATTACGACCCAAGCGCTGAGCAGCTGGCTGAAATCACGATCATGGCAGCGCAAGAAATGCGTCGTTTTGGTATTCACCCCAAAGCTGCCCTGCTGTCGCACTCCAACTTTGGCAGCAGCAACCATCCCAGCGCCATCAAGATGCGTCAGGCCTTGGAGTTGCTCAAGGCCCAAGCGCCTTGGCTCGAGGTCGATGGTGAAATGCACGGCGATGTTGCGCTAGACAGTTCGACGCGCGCCTCCATCATGCCCAACAGCACGCTCACGGGTGATGCCAACTTATTGGTATTACCCAATATTGACGCAGCCAATATCACGTACAACCTGCTGAAAACTGCAGCTGGTGGCAATATTGCCATTGGCCCCGTGCTTTTGGGCTCGGCAAAACCAGTCCACATTTTGACACCCAGCACCACGGTCCGCAGAATCGTGAACATGACGGCTTTGACTGTCGCCGACGCCAATGCACCACGTGTCTAAGCACAAATCGAGAGTGGGCGCCCACCCTATTAAACAATAACCCTCCTCAGGCCGCCCAAATTTAGGGCGTCCTCTTGCGTTTTTTATAAAAATACGCGACACTCGCGCTTCTGGAATTTAAGGAGTGGTCCGAAATTTCATGAGGTTGTCATGTTCATGCTGCGCTTGTCAAAATTGAAGTTTATAGCGACCTGCTTGTTGTTGGTCGTAACTTCGGTCTCGGTGCATGCCAAGGAACCGGTTGCGCTACCCAACATTGCGCCGGTTGTCTTGACGACGTTGCCGAGTCAGGGTGTTCAGACTTATGAGCGAATTCTTCAGGGTGGCCCCTTCGCTTACGAGAAAGATGGTGTGGTTTTTGGCAATCGGGAACGATTGCTACCAGCCCAAACCCGCGGGTATTACCGCGAATACACCGTCAAGACACCCGGTTCGCATGACCGTGGAGCCCGCCGCATTGTTTGCGGAGGCCAAGCCAGGACACCGGATGCTTGTTATTACACCGACGATCACTATGCGAGTTTTCGCAAGATTGTTCCCTAGTTATTTACGTCATTGAAGAAAGAGCCGTGGGGATGGATACGCCACTTCGTCATTTAAGAACCAATATCGTTCAGTCGATCAGGGCCCTTCGTGTGCCTGATTTGCAGAATGCTGCCCAGCATTTGGGGCAACATTTTCTCTATGCCAACTTGGCTAGCGCCCAGTCAAAGCAGGACATCCTCGACCTGATCAGCCAGCAATTCACTTTCCCGACCCACGTCGGCAAGAATTTCGATGCGCTGTACGACAGCATGACCGACCCGCTGCATAAATCTGGCCCTCAACCAGGTTTTATCATCGTACTCGAACAGATTCCGGCCAACGCCAAGTTTGACAAAGAAGCGCGCGAGCAGCTGCTCGACATCTTCAGGGATGCCTCGGACTACTGGGGGGATAGAAAAATACCCTTCAGATGCTTCTATTCTTTTCTGTAGCCCGTTCTGCACACACCAGCCAAGCAGAACGGGCGAATCAGGCCAAAAACGACACCAACAGCAACGAGAATTTGCAAGGTATCGAGTTACTCACCGAATCCGGCGAAAAAATGCCCACCGACAAACTGTTGGATATTTCGCCACTGGCGCTGCGCATGAGCAGCCCCTTTAACGCGGGCTACTGGATGGCAGCGACTTAAACATCGCCCCAGCCTCACCAAGCCCGCTACTTTATTGATAGCGGGCTTTTTTATGCGGGAACGATTTGCGCCAAGGCGATGTACTCGTGGACCGGGACTTCTTCGGCTCGGCGCTGTACGTCAAACCGACCCGTCAGCCCCTGCGCATCGAGCCAGCGACCTAAGGTATGGCGCAACAATTTGCGCCGCTGACTAAAAGCCACTTGGACAACTTCACTCAAACGACCGACTTCGAGCAGCGGCGGGTTGGGGTGCGGCACCATGCGAACCACGGCGCTGTCCACGCGCGGTGGTGGATCAAAGCTCTCGGGCGGAACAAACAGCACATTGTCCATGGCGTAACGCCATTGCAGCATCACACTCAAACGCCCGTAATTCGAGGTGGCTGGATTGGCCACCATCCGATCGATCACTTCTTTTTGCAGCATGAAGTGCTGATCTTCAATCACATCTACAAAGCCCAGCAAATGGAAAAGGATGGGGGTTGAGATGTTGTAAGGCAGGTTGCCCACCACCCTGAGTTTTTGCGAAGGCTGGTTGGGACAAATCTGATCGCGCAATTGCGCAAAATCCACTTTCAGGACATCAGACTCGATCACGTTCAGTTGGGAATGAGCTCGCAACCGCAGTGCCAAGTCCCGGTCCAGCTCAATCACGGTCAAATGCCCGATACGCTCGACCAAAGGCTGGGTCAACGCACCCAAGCCGGGTCCGATTTCGGTCACAGCCTCGCCAGGCTTGGGGGAAATCGCTTGAACGATTTGATCAATCACGCCGCTATCGGACAGAAAGTGCTGTCCAAACCGTTTGCGGGGAATGTGGGTGCTGTTTTTCATCGTCAATCAGAGTTCCGGCGCCTCTCGCATTTCCACATAAGCTGCGCCCCGCAATTCACGAATCCAAACCGTATAGGCCTCATCTATTTTTTTCTCTCGCAACTGGTTCCGAATCCACTCTCTTTGTTGCTCGACACTCACTTTTTCTTCCCGTCTTTCCATCAACTGGATCAAATGAACGCCAAAACGTGAAGTCAGGGGTGCGCTGATTTGTCCGGGGGCCAACTGGTTCATGACTTCTTCAAATTCAGGAACAAATTGGCCGGGACTGGCCCAGCCCAGATCACCCCCGTCACGCGCGCTTGCATCCTGTGAGTTTTCGCGCGCCAATGCGCCAAAATCCGCCTGACCGCTCTCGATGCGCTGCTTGAAGCCCATCAGCTTGTCGCGTGCGGCGACCTCAGTCAATTGAGCACTGGGTATGAACAAAATATGGCGAGCGCGGCTTTGGCTTTGTGTCATGGCCGGCAGACCTGCCGAGCGCCGCTCCAACACTTTGAGAATGTGAAACCCAGCGCCGGTTCTTACCAACTCGGAACTGCCGCCAACTGCCAGATTTTCCGTGGCCTGAATAAATACGAGCGCAAAACGGTCTAGCGGACGCAAGCCGAGCTGGCCGCCAGCACTGCGGTCAGCCGCATCCGAAAACTCACGCGCCAATGCCGCGAAATCCTCGCCCGCTCGAACGCGTTGCAGCAACTGTCCGGCCTTGGCTTGCAAAGTCTTGAGCTGCTCTGGTGTCGCAGCGTCGGGCACGGCTACCAGGATTTGGGCCAGCGCGAGCAACTGCTTGGCCGGATCGGTATTGTTGCTCTGGTCACGCCAGTACTGATCAATGTCCAATTCAGACACTCGAACCCTGTTTTCCACTTCGCGCTCGCGCAAACGCGTCAACAAAAGCTGGTCTCTGAGCTGCTCCCTAAAACGGCTGAGTTGCACGCCATCCTGCTCGATCCGTCGCCGTAATTCAGGCACATCCATCTGGTTTTGCCTGGCAATGCTCTGCTCAGCCTGGTCTATCGCTTCGATCTCAATTTTTAACCCCGTCTCCCGCGCCTGCTGCAGCTGTGTCCGGTCAGTGATCAAACGCTCGAGCACTTGCCGTTGCAACGCCTTCGGATCAGCCGGTGCTTGGCGCTGTTGGGCCATTTGCTGCTGGATCCGGCGCACTTCTTGTTTCACTTCGTTGTTGGTGATGGGCTCGGAATTAACCACGGCCACAATGAAGTCAGCAGCTTGTGCTGTGCTGCTGGCTGCTGGCTGCGCCAGTGCGCCAGCTGTTCCTGGTGTCTTCAAGCTTTGGGCCAGCGCACACCAACTTGAGAACAAGCCCAGAATCGTCAAGACTAAAGCATAAAGGTACATAAGATCTCAATCGTAATTGCTGAAGCGGCTCGGAGATTCAACTTCATTCCGCAAGTTTTGATAACGTGGGATATTGGTTTTCAAAGTAGTCAAAGGACTAATCCCCAGACGAGCAAAACCAACAAATTCAAGCTGGAACATGATGCGCTGGTTGGCGGAGGCTGAACTGGTCTGCAGTCGCTCGGTCACGATGCGACCGATCCAGCAACCCGCATCGTATTCAAAACCGACCAAGGCATTGACCAACCGACGATCCAACAAACTGTAGTTCAAGCGCCCCACACTGTACCAGCGCCCCTCGCCCTGACCGCGCTCAGGCCCAAGATCTTGGCCCCGGTCCCCCCACAAATCGTTGATCGGCCATTGCCAACCCACGTCAATCTGCTTGCTCGAGTTGCGTTGGTACCGAAAAGCCGTATTCAACACCCGGTAGTTGCCGGGGTTATAGCGCGCTCCCACCGTGGCGCGCTCCGATATTTGTGTGCTGGGATTGAACTGGGCCAAGGAATTCAAAGCCCATTGCGGTGTCAGATTAAACGCTGCCCCCAGCAACAAGTCACTTACGCCTTTTTGCTCAGTCGGGCCCCCGGGCATGGTGACCAACTGGTCCTGAAAACGCAGTCGCTGGGCGATGCCCAGGCGCAAAGCTTCGGCCCCCGTGTCGGGATCAATCAGGCGTGAGTTCAGGCCCAGGGTCAGCAAGTTGCTGTCAGCGATGCGATCATTGCCGGCAAATGCGTTGTCGGTATAAATCGAGGCGAAGTTAAAGTCCAGTGCGCCCGAATCGTAATTGGGCAACAGACTCTGGTCCCGGTACGGTGTTTTCACATACAGGGCCCTGGGCTCCAAGGTCTGCACAAAGGCTTGTCCAAAAAATCGGGCATCGCGTTCAAACACCAGTCCGCTGTCCAGGCTGAACGTGGGCAGCAGTCGACTGGCCTCAACACTGCCATTGGATAACGGGCCATCAAACTGGTAACTGGTGGCGTGCAGTTGCAGCTTGGGCGTGATAAAGCCCATGGCATCGACCCACGGCCGGCTGATCTGGGCCCGCATAAAACTGCGCTGGCTATTGGGTTGCCCCGTTAGTAGCCGATCGGCTTGGAATTGCGTGTAGTCGGCATGAAGAGCAAGATCAAAACCAGCTTGATCGAAACGATTAAAGCGCGCCGCCATTTGCGGCATCAAATCGTAAGGTGGCCGAATCGGTGATAACACGTCCTGCAAGGCCTGCCATCGCAACACCCGAAAATTCGTCGCCCACTCACCCCGACCCCAATTGAATTGCGCATCACTGGGGAGCAAGCGTTGCGTCAGGATTGGATTGCGGGAAGTGAAATCACGCCAGTAATTGTCATCACTGACCCGGTTTAAATTCAGATTCAGGCCCACCCCTCCAATCGGTGCAAAACCCGTGTTGAAACTGCCCACATGTTGGTAAGACAGCCCCCAGCGATCCTGCTCCCGAAGTTTGTCGTTGAGCATGTAGTTGCCCATGATTTTGCCCACATTCCCAGGCTCCAAATAGCGAAATTCAGCCCCCAGGTCAGCCCCTCGCTTGGTCATCAGGGTTGGATAAAGCGTCGCGTCGCGGTTGGGTGCGATGTTCCAGTAATAGGGCTGCAAGACTGTGAGGCCTTTGACGTTGTCGATCCCAACGGTTGGTGTCAAGAGGCCGGATTTACGTTCATCGCTCAAAGGAAAACTCATGCTAGGAATAGCCGGCGAAGAAACACCCTTGAAGCTGAGTTGCGCATCCTGCGCCTGCGCCACTTGCGTCTCGTTGTCCATGCGAATGACGGCAGCACGCAAAATCCAGTCGGGCATCCATCCCGGACCCGGCACGCGCCGGCAAGTGGAATAGCTGGCGTTGTGAATGACGGTACGGTGCTCGTCAATAAAGTCAACCCGGCTGGCTTGACCATAGGCTGCGTTGCTGAGGAACTGGTAGTGGGGCTGCTGAAAGAATCCTTCAACAGCGTCGACCTTAATCTCGAACAACGGGCCTTGGTAGACATTGCCGTCGCGGTTCACCCGCACATTACCGCTGGCTTTGGCCAAATCATCGGTTTGGTCAAAGTCCAACCGATCCGCCTGTATCACCATGCCGCCGCGGCGGAACATGGCTTCTCCCTGTACCGAGGTGTCCAAATCAGACCGTCCGGTGATCTGTTGCCCAGAGAGAAAGGTCGGTTGTGCGCTGCGGACAGCGGGTGCAATTTTCTCTTGCAGTACAGGGCTGGTCTGGAGCTGCATCGGACTCTGCGAAACGTTCGACTGCTGCCCTAGACTGGGTAAAGCCAGCATGACAACGGCCAATAACAGCAGATGTTTTCGCCGGGCCATAGACGATGCATTAAAGACGGGTGAAACAGCTTGGGTCATGGGGTTTGTAGAATGGATTATCCATGAGCACTCTGACCAACCCGTCTACCCCCAGCCCTCAATCCAACAGCAACGCTGTCACTTGGGCTAATCCGCAGCGTGAAGCAGCATTTCGGGCCTGGTTTGCTGAAATTGCAGCTGCGCTTGAACTCCAAGCGACGAGCTTGCGCCTGGCTTCAGCCGACGCCAGTTTTCGGCGTTATCTGCGGATCGATGGACACGCCGGGAGTTACATCATCATGGACGCCCCGCCTGAGAAGGAAAACTGCCAGCCCTTTGTCCATGTGGCGACACTGATGGAGGCCGCCGGCTTAAACGTGCCGCGGGTACTGGCATGGCAACAGGAACAAGGCTTCATGCTGCTGAGCGACCTGGGCCATCAAACCATGATGCAGGTGATCAATCCACAGCAACCCACAGCCAACCAGGCGCTCTACCAGCAAGCCGTGACGGCATTGATCCAATGGCAAAAAGCTTCTCAACCGGGCGTGCTGCCCAACTATGACGCAGCCCTGCTGCGGCGCGAACTGGAACTGTTCCCCGAGTGGTATTTAGGTCAGCACCGGGGCATTGCGGTCGAAGGGGAAATACGCGCCACGCTCAATACCTTGTTCAACCTCATTGTGGCGCGCAACTTGGCCTGGCCTTCGGTTTATGTCCACCGCGATTTCATGCCGAGGAACTTAATAACCCCCACGCTTGTCGCTGCGCGTACTGCGCTGCCCCCCGAGGAGGCCGTGCCTTGCTTGGGGCGGCCCGGCGCTGCGGCATCACTGTCTTCTGGTAACGAACGTTTGGGTGTTTTGGACTTTCAGGATGCAGTGTACGGCCCCATCACATACGACATCGCCAGTCTGATGCGCGATGCTTTTTTGAGCTGGGGCGAGGACTTTGTACTCGACATCACGATCCGTTACTGGCAACAAGCCCGGGCTGCCGACCTGCCCGTGGGAGAGGACTTTGGTGCGTTCTACCAAGGGGTGGAATGGATGGGATTGCAGCGCCACTTGAAAGTGGCAGGCATCTTTGCCCGACTCAGCTTGCGCGATGGCAAGCCGCACTACCTGGCCGACACACCGCGCTTTATTGGCTATATCCGAGCCACGGCCAGCCGCTACCAAGAACTCAAGCCCCTGCTGCGGCTGATCGATCAGGTCGAGGGTATTGAATCCGTCAGCAGCTACGCCTTTGGTCGCGTCTGATGCCCCGCTTTCACTGCCCTGATTCGCTCGTCAGCGACACGCTCATGGATTTGCCTGCTGGCGCGGCCCGCCACGTTCAGGTGTTGCGTATGCAACCCGGTGAATCCATCACCCTATTCAATGGCCAGGGCGGAGAGTTTGAAGCCACGATCACGCTGATGGGCCGCAGCCAGGTTCAAGTTCGTCTGGGACAGCACACCAGGATGGAACGCGAGGCTACTCCTGCCGTTCATTTGGCCATCGGCATACCCGCCAACGAACGCATGGACTGGTTGATTGAAAAGGCCACTGAGTTGGGGGTGGCCAGTATCCAACCCTTGTTAGCCGAGCGCAGTGTGCTGCGCCTAAGCGGCCCCCGGGCTGACAAGAAATTGGTGCATTGGCGGGGGATCGCCATTGCCGCTTGCGAGCAATGCGGGCGCAATCGAATCCCCCAGATTCACGACTTGGTGCCCTTGAGCCAATGGCTGCACACTCCTTTATCCGGCTCAAAACTTCTGCTTTCCTTGCAGGGGGCTAGCCAGCTTTTGCAGCAGGCACGGCCCCAAGATGCAGCTACTTCGATCACCTTTCTATCGGGCCCCGAAGGCGGGCTTACTGCGGCCGAAGAGGCTTTGGCCTTGGACCAAGGTTTTAGCCCGGTCTCCCTGGGCCGGCGTGTGCTTCGAGCGGAGACTGCGCCGCTGGCAGCACTGGCAGCGCTTACACTGCAGGCATGAATCGCAACCTGCTCTTGCTGGCCATTTGCCAGGGTCTTTTTCTCACCAACAACATCATCTTTATTGCCATCAATGGTCTGGTCGGGCTGAGCCTGGCGCCGCTGGGCTGGATGGCCACCTTGCCGGTGATGGGCTATGTGGTGGGTGGTGCGCTGTCGACCTCTTTGGTGGCGCGAACCCAGGCGCGTTTCGGTCGGCGCGGCTCTTTTCAAATTGGCCTGCTGGTGGCGTTGCTGTCGGCCTTGCTGTGCGCTTACGCCGCTTTCAGCCGCAACTTCGTGCTGCTGGTCGCAGCCACCTTGATTGCCGGCTACTACAGTGCTAACGCACAGCTTTACCGATTTGCTGCCGCCGAGTTGGTCGAGCCGCAAATGCGTGAAAAAGCGGTCTCTTGGGTACTTGCCGGCGGCCTGCTGGGTGCCATCATCGGCCCGGCTTTGGCCACTCGCACCAAAAATTTGTTTTCCGTTCCTTTTGCCGGTGCTTATCTCGGCCTGGCCGTGATCGCCCTGCTGGCCATGGGCTTGATGGCCGCACTGCGCTTTCCACCTGCCCCGCGCCTGAACCACGCCAGTTCCGCCGGGCGACCGATGCGTGAAATCATGTGCCAACCCATTTTCTTTGTGGCCGCTGCCGCCGCCGCCTTGAGTTATGGCGTGATGAACCTGCTGATGGCTGCCACACCGCTGGCCATGCAGTTGTGTAACTTTCCGTTTGACGATGCGGCCCTGGTGCTGCAATGGCATGTGATCGGCATGTTTGCCCCGGGTTTTGTCACTGGAAGTTTGATCAAACGCTTCGGTGTCTTGCCCATCATGGGATTGGGTGTGCTACTGAACGCTTTGTGCATCGTGATTGCGCTCTCTGGAATAGCGTTGCACCAGTTTCTGATGGCTTCTTTCTTATTGGGCGTAGGCTGGAATTTCCTGTTTACCGGCAGCACCACCTTGTCGATGCAGGCTTATCGACCCGAAGAGAAGGATCGGGCCCAGGGGGCCATCAATTTCTGCGTATTTGCCGTCATGGCCTTCACTTCATTTGCCTCCGGCGCGCTGGTCACCACTCAAGGCTGGCACTGGCTCAATATCGGCTCTGCGCTGCCGGTGTTACTGGCAGGAATTGCGCTGGGCTGGCTAGCCCTGCAGCAGCGAAAACTAAAAGCCAGTTCAGGGCATCTGTGAAATCACTTGTGCCACCGCCGCCGTGAGTTTTTTGGCATAGGGCACGTGCAAGAACTCGTTGGGGCCGTGGGCATTGCTCTTGGGTCCGAGCACACCACACACCATCATTTGCGCCTTGGGAAAGCCTTGGGACAACAAGCTCATCAGCGGGATCGTGCCGCCCTGTCCGATGTACCCACAGGATGCACCGAACTGGGCGATTGAAGCCTGGTTGAGGGCCTGTTCGAACCAGGTTGCTGTCGTGGGTGCATTCCAGCCAGTGGCACTACCGTCACATTGAAAAGTCACCTTGGCCTGGTAGGGCGCGTTGTCTTCCAGCAGCCGCTTGAGATGTTGCACCGCCAAGGCGGCATCCACCAGGGGCGGCAAACGCAGGCTGAGCTTAAATGCGGAGTAGGGACGCAGCACATTGCCTGCGTTCATCAAGTCTGGGAATCCTTGTGCGCCGGTCACGCTCAGTGTCGGCATCCAAGTTCGTTTGAGCAGCGCTTGCACCGGATCGGTGGTCGTAGGCAGGGCAAATGCCGTTGCCCCTTCGCAATCGTAATGAGACCAGGGGAAGCGCTGGTAGATTTCCTTACCCAAAATATCGGCGGTGGTCCGCGCCTGAGACAAGCGCTCAGCTGGCACATCACAATGAAACAGTTCGGGCAACAAACGCCCGGTCTGGCTGTCCTCCAGCCGGTCCAGCAATTGGCGCATGATTCTGAAACTCGACGGCACCAATCCACTGGCATCGCCCGAATGCACACCTTCGGTCAAGACTTCGACCTTGAGCACACCGCCGGCCATCCCACGCAGACTGGTGGTCAACCAAAGTTGGTCGTAATTGCCAGCGCCCGAATCTAGGCAAATGACCAACCCAACATCGCCCAACCGATCGCGCCCGGGTGCACGCAAGGCCTCTACATAAGGCAGCAAATCGAAAGAGCCGCTTTCCTCACAGGTCTCTATCAGTCCGACGATGCGCGGATGGGCTAGCTTCTGGCTTTTCAAGGCCAAAATCGCAGCGATACTGGCATAGATGGCGTAGCCATCATCAGCACTACCCCGGCCATACAATTTGCCGTCCTCATATTTGGGCGTCCAAGGGCCCAAGTCGGCGCGCCAGCCGGTGAATTCGGGTTGTTTGTCCAGGTGGCCATACAGCAACACCGTTTGTGCGCTCGGCTTTTGCTGGTTGGCACCGCTAGACGCAGCAACTTCAAAAAACAAAACCGGGGTTCGGCCCTCGAGTCGAATCACTTCAAGCTTAAGACCTTCAACTTTCTGAGATTCGACCCAGACCGCGGCATCACGCAGCACCGTCTCAAGGTGTCCATGAGCGGCCCAATTGGCGTCAAATGCCGGTGACTTGGCAGGAATCCGGACGTACTCGCTCAGTTGCTTGACGATGTCCTGGTCCCAGGCCTGACTGACCTGCTCCAGCACCAAATCCGTATCCAGAACCGCATGGGTCATATCAACTCCTCATCCTTTGAAAGCAGTGCAGAAGACCGTCCTGCAAATTTTTACAGATAGGGCTTGAGCCAGCCCAAGCCAGCCGAGGTGCCGCCTGGTTGCCCGCCCTTGAGGGGGCGGTACTCGCAGCCAACCCAGCCGTCAAAGCCCATTTCATCGAGAACCGAAAACAAATAAGGATGGTTCAGCTCGCCGATATCGGGTTCATGCCGCTGCGGAACACCCGCGATCTGGATGTGACCGACTTTGCCTGTTGGCAAGTATTTACGGATTTTCATTGCCACATCACCTTCGACGATTTGGCAATGGTAGAGATCCATTTGCACCTTGAGATTGGTGGCGCCGACCTCGGTCACGATTTCATGTGCATGGTCCTGCCGGTTCAAAAAGAAGCCTGGAATGTCGCGCGTGTTGATCGGCTCTAAAAGAATGTCCCGCCCGGCTTGAGCGGCCAGCGCACAGGCCCAGCGCAGGTTGCGCAGATAAGTCGCTCGCAGCTCAGCCAAGTCAGCGCCCTGCGGTGCGATGCCTGCCATCAAATGAATACGCGGACAGTTCAGTGTCTGCGCATAGTCCAGTGCCAACTCAACCCCGGCCCGGAATTCGGTTTCACGCCCTGGCAAGCAGGCCGTTCCCTTGTCACCCGCGTCCCAGGCCTTGGCCATGCTCATAGGTTCCGTCCCGCCTGGGGCGGCGTTAAACAGCACCTGTTGCAAACCATTGGCGCTCAAGCGTGCCGCCAACTCCTCTTTGCTCCAGGAATAGGGGAATAAATATTCGACGGCTTTGAAGCCATCTTGCGCTGCTGCTTCGAAGCGATCGAGAAACGGCACTTCGGTGTACATCATGCTGAGGTTGGCGGCGAATTTAGGCATGTTGGTGCTGGGGTAATTAGTAAAGAATGGGCAATGGTACAGCCGCCACGCGGCTACCAACGAGCGCCAAAGGTCTGGCGTAATTCATCGATTTGCGAATCGCTCAAAGGCGCAGGCTTAGCTTGACTGGTCAGCCAGAGCTTGGCTGTTTCCTCCAGCTCTTCGAGCGTGGCCATGGCCGCAGCAGGACTGTCGTTCCAGACGTTAGGGCCCAGGCGCTCCAGCATCACAGCCCGGATTGGCCTTTGCTGCTGGCCGTAGCGTGCAATCATTTGCGCTACCTGTTGCGCCGTTTTCGGGTCCCCGGGGCGCGCGTAAGGAATCAGCGGAACATGGCCGACTTTCATCACGAAATATGGCGTCACCGCCGGCAACAACTCCAGCAAGCCGGGTTGCAAACTCAGAGCAACACACGCGCTGCTGTGGCTGTGGACAATGCAGCTGGTTCGCGCATCGAACTGGCGGGCTGCTTGATAAATGGCGCCATGTAAGGCGATGGTTTTGCTGGCCGGGTCGCCACTGAGTTGCTGCAAATTGTCGTCCAGTCGGGCCAAGCGCGCCGGGTTTAGCCAGCCCAAGCAAGCGTCCGTTGGCGTGATCAAAAACCCGCCGCCACTTGATTCATCCAGGCGGACGCTGATGTTTCCCGCCGTTGCGTGCACATAGCCACGCTGGAACAGGCTAAGGCCAATGCGACAGATTTCCTCGCGCGCCTGATTTTCTGTCAGCGTCTTGTTCATGCCAGCATGCTAAAGGCTTTGCTGAAGAAATCGTCTGCGCCGAAATTCCCTGATTTCAGCGCCAAGTGCAGACCCGCTCCCGCCCCCCCTGCGGCGGCCAACTCGGGTGCGAGCTGAGCGTGACACCAAGGCACACCTGGATCAATTTGTCCGCCAATTTTCATTTGAGCTATTTGCAAGGCCTGAACACAAGCACCCGAGGTTTCACCGCCCGCGACCACCAGTTGGCGCACCCCGCAAGCCACCAAGCCGCGCGTGATTTTGCCCATCGTTTGTTCGACCAAAGTCCCCGCTTGTTCAATGCCCAAGCTTTCCTGGCTGGAACGGACTGAAGCGGCATCAGCCGTCGAATAAATCAGAACGGGTCCGCTCGCCAGCAAGGGCTGCGCCCAGCTCAAGGCCTTGGCCGCGGCATCAACGCCCAGCCCTTGGCCCGCAGCAATGTCCTGCGGGTCGATCGCCAGGGCGGGGCGACCCGAGGCGATGAAATGAGCGACCTGTCTTTGGGTTGCCAACGAACAACTGCCCGCCACCACCGCCTGCATGCCCCGCGCGGCAGGCAATTCGCTGGCAGAGCTCCCAGGCGCGATGCCGAAGTTTTGCGGCAACCCGATGGCCACGCCCGAGCCCGCCGTCACCAGCGCCAATTTGGCAAACGCCGGACCCATACGCAATAAATCGTCATTGGACAAGGCATCGATCACGGCCATGCTGACACCTTGCGCTTGGAGCTCAGTCATGCGCGCCTGAATAGCCACCACGCCTTGCGCCACGGTTTTGTGATCTATCAATCCGACCTGTCCACGGCACTGCGCCTGCAGCACCCGAACCAAATTAGCGTCTCGCATCGGTGTCAGTGGGTGGTTCTGCATGCCCGATTCGTTGAGCAGCACATCACCGACAAACAAATAACCTTTGAATACCGTGCGTTGGTTGTCCGGAAAGGCCGGCGTGGCGATCGTGAATTTCACCCCCAAGGCCGCCATCAGCGCTTCGGTCACCGGGCCAATATTGCCCCGCAGCTCACCGCTGTAGAGACTGTCAAATGTCGAGCAATATTTGAAGTAAATTTGCTGCGCGCCCTGGGCCTGCAACCAGGCCAGCGCCTGCAACGACTGCGCGACTGCCTGCTCGGGCGCTATGGTGCGCGACTTCAGCGCCACCACCGCCGCGTCCACATCTTCGCTCAGGTCATGCTCGGGCACACCCAAAGTTTGCAAAACGCGCATTCCTGCGCGCACCAGGTTGTTGGCCAGATCGGTGGCGCCCGTGAAGTCATCGGCAATACAGCCGAGTTTGATACTGCTCATGTCCTGTCAGGGTTTGGTCGGCAAGCTGATGCCCGGAAAAATCTTAATCACCGCACTGTCGTCTTCCTTGGCAAAACCAGCGCTTGAAGCCTGCATGAACATTTGATGCGCGGTCGAAGACAAGGGTAAGGGAAACTTGCTGGCGCGTGCCATATCCAACACCAAGCCTAAATCTTTGACGAAAATATCAACGGCTGACAACGGTGTGTAGTCAGCCGCTAAGACGTGGGCCATGCGGTTCTCAAACATCCAGCTGTTGCCCGCGCTGTGGGTGATGACTTCGTACAACGCCGCCGGGTCGACCCCTTCGCGCAGGCCCAAAGCCATGGCTTCAGCTGCTGCAGCGATGTGAACACCAGCCAACAATTGATTAATGATTTTGACTTTGCTGGCGGCACCGGCCGAGTCGCCCAGCCGGTAAACCTTGCCAGTCATGGCTTTGAGCAGGGGTTCGACCAGGGCGAACGTGGCTGGCTGTCCGGCAGCCATCATCGTCATCTCGGCGCTGGCGGCGCGGGCTGCACCGCCCGAAATCGGCGCATCGAGATAGCGTATGCCGTGCTCTGCCAAACGGGACTCTAGGGCGATCGACCAGTTCGGATCAACCGTTGAGCACATCACAAACACCGAGTCTGACGCCATGGCTGGCGCACAACCGAGCGCACCAAACAAGACACTTTCCGTTTGCTGCGCATTGACAACGACCGAAATAATCACCCGGCAGTTAGCCGCCACCTCAGCCGGCGAACCACAAGCCACGCCGCCATCTTGGGCAAAGGCCTGGGCCACCCCTTCACGCACATCAAAAACATGGACCGCATAGCCGGCGCGGCGCAGTGATTGCGCCATGCCCGAGCCCATGGCTCCCAGTCCAATCAGCCCGACTTTTCTGTTTGAATCCAAAACAAACTCCCTTTTCAAGCCAAACCCAGCAGCTTGGCAATCAATCCGATCCCGGCGCAGCCTGCTATCACCGGGATCACACCCCGCTTGTAACGCAGCAACGCCACTGCCGCCGCTGCCGCCAGCCCCAGCGAGAGCCAGTCCATTCGCGCCAGCCAGCCTTCTCCGTCCTTAATCCCGATGTGGGCGAGAAAGAAAAGCGCCAAGCTGGCGATGACGCCAACCACAGCGGCGGTGATAGCGGTCAGCGGTGCAGTGAACTGCAGCTTGCCGTGGGTTGATTCCACCAAAGGTCCGCCGCCCAGAATAAAAAGAAAGGAAGGTAAAAAAGTAAACCAGGTCGCAACCGTGGCTGCCAGCGCAGCACCGACGAATTGCGCATTCGGCCCCAGCACTTGATGAATCCAGCCGCCGACAAAACCAACAAAGGCCACCACCATGATCAGCGGTCCCGGCGTGGTTTCACCTAAAGCCAAGCCGTCGATCATCTGCGGGCCGCTGAGCCAGGAAAACTGCTCCACCGCACCTTGGTACACATAGGGCAGTACGGCATAGGCACCACCAAAAGTCAGTAACGCGGCCTTGGTGAAAAACCAACCCATTTGCGTCAAAGTCGAGTCCCAGCCTTGCCACAACAGCAGGCCGAGCATCGGCAGACACCACAGCAAAGCGCCAATGATCAGCACCCGGGCCAACCGGGATGGGCTAAAGCGCGCGTGTTCAGGGGTTGGCGTGTCATCGTCAATCACGGCGGGGCGCTTGTCCTCCTCGCCTTTGCCCGAGGACTTGTGTGCGCTTACGCCTGCAAATTGCCCAGGCGCCCAACGCGAGCCCACCCAACCTGTCACCGCAGCCAGCAACACGATCAAGGGGAAAGGCAGATTAAAAACAAATATCGCAACAAAACTGCTCAACGCCACCAACCACAGCAACGGCGCCTTGGTTGGCGTCTTCAAGGTCTTGGAGCCAATGCGGTGCACCGCCTGCAACACGATGGCGGCCACGGCAGGCTTGATGCCATAGAGCAGTCCCGCCACCCATGACACTTCGCCAAAAGCCACATAAATCCAACTCAAGCCAATCAGAATAAAAAGCGATGGCAGAACAAAAAGCACGCCCGCAACCAACCCGCCCCAGCTGCGGTGCATTAACCACCCGATGTAGGTGGCGAGTTGCTGCGCCTCCGGCCCCGGCAACAACATGCAGTAATTCAAAGCGTGAATGAACCTCTTTTCAGATATCCAGCGTTTTTCCTCAACCAACTCCCTGTGCATGATGGCGATCTGCCCAGCCGGACCGCCAAAACTGATGAAACCCAGTTTCAACCAAAACTTGAAGGCTTCTGCGAATGTCACATGGTGATTCATTTTGCCTCCGCACGCGCCTTACCGCGAGAATTTCAGCACCGAGGTGCCCGCCATGAAATTGGGTGCAATGCGCACTGTGCGCCCCTCTTGCAGCCCAAAACTGTCTAAAATTTGAAGTCGGTTTCGACGCGCCAACCGCTCTAAATCTGCATGTGTTCCCACTCGGATGTTCGGCGTGTCATACCACTGGTAGGGCAGGCGCCGTGTCACGGGCATGCGCCCCAGCAGCACACTGAGCCGATTCGGCCAATGCCCAAAATTGGGGAATGCCACGATCCCGGTACGCCCCACCCGTGCGGTCTCACGCAACATGACCTCGGCATTGCGCAGATGCTGCAACGTATCGATTTGCAGCACCACGTCAAAAGAGGCGTCGTCAAACAGCGACAGTCCCTCGTCCAAATTGAGCTGGATCACATTCACGTCGCGCTCAACACAGGCCAGCACATTGGCATCATCAATTTCGATGCCGTAGCCGGTACAGTCGCGGCTATCACGCAAGTGCGCCAACATACTGCCATCACCACAACCGAGATCGAGTACCCGCGAACCTCGTGGCACCAAATCGGCAATTGCTTGCATCGTTGCTTTGTCGGTCATGGGGCCGTCCCTGCATCTATGGCTTTTTGCTTCTCCGATACCAGCTTCAGACTCTGGTGAATTTCATCAAAATAAGCACGGACCAGCAATAGATAGCGTGGGTCATCCAGCAAAAAAGCATCGTGCCCATGCGGTGCATCAATCTCCGCATAGCTCACATCGCGCCGGTTATCGAGCAGCGCTTTAACCAATTCCCGGCTGCGTTTCGGGCTGAAGCGCCAGTCGGTGGTGAAACTCACCAGCAGGAATTTACAACGGGCACGCCCTAGGGCAAGGCTCAAGTCACCGCCGTAAGCGCGGGCAGGATCGAAATAATCGAGTGCCCGGGTAATCAGCAAATAGGTATTGGCATCGAAGTATTCTGCGAACTTATCTCCTTGATAACGCAGATAACTTTCTATTTGGAACTCAATGTCCTGCGTGGTGTAACGCAAATCCAAGCCTTCACGCAGCTGGCGCCCAAATTTCTCATTCATCACGTCATCGCTCAGATAAGTGATGTGTCCGATCATGCGGGCAATGCGCAGTCCGCGCCGCGGCAGCACGCCATGCTGGTAGTAGTGGCCGCCGTGGAAATCTGGGTCGGTTGTGATGGCGCGGCGTGCCACCTCGTTGAACGCGATGTTCTCGGCGTTCAAATTGGGTGCGCTGGCCACCACGACGGCGTAACGAACACGTTTCGGGTATTGCAACGTCCAGCTCAGCGCCTGCATGCCGCCCAAGCTACCGCCCATCACGGCAGCGAGGGCATCAATGCCCAAGGCATCGAGCAGCCTGGCTTGAGCATCAACCCAGTCCTCCACCGTGACCACCGGGAAGTCGGCCCCATAGACTTTGGCCTTGCCGCTGACAGCGTCGACCCCGCCGTCGGGATTAGGACTCATCGGCCCGGTCGAACCAAAACACGAGCCCAAATTGTTAACCCCGATCACGAAAAATCGGTCCGTGTCCACCGATTTGCCCGGCCCAATCATGTTGTCCCACCAGCCTTCGGACTTGTCCTGCCCGGCGTAAACGCCTGCAACATGGTGCGAGGCATTGAGGGCATGACAAATCAAAACCGCATTGGATTTGTCGGCATTCAGCTGACCATAAGTCTCAAAACTCAGCGTGTAATCGCGCACCGAGGCGCCGCTTTGCAAGGGCAGGGCGTCGGCAAAATGCATGACCTGTGGTGTAGCAATCAACATAAAAAACCCGGCTGCGCTAAATGCGGGGCCGGGTTGGTGTTGCGGAGACCGTCTTTAGCTGGATTTCGAAGCTCATTGGCTTCGGCGCCCGCAATTTTGGGATTCAAATCGGCGCAAGCCTTGAGTATAAGACCAAGAAACTGCCATGGCGCAGAAGACATCCCTTGCGTCCGACTCAAAAACAGGCTGAATGCCCCACCGTAAACGCACCTTTTTGGGAGCCCCTGGTACACTTTTTGCTTTATTTTGGTGCGTTTTATAAATTCAAATTTATCCGCACCAACAAGTCACAATTCTTACAAAGAGGAACACATGGATGCACTGAAACAGGGCGCCGACACACTTTTCATTCTTCTGGGCGCCATCATGGTGCTTGCCATGCATGCCGGTTTTGCTTTTTTAGAACTCGGCACAGTTCGAAAAAAAAACCAGGTCAACGCTTTAATGAAGATTCTGGTTGATTTTTCGGTGTCTACCGTTGCTTATTTTTTAGTCGGTTATGGGGTGGCTTATGGCACCAGCTTTTTTATGGGTGCCGAACACTTGGCCGCCAAGAACGGCTATGAGCTGGTCAAATTCTTCTTTTTGCTCACCTTTGCAGCAGCCATCCCAGCCATCGTCTCTGGCGGCATTGCCGAGCGCGGAAAGTTTTGGCCTCAGTTAATTGCAACAGCCGTGATCGTCGGGTTGATTTATCCCCTGTTTGAAGGCATCGCCTGGAATCAACACTATGGTATTCAAGCTTGGATCAAGGCGTTGACGGGGGAGGAGTTTCACGACTTTGCCGGCAGCGTGGTGGTTCATGCTGTTGGTGGCTGGATTGCTTTGCCTGCCGTCATTTTATTAGGGGCGCGCAGTAACCGTTACCGCAAAGACGGCGCCATTTCGGCGCATCCGCCATCCAGCATTCCTTTTCTGGCGCTGGGTGCCTGGGTGCTCGCCGTGGGCTGGTTTGGATTTAATGTCATGAGCGCGCAGACTCTGGACAAGGTTTCTGGCCTGGTCGCGGTCAACTCCTTGATGGCCATGGTTGGCGGAACCCTGGCTGCTTTGATTGTCGGAAAAAATGACCCGGGTTTTGTCCACAACGGCCCCTTGGCCGGTTTGGTGGCGGTCTGTGCCGGCTCCGACTTAATGCATCCATTAGGGGCCCTGGTCGTTGGCGCCATTGCCGGGTCGATTTTTGTCGTGCTGTTCACACTGACACAAAACAAATGGAAAATCGACGACGTCCTGGGTGTCTGGCCCTTGCACGGCCTGTGCGGAACCTGGGGCGGTATTGCCGCCGGTATTTTTGGCAGCCAGGCTCTCGGTGGCTTGGGTGGCGTCAGCTTGGGGGCACAACTCATAGGAACGGCCATGGGCCTGGGTTGGGCTTTGCTCAGCGGGACCGTGGTTTACGGCATCCTTAAGGCCAGCATCGGCTTGCGCCTGAGCCAGGAAGACGAGTTCGATGGCGCCGATCTGGCAATTCATAAAATCAGTGCAACACCTGATCGCGAATCCAATTGGTAGGGGAAGCAGGGAAGTTTGTCGTTTTTGACACAAAAACACCTATTTTGAAAAAACTTTTCCCCATTTTTAATATTTCGAGCATAATGGCCGCGTATTGCCGGAAATCGGTGGTACTTATTTGCGGTGATAAGTCAGTTTCGCGTCTGTTAAGTCTTAATGGGTTTGTTGATTGCGTTTATCGGACTCCATCGCGTTTTTGAGTCATTTTGAGGAGTCCTTAATGGGCAACAAACTTTACGTGGGCAATCTGCCCTATTCTTTCCGTGATGAAGATCTGCAGCAAGCTTTTGCTGCGCACGGCTCCGTTTCCAGTGCCAAGGTCATGATGGAGCGCGACACTGGTCGCTCCAAAGGCTTCGGCTTTGTGGAAATGGGCAGCGATGCTGAAGCTCAAGCCGCGATTGAGGGCATGAACGGTCAGCAATTCGGTGGTCGCGGCCTGGTCGTCAACGAAGCACGTCCGATGGAAGCACGTCCTCCCCGTACCGGCGGCGGCTTCGGTGGCGGTGGCGGCGGCTACGGCGGCGGTGCTGGTGGCGGCGGTCGCAGTGGCGGCGGTGGCT
>JBAQTC010000010.1:0-3801 GCA_049296795.1 Burkholderiaceae bacterium
AGTTCCATGGTGATCACCTTGTTAGTCTCCTGCCCAAAAAGTAGGCAGAGCTAGTAAAACACCTGGCTCAGTTTTGAATCGGCACAACCCCTATACGTGGCTCAGTATTCGGTCGGCGGCAACATACAGCACCCAAGTGGATGTGTACGACCCTTGGATCAACATCAAAGAAGCAGAACACGAATATGGCCTACAGTGCCTGGCCCAACTGAGCGGCAAAACTATTGCTGTCTGGGGACTCGCCTTCAAACCCAATACCGACGACATGCGCGAGGCGCCGAGCCGCACCCTGATGGAGGCGCTGTGGAAATCTGGGGCCATCGTTCAGGCGTATGACCCGGTAGCCATGGAAGAGGCTGAACGTATCTACGGTAAGCACGCTGGCCTGACCCTCTGTGGCGACAAATATGCCGCGTTACAGGGTACAGACGCACTGGTTATTTGCACCGAATGGCAGCAGTTTCGCGTGCCTGACTTTGCTGAAATGGCGACGCGCATGCGCAGCAAAGTCATTGTGGACGGACGAAACTTGTATAAGCCACATAAGCTTCAGGCAGAAGGGTGGAGTTACTTTTCCGTGGGGCGCACGGCTGCATCAAGCGCGACTACGCTCAATCTCGGGGAAAACAAAAAATGAAGGCTGTCATTTTGGCCGGTGGCCTGGGCACACGCATCAGCGAAGAAACCTACACCAAGCCCAAGCCCATGATCGAAATCGGCGGCAAGCCCATCTTGTGGCACATCTTGAAGACCTACTCCTACCACGGCATCAATGACTTCATCATTTGCTGTGGCTACAAGGGCTATGTCATCAAGGAGTACTTTGCCAATTATTTTTTGCACATGTCAGACGTGACCTTCGATATGAGCAAGAACAGCATGGAGGTGCATCAGCAAAGCGCCGAGCCCTGGCGCGTGACATTGGTGGATACAGGCGATTACACCATGACCGGTGGCCGCCTCAAGCGCGTTGCGCCTTATCTGCAAGGTGAAGAAAATTTTTGCTTTACCTACGGTGATGGTGTCAGCGATGTCAACATCACCCAGCTCATCGCGTTTCACCGCGCCCATGGCCTGCAAGCTACGCTCACCGCCGCGTACCCGCCTGGTCGCTTTGGTGCATTAGACATTCACGCCGACCAGCGCATCACCGCCTTCAAAGAAAAGCCCAAGGGTGACGGCGGCATGATTAACGGCGGTTTCTTTGTGCTTTCGCCCAAGGTGATCGACCTGATTGCTAGCGACCAAACTCTCTGGGAGAGCGAGCCCCTGGAAGCGCTGGCCGAGTCCAACCAGCTCAAAGCCTTTCAGCACAGCGGCTTCTGGCAGCCCATGGATACCTTGCGTGACAAGAATCATTTGGAAGAACTGTGGCAGAGTGGCAAAGCGCCGTGGAAAGTGTGGGCATGAACCCCTCGTTTTGGAGTGGAAAAAAAGTATTCCTCACTGGCCACACCGGCTTCAAAGGAAGCTGGTTGAGCCTGTGGTTGCAACGGCTTGGTGCCGAGGTTACCGGCTATGCGCTGCAGCCATCCACTGAACCCAGTTTGTTTGGAGTGGCACAGGTGGCACAAGGCATGAAATCCATTATTGGAGACATTCGCGACGCTGCCGTGTTGACCAATGCCATGCGCCAAGCCGCGCCAGATATCGTCATCCACATGGCAGCCCAGCCGCTGGTGCGCCGCTCCTATGTCGACCCCGTCGAGACCTATTGCACCAACGTCATGGGCACCGTGCATTTGCTGGAAGCCGTGCGCCAAACGTCATCCGTGCGTGCGGTGGTCAACGTCACCACCGACAAGTGCTATGAGAACAAGGAATGGGCTTGGGGCTACCGTGAGAACGAACCCATGGGCGGCTTTGACCCTTATAGTAGCAGCAAAGGCTGCGCCGAACTCGTCACCGCAGCCTATCGCAACTCGTTCTTCAATTCATCAAAACATAGCGAGCACCAAGTTGCCTTGGCAACGGCTAGAGCAGGCAACGTGATCGGTGGCGGCGATTGGGCCGAGGACCGGCTCATTCCCGACATCCTGCGCGCTATTCAAAATGACCAGAGCGTCAACATCCGTAACCCCCATGCCACGCGCCCTTGGCAGCATGTGCTGGAGCCATTGACCGGCTACCTTGCACTTGCCGAAAAGCTCTACACCGACGGCGCAGCCTTTGCAGAAGCTTTTAACTTTGGCCCCGCCGAAGAAGACGCCAAACCCGTCCAATGGATCGTCGAGCAACTGACGCAGCAATGGGGCGAAGGTGCAGCCTGGCACCTAGACGGCGGCACGCATCCCCACGAAGCTCATTACCTCAAGCTCGACTGCTCCAAGGCCCGCGCCACGCTGGGATGGACGCCCCGTTGGCATTTGGGCCAATCTCTTCAGGCCATCATCGTCTGGCACAAGGCGCACCATCGCAGCCAAGACATGCGGGCTTTGTGCTTGCAGCAGATCAACGACTACTCGACAACCATCTAAATTTAGCAAATTTCAAGCCGTGCAAAACGCCCAAACCCAAGCCCTACGCGAACAAATCTCCACGCTGGTTGAAGAATACGCCGCCATTGCCCTCGTCCCCGATCCATTCTTTCCTGGTGCTACCGCAGTTCCCCCCTCAGGCAAGCTGCTCGACGCCTCTGAGCTCAAAAACATGGTCGAAGCCTCGCTTGACGGCTGGCTCACGACCGGGCGCTTCAACACCAAATTCGAGAAAAAGCTCGCGGCTTTTATCGGCATCAAGCACCTGATCACCGTCAACTCCGGCTCGTCGGCCAACCTGGTCGCGTTTAGCACGCTCACGTCCCCCAAGCTGGGCGAACGGGCTATCAAAAAAGGCGATGAGGTCATTGGCGTGGCGGCAGGCTTCCCCACCACCGTCAACCCCATCCTCCAGTTTGGCGCCGTGCCGGTATTTGTGGATGTGGACCCCCTCACCCACAACATTGACGCCAGCAAGATCGAAGCGGCCATTGGCCCCAAAACCAAAGCCATCATGCTGGCGCACTCGCTGGGCAACACCTTCAACCTAGATGTCGTTACTGCCCTGTGCAAAAAATACAACTTGTGGCTGGTAGAAGACTGCTGCGATGCGCTGGGCAGCACTTACCGCGGCCAGATGGTCGGCACCTTTGGCGACATTGCCACCCTGAGCTTTTACCCGGCGCACCACATCACCATGGGCGAAGGCGGCGCAGTGTTCACCAATCACGACGAACTAAAAACGATAGCCGAGAGCTTTCGCGACTGGGGTCGTGATTGCTACTGCGCGCCGGGCAAAGACAACACCTGCGGCAAACGCTTTTGCTGGAAGCTGGGCGAGCTGCCCGAGGGTTATGACCACAAATACACTTACAGCCATCTGGGCTACAACCTCAAAATCACCGACATGCAGGCCGCCTGCGGCCTGGCCCAGCTCGACAAGGCGGCGCAGTTCATCCAGGCCCGCAAAGACAACTATGCGTTCCTGAAAGAACGCCTGAAGGACTGTGAAGAATTTTTAAATCTGCCCGTGCCGACCGAGCACTCGGACCCCTCGTGGTTCGGGTTCCCCATCACGCTCAAAGAAAACTGTCCTGTTACCCGGCTCGATTTGCTCACCTACCTGGATCAGAACAAGGTCGGCACCCGCCTGCTGTTTGCCGGCAACGTGACCCGCCAGCCCTACAAGGCCTTGCGCGCTTACCCCGGGTTTGATAATCCGATTTGCCGCGACGCGCTGGCGCTCTACCTGCAGCATTGCGCGGTGCCGGCACCGTATTCGATTTACCAGGACATCTTCAAGCTCGAGCCGGGCTGTGTGCTG
>JBAQTC010000011.1:0-219940 GCA_049296795.1 Burkholderiaceae bacterium
AAAGTTCCATGGTGATCACCTTGTTAGTCTCCTGCCCAAAAAGTAGGCAGAGCTAGTAAAACACCTGGCTCAGTTTTGAATCGGCACAACCCCTATACGTGGCTCAGTATTCGGTCGGCGGCAACACGGTCTGTTCAGAAGCAGGCATGATGCGTCCTTGTTTCATCCTGCCAGAGAATCCTCATGCCTGTCATTTCCATCACCCTGCTACCTGGCTACAGCGCCGAAGCCGAAGAGCGCCTGGTTGGCCGCGTGGCCCTGGCCGCACGTTCGGTGATTGCGGCAGCCGCAGCCGGTACCACCGTGTTTGTGAACCACGCCCACACCTACCAGCGCGATGGGAGGGTGTTTTCCAAGGGTGGGCCGGAATGCGTTGATGCCAGCGAATTGGTTCGCCACTTTTTGGCGCTGATGCAAGCGCGGGACCTGACTGCAGCCAGCGCCCTTCTGGCGCCCGATTTCGTGATGCAGTTTCCTGGCCATGCAGCCATGCACACGCTGGGGGAAATGGTGACCAGGGCCAAAAGCCGGTACACCAGCGTTGCCAAGGACTACGCGCACTTTGACGAGAGCTGGGCGGACGGCTTCACCGTGGTGTACTGCTCGGGCACATTGCGTGGCGTCTGGCTTGACGGAACAAGTTTTGAGGGCGTTCGTTTCATCGATCGCTTTGAGATCGTCGGCGGAAAAATCCGCCGGCAAGACGTCTGGAATGATCTGGCAGAGGCACGACCAGCCCGCCAGGCCTGAACGTTCAGGCCTGGGAGGCTTTCCAGGCATCGAGAATTTCGCTTCCGGTCGCCGCCCACACACCCGGGTGACGCATGATGTGCGCCAGCGCCTCTTCGAGCGCCCGCATTCGGTAGGGCTGACCGATCACCCAGGGGTGCAAGGAAATCGCCATGATGCGTCCGCCTGCCTTGGCTGACTCCTTGTAGAGAAGGTCAAACTGGTCGCACAACTGGTCACGGAAGTCGTCTTCGCTGTGGTGGTTCTGAACCAGGATGGTGTGGTCGTCGAGGTCGATCGGGTGCGGCATGGCATGGACAGGACCGCTGACCGTGCGCATGGCGTAAGGCATATCGTCATTGACCCAATCACCGACGTAGTCAAGACCGGCCGCGCCAAGCAAGTCCAGCGTCGCGGCGGACTCGGACTTGGCCGGTGACAACCAGCCGCGCACCGCCTGACCGCTGGACTGGCGCAGGATCTCCAGCGTGGTGTCGATCAGCTTTTTCTCGTCGTCCACGGCCAGACCACCATGGTGCAGATGGTCCATGTCCAGACCATTGGCCATGATTTCCCAGCCGCGCTGCGTGCATTCGTTGATGAGTGACGGGTAGCGCACAGCCACTGCGGCGTTGACGGCCACCGTGGGCCGGATGCCATGCTTTTCAAGCGCCTTCATGATGCGGAAAATGCCCACGCGGTTGCCGTAGTCACGCAAAGTGTAGTGGCGCAAGTCAGGGTAAGAGGTCTGCATGGCACCGGGTGGCTTGAAGGGCTGGCCCGCCATGTTCAGCGGAAACCACTCCAGCGCCGGCACTATCCACAGGGCCACGCGGGCCTGGTTGGGCCAGACCACGGGCTTGCGCTCGGGCAGTATCGACCAGTCATAGCGGTCATGGTCCATGCCATAGCGGCGCAGCGGATAGTCCAGGTAATCCGCAGGCAAGGCTTTGAGGTTGGTTGTGCTCATGGTGCTTCCCCTATTGGCTGGGCGGCTGCTGCGAAAGCATCAAAATAGTGTTCGTTGAAATGTTGCGCAATCTCGCGACCGGTGGCCAGCCAGACTTTGTCATGGCCGGCAATGTAGGCGAGCGCCTCTTCAAATGCGGCCAAGCGGTGCGGCTGACCCACCAGGTAGGGGTGAAGCGGAATGCACATGACCGTGCCCGACTGCTCTCCCTCTTCATACAGGCGGTCGAACTGGCGCTTGAGAATGTCGGCATAGCGCCGCGGCTGCACCAGGTTGACGTTGTAAACGATGGTGTCGTTCATCTCCAGCGAATAAGGCACGCTGGTCAAGCGGCCTTGCTTCACCTTGACCGGGCCGGGCTGGTCGTCATGAAAAAGGTCGCATATGTAGGTCAGACCCATCTCGGCCACCAAGTTCAGGGTGTTGGGCGTGTAGGTCAGCGCCGGGGCGAGCCAGCCGTCCAGCTTTTGACCGGTGTGCTTCTTGATGGTGTCGATCGAGTCCTGGATGACGGCACGCTCCTGGGCCTCGCTCATGCCCATCAGGTAGCGCGTGTTGTAGGTGCCGTGCGAGTAAAACTCCCAGCCGTTGTCGGCGCAGGCCTTGATGACTTCGGGATGGTGCTCGCACATCGCCACGTTGAGCGACACGCTGCCACGCACATTGCAACGCTTCATGGTCTCGAGCATGCGCCAAAAGCCAACCCGATTACCGTAGTCGCGGTAGGCGTAATTGAGCACATCGGGCGCCGGCCTGGCCCAGGGCGCGCGGGCTGGGTTGCGCGGCGGGTTGAGTTCGTAGAACTCCACATTCGGCGCCACCCAAAACGCCACCCTGGCACCGTTGGGCCATTTGATGGCCGGGCGCTGCGCGTTGTAGGGCAGATAATCGTAAAGAGCGGGGTCGCGCTTCACCGCCTGGCTCCGGCAGCCGAGGGCACCCGGCGCAGTTGCTCGATAGTCTCGGCCAGCGTCAGCACATCGGCGTATTTCAGGCCCATGTCGTAGAGGTTGGCGAAGTGCGGCGACTCGTGCTTGTCGGCCACGCACTCTTCGGGGACGATGGTGCGAAAGCTGCGGGAAATGCTGTCCACCACGGTGGCGCGCACGCAACCCGAGGTGGATCCGCCGGTCACCACGATAGTGTCCACGCCATGGAAATTGAAGACCGAACCGAGATTGGTTTCAAAAAATGCTGAGGCCATACGCTTGTTGATAATGATGTCGCGCTGGTGGTCTATCACCAGGCGGTCGTCAAACTCGGAACGGCGGCTTCCGACCTTGATGTTTTGCAGCGAATCCGGCGTGTCGGTGCGGGTGCCCCAGACACCGCAGTCCTCGCCCGAGTCCATGTAGGCGACATAAGTCCAGACCACCGGAAAGCCCTTGGCGCGGAATTCGGTGGCCA
Organism: Burkholderiaceae bacterium; assembly: GCA_049296795.1. Classification (GTDB taxonomy): domain Bacteria; phylum Pseudomonadota; class Gammaproteobacteria; order Burkholderiales; family Burkholderiaceae_C; genus CAXNKH01. The sequence goes on from JBAQTC010000011.1 coordinate 3,107, forward strand.
GGGTGTTGACGTACTCCAGCTGACGCGGATCGGTTTCGTAGGCCGTGGTGAACTCGCCCACACTGGTATAGGCTTTTTGCAGGTCGATGTTAATCAGCGCCGGCATCTTGCCGAAACCAAAACGCTTGCGCGTGGGGTTGGCCTTGATGTCGTTAAAAAGCTGCCGGGCCGTCTTGCTAGAGGCTTCCATTCTGACTATCTTTCAAAGAAGTTGGACGCGGACTGAAGGCCCGCTTGATCCCCGCAAGATAGTGCACTCAAGTATTTGTTCTGTCAATAGAACAAATGACCGTGACTGCGGTTACGGCCTATCAGCCTGACCTGCTCAAACCCATCAACCTCATCGGCATGATGACTCAGGCCGTTGCTGTGACCAAACGGCTTTAGGGGGGGGAACAAGTGAACCTAGGTTTGGAGAACGGCCGGGCTCATTCTGGTTGGGCACCGGAAAACTGAACCACTTTGGCCCATCGAACAATTTCGTTTTGTACAAATTTGGCAAATTCTTCGGACGAATTCGCGACCGCTTGCGCCCCATCAACCTCCAGACGCCGCCTTACATCGGGCATCGCAATAGCCTGCCTAGCCGCATCGCCTATGCGCCGAGTCAACTCCGGGCTCATGCGCGCCGGTCCAAACAAACCAAACCAGGCACTCGATTCATAGCCTGGCAAGACCTCTGAAATCGCAGGAACATCCGGGAAAGAGGCCAGCCGCTTGGCGCTGGTCACGCCCAAGGCCTTGAGCCTGCCGGCTTTCACCTGGGCCTGGGCATTGCCGACGGCTGCAAACATCAGTTCAACCTGGCCGGCTATCACATCCTGAATCGCAGGTGCAGTTCCCCGGTAAGGAATATTCACAATGAAAGTGCCTGACTGCATTTTGAACAAATCGCCTGCCAGGTGCAGTGAAGAGCCCATGGCACCAATGGCAAAGTTGAGCTGTCCTGGTTTTTTCTTGGCCAACGCAATCAGCTCGCGCACATCCTTCACCGGAACCGAAGGATGTGCAACCAAGATCGAGGGCGAAGTGGCGACACAGGTCAGCGGCGTGAAATCACGAACCGGATCAAACGGTAACGAAGGATAAAGCGACGCATTGATGGCATGGCTGGTAAAACTCATCAACAGCGTATTGCCATCGGGAGTCGCTTTCGCCACAGCCTCGGCCGCAATATTACCGCCAGCACCAGGCCGATTTTCAACCACGACGACCTTACCCAGCAAGCGTCCCAATTCTGTTGCGATCGCACGCGCTAGGGTGTCGGTCGATCCGCCGGCGGGTGCGCCGACTAAGATGCGGGTGGGACCGGTTTGCCCAGAGGCCTGTGTCGCCAACCCAACCAGCAAGGGCAACCATATGTCACGACGTTTCATAAATTCTTCCGCAAAAAATAAAGCGCAAAACCAGAGCACCACAATCTGTAACTAGCGAGCTACATGAGCACCCACTTTGACGCAATTGACGGATTAAAGCAAACATTTCCCCGAGCGGTCGGGACGACGGACCTAGCAATCACCCCCTGCTTCCAGCTCGAACTCGGCTTGATCTTTAAGTGTATGAACGCCATCCGCATTAAACTCCTGGGTTAACTGTGATTGAAGTCATTTTTGAAAGACACTCTCGACCTCACTCACTTTCATCCCCAAAGGAAAATCATGAAACCCTGGTTGAAATGGGCCATAGTCGGCCTCGTTTTGGCACTGCTAGCCACAGGCGTTTTTCGGGCTCTGTCGGCACGCAAGGCTCAGCAACAGGCTTTGCTGGAGCAGACGGCAAGCCGGGCGCAAACCGAAGTGGAACTGCTCCCCGGTGATTTGGTGCGGGCTAAAACCCGTGAGTTGGAACAGGCGCTGGCTATTTCGGGCTCACTCAAAGCCATCAACTCAGCCTTCGTCAAGGCCAGGGTGGCCGGAGAACTGCAAGATTTTGTAGTGCGTGAAGGTGACACCGTGCAGGCAGGTCAAGTGATTGCCAGGATAGACCCCCGTGAATACCGTTCGCGGGTCCAGCAAGCGCAGCAGCAAGCTGACGCAGCCAAAACGCAAATCGACATTGCGCGACGCCAATACCAAAACAACAAGTCGCTGGTGGACCAAGGTTTTATTTCAGCAACCGCACTGGAGGCTTCAGCCAGTAATTTAGCAGCGGCACAAGCCAACCACTTGGCCACTGTAGCAGGGCTGGAAGTGGCCCAAAAGTCTCTCGATGACACCGTCCTACGCACACCCTTAGCAGGTCAAGTCGCGCAACGGTTGGCGCAAGACGGAGAACGGGTCGGCATCGACACCCGCATCCTAGAAATTGTTGACACCAACCGGCTCGAACTCGAAGCCACGCTCAGCGCCAGCGAGTCGAACATCATCAGGGTAGGCCAAAGCAGCCTGCTTCACATCGAAGGATCCAGCAAATCGATCTCAGCCAAAGTGGCAAGAATCAACCCCAACGCTCAGACCAACAGCCGCGCCATTTTGGCCTACCTGAACATCGAGCAGACTCAGGGCTTGCGGCCCGGACTTTTTGCCCAGGGTAACTTGTTCATCGGACGCAGTTCCGGCCTGTCTATCCCGCTGGCCTCAGTTCGCACCGACAAACCCGCGCCCTATGTCCAGCTCATTGAGAACAACAAAGTCGTCCATCAAGCAGTTGAGATCGTTGTCCGCGGCCAGGCCGAGGGCGAAACCTTTGTAATCGTCAAGGGATTGGTTGAAAACGCCTCGGTACTAGGCCCACAAGCGGGTTTCTTACGCCCGGGAACGGCCATCAAGCTCAGCGCAACGACAAATAAATAAGTCATGTGGTTTACCCGAGTTAGTCTTAAAAATCCTGTGTTCGCAACGATGGTGATGCTCGCCATCGTTGTCTTGGGTCTGTTTTCTTACCAGCGCCTTAAAGTAGATCAGTTTCCCAACATCGATTTCCCGGTGGTGGTGGTTTCTACCGAATACCCGGGTGCATCACCGGAGATTGTGGAAACTGAGGTCAGCAAAAAAATCGAAGAAGGCGTCAACTCCATCGCCGGCATCAATGCACTGACTTCACGCAGCTACGAAGGTCAATCGGTTGTCGTGATTGAATTTCAGTTGCATATCGATGGCCGCAAAGCTGCCGAAGATGTACGCGAAAAAGTGGCGGCTCTGCGTTCCAGCCTAAGGACCGAAGTCAAAGAATCGCGGGTGCAGCGGTTTGACCCGGCCAGCCGCGCCATTTGGTCGCTCGCCGTGCTGCCCAGCACCGCCAGAGTCGAAGGCGAGAAGCCCGATCCAGTGCTGACCGACGTAGCACTCACCAACTGGGCGGATCAGGTCTTAAAAAAACGACTGGAGAATGTTCGCGGCGTCGGCTCAGTCACCTTGGTGGGCGGCACCAAACGCGAAATCAATATCTACCTCAAGCCACAGGCCATGGAAGCGCTGGGCATCAGTGCTGACCAGGTTGTGGCTGCTGTTCGGGGAGAGAACCAGAATCTTCCTCTGGGGGCCATCAAATCAAAAGACCAAGATCGCATGGTCCAGATCGATGCACGGGTGCAGCGGCCGGAGGATTTCTCGCAAATCATCGTCACGCGCAAAAATGGCTCAGCGCTTAGGGTCGCGCACGTTGCCCAGGTCGTTGATGGCGCGCAGGAAGTTGAAAGCCTAGCGCTGTACAACGGTCAGCGAACCTTACTCCTGTCAGTTCAAAAATCACAGGGAGAAAACACCATCGACGTGATCGATGAACTGCAAAAAACAGTGGTCGATATGGGTGCCAGTCTGCCCGCAGGACTGCGACTGGAACAGATCACCGACGGTTCACGTCCGATCCGCTTGTCGGTGAATAACGTGCGACGTACCTTGATCGAAGGCGCGTTTCTGACCATCCTGATCGTTTTCCTATTTCTCAATTCCTGGCGCTCGACTGTTATCACCGGATTGACCTTGCCGATTGCCTTGATTGGCACTTTTCTTTTCATGAACATTTTTGGCTTCACCATCAATATGATCACCCTGATGGCGTTGAGCCTGTGTGTGGGTCTGCTGATTGACGATGCCATCGTGGTGCGCGAAAACATCGTCCGCCATTTGCACATGGGAAAGACAGCTTATAACGCCTCGCTCGATGGGACCCAGGAAATTGGCTTGGCGGTCATGGCCACCACGTTTTCTATCGTCGCGGTATTTCTGCCGATTGGCTTCATGGGCGGCATCATTGGCAAGTTCTTTCATGAGTTCGGCGTCACCATCGTGGCGGCCGTCATGATTTCGATGTTTGTCAGCTTCACGCTCGATCCCATGCTCTCGAGCATCTGGCATGACCCCAGCATTGACCCGCATGACAAAACCACCAAAACTTGGTACGACAAAACCATTGGCCGTGTCACGCACTGGTTTGACCATGTCACCGACATTTTGTCAGCCAGCTACCAGCAACTGTTACGTTGGGCTTTGCTGCACAAACCCGCCACGGTCTTGCTCGCAATTGCCATATTTGTCAGCAGTATTTTCATGGTCCCTTTGCTCGGAACCGAGTTCGTACCGAAAGCCGACTTCTCTGAAACATCGCTGAATTTCTACACACCAGTGGGCTCCTCCATAGAAGCCACAGAGGCCAAATCGCGTCAAGTCGAGGCCATTCTGCGCGAATTCCCTGAAGTCAAATACACCTTGACGACCATCAACACCGGCACGGCACAGGGGAAAAACTACGCCAGCATTTATGTTCGCTTGGTCGACCGCATGCAGCGAGACCGCAACGCAGACCAGATGTCCAGTGCGCTACGTGAAAGGCTCAGGCAGGTCAACGGCATCACCGTTACCCATGTGGGATTGCTTGATATGGTTGGAGGCAATAAGCAAATTGAATTTTCACTGCAAGGCCCTGACCAAAATGAACTTGAACGGCTGACGCAGCTCACCACCGAAAAAATATATACCATCCCCGGTCTGGTCGATTTGGACTCCAGCATCAAGGCCGACAAGCCGACCATCGAGATTCAAGTCAAACGCGAACCAGCCTCGGATTTGGGTATGAACGTGAGTCAGATTGCCAGCGCACTGCGCATTCTGGTGGCAGGCCAAAACGTGGGCAACTGGCGCGCCAGCGACGATCAAACCTACGATGTCAATGTTCGTTTGACCCCACAGGCGCGCCAAACCTCAAGCGATTTGGAACGACTGCCGTTTGCGCTGGGTAATAACCCTGACGGAAGTCCTCGTCTGGTTCGACTGAATCAAGTCGCCAACGTGCGCGATTCGACCGGCCCGAATCAGATCAACCGACGCGACTTGAGCCGCGAAGTGGCCCTGAACGCCAATGCTTACAACCGCTCGGTCGGCGAGATATCGCAGGACATTCGAACCGCCTTGGACAGCATCGCCTTCCCGCCCGGCTACCGCTACCAATTCGGGGGCTCAACCAAAAACATGACGGAGTCGTTTGGCTACGCGTTGTCAGCGCTGATCCTGGCAATTGTGTTCATCTACATGATTCTGGCCAGCCAGTTTAAAAGCTTTCTGCAGCCCTTGGCCTTGATGACCGCCCTGCCCTTGACGCTGATTGGTGTGGTGCTTGCGCTGCTGATGTTTCACTCCACACTGTCACTTTTCTCCATCATTGGCGTGGTGATGCTGATGGGTCTGGTCACCAAAAATGCAATTTTGCTCATCGATTTTGCCATTCGTGCCAGAGCCGAAGGAATGGAACGCAGCGAAGCGCTGCTGATGGCGGCCAAAGTGCGTTTGCGTCCGATCTTGATGACCACGTTGGCCATGATTTTTGGAATGCTGCCCTTGGCTTTTGCCCTGACCGAAGGGTCGGAACAACGCTCGCCTATGGGTCAAGCCGTGATCGGCGGCGTGATCACCTCCTCCTTGCTGACCTTGGTGGTGGTCCCCGTGGTTTACTGCTACATGGATGACCTGGCCCAATTCTTGCGCCGACTGTGGTCCGGCAAATCAAGCCGACCTCTGTAAAATCGCGGATCGAATTAACAAGGACCCACATGAATTTGGAACAAGCACGATTCAACATGATCGAGCAACAAATACGGCCCTGGGACGTGCTCGATAGCCACATACTGCACCTGTTGTCAGTCGTCAAGCGTGAGGATTTCGTACCCGCCGCTCAGAAAGCGCTGGCTTTCGTGGACATAGAAATTAAGCTGCCCTGCGGTCAGTTCATGCTAGAGCCACGGGTTGAGGCGCGGCTGCTGCAAGACTTGGCGGTACAACACCACGAGAAGGTTCTGGAAATTGGCACCGGATCAGGCTATATGGCGGCCTTGCTGGCCCATCGTTGCCAACGCGTCATCAGCCTGGAGCTTGAACCCGAACTGGCCGAGTTGGCCCGCAAACAACTCCATCAGGCCGGAATCCACAATGTTGAGGTCCGACTCGCCGATGGTTCGGGTGGCGCCCCAAGTGACGGTCTGTTCGACGTTATCCTGCTCAGCGGCTCAGTTGCCGAAATTCCGCCTATCTTGTTGGCTCAGCTCAAGGTCGGAGGACGTCTGGGCGCCATTGTGGGCCAAGACCCTATGATGCAAGCCACTTTTGTAACGCGTACCGGTGCCGCCGAATTTCAGACAAAACGACCCTGGGACACCGTTGCACCGCGGCTGCGGCACTTCCCCGAGCCCGCGCATTTTAGTTTTTAAAAACTAGCCTTCACACGCATGATTGAACATATTCACCCCGCTGACTTGAGTAACTGGCTGGTCCAGCAACGCAGCCACGGCACACCGGTGGTGCTGGATGTCCGCGAACCCATGGAATTGGCCCTGGCCAGCATCAAGCCCCTAGATTTCGAGCTACTGACCATCCCCATGGGGGCTATCGTGCAACGCTTGGAAGAACTTGACCCTGAGCGACCCATTGCCTGCCTGTGCCACCACGGTAGCCGTAGCATGCAGGTCGCCAACTATTTGCAAAATCGCGGCTTCAAGCATGTGGCAAATATCACTGGCGGCATCAATGCCTGGTCAATCCAGCTCGACCCTGGCATTGCCCTGTATTGATTGCCAAACAAAGTTCTTTAACCCCTGTTTTAACCTGCGTACCGAAGGACAACCATGACCGTGTTTCGTTTGCTGCCGCTTTCCCTGGCATTAAGTACTGTGCTGAGCGCATCGGTTCAAGCGCAAAGTCTGGTTGATCTGTACGAATCAGCCCGGGCTTTTGATGCCGCCTATCAAGCCGCAAAATCCCAATTTAACGCCAACCTGGCCAAAGCCGATCAAGCCCGTGCAGGAACGCTACCGACCGTCAACCTGAGCGCCAATGCCAACCAATCGAGTTTTCACAACAGCGCGAGTACGCCTACTGATCGCGATTTTGGCAACCGCACAATGGGGGTGACTGCGGTCCAACCCTTGTACCGACCTGCCAACTGGCTTACCTTCGAACAAGGAAAAAAACAAAGCTTGCTGGCCCAAGCAGTGTTGAGCACGGCTGAGCAGGATTTGATCGTTCGCGTCAGTCAGTCGTATTTCGACGTCCTGGCTTCACAGGACAGCCTGACTTTTGTCTTGGCACAAAAAGCCGCGGTCGCCGAGCAACTGGCCTCGGCCAAACGCAATTTCGAAGTCGGCACTTCGACCATCACCGACACCCGTGAAGCTCAGGCTCGCCATGACCTGGTGGTCGCCCAGCAAATCGCCGCCGAAAATGATTTGCGCGTCAAAAAAATTGCACTGGATCAACTCACGGGTAAAGCAGAAGCCCAACCCAAGCCTCTCAAGCTGCCCTTGGTGTTAGCGCCGCTGCCAGCCGATACAGTGGGCAACTGGGTCGCCCGCTCGGAGCAGGCTCATCCCGCTATTCAGCAAGCGTTGTTAAATCTCGATGTGGCCAAGCTGGAGACCCAAAAAGCCGAAGCGGGTCACAAGCCGACGCTGGACCTCAATGGCTCTTTCAGTGGAACTCAAAACGTCAGTGGCTCAACCACCTTGCCCACGGGTAACCGGACCAGCATTGGCACCCTTGGCCTGTCCTTGAATCTTCCTTTGTTTGCCGGTTATGCCTTGCAAAACCGAGTGCGCGAAACGTTGGCTCTGGAAGACAAGGCACGCAATGACTTGGAAGCGTCGAAACGAACCGTGGCCCAAGCGACCCGCACAGCTTTTTATGGTGTGTTGTCGGGTCAGGGACAGGTCAAAGCCTTGGAAGCTGCTGAGGCATCCAGCCAGAGCGCACTGGACGCCAACAAGCTGGGCTACCAAGTCGGCGTGCGCATCAATATCGATGTGCTGAACTCTCAAAGCCAGTTGTTCCAGACCAAACGTGATTTGGCCAAAGCGCGCTACGACGTGCTGGTGGGTGAACTTAAATTGCGCCAGGCCAACGGATCGCTCCAAGCAGGTGATTTACAAGCCGTCAACAACTTGCTGAATTGATCCGCAAAAGGCAGAACTAACTCAGACTGCTGCGCGGCCATCTGTTTTGTGAATTTTGAGCAAATCCAGTACCGCAGACATGGTCCGCTGAGTTGCACCCCGGTGTGCTTGAGCAAAGTCGGTCGCCGCCATGGCCATAACATGGAGTTCGGCGGGTGTTTTCAGTAAATCCAGGGTTTCGGTCACGGCTTGATCAAGTCCCGCCACTCGACGCGCCGCACCCGCTGCCTGCGCCAGCTCGGCAGCCTCCAAAAAATTAAAGGTGTGAGGCCCCATCAGAACAGGGCAAGCACAAGCTGCGGCTTCAATCAGGTTCTGACCGCCCAGCGGCTCAAAACTGCCACCGAGCAGAGCCAAGTCCGCCAGCCCATAGTACAAGGCCATTTCCCCCATCGAGTCGCCCAACCAGATCAGGTTGGCATCCGAAGCGGCAACCGGCGGCCCATCACCCCAAGCACTGCGCCTTGATACGCTCCAGCCCTGAGCCAGGCACAGGGCCGCAACCTCCTCAACGCGCTGGGGATGGCGCGGCACGATCAACCACTGACAAGCGCGCTTAGCAACCGGATTCGTCTGCAGGATTTGTAGGAGCTGCGCCTCTTCACCTTCGCGGGAACTGGCCAATATCACCACTGGCCGACCTCCGCGCTGGCGCCAATTCCGACCCGAACTCAATTGGCTAAGGTCGATTGTGGCGTCAAATTTCAGGTTGCCCAATACACCCCGAACCGGAGCAGCCAAAGTAGCAAAACGTTGGGCATCGGCCTGGGTCTGCGCCCAGACCGCAGTCAACGCCTGGTACGCCGGGCGGGCCAACCAAGACAAACGATTGACTTGACGCAAAGACTTGTCGCTCAAGCGGGCATTGGCTAACACCAGCGGCACCCCCGACTGGGCACACGCAGCTGCTAAGTTGGGCCAGACTTCGGTTTCCATCAGGATGCCGATGCGTGGTTTAAAGTGCGTCAGAAAAGCGTTCGCCGCAGCGGGCGTGTCCCACGGCTGCCAAGTCTGATGATCGCCTTCGCGCAGCAACACCTTACCTTCTTCACGCCCGGTCGCCGTGCCATGCGTGAGTAACAAACGCATGGCCGGCAAACTATCTCGCAAACTGGCGATCAGTGCAGCTGCAGCCCGCGTCTCGCCCAGAGAGACCGCGTGAACCCAAACGATGTTCTCCCCAGCGCTAACAACTCCTGGGTAATGTCCAAACCGCTCCTCAATGGCTTGCTGATAACCTGGTTCAATTCGGGCTCGCCGAAGCAACTTCCAGCGCAGCAACGGCTGCAACAAGTACATCAAACCGGAGTACACCAAGTGGATCAAGTTCGCCCCTGCATCACTTGCTGCCAAGTCTGCCAAACTGCATCGACGGCAGGATGGGGCTGTGCAAATATGCTGCGCTGGTGCGCAACTTGTCCAGAATCGGATTGCGGTCCGGTGCGCCAAGCGGTTTCAAAGTTGTAAATTTGAACGTGGGGCAAGTCCAACGCGGTGGCAATATGACTTAAACCACTGTCAACGCCAATCACACCGGAACTGCCAGCCAGTACATCGGTCAACTCAGCCAAACCGAGACGAGGCCAGACCACGGCCCCAGGGAGTTGCCCAGCAATTGCCTCACTGCGCTGGCGCTCCTCTTCGCTGCCGTGGGGCAAGGCCACGCTATACCCCTCGCCCTGCAGGCGCTGACCCAAGGCCACCCAGTGTGCTTCGGGCCACAACTTATCAGTGCGCGAACTGCCATGGACAAAAACCACCGTGCGCTCGGACTTTGCTGCTGGATCGACTTTTCCAAGCAGTCCATAGGACGGCGAACTTAGCAGCGCATAGCCCAAGGCCTGGGCGCACAATTCGCGCGAACGTTGAACCGCATGGATCCTCGGTCGGAGGGTGATGGGTTGGTCCGCCACCCAGCGAGTAGGTGCCTCGTAAGAAGATCCATCGGTGCGGTTGGCCAGCGCAAACCGTTGCCCGCCAGGGGCCATTCGTGACAACCAAGACACCCAGGCCGATTTGCTCAAACCCTGCGCGTCGATGACCGCGTCGTAATACTGGCTTTGCAGTTGCTGACGAAAAATTCTCCATGCCTCTCGGGTTGAGTTACTGAAAGGTGTTTTACGCCAGCGCCGCAAATCGCACTCGATCACCCGGTTCACGCCGGAACAACGCTGCACCACTGGCGCAAAACCCGACTCGACCACCCAATCAATTTGCGCCCGAGGAAAGGCTCGCCGAATATCCTGCAATGCCGGCAAGGTATGGACCACGTCGCCTAGCGAAGAAAGTTTGACAATCAGTATCTTCAATGTACCGCCTGTTGAATCACTGCATCGGGCTTAATGCTTTTGAGCAGCGTCATCATGTCGGCCTCAATGCGCTGCAAGGCCTGATCGGTATGTCCCTCAAAACGCAACACCAGTACGGGCGTGGTGTTGGAAGCACGGATCAGTCCGAAGCCATCAGGCCAATCCACCCGCAGTCCATCGATAGTGTTGATCTGGGCAGGCGTTGAAAATTTTGCAACGGCCACCAGCTGCTCGACCAACGCATGGGCTTGCCCTTCTTGACAAACCACATTGAGTTCAGGTGTTGAAAAACTGGTGGGCAAGGCATCCAAAACAGCGCTGGAATTGTTACTGCGGCTCAGAATTTCAAGCATTCGACAGCCTGCATACGTGCCATCGTCAAAACCGTACCAGCGTTCCTTGAAGAAAATATGACCACTCATTTCACCGCCCAACGGCGCCTGTGCGCCGGCTGCCTCAATCGCTTTCATCTTGGCTTTGATCAGCGAATGCCCGGTCTTAAACATCAGCGGAGTTCCCCCTGCAGCTTCAATGGCCGGGGCCAGGCGCTGGCTGCACTTCACGTCAAACAAAATAGTCCCGCCAGGCACACGACTAAGAACATCGCGCGCGAACAGCATCATCTGCCGGTCTGGGTAAATGTTGTTACCTTCCTGGGTGACGATGCCCAAACGGTCGCCATCGCCGTCAAAAGCCAGACCCAGCTCAGCGCCCGTCGTTTTCAATGCAGCGATCAGGTCGCGCAAGTTTTCCGGTTTGCTCGGGTCAGGGTGGTGATTGGGGAAGTTACCATCGACTTCGCTGAACAGTTCGACAACCTCGCAGCCCAGCGAACGAAAAATACCGGGTGCAGTAGCACCGGCAATACCGTTGCCCGAATCAACCACTATTTTCATAGGTCGCGCCAGCTTGATATCGCTCACGATGCGCTGCAAGTAGGCAGCTTGCACATCGACCTGTCGCACACTACCGCCCGCTTGCAAACGCCAGCTTTCAGACTCCATCACACGTCGCAGATTCTGAATTTCCTCTCCATAAATCGCCCGGCCCGCCATCACCATTTTGAAACCGTTGTAGTCCTTGGGGTTGTGGCTTCCCGTCACCTGAATTCCACTTCGACACAGGGTATTGGCAGCGAAATACAGCATGGGCGTGGTGACCATGCCCACATCAATCACCTCGATGCCACTGGCCACCAAGCCCCGGATCAGGGCCGCACTCAAAGACGGCCCACTGAGCCGTCCATCACGACCAACTGCGACGCAAGTTTCGCCTTCGATCAAGGCTGCGCAGCCAAAAGCCTGACCCAAGGCCTGCGCCATCACCTCATCCACCGTGGTCGGAACCACACCACGAATATCGTAGGCCTTGAAAATGGAAGCTGTAACTTGCATGGTGACTCTCTTAGTTCTTTGTGGGACAGACCGTTAGCTCTGTCCCCAACATTTTGTAGGATGTCCACTTTGTGGGACGAGCCTGCGCTGAATTGTAGGTTGCGGGGCTTATCATCTAACCATGATGTTTCAAACTTCACCTGTGACCACCTGGATCGACAGCCCACTGGGGCGGATTCTGTTGGCCGCAACGAACCAGGGTCTTTGCGGCGCGTGGTTTGAGAATCAAAGTCATTTTCCTGATTCATCACGATGGGCGCATCAACAGCACCCAGTATTCGTGCAAGCGCAACAAGCACTGTCACTTTATTTTTCAGGTTCAGTGTCCGACCTTGATTGCCCCTTGGACCTGAACCAAGGAACAACTTTCCAGCAAAAAGTCTGGCGCGCTTTGCTGCAAATACCGCGCGGCGGCAGCACCAGCTACAGCGCCTTGAGTACTAGCCTTGGGAAACCCCGAGCGCAACGCGCCGTTGGGTCAGCAGTTGGCCGCAACCCCTTGAGTATTTTCGTTCCCTGCCACCGGGTCCTTGGGCTTGACGGCTCACTCACGGGTTATGCCGGTGGTCTCGAACGAAAAATGTCCTTGCTCACGCATGAGGGTTGCATTTTTCGTCCCCCAACCCAGCACGGACCAACTTGAACTCCATCCGTTCCAAGCAGCCTTGGCTGGCTGATTTTTTTCTGCTCAGCGCCATATGGGGCTCGTCTTTCCTGTTCATGCAAATTGGCTTGCAGGAATTTGGTGTCCTGCCCACAGCTGCAGTGCGGGTTGGCGTTGCCTCCTTGTTCTTATTGCCTTTGCTGCTCTGGCGTCAACTTGGGAAGACCCTGCTCCAAAACTGGCGGCCCACTTTTTTGGTGGGTTTATTCAACTCTGCAATTCCTTTTGCCTGTATCGCTTTTGCCTTGCAAACCTTAAGCACCGGCCTGTCAGCCATCATCAATGCAACCGTGCCGCTGTTCGGCGCCTTGATTGCTTGGTTGTGGCTCAAAGACAGGCTCAAGCGCTCGCAGATCCTGGGCCTGCTGATCGGTTTTGCCGGCGTGGCACTGTTGGCCAGTGACAAGGCCAGTTTCACGCCCAAAACGACGGAGATAGCCAGCGGCTGGGCCGTGCTGGCCCTGTTATTGGCCTGTGTTTGTTACGGTATTTCAGCCAGTTACACCAAGCTCAGCTTAACCAAAATGCCGTCTCTGGTCACAGCCACCGGTAGCCAGATCGGCGCCTTTATAAGCCTGGTGCTTCCCGCGCTATGGTTTTGGCCCAACCAGATGCCAGGGTTGCGGGCCTGGCTGGCCTTGCTAACAGTCGGGATCGTGTGTTCGGGGTTGGCCTACATTTTGTTTTTCCGCCTGATCAACCGCGCCGGCCCCACCCGTGCCTTGTCAGTCACCTTTGTGGTACCGATCTTCGCTAATTTTTACGGTGTGACCCTGCTCGGTGAGGTGGTCACCCCCCGAATGCTGGTGATGGCATGCGTGATCATTTGCGGTACGTTACTGGCCACCGGTCTGGTGCGCCTACCGGGCCGCTGAAACGTGTTAGAACGCCTGTGAAAATGCCATTTTTACCCATGGTGGCATGGGTTACGCCAAGGAGTTCCATGTTGAACGTTATCTACGTGAAGCATGGATTCCGCGTCTGGCACCCGTGAGTCCTCAGCTCATCCTGTGTTTTATCGCAGAGAAAGTTTTGGGCTTTCCGAAATCGTATTGAGCCACGATATTAGTCTTATTGAGGAAACACCATGCCCAAGAACTTTGACCAGATGGAAGACAGCAACCGCTCGTCCAACCCCAGCATCCACGACTTGACCGATCCGTCCAGACGGGTGTTGCTGCAAGGCAGCACAGCGGGAGCAATCGCCGCGCTGCTGGCACCTCTGGCAGGCTGTGCCTCGCTGGGTGCGGGCCGACCTGGTCTTGGTTTCAAAGGCATCCCGATCGGCATCGGCGATCAATTGGTCGTGCCCGAAGGCTATGTAGCGACCCCGATTGCCTCCTGGGGCGAGCCCGTGGGTCTGCCAGGCAATATGCCGGCCTTCAAGTTTGACGCTTCCAACACGGCTGCGGAACAGGCGGCGCAGATGGGCATGCACCATGACGGAATTGAATATTTTCCAATCAACGGCAGTTCGACCCATGGCCTGATCGCCATCAACCACGAATACACCGACGACGGACTGCTGCATGTCGGTGGATTCGCCGGCATGACAGCAGAGAAAGCGAAGAAGTCGCAGAATGCGCACGGCCTGGGCGTGTTCGAAGTCAAGTTTGATAACGGCGTCTGGCAAATGGTGCGGCCTTCGCGATACGCGCGACGCTTCACCCTGGACACGCCTTTTGCCATTAGCGGACCGGCTGCGGCGCACCCGATGATGCGCACCGCTTTCGATCCGGCCGGGCGCCTGGTGCTGGGCACGCTGAACAACTGCGCCAGCAGCCAGACGCCCTGGGGCACCTACCTGTCGGGCGAGGAGAATTGGATGAACTACTTCGGCGGTGGTAACAACATCCCGGCGCATCATCGGCGCTGGGGTATGCGCAAGGACGGCGCCTACCAATGGGAACGGTTCGATGAGCGATTCAACGCCGCGCGACACCCGAATGAGCCCAATCGCTTCGGCTGGGTCGTCGAAGTCGATCCGATGGATCCCAAAAGCATTCCGGTTAAGCGCACGGCGCTAGGGCGTGCGGCGCACGAAGGTGCCTGGGTCGGCGTCACCAAGGATGGCCGTGCCGTTGTCTATTCGGGCGAGGATGCGCGATTTGAGTACATCTACAAGTTTGTCAGCAGGGACAGGATTGCAGCGGCGGGCAATGGAAAAACTGCGGCACAGGCCAATCGTGAGCTGCTCGATCATGGGACTCTTTATGTGGCGCGTTTTGACGCCGACGCCAGCGGGCGTTGGCTGGCTCTGGTTCATGGACAGGGACCCCTGACGTCGGCCAACGGGTTCGCCGACCAAGGCGAGGTGCTGATCAAGTCGCGCCAAGCCGCCGACATTCTGGGCGCCACCAAGATGGACCGGCCCGAATGGCTGGCCATTGATCCACGCAACGGCTGGGTCTATTGCACTTTGACCAACAACAGCTCGCGTGGCCAGCCCAACATGCCCGCCATCGACGCCGCCAATCCACGTGCCAACAACACCATGGGAAGCATCATCCGATGGAAGGACGAGGGCGACTTTGACGGCACTTCGTTCAAGTGGAACCATCTGGTGCTGGCCGGAGATCCGGCCAATACAAGGACCGAGGCCAAGGGCAACATCAAAGGCGACAGCTACGGCTGTCCGGACGGCATCGTCTTCGACCAGCGTGGTCTGTTGTGGATCCAGACCGACGCCGCCGCGTCGCAGATGTACCGTGGTGAGTTCGCGAACCTCGGCAACAACCAGATGCTGGTCTGCGACCCGACGACCGGCGAAACGCGGCGTTTCTTGACCGGTCCGACCCATTGTGAGGTGACAGGCATCACCTTCACGCCCGATGGCAGAACGGCATTCGTGAACATTCAGCATCCGGGTGAAACACCGTCGGAACGCAGCGATCCGGCCGCGCCGACCCGCTATTCGAACTGGCCTGATCAGCGAGCCGGCGGGCGACCTCGCTCATCGACCGTGGTGGTGCGCAGACGCGATGGCGGTCTACTTGGAACTTGATCGGCGCAGGTCAAAGCACTCAAATCCGAAATTCGATCAGGAATGGGCCTCGCTTAGCGCAGGCCGCCTTGAATACGTCGGCGAACTGCTCCAGGGTTGTCACAGCGCAGGCCTCAACCCCCATGCCATTGGCCAGCTTGACCCAGTCCAAGTTGGGGCGTCCCAGATCGAACAAATCATTGGACGCCGGCCCTGACTTGGCACCCACCGAGACCAACTCGCCTTGGAGAATCTTGTAAACCCGGTTGGCAAACACCACATTGACGATGTCCAGATGTTGCCGAGCCTGGGTCCACAGTGCTTGTACGCAATACATGCCCGAACCGTCGGCCTGTAAGCAAACCACTTTCCTATCTGGGCAAGCAATGGCCGCTCCGATGGCATTGGCAAAGCCGTGACCGATGGCACCGCCGGTGAGCTGCAACCAGTCGTTGGGTGCCGCATTGTGGGTGAACGAAAATAAAGGTCGTCCCGAAGTGACAGCGTCTTCGGCCACGATACAGTTTTCCGGCAACAAAGCGCCCAAGGTGCTGGCAAATTTCTCGGCCTCAAAAGGTCCGGTGGCTATTTGCGGCCGATGCGCCGCCGGCACGATCGACACGGTTGCCGGCGCACCCAGTTCGTCGGCCAGCCCTTGGAGTGCCCCCACCAGATCCTGTTCCGGACGGGCCAGCACGTGAATCTGCGCCCCCGGGGCAGCCAGCGAGCTGGGACGATCCGGGTAAGCAAAGAATGGTGCGGGATGTTTTGCGCCGACCAGAACAATGTGCTGATAAGGTTTGAGCAGATCAAGCGCTTGATTGATACCGTAAGGCAGACGCTCGACCGGTAGCCGCCCTGCCCCACGTGCCATGCGCGGAACTTGAGTCGGGGTTAGCAACTGTGCGCCAGAGGCCTGGGCCACGCGCTGCGCTGCGATCAAACCGTTTTCGCTCAAGGCTTCACCCGAGATCATCAACAGTGCGGACTCCTTGCTTCTGAGGATACGGGCAATTGCGCGAATATTTTCCGGGCTGGTGGGCTGGCGTTGGGGAATCGGCAGCGCGCTAGCAACTTGTCCACCCTCACCCCAGCTCGCATCCGCCGGTAGCACCAGCGTGGCAATCTGGCCCGGCGGGGTGCGCGCCGCCTGCACCGCCGCTGCCACGTCACTACCCACCGCCTGCGCACTCATGCTGGTACGCACCCAGTGCGAGAAAGGTCGGGCCACACCCTCCACATCGGAAGTCAAAGGCGTGTCGTAAGGTCGGTGGTGAATCGCATGGTCGCCCACGATATTGACCATCGGCGAATAAGCACGTTTGGCATTGTGGATGTTGGCCAGGCCATTGGCCAAGCCCGGTCCACAGTGCAGCAAAGTGACAGCCGGCTTACCGGCCATGCGGGCATAACCATCGGCCGCCCCTGTCACCACGGTTTCAGCCAGCCCCAGCACACAGCGCATTCCCTGTACCGAATCCAGGGCTGCGACAAAATGCATCTCCGAAGTGCCGGGATTGGCAAAACAAGTATCAACGTCACACGCCAGCAGCGTGCTAACCAGGCTTTGGGCTCCGTTCATTTGGTCTCCGATTTCAGTTGGTACCTTGGTACTTTTTTAGCTCAGCAGCTCAATAAACGATTCTGCCGAATCGAAACGGGAGTGTATTACCCAAGAAGCCAAGTCAACGTCACGGCCGGGACTGTTTTTGACTGCCCAAGGTTTGCGAACGCCCAATCAGGGGCACAAAAAACGACTACAGATTGACTTGCCGCATTGCATTGCTGTGCTGAACTGGCCGCGCCAATCTGCCCAGCTCCAACAATGTCCCACGAATCCAAAGCAGGTCTGCCGCGCGGTTGGCCCATCAGTTGGATCGCTCGGACACGGGCAAGCGAGCTTTTATTTTGCGCCCTGGGTAACGCGTGTTCAAAACGTACGTTCTGCCACGAAGGTAATCGGTATGGGCAGGTTCAGAGACTACGAGCAAGTCCCCGTTGGACGTCCAGCCCAGACCCGAGGGACGCTGCGGGACGGTCAGGATTGTTTCACATCGGCCAGCGAGATCGACCGTCATGACCCGATGTGAATAAAAATCTGAGAACCACAACTTGCCGCCATGCCAGCGCGGCGCTTCCCCGAAAGTGAGGCCGCTGAGCAGGGCTTCAAGTTGTTTCATGATGAGGCCTTGGTGGTCTTCACACAGTAGCGCAAGAGCCTAGAGAAACCGGCCCGCATATAGCCCGAGCCAATTCAAGTGGCCACTTTCAGCATGATCTTGCCAATGTGCACAGATGATTCCATCAGGGCATGAGCTTGGTTGGCTTGGGTCAAGTCGAATACCTGATAGATCACTGGTTTGACAGTGCCCGCCTCGAGCAGAGGCCAAACATGCTGGAGCAATTCGCGTGCCATTTGCGCTTTGTCGCTGGCTGTTCGCGGACGCATAGTAGAACCCGTGAATGTGAGTCGCTTGGTCATGAGGGAAACCCAGTCCACCTCAACTTTGGACGGCTGTAAAAAGGCAATTTGCACCAGTCGCCCATCGAGCGAAAGTGCCTGGAGGTTGCGCTGAATATAGCCCCCGCCCACCATATCGAGCACCATGTTGACACCCCGCTTGTGGGTCTGCTCCAGAACCACCTCGACAAAGTTTTGGCTTGTGTAGTTGATGGCCACGGCCGCACCCGCCTCGCGGCAAGCCTTGGCTTTATCCTCATTGCCGACCGTGCAGAACACGGTTGCACCAAAGGCATGGGCCAATTGGATCGCTGTCAAACCGATGCCCGACGAACCACCATGCACCAGAATCGTTTCGTTTTTTTGAAGTTTTCCACGCTGAAACACGTTGGCCCAGACGGTAAAGAAGTTTTCCGGCAGGGCTGCTGCCTGTAGCAGGGTATAGCCCTTGGGAATCGGCAATGCTTGGCCTTCGGGCACGGTCACGTATTGGGCATAAGCACCGCCATTGGTGAGGGCGCACAGCAGGTCACCGACTTTCCACTGGGTGACACCATCGCCCAGGGCCACCACCTGGCCAGATACTTCCAGGCCCAAGATGGAAGAAGCGCCGGACGGCGGTGGATAGAGTCCACTGCGTTGCAGGCAATCGGGTCGGTTGACGCCGGCGTAGGCCACTTGCACCAACACCTCACCGGGGGCAGGCTGCGGTACCGTGCATTGGGCGGGCACCATCACCATTGGTTCACCCCCTGCCCCGTGATCAACAAAACTCATCTTGGATGGAATTGACATCGAATGACCTTTTAAGAAAGCAAAACAAGGGGGGGGCGATACCGACGCTAGATCAACCAGTCGTGGTCCAGGACTTATCAGGATCGTCGTTCCAACCAAGTACCCAAAATGCCCTTGGGCATTTTGATGATGAAAAAAATCAGCAACGCGCCATAGATCAACAAGTCCAACCCGTGTATTTGGTTGCCAATCAGTACTCGGAGGATTTCCTGTAAGACCAGCAGGAACACCGCGCCAAAGGTAGGACCGAGCATAACGAACATACCACCAGCAATCACCCCAAACACAATTTGAAGTGATATGCCAATGCCGGAGACCGTTTCGGGATTGATGTAGAGCTGATACTGCGCGTAGAGAATCCCTCCCAGGCAGGTCATGACCGCAGACAGTACTGTAATCTGCAATTTGGTGCGGGTCACATTGATACCAATCGAAGCGGCAGCATCTTCATCTTCACTGATAGCTTGCAAGGCATCGCGTTGCATACTCAAATCAACCCGGCGCCAGACCCAC
Organism: Burkholderiaceae bacterium; assembly: GCA_049296795.1. GTDB lineage: Bacteria > Pseudomonadota > Gammaproteobacteria > Burkholderiales > Burkholderiaceae_C > CAXNKH01. Next base: position 22,600 of record JBAQTC010000011.1, read on the forward strand.
AAAGCAAACAGCCAGCATCCCAAGATGAGGTAGAACCAGACCACACGCGAGGATGACTGCATTGCCCATACCGAAATGGTCGAATCTTCTCCAATGCCTGGTTTAGGTGTTAATCCTAGCGAGCCACCGGTAATGTCCCGTTTCGCGACAATCACGAGCCGCACCACTTCGGCTAAGGCTAAGGTAACCAGTGCAAAGTAGTGGCCAACGATTTTGAAGCGGAAACACGGGTAGCCAATGACCAATGCTATTACCACGGTAACCACAATAGCGAGCAAGGTTCCGAGGAAAGGCGACATGCCGTACTGGTTCCATAGCAGCACCACCGAGTAAGCGCCGATTCCCAGAAAGGCACCATGCCCCAGACTCACCAGCCCGAGACGACCCATCAAGGCCCAGCTGGTGTAGATAAAACCGAGCAAAAGCGACATGATGATGAGGTGCAAAGGATAGGTTCCTAGGCCCAACCAAGGCGTTGCCAACAGTAGCAACACCAGCGCACGAAAAAAATAGGAAGAGGTCTGGGATGTCATGCTCACCGCCGTTGCGACAAAATGCCTTCGGGGCGAATGAACATCATGATGATGAAGATAACAAACGCCAGCACATAGCCCCATTCAATGGCGAATACGAAGCCGCCTACCGAAATCAGTTGGGCAAAAATAAAAGCAGCCGCGAAACCGCCAATCAGGTTACCCAAACCGCCCATCACGCAGACCATGAAAGTAATGGGTCCAAAAGACAGTCCGAACGCTGGATGAATGTCGTATTGCAAGACCAGCAAGCAAGCTGCCAAACCCGCCAAGGCACCTCCCCCGGCTGATGTCAGCAGATAGATGCGGCTGGGGTTCACGCCCATCAACGGCATGATGGCACGATCTTGACTGATGGCTCGAATGGCGGTTCCTACATAGGTTTTGTTGAGGAATAGATAGGTTGCAGCAATAGCTATCAAGGCCACAGCAAACGCGATCAAGCGCGCCATTGACAAACTAATGTCCCCCAGCATGAAACTAGGCAAGCGAATACCGATATTCTTGAAATCGATGCCGAACACCACTGTGGCGACAGCTTGCAAGAAAAACAGCACGCCGCCGGTCACGAGCAATTGGTTGATGGGCTCGGCCGAAAGCACCGGACGAATGATGAACCAGTGCATCGCCGCTCCGAGCAATGCTACGCCCGCAATACCGAATGCAAACGCCAAGAACAAGGGCCATCCCAGAACAGTGTGGGACCAAAAAATGGCGTACATACCAATCATCATGAGTTCGGCGTAGGAAATCCACACCACGTCGATCACTCCGAAGATCAGGTTCAGGCCCAAGGACAACAAGGCCAGCAAGCCACCCAATAAGATGCCATTAAGAATGGCTTCGACGAGAAAAATATCAAAGAATTCCATCACACCCCAAGATAGGCTTTTTGAACAGCTTCACTGGCGAGCAATTCAGCTGCGGTCCCGCTGGCACGTATTTTTCCAGTCTCGATCAAGTAGCCTCGATCGACGACTTTGAGAACCTGCTGGATGTTTTGCTCGACGATTAGTACGGTGTAGCCTTCGGCACGAATACGCTGCATCAGCTCGAAAATTGATTGAACAATCACGGGCGCCAACCCCGCTGATGGTTCATCCAGCAGCAGAAGTTTGGGTCCGCTCATCAAGGCTCGGCCAATCGCGCACATCTGCTGCTCGCCGCCTGACATGGTGCCTGCCAATTGGTCGCGTCGCTCTGCCATACGTGGAAATAACGAGTAAACATACTCGAGTTTTTCTTTGCAATTGGCACGGGCAGTGGGAGTGTATGCACCCATTTTCAAGTTGTCTTGTACGGTCAGCCCAGGAAACAAACGCCGCCCCTCCGGGACTTGGGCAATGCCCAGCCCCACCACTTCATGCGAAGGGCGATCACGGTAAGAATGGCCCTCCATCCGCATGTCCCCGGCCGAGGCCTCGAGCAGGCGAGATATCACACGCAGCAAAGTGGTTTTACCAGCGCCATTGGGGCCAATCACGGCCACCGCCTCACCGGCTTTGATGCTCAATGAAATATCAAACAAGGCCTTGAACGTGCCATAACCTGCAGTGATGTTCGTCAACTCGAGCATCCAACCCCCTCTTCAACCCCCGCGCGTCCCACCTGCTGTTGCAAACTGTGGGCATCGGTTCCCAGATAGACTTCTACGACGCGCGGATCGTGTGCTACCTCAGAAGGCGAACCCTGTGCAATCAACTCGCCATGGTCCAGCACCAAGCAGCGATCAATGACTTTCATCAGCACGCCCATGATGTGTTCGACCCAGATGATGGTGATGCCACGCTCGTCACGGATACGTTTGAGCATCAGGGCCGCTTGTTCCATTTCAGTTTCGTCCAAGCCACCTAAGCTTTCATCGGCAAGCAACAACTGGGGTCGGGTGGCCAAGGCGCGCGCCATCTCCAGTTTCTTCAAGCCGGCTGCACCCAGGCCTTCAACTTTGGCCAGAGGATCTCGGGGCAAGCCAATCAGCGAAAGTGCGTCTTCGGCGTGGCGCAAGGCTTCGCCACGGGTAATTGGCTGGCTTGCACCGTAATAAGCCGCGAGTGTGGCATTTTCAAGAATCGACAGCTTTTTAAAAGGCCGAGGGATCTGAAATGTCCGGGCCATGCCGCGCTGGCAAATTTGGTAAGGCGGAATGCCCCCAATGGATTGGCCAGCGAAAGTCACTGTTCCGGCAGTCGGGGTCAGCAACCCAGCCAGCAGATTGAAAGTGGTGCTTTTGCCCGAACCATTGGGGCCAATCAGCCCCACGATCTCTCCCTGCTTGATCTCGAAAGAGAGGTTGTTAACGGCCGTGAAACCACCGAACTTCTTGGTCAGATTTTGAACGGCCAACATCAGTTGGCGTAGGCATGGCCCTTGGGCAATGGCAAGACCGGATCGCGGCTTTTGATGGCGTTGGGCCAGACCACAAAAGTATCTCGGTTGACATACTGATGAACCACAGGCGTTGAGCGCTCGTTCTGACCTGCCATGAGATGACCGGGTTGGAAGAACTTCACACCATAGCCCTGGATGGTGCCGCCTTCAGGAATGTCAGTCTCAAGAGCCGCCTTGCGAAGTGCTTCGGAATCGATGCCGCCGTATTTTTTGATGGCACGCGGCAGCACATCTGTCAGGAATACCCAGGTTTGGTTGAAGCCCATGGAGACGTGCGTTGGAATCTCATCTCCCTTAACATCAGCTTTGTAGCGCTTAATCATTTCAGCGGTTATTGCGCCCAAGCCGGGTTTCAGTGTTTTCGGATCGATCAACTGAGCGGCCACGGGATCGACGTTGTAAATGTAGTTGGCATCGTCCTTGAAGGTGGCATAGAGCTTGTCGAATTGACCGTAGCCCGCACCGTGACCAATCAGCGCACTCCACTTGAGGCCTTGTTCCTTGGATTGACGCAAGAACAGTGTGATGTCAGGGTTGTAGCCAGTGTGCAGAATCACGTCAGGGCGGGCCCGGCGCAGTTTAGTCACCAAGGGCGAGAGATCGGGTGAGGTTGCGGCATAGCCTTCTTTCAAAGCGATTTGCATACCCAATTGCTTGCATACCAAGTCATTGCCCATGGCCACGCCTGCGCCATAGGGTCCGTCCTCATAGATGATCGCGACTTTCAAATCACTCGGTTCTTTGCCGAACTTGGCTTTTGAATTTTCCGCCAGAAAACGACAAGAAGCCTCACCGAACTGGTCGGAGTGCACTTGGGCGCGGAAAACATACTTCATGTTTTTATCTTTCATTACCGCAGAGGAAACACAGACATTAGCCCACATGAATTTTTTCGCTTGGTCGAGTCGTTGCGCCATAGGTACGCAGTGGGCTGAGGAGAATACGCCCATGATCATGTCAACCTTCTCTTGGCTGACCAATCGCTCGGTCTCATTAATGGCGACTTCGGTTTTGCTTTGCGCATCAGCGTAGATCGGTGCTATTTTGTAACCTTCTACGCCACCCCGTTCGTTGATCATGTCGATGGCGTATTTGGTGCCCAAATAGCTTGCATTCGAACCGCCAGCCGCCATGGCGCCAGACATATCAAAAATAACCCCAACTTTCAGTTGTTTGCTTTGAGCTAGAGCTGAGCCGGCCATTGCCATGACTGTCAAGAGCAAGCCTGTCGTGAGTTTTTTCAACATAGTGAGAGCCTCTTTTGTCTGCTGACTTTGCCCCGTTGGCCAAGCCTGGGCTGAAAGTAACAATCGAATGGACCTGAGGCAATGGTGGTAAACCCTCATATCTGTTAGCCTGGCGACAACCTGATGATGCACCGTGCGCTGCATCTCGCCCAACCTGGCGATGTTCTGGTGGTGGTCTGACAAACTGAGCTTTCCGGCGCCCAGGTCTGGACTAAGTAAATGCAGCAACCTACTGCCGACCAGCATTCACATCAGGTCTTTGAATACGATTAAGCCTGCTGCCATGCTCTGAGTACCGGATACTGTTACTTTGCTGCTGGACAATTCACAGCCCAATGCCAGTAACAAGATTAACGCCTAGCCAATGACGAGGAAAGTTCAGCGGTTTTCAAATAAAATTTTTGCCTTATTTACCTGGCGTAGTGAACATTTGCCCACCATCGACATTGATCACGCTGCCACTTAAATAGCCACACAGGGGAGAGGCACAGAAAACGGTCAACTTGGCCATTTCATCGGGTTCTGCCAATCGTCCGAAAGGCAAACCCAGTGTCAGCTCGTGCCAGCGCGAAGCATCACCCAACTTGTTTGTGGCTTGTTGCTGCAGCATGCCTTGCATTCGATCACTTCTCGTCGGTGAAGGATTGATTCCAAACACACGAACACCATCGCGTACTGAACCGCCACCCAAAGCTTGGGTGAATGCGATCAAGGCTGCATTGGCTGCTGAACCACAGATGTACTCGTATCGAGGCGCCGCACCAGCCATGCCAATAATGTTGGCAATCACGCCGGAACCACGTTTTTCCATGCTGGGTAAAAAGGCTCGAGTTAGATTGACGTAACTGTAAAGCTTCAGATCCCAAGCTTGACGCCATTTTTCTTCCACGACATCGTGAATATTTCCACCTGGAATTGCTCCTGCGTTATTGACCAGAACATCCACCTCGCCCACCTGTTGATACAACGCGATGGCCGAATTGGGCTGACTCAGATCAGATTCAACGACCTCTACTTCAACCTTGAGTTGTTCCTTAATGACTTTGATCGCATGATCCAAGTTGGCTCGCATACGAGAAACCAAGATCGGCTTCGCCCCCTCGGCGGCAAAAGCTTGCGCAATCGCCAAACCAATGCCTTTAGAACCACCCGTGATGAGAACTCGTTTACCTTGTAGCTGTAAGTCCATAAAATTTTCGTTATTTGGTTTGAGGGACTTGTGTCGCATACCATTGCGCCATTTTTTCGCCGGTCATGAAGCAAACCCCAGGTGTCGCCATGAGCAAGTCCAGCATTCTTTCCAAGCTCTCGAACCGATGGGGTACGCCTATCAAGTGCGGATGCAAGCCTAAACTCAACACGCGAACATTTGTTTTTGCTTCTCGAACAAACAAACTCAAAGTGTTGGCCAGGCGTTGGTACATTTCGTTGGAAGCATGTTTTTCAACAGCGTAAATAATGGAGTCATTGACTTCAAGGTTGTATGGCAGGGCCAGCAAAGGGCCATGTTTTGTTGTCATCCAATGTGGGACGTCATCCACCACCCAATCAAAAACATAGTCAATACCCTGTTTTTTTAGGTGCTCGAGCGTGTCATGTGACTCACGCAATCCCGGACTTAACCAGCCTTTCGGACGCTTGCCGGTAAACGCTTGAATCATATCCAAGCTGGTAGCGATCAGACTTTCTTCGCCCTCTGAATGATTGAGTGATTTTTGATGCACGCCATGCCCGATGAATTCCCACCCCGCCTCATGCATGGCCTCTGCAGCTCGTGGATAAGCCTGGATAACGCCGGCATTGAAACTGGTAGATGCAGGCAATCCGCGGTCCTTGATGGCATTGATAATCCGCGGCAATCCGGCTCTCATCCCGTAATCAACCCAACCAAAGTTGGGTACATCGGGAATCGTCTCCTTGCCATGAGGTGGCGTCAGGATGGTGCGCGGCATACTGGCTTCAAATTGCCAATGTTCCACATTGACAACCAAGTGCACCAGAATAGATCCCTCATTGGGAGGGTTCAGTCGAGGACCTTCATTGGAGAAACAATAGGGGATGCGTGGATTAGCCATGGTTGTGACGTATTAAGTTAAGAATCTCAAGCTTCATTGCACTGAAAGCCTCAGTCGCTGTATCGGCCACGGTTCGTGGGCGAGCCAATGGCACTTCAATTTTTTTCTGTATCCGGCCAGGTCGCGCCGTCATGACATAGATGGTATTGGCCAAAAAAATGGCTTCGTCAATGTCATGTGTCACAAAAATGATAGTGGGTTTGAGTTGTTGCCAAACCTCCAACAACAACTCTTGCATGGTCATCCGTGTTTGCGCATCCAGCGCGCCAAAAGGCTCGTCCATGAGTAACACCCTAGAGCCCAGGGTCAATATCCGCGCAATCCCAACCCGCTGCCGCATTCCCCCTGAAAGCTGAACCGGCAAGTGGTTTTTGAAATCACTCAAGCCAACCAGCTTGATCATTTCATTGGCGCGCGGCTCGTAGTACGCTTTGCTCAACCCTTGGACCTGCGGACCAAAAATCACGTTTTCCCAAACCGTCAGCCAAGGAAACAGCGCCGCCTCTTGAAACACCACGCCACGGTCCGAACCAGGTCCCACTACGGGGCTCTGATTGACATGCAGAAGGCCCGAGCTCACCGCTTCAAAACCCGCAATTAGATTTAACAGTGTGGACTTGCCACAACCTGAAGGTCCCAACAAAGCAATGAAGTCACCCGGGGGAGCTTCCAAATCAATGTGGTCCAGCGCCATGATAGGCGGCTGTCCTGGAAAAATTTTGCAAAGCCCATTGACCGTTATGTTCGACATATTTTCTTAATGACTTTGCAATATCCGCCAAACCAAAAATTTTCGCTCGAGGAAAACAATCAGTCGGTCACTTAAGTAACCCATGGCACCAATGGAGACCATGTCGGCCAATACGATGTCCATGCGCCCGACATAGTAAGCATCCCACAATACATAGCCCAAGCCCGATTTGACGGCCACCATTTCAGAGACGATCACAGCAGTCCATGAAATTCCCAAACCAATGCGCAAGCCCGTGAATACCGAGGGCATTGCGGCAGGCAACACTACGCGCCGCAGCAACTGAAAACGGTTAGCACCCATCATCATGGCGGCACGGACCAGGTTTCGATCTACGTCACGGGCACCCTGTGTGGTGTTCACCACAATCGCGTAAAAACCACCTAAAAAAATCAAAAAAATAGAACCAATATCTCGTATCCCGAACAATGCAATCGAAAACGGTAACCAAGCGGTAATCGGAATCGGCCTCAAACTCTGAATCAAGGGATCGAAAAGTTGTGACACCAAACGACTCCAACCAATCAACAAGCCCAATGGCACGCCAATCAAAGCCGCCAAAGAAAATCCCTGTGCAACCCGCATGGTCGAATACTGAACATTAGAGGCCCAGGTTCCAAGATAAGGGTTTAAGCCCAAGCCAGCTTGACCGAAGATCCAGCTATGCCAACCCTCAAGCACTTTCAATGGGGTAGGCAAAATACCGGCCATCCCTGGCAAGTTACCCAGGATTTGCCACACGGAAATGGCGGCGACTGGCACCACCAAGCCCAAGATAACTTGCTTGATATGGTCCAATTTCACCATCATCTTCACGAGCTACTGTTTACTTCTTGATTTCACGGGCCATGCTGTCATCATACAAATCGGCAGCTTCTTTAGTAACATCCTTTTGAACAATGCCTTGCTTAAAAGCAGCCTCTGCCAAACGTGCGACTTGATCTTTAGTCAATACACCACCGAGTTTGATGATCTTGGCTGACTCTTTGGTGACTTGAGGGGGCAAACCGGTGTACTTTGAATAAGCATCGGCAAACTGGTCCGGGTTTTTTGCCAGTTGCTCTTCAACTTTCAGATAGGCCCATAAGAAACGACTCACCAGTTCTTTTTTATTCGCCATGGCTTCACCCGAAGCAGCCAACATGCCCAATTCAGCGCCGACAGCGCGGGACTGGCTGTAATCAAGTTTGGTTGCAAAGTAGGCATCACCCTCAGCCACCACTTGCGACTCAAAGGGCTCCCACAGCACCATGGCATCAATATCCCCACGCTTCATGGCTTGCACAAAGGCTGTGCCCCCCCCTTGCACGTTCACCGGTGTAAAGCTGGTGTAGGGAATGTTTCTCTGGATCAAAGACATGGCCCACTGAAACCAAACCGCAGAGCCCGGGGCAATTGCGATTTTTTTCCCTTGAATATCAGACCAGTCGTCAATCTTGACACCTTTTCTTACCACTAAGTACTTCGCCGAACTTCCTACGCCGGTCAAACCGATCAAATTCTTGCTGCCCTGTGCAGCCACAATGGCCAAGTCCCCTGGACCAACTGCAGACACATCGACCGAGCCCGACAACAAGGCAGTTCGTGCATCGGCGTAGCGAACGAATTCCGCACGTTTGACTTCAATGTTGAGCTTTTTGAGTTCATCTTCGAGCATCAACATCGGGGACAAATGCCCCACTTTGACATAGCCCACGCTGAGGATCTCTTTTTGTTTTAATGGCGCAGGTGCCGGGCCAACGGCAAAAACGGGTAGTGCCATTAGGAACGCCAGTAAGCAGGCGATTGCTCTTATTGACTTCATCTTCTTCTCCTTGAGTAAGTTGATTAACGACCGGTAAACTGTGGATCTCTCTTTTGCGAAAAAGCTAATCTTCCTTCCGCATAGTCCTTGCTCTGAAAACAGGCTTCAACCATTTGATCAATGCCATCCCGATCTTTTGGACTGCCATGGGTAATGCTGTTCATCGCTTGCTTGGCCGCTCGAATTGTGAGGGGTGCGTTGTTGGCGATCTCTGCAGCCACCTGTGCCACATGCATGAATACATCGGTTTGCACCGAATTCACTAGGCCCATCTCCATCGCTTCTGAAGCTTTATAGACTTTAGCCGTATAGAAAACTTCGGCCGCCACGATTGGACTCAAATTTTTCAATATTTTTTGCATGCCATCTAAAGAATAACCCAGTCCCAAGCGGGCGGCTGGCATCCTGAATTTGGATAAGGGAGCGCAATATCGCATATCACAACTCAAGGCCAGCTCCAAACCACCGCCATAACAGATGCCACTGATTGCAGCAATTACGGGGACCCGAGACTCAGCAATCGCATTGAGCGCCTGTGCGACACGCAGGTTGTAGTTGCTCACAGCCGTATGTGAATTGCGTTGAGTTTCAAACTCGGTGATATTGGCTCCGGAAACAAAAGCTTTTTCTCCAGCGCCCCGCATAACCACCACCCGTACCGATTGATCATTTTCAATTTTGTCAAAAGCCAGTTTGAGATCAACCCACATGGATAAGCTCATGGCGTTGTATCGCGCTTCGTCATCGATCACGATACAGGCAACGCCTTGATCTTGTGTAAGTTGAATTTGGCTCATGACTAAACCACCTGCCGTCTATGGAAAAATTCAATTTCCGACTCAGAATATCCAGCTTGAGCCAATACCTCGTCTGTGTGTTCGCCCCAACCTGGGGCAGGTGCCACTACTTTCGAAGGCGTTCTTTCAAGCACCACGGGTTGCGTGATGTATGACATTTCTTTCCCCAAGTTACTCATTAAAGTTTCAGTCACTTTCAGGTGTTTGACCTGTTGATCTTGAAAAACCTCGGGCACCGTGTAAATTGGGCCAGCTGGAACGCCCACGGTGTTCAATAAATTTACCCAATAGTGAACTGTGTTTTGGCCAAACTCTTTATCTATCAGATCATTCAATCGGGTTCGATGCTTAACGCGCAAAGTCTCCGTTTGAAACTCTGGGTCGGCATACCACTCAGGTTTGTTTAACGCGTCACAAAACCGCTTCCAGTTGCCTTCGCCTGAAGCCCCCAGATTAAAGCTGCCATCGCTGGCCTTGAACGCGCCCATTGGTGCGTTGGTGGGGTGGTTGTTGCCCACTTGTACCGGAATGTCCTGTTCATTGAGATAGCGTGCCATCTGAAAATCCATCATCGCGATTTGCGCATGCAACAAGGAGCTGTGGACCCACTGGCCTCGACCGGAAACCTCGCGCTCAAGCAAGGCTACCAGAATGCCCAACGCGCAATACAGACCGGCACTCAAATCAGCAACGGCCAAACCAGCTCGAACCGGTCCCTGGCCGGCCTGGCCCGTCACGCTCATCAAGCCACCCATCCCCTGAATGATTTGATCGAAACCAGGCCTAGATGCGTAGGGACCGTCTTGACCAAAGCCAGAAATACTTGCCAAAATAATACGCGGGTTAACCTTAGCGAGGGATTCATAATCCAGACCGAGTTTACGTTTCACGTCTGGGCGCCAGTTTTCAACCACCACATCAGCATCCTTAATTAATCGCATCAAGATGTCGAGGGCGCCTTCCTTTTTCAGGTTCAAGGTCATCGAACGTTTATTTCGATTCATATTCTGAAAATCACCGCCCGTGCGGTTGGCAGCAAACAAAGCTTCATTGGGGTCAACACCTGGTGGTGGCTCAACCCGCACCACATCAGCGCCAAAATCCGTCAAAATCCGGACGCAATTGGGGCCGGCACGCACGCGTGATAAATCAATCACCTTGAACCTTGAAAGAGCGCTTGAGGCTTGAATTTTTGGCATGTTGTCAATGCATCCGGAAAATTGTCTCGACACTCGCGGCAAAATCGAGCAAATGGTGTTCAGAAAAAGGACGGGCCAGTACTTGAACATGGATTGGCCTGCCCCGCTCGTCTTGAGCGATCGGCAAAGTGATGGCGGGTAAGCCCAAGTAATTTACAAAACCCATCAGGCTGTACATGGCAATAAGCTGATTCCGGTCGAACCGCTCATCTCCGACCTCTACCGCCCACCAATCAGGAATCGGTTGCAAGAATGCAGGCAAAATCAAAAAACTGGCACTCTTAAAATAGCGGTCGACAAAACCCTGCAACAACGCTGTTCGTTGATCGATGGAGTGCTGATACCAGGGCTCAGGTAAGCCCAGGCCTTGCCTACCGATAATTTGAACGCCACTCTCGGCACAATCCTGGACCAAGGCCGCATAGTGCGTTTGAGATGTTTCAAACAGTAATACACGTTGCGCATGACGCGAGAGCAAATCGACGTCCTCGGTCAAATCCACCCACTCGACAACATCGATCTGAGATAGCCAGTTTGAAATAGCTGTTCTCAAGTCGGAATTCAGGTCATGGGGTAACCAAGCCCTACAAGTGGGCTTTGATTTGCCGCAACTTAGAACCTGGCTTGCCGATCTCAAATCAGGAGCCAGCACTGTAAGTATCTGACGTGCATCCTCAGAGTAACGAGCCAACAGGCCGATGGTGTCCATCGATGGTGCTAAAGGAAAACAGCCCTGCTTATCGATCAAACCATAGGTGGTTTTCAAGCCCAGCAAGCCACACGTTGCCGCAGGAATACGCACCGAACCCGCAGTGTCTGTCCCCATAGCGACATAACTGATACCGGCAGCCACAGCCACCGCAGAGCCGCTGGATGAACCACCCACCACGGCGTCTTTATCTATTGGATTGACACATCGTGGGAAATGCCTGTTTTGTGATGTAGCACCACAGGCAAAAGGCGTCATCACCAAGCTTGCCCATTGGCTGGCGCCCGCTTGTTCAAGCTTGGCTATAGGATCGGCCGAAACAGTTGTCGGACTTATCGTTCCCGCATTCACACCACAACCGGGCTGTCGGCCAGGCAACTCAAAAATGTCTTTGTGTGCCAAGACAATACCCTTGAGTGGCCCGTCCTTGGCCGCAACCACTTCCCTTTCTTGCGCCACACAAGCGTATTGCGCATGTAAGCCCTTGGCTTTTCTGCGTTGCGTCTCCATAGCCTGCACAACAGACACTTTCCCGCAGCGAATTTGTTCTTGCAATTGCGTCATACGCGCTGGCAATTCAATCATGCGCACAGCTTCTTAAGGCGGCGCCAAAATTGAGGTTCACTTGTGTCGCCGGCTGCCCATCCGTTGGCACCCTCAATCGTTGCAAGTTCTTCACCGTCGCCCGTTCAAGTTCAGGTGAAGCCGAATAGCCACGCGCCAAGAAACTGGCTTGAGCCAAGGTCAGTAACTTAGCAAGTGGGGCATTTGACGGGATCATCGTTTACGGTTATACCCCACTAAATATATTTATAGCAACCATTAAAATATTAGTGGAAACCCTCAATTTTTTACAGGTACGGCTTGAAAGTCAGCGACCAAATTAGGCAGAGCATCGAATCAGCGATTGCTTGTGGTGAATTATTGCCAGGCGACACTGTGGACGATGTGGCTTTAACCAAGACATATCAAGTATCTCGTACCCCGGTGCGAGAAGCCTTGTTGCAACTTCAAGTTCAAGGCATTTTGATCAGCACTCCTCGAGGTGGATCAATGGTGGCAAAAATCAGTCTGCAGCAGTTACTCTCTTTATGGGAGTTACTGGCTGAGCTGGAAGGAATTGCGGTTCGACTGGCCTGTGAACGAATGAGCGACGATGAGCTCAGTTTGCTTTTAAAACACCATCAGCAAAGCAAAAAAGTGGTTGACAACGATGATGTCAAGGGTTGGCAAGAAGCGAATTTTCAATTTCATGAATTGATCTACGCCGGTGCTCGCAACCCTTTTTTACGGCAAGATGTGTTGCGAATTCGATTTCGGACTGGGATCTACAGGCGCCATGCTTTTGGCGCATTGGGCCAGATCAAGTCGTCCTACCAACAACACGAGCACATTGTCAGTGCCGTGATGCAAAGAAACGCGGCTTCAGCCTGCGCCTACATGATGGACCATATGCGACCGGGTCGGGATGCCAAAAGTCTCAACGACTTCATCATGAGTCTGCCGCAAGAGCTAATGGGTATTCCAGACCCGCTCTGAACTCTGAACTTGGAGTCCGACCCAGCTCAGTGCTGCTCGGCCAAAATTCCAAATCCCGGCAGAGGATCGCGCAAGCCCAGTCGTCGCAAAGCCAGCCAATAGGTCGCCACATTGACACCAATCAAAGGTTTTCCAAAATGGGACTCAATGCTTGCAGTCATGGCGCTGACCGGTAAATTGGTACCCACATGGACCAGGGCTTGCACTTCGTCCTTATTGACGGCATCAAAACCTTGCATTATTTCTTCGGGTGTGAACTGCGCCACCGAAATCGGGCCAGTAGATTTCAAGCCATGGCTGGAAACGACATCAAAACCACAAGCAGAGAAAAAATCTGCAATAAGGGCGTCCGCAGGCGGCCAGTACGGAGTCAGAACCCCGATTCTGCGAGGGTTTCCAATGGCTTTCAAACCTTCAAGCACAGCAATCGACGGCGTCACAAAGGGGATGCCTGCCAAATTTTGCAAACGAGTCTCTTCCGCCAGGGCCGTGTCACGATCACCGCGAAACGAGTGGATGGAGTGGCCATGCGCCACCGCATGTGGTTCACACGGCAATACCAGGGCCAGGGCTTCCTCGAGTTGTCCTTTTTCGGTTTTCAGGGCCTGTTGATAGGCTTGCATGTCGTCATAGGGTCGGGGCGGCAACAGCATGCGGCTGACGTGGTTGGTCACACCGGCGGGTCGCATTGCCTCCATCTCCGGTTGAACCACGGTATTGGTGGCCGGTACGATGACGGCAATTTTGGCGCGGGTGGCCAAACTGTCAAAACTCAAAGCAGCACTCATCGCTCACTCCATTTTCAATTTTGCCGCCCTGGCCGCCTCTGACCAAATTGCCATATCGGAACGCAAGGTATCAGCCAATTCACGTGGTGTACTGCCGATTGGATCGACCCCAATCTGATGCAATCGGGCGCTAATGCCTTCGGAGGCCAATACTTCCTTGACCGCATCAGCCACACGTTGCACCACAGAAAGTGGCGTTCCAGCCGGCGCCATTAATCCGTTCCATGTGACGGTTCGAAAACCAGAAAAACCAGATTCAGCAATGGTGGCCACTTGTGGCAACTGGCGAGAACGCTGATCGCTCGATACTGCGAGCAACCGGATATTTCCACCGCTCACATGAGGTGCCAACTCGGAAAAGTTTCCAAAATACATCTGCACATTACCCGCCAACAGATCGATCACCGCTGGGGCTCCGCCCTTGTAACTGATATGGGCCATGTCGATTTGAGCGCGATTGACAAACAGCGCCGCTGACAGGTGCGACACACTGCCCGACCCGCCTGATGCGTAGTTGTATTTACCTGGGTTTGTTCGCACCAAAGCGACCAATTCTTGTACGTTGTTCGCAGGTACAGATTTGTGTACACCCAACACAAATGGGTTGCTACCGATGTTGCTAATGGGTAGGAAGTCTCGTAGCGGATCGAAGTTGGTTTTATTGATGGCCGGCAAGATGGCCATCACTGGCATGGGGGCCATCAACAAGATGTAACCATCCGGAACTGCTTTGGCAACGAATTCAGCCGCTATGCCGCCACCGGCACCGACCTTGTTCTCCACCAGTACAGGCTGGCCCAGGCTGACTGTCAAGCGCTCGGCAACGATGCGGGCGATCGAATCGGTGTTACCGCCTGGTGCAAACGGAACCACAATCCGAATTGGCTTGCTCGGCCAAGCGATTGCTTGCGCCCAAGCACCCTGCCCCACCAAGAAAGCAGCGACAAGCGCGATAAGTACATGGAACCACCGCACTTGCTGATTGCTCGTGTCGTCATGCTGAAATTTCATGGTCGTCTCCCGTTCAATAGATTTTGTACCGAAACGGATGGAGTTTCGTCTATGTAACCAGTGAACTTTCTTCACTGCCTGTCACACCATCTTTTCAGCCTTTCGGATACTGTTGATCATCGAAGAATTGAGCAAATACTCTCTTGCTCTCACCGGATCGGCGCAGGTCACTCGTAACTCTTGCATACGCTGGGTACGCAGAACCGGATCTTTTTCTTCCATGTTTTTCTTGTTTCGTACCGATAGCTCCTGTACATAAGACACATTGGCCTGCTGGCGTTGGCGATGGTAGCGCTCCAACACTTCATCGCTCTCGCGTCCACCAATGACCTTGGCCAAACATTGACCTAGGCTGATGGCATCGTGGATGCCGCTGTTGAGTCCAAAGCCACCCAGCGGATTGTTGACATGGGCTGCATCCCCCGCAAGTAAAACTCGCCCTTGGCGAAACCGCTTCGCCACTCGCTGGTGAACGCTGTACATGCTTTGATGAACCAAGGGATAGCTGATGTTCGGATCTGCCTTCGTTATCCGTCGTATGGCGTTTTGGCCATAGGGCCCGGCCAATGCTTCTTTTTCGGAGGTTTTGGGATCCACTGGCATCGTCATTCGCCACAATCCGGGAGGACCTTGGTCGGGCATTTTGAATACCGCACTCCATTGAAATGGGTCGCTGATATATGCATTTTCGCGATACCCCAAGGAGGCAAAGTCAAACGTAGTGCTGATGACGCTGTAGCTTTCAGGCCAAGTGAATCCAGCAAATTCAATTTGCGCTGATTTTCTTACCGAGCTGCGACCGCCGTCTGCACCGATCAACCAGGAGCTGGACCACTGCACCATACCCTGAGGCCCCATCACCTGGACCAACAGCTGCTCACCCTGCTCTTGCTGACTCTCAAACCGGTGGTTAAACAACACCTCAACCAAACCGGTTCGCTGTACATGCTCTAACAAGATGGGGGTGAGCCTATGCTGCTCCAGATGCAGCCTAAAAGGGTATTGCGTGTCATGACGCAACAAGTCCAAGTCCCACTCTGCGATCAATCCATTTTCCAGATCACGTGACTGCCAATACCGAACCTGGATGCCCTTGTCCGCCATCTCGCGGACCACACCCATCTCATCGAGCATTTCCAAGGTGGGTGGATGAAAAGTCCCGGCTCGCAAATCGTGCGCCAATCCGGGCTCCGCTTCAATCACCCGACTCGGGATCCGGTGATGCGCTAGCACCAAGGCTGTGAGCAAACCCACCGGCCCAGCACCTACGATCAACACCGGCGTAGTGTTACGCAACGTCATAGAAGAGTGCCTTTATAACGCGCATACGACAGGTTAGATCTCATTGTGGGAATGCAACTTGGGGGAACATAGATACGGGAGAAATACCGAGATGTCAAATCAACTCGGCTAGGCTGATTTGGTTTTAACTTCTATCTTCCTGGCCACAATTTTCGCTTTCGTCGGTGTTGCTTTTTTTGCAATCGCCTTGCCTGCTTTTTGTTCATGGAATTCAGCACAGCGCGCCATCGCAGCCGGTGTGAATTCAGCCTTGGGCTGATTGCCTCCAATCACGAACATCAGCAAGTGCTCTTTATTGGGCTCCCCCTGAGTGACATTCATGAAGCGACGCGCCATGCCGGCTTGAAATGAAATCACATCGTAAGGGTCAAGATCAATGTGCATCTTGTCCTTACCCTCATTCCACTCGCAACGCCACTTTCCGGTCATGGGGATAAAGGTTTCATTCGTATCGTGGTTGTGCATCAATGGGCCACGGCCAGGTTTGGCTTTACAGTAGCCCAAATTGAACCCTTCGGAAATGGGTATCGCCGGTGTGGTTGAGGCGTTGTCCCCCACTGGCGAGGTCGTGGCTTGATTGTTCTTCTTCGGCGGTTGAAATCCAATCACGGCGTACAGCTTGCGCTTGGACTCAGGCAAGGGGCTGTCGGGCAATCCCCCGTCAGAGCCTTTGAGTTTCTTGAACTTTGCCACCCGCTTCATCATGTCGGCGCGACTGACGACGCGAATATCTTTCCAACTGGCCATAGCATCTCCTGCGTTTGTGGTGAGTCAGACCATTGTGACACTGGCCAGCCTGAAACAAGTCAGACCGCTTGCCCATGGGTTATGCTGAATCTTCTTCCCACCTTTTAACAAGCCCCATGACTGATGAGACTTTTGACGCATTCAAGACCCGAAAAATGAGCGAAGGCTACGACCAAGTGCTGGTTCGGGAATGGGATCCAGACTTTGCCAATGAACCGCATGACCATCCTTTTGACACCGATGCCTTTGTGGCCAAGGGCGAATACTGGCTCAACCTGAATGGGCATACCACCCATTACAAAACTGGGGATGTTTTCAAAGTCAATCGCGGCGTACTGCACTCAGAAGAATATGGCCCCGCGGGCGCTGTATTTTGGGCTGCCCGAAAGAACTAAGCGTGCGCCAGGCTTGGTTTACTGCGGCTTGATGCCAGCGGTTTTTATCACCTTGGTCCAGGTGTCGATTTCCTTCTTGACGAACGTGGTGTAGTGCTTGGAGCCCTGCTCCGGGATAATGAAACCGACCGAACCCATGCGCTGCTTGATCGCCTCCGACTGCATGGCTTGTGCGATTGCGGTTTCGAGCTTTTCCACCACGGCCTGTGGCGTGCCTTTGGCCACCGACATGCCTGACCAGGACAGCGCCTCGAAACCCTTATAGCCCGACTCGGCTATGGTGGGAACATCGGGGTACAAAGGGTTGCGTTGGTTGCTGGTGACAGCCAAGGCCCGCATCTTGCCGGCCTTCACGTGGGGTAATGCGGCGTCCTGATTAATGAACATCATAGGAATAGTTCCGCCCAGCAAATCGGTCAGCATGGGACCGCCGCCACGGTAAGGGATACCGGTCATGAAGATGGCTGCAGTCTGCTTGAACAACTCCATCGCCATGTGACCGGAAGCGGCGTGGGTGAAGCCGTAATCGAGCTTGCCGGGATTCTTCTTGGCAAAGTCCACAACGTCTTTTACTGTCTTGTAGGGTGTGGCCGGATGGACCACCAACACATTGGGACCTGAATGCACCTGTGACAGGTGAATGAAGTCCGTCATCGAGTTGTATCGCAGGTTGGGATCCAGTCCATGCGCCACGGCGTTCTGGCCGACCCCGGACTGAATCAGCGTGTAGCCATCGGCTGGCAGCTTGAGTGCACGGTCCGTGCCAATGGTGCCACCGGCACCACCGATGTTCTCGACCACAAAAGGCTGCTTCAGGCTCCTGCTCAGCTCGTCGGCCAGCATCCGTGCCATCACGTCACTGGTTCCCCCCGGTGGGAAAGGCACGATCACTTTCACCGGCTTATTGGGGTAGTCTGTCTGCGCAAAAGTTGGCGTATGAATGAGGCCGGCAAATCCTGTGGCAAGGGCCAACAGGCTGGTAAGGAGCGTGCGTTTACGGTTCATTGAGCTTGTTCCCTATGTGAAATGAATGACGCATATTAAACCGCCCTGTATGTTTGCATGTAAAGGGCAATTCAGCCGGTGCTCAGGGCCGTACCGCCGGTGTCTCCATCAGCATGCCACGGGCCCTCCACATCAAGAAATACTCGAGCGCGACTATGTCGGACGATCCAAAGTCATAGGGTTCAGCCCGCATGCCTGTCATGCAGTTGCGCAGCCGACGTTGCAGCGAACCCAGCGCCTGCCATTCGAGTCGGTACAGCGGGTAACCGGTCGGATGAGCTTGGGGAATGGTGTTGCCGGCCAGGGACTTACCCCAGTTGCTGTCGTGACATTGAGCGCAGGAGAAGTTGAGCTGGCCTTGGCGACGTTGAAAGCTGGCCCGTCCCGCGTCTAAAAATTCTTGGGACTTGGCATTAACCACAATGTCGATCGGTAGTCCCTGTGATTGACGCCCCAAGTAGGCACTCAAGGCGAGCAAATCTTTGCTCTCTAACATCAGGTCAGGGGCTTGCTGCTGCTGACTTCGACACAGGTTGATGCGCTGATCCAGATTAATGAGACTGCCACTGCGGGTATGGAAGCGAGGATAACGAGTCGCGACCCCGGTCATGCTCTTGTTGGCGTCGCCGTGACAATCGGCGCAGGCTTTGTTGGACATCCCGGCTTTTCGTCCCCACAGTGCGGCACCATCGAGCAGGCTCAGCGCCGTCGGGTTGAGCGTTTTGTCATCTTGCAAGGCGCGTGTTTCAGCACCCATGAAGTCGTAGCCCGAGCGCCGCTCAGCGAGCGCGATTTCGGCTTTCAGGGGGCCACTCAAGCCCAACAGCAGCAGGAAAAAAACAGGTTTCACGTCACGGTGATGCTGACGCTCTGCTTAACTTGATAGCCATTGTCACCTTGCCAGCGGAACTCTAGCGTGCCACTCTCAGTGGCGAGCGTAGTGAACGCGATCAGGGGATTGGCAGCCACTGCCGGATGCAATTCGGCGCTGAACACCTCGACCCCGTTATAGCTGCACGCAAAGTGGGTGATGATGTCTCGCGCCACCAGTTCGCCGATCTGGGTTCGCCGAAAACCGGTTTCCATGCTGTGCTGGGCCAGGGTGCGAATTTCGATCACCTCGCCGCGCTTGGCACTGCTGGGTGCTTGAATAATGACCCTGGACATTAAATCAACCCGTCTTCAAGGCAGGCCGACAGCGTGACCACCGCCTGGACTTGGTCTGACCAAAACGATCCGTCACTTAAGTGCGCAATGGCGATAACTTTTCCGGTGTCGGCGATACGAACCCTTGTGTGCAGCACAGCGTGGCCAGAGCGTGGCCCAAACCGCGCACTGATCACCATAGGTTGGAGATTTTTCTCAGTCAGGACATGAATGGCTTGCACGTAATCGGTCGCGCTCATCGGGCTCTCGACTCTAACCGTGAGCGGCACCGAGTTGCCATTCTCAATTAGTGGGGGTATGTCGATTTTGACTCTGCCTTGGTGCAGCACTGCCGCACCGGCCAGCCGGTGCAGGGCCTGCTCCAGCGCCTCCTTGCGCAACGCGGCGATGTTGGGCGCCAACTGGGCTTGTAGCGCCGGGCTGGCGCCCAGGGCGGCCACACTGCCAGCGAACTGCAGGAAGCGCCGGCGTGCCGTTTCAGGGGCAGACAGACTGGCATTCATGTAAGGGCTTTCAGCGCAGCGTCAGCAGATAGGCCACGACATCTTCAATCTGCTCGGCGCTGAATATCGTCTTGCCGCGGTAGGACGGTGCCACCCGCTCCAGGCCCGCGGTCTCAAAATAGGCCGGCATGATGCTGGCGGGGTTGCTGCGGCGTGAATCCATGATGCGCTGGCGAATTTGACCTTCGCTCAGGCGCGCTGCGCTGCGCAGATCGGGCCCTATGTTGCCCTGGAATCGCTCTTCGGGAAAAGGCCCGCTGTGACACAGTAGGCACAGCCCGAGTTGGCGGTTAGCCACCAGCGCCCGTCCGCTGACGGGGTCGCCCGGGGCGCCGGTCAGCGAAGCGGGCAGTTCAGTGGCAGCAGCGCTGCCAGCACACGCCATCAGAACCCAGGCCAAACCGATCACACCAGCTCAATACCATGGTTCTTCAGTGGTACGGTGCGGATCCGTTTACCGGTTGCTTTGTACAGCGCGTTCAGGACTGCCGGGGCTGCAACGCAAATCGTCGGTTCGCCGATCCCGCCCCATACGCTACCACCACCGGCGACGATGATGGTTTCGACTTTCGGCATTTGGGCAATGCGCATCGATTGGTAGGTGTCGAAATTTTTCTGCTCGATCGCCCCATCCTTGACCGTGCACTCTTGCATGAAGAGTGCCGACAAGCCATAAACAAAGGAGCCCGCAACCTGGCGCTCGATTTGTGCCGGATTGACCGCATAACCACAATCGGTCGCCGCCACAATGCGGTGGATTTTGACCTTGTTGCCGTCCTTGACCGAAAGTTCGCAAGCCGCTGCCACATAGCTGTCAAAAGCCTTCATTTGGGCCACGCCGCGGAACCGGCCCTCGGGCGCTGGCTTGGACCAACCTATGCGCTCCACCACCGCATTCATCACGGCCAGGTTGCGCGGATGCTTGTCCATGAACTTGCGCCTGAAATCGACCGGATCCTGCCCTACTGATTCCGCCAGTTCATCCATGAAGCATTCGAAGAAAATCGCATTTTGGTTGATGTTGACGCCGCGCCAGAAACCCGGTGGCACGTGCGTGTTGCGCATCGCATGGTCGATCAGCAGATTGGGCATGGTGTAGCCAAAAGCGTGTTCGCCGCCATCGGAAACACCTTGAAAAACCGCCGGGTCACGGCCTTTTTGCTGCTCGACAATCGCTGGGCGAACCGCAGCAAGAATCGATTGACCCGACAGCCGCATGTGCAGACCCGTCAGGTTATTGGCAGCGTCAAAGCCACCCACCAGTTTGCATTGCATGATCGGGTGGTAGCGTCCCTGGACCATGTCTTCCTCGCGCGACCACAGCAACTTTACCGGCGTGCCAGGGATTTGCTTGGCGATGTTGACCGCCTGGGTCACATAGTCCTGAAAGGCGCCACGCCGGCCAAAGCCGCCGCCGAGGTCGATCTTATAGACTTCGCACTTGTCCGCTGGCAAACCCGAGGCTGTGAGCAGTGCGGCAAACGACGCTTCACCATCCTGTGTCGGCACCCATACCTCGCACTTGCCTGCGGTGTAGCGGGCTGTCGCGTTCATCGGCTCCATGCAGGCATGGTTTTGGAACGGATAGGCATACACCGCTTCAATTTTTTTGGTCGCGCCCGCCAAGGCCGTTTTGGCCTCGCCGCTTTTAAGCCCGACAAAACCCTGCTCGGCGTCCAACCCGGCTTTCAGTATCTCGTTGATGCTGGCCGAAGACACTTTGCCATTGGCACCCTCGTCCCATTGAACCGGCAACTGGTCGAGTGCGGTTTTCGCCTGCCACCAGGTATCAGCGAC
This sequence comes from Burkholderiaceae bacterium, assembly GCA_049296795.1. GTDB lineage: Bacteria > Pseudomonadota > Gammaproteobacteria > Burkholderiales > Burkholderiaceae_C > CAXNKH01. The sequence continues at coordinate 44,357 of JBAQTC010000011.1, forward strand.
GACAGCAACCGCGCTGTCGCCCACTTGCAGCACTTTTCTAACGCCCCGCAAGCTGGCCACGCGCGCTGCATCGAAGCTCTTAACCTTGCCGCCAAACACTGGGCACTCCCGGATCGCCGCGTTCAGCATGCCGGGGAGTTTGAGATCGGCGCCGTAAATTTTCTTGCCGTCGATTTTGTCACGGGTGTCCAGCCGCTTGATCGGCTGACCAATCAGCTTCCACTGTTTGGGGTCCTTCAGCGTCACCTCTTTCGGTGCTTCGAGCCGGGCGGCTGCAGCGGCTACTTTGCCGTAACTCGTTTTTCGCTTGGACGCGGCGTGGCTGATGATGCTGTTGGCCGCCGTGCACTCATCAACCGGAACACCCCATTGGTTGGCGGCGGCCTGCACCAACATCATGCGTGCCGCTGCGCCGCCTTTGCGCACATACAAGTGTGAGGTGCGAATGCCGCGGCTGCCGCCGGTAGAGAAATCACCCCAAACGCGCTTTCTCTTGACGCTTTCGCCCGGAGTCGGGTACTCAATGACGACTTTGGACCAATTGCATTCGAGTTCATCGGCGACCAACTGGGCCAGACCGGTGATCGTTCCCTGCCCCATCTCAGGGCGGACCACGCGGATCGCGACGGTGTCATCGGGTTTGATAACCACCCAGGCATTGATTTCTGGTACTACGTCGGCAGCTTGTGCGTCAATGAGAGCGAACGGTGCCAAGTGCAGGCCCAGTGCCAGCCCACTGCCAATGGCAGCAGGACCGACGATGAAGGAGCGACGGCTGATGGATGTGTTGTTGATCATGCTGTTCTCCTTAGGCTTTGGCTGCGGCATGGATGGCTTTGCGCACTTCCTGGAAGGTGCCGCAACGACAGATATTGGTCATCGCTGCGTCGATGTCGGCATCGGTGGGTTTGGGCTTGGCCTTGAGCAACGCTGCGGCCGCCATCAGCATGCCCGACTGGCAATAGCCGCATTGGGGCACTTCATGATCGAGCCAGGCTTGTTGCACTTTGTGCAGGATCTTGCCCGAAGCCAGGCCCTCGATGGTGGTGATTTTTCGGCCCTGAACCGCCCCGGCTGGAATCGAACACGAACGCAAGGGTGCGCCATCAAGATGGACCGTGCAAGCATCGCATTGGGCAATGCCGCAGCCGTATTTGGTACCAGTCAGTCCAACTTGCTAGCGGATAGCCCAGAGCAGCGGTGTGTTGGGGTCAACGTCGACAGCCTGGGTCTTGCCATTGATGGTCAAACGGATCATGCGATTACCTCCTTATTTGTGGGGTGGTTCTAACTTGAAACGCATCATATAGCAAGGCCGTAAAACTGATTGTGAGACTTTTCAACATACCGATCCACCATTGGCAAGAGAGGCGGCATCTTCTGCTTCGAGGCCAAGGTCCCAAGCCGTGCTTGCGGGCTGATGCCATGGGTTGACCTTGAAGGAAAGGTGAAGGTCAAGACCAACTCAAACCACAAAACAAAAAGCCCCTCACGGGGCTATCTTGTTGATTCCACAGGGGAATTATTGGAGACGCGACCCAGAGTCGACCAGTGCGGTCTAGACACCAAGTTGCACCTCGACCCCATGCGTCAGAGATGGATCCAAATGGCGCGACGAATTACCTTGTGCGGCGCAAAGGTTCAATGCGCACGGGCCCTCCCCGCGGCTGGTCAAGCGCTTCTTGAGCGCATTCGCGGAAAAAGAATCGGAGTCAGCCAAGGGTGACAGAAGTTGGATGCAGAACGAGCCCAGCTCAATCGTTGCATGACGTATACCTGCATCGATATATGTCTCGAATCCACTGCGCCCCAACAGCGCCGTGTAACGTGACAGCGAAGAATCTAGATCCAACACCGCTACGCTGAGCCCGACCACCCCCAATGCTCCATTGACATGCCAGCGTACGTCTCCCTCAGGTACGCGCAGAGAGCGTGGTGTGATGTCACCACATAAAAATGGCAAGTCCGGCGTTGAGTGTCGGGCAGACTGCCATTTCAGACATTCACCGTCGGGCCGCACTCGGCCACCCTCGAGAGGCCCGGTTAGCGTCAGCAGACCTCGGGCGCGCGCAGCTGCTAACACCGCCTGGGTGTCGTTGGGCAGCAAGGCAAAGTCCACCAGGCCATCGCCATCTGCCACTTGCGTGCGAAACCAACGCTCATCAGGTGCTGGCGCGCGCCAAGCGATCAACTCCAGATAGGCACCATCGGCAAAAACAACCAAAGCGTTATGTGATGTTCGACCCGGATGTTGCCCGCCCTCAAGTACCGTGAATCCCAGCGCGCGGTAATCGCACATCGTCTGCGCCAGATCTCCAACCCCGACCACGACATGATCTAACGCTAGGGTCGATGGAAAGTCGGTCACCATCAGTCTTCGAGTTTCAGTTGGGTTCTCTTGACAAACGCGCTCCAGCGTTCGTACTGCTCATGGGCATATCGCTCAACGCCAGGGCCGTCGCTGGCCATCACTTCGAAGCCAGCTTGGCTAAGCTTGCGGTTGACTTCAGAATCGCGCAGCGTGGCCTGAAAATCGGCCGTCGTCTTGCGCAGCACAGCGGCCGGGGTCGCGGCTGGCGCGAAGATGCCTATCCAAGAATAAGCCTCAAATCCGGGGAAGCCGGACTCTGCCACTGTAGGGACATCGGGCAATTCGGGCAGACGGCGGGTTCCGGTCACGGCCAATGGGCGGATCTTGCCGGCAGCTATCTGCCCCTTCAATGCGGCATAGCTGAGCAGCGTTAGACTGCTGACATCGCCGAGCACGGCTTGCACAGCTGGCCCTCCACCGGCGAAGGGCACATGCAGAACTTCGATATTTGACTGGCGCTTGATGTCTTCCATCACCAGATGGTTCATCGAGCCAAGGCCGGTTGAAGCGTAACTGAACTTTCCAGGGTCCTTGCGTGCCGCCTCAACGAAACCACGTAAGTCTTTGGCTGACACCGAGGCAGCGGCGCCTATCACCAGTGGAAAACGCACAGCCAGGGAAATTCCGGCAAAGTCCTTGAAGGTGTCGTAGGGCAGCTTGGGCTTGGCGATCGGGTTAATCGAATGGGTGTCGAAGCTGACCAGCAAGGTGCTGCCATCGGGAGCTGATTTGGCAACATAGCTGGTGCCGACCTGACTGGCCGCCCCCGGCCTATTCTCCACAAGGACCGCGCGTGCCATTTTCTCGGCCAGTACCGGCTGCATGATTCGGGCCGCGATGTCGGTGCTACCGCCCGGTGGGAAAGTAACGACCAGCTTCAGGGGAAGATGGTTGTCAGCCAATACCGGCAGGGCAAAAGCCCATGCCAGTGCAGCACTGAGGCTCAGGGCGTGGCAACGATAAAACAGGGTTGACATGGGCAAGATCCTTCTTTGTTTTCGGATTATGAATTCGATGCATTCGGCCTCAGCCCATCCATTGGCTAACCGGGACGGCCGTGTCTTGTAATTCCTGTGAAATGATGTCGACCAAGGCAGGGCCGTCATGCAATAAAGCCGCCTTGATTGCAAAATCGATCTGAGTCGGATCTTCGACACGCCAAGCCTTGACGCCATAGGCCTCGGCAACCCTCGCGTGATTGGTGCGATTGAAGTCAACTGAGAAATAGCGTTGGCCGTAGCCAGTTTTCTGGCTGGCCTTGATCCAGCCGTAGACTGCATTCGAAAATACGATCATCTTGAGTGGAATCTGGCGCCGGACAAGGGTCTCCAACTCGCCTGCGGTAAAGCCAAAACTGCCATCGCCCATGACCGAAACCACCACCGAATCGGGTCGACCGAAAGCAGCTCCGACGCCAGCCGACATCGCGAAACCGAGTGCGCCATGGGCTCGGTTGGTAATGAAGTGACGGCCCGACTGCGGCGCATTGAAATAGGCCGACAGGTACGGGCAGGGGGTGCCGGGATCAGCCACTACAATGGCGCGCGCCGGCAGCAGGCGGTTCAACGCGTCAACGACGCGCTCAGGCTTTATCGGTCGGTCTAAGGAGTTAGCCAACTGGATCAGGGAAAGATGCTTGGCACTTCGCGCCTTGGCGGCTAATGCGCGGCCATTAACGGCGTCGGACGGACGTTGGGCGAGACGCTCATCAACCGCAGAGACCAATGCATTGAGGGCCAGCAATGCGTCGCCAACCAAGGCCACCTCGGTACGGTAATTTGTGCCGATGGTCATCGGGTCAACATCGATATGCAGGATCGGAATATCTCGGCCCGGATACTTCCAATGCTCGGTTGTCGTTGAACCGGCGCGGCAGCCAATAAACAGAACCAGATCGGCCTGCGCCACCACTTCGCGGGTGGCCAACACGCCGCCGTTGGCCCCTACTACGCCGGCATTCAGGGCATGGCTATCGGCCAGACTACCCTGGCCGCTGACTGTCGTGCATACCGGCGCATTAAGTTGCTCGGCCAACTGGCCAAGTGCCCCACATGCACCGGCGATCACTACCCCGCCGCCACAAATGATGACGGGTGCGCGCGACGCTACCAGTCGCTCCGCAGCCCGTTGGACTTCAGTCGGGTCGGGCGCCGAGCGCTGGGCCGGGAACCGCTCATGCCCAGGCTGAGACCAGACGGTGCTTGGGTCGATCGCATCCTTCTGCACATCGTAGGGAAGACAAATGTGCGCAGCTCCGGGGCGGCCAGTCGTCATCGCGCGAAAGGCGCTACGCACCGCGCCCGGGATTTGGTCGACCCGGTCAATCCTAGTGTTCCATTTTGTGAGCGGTTTGTAGAGCGCTTGCTGGTCTAGTTCAGTGAGCGGGAATTTGCCGCGCGAGCCAACCGAAACATCCGAGGTAATGCCGAGAACTGAAATAGACGATTCATTGGCCTCCACCAGGCCGGGTAAAAGATAGGTGGCTCCGCCGCCGCTGGGGCCTTCACAGACACCCACCTTGCCAGTCACGCGGGCATAAGCATCAGCCATGTAACCAGCGCTACGCTCATCGCGCGTCAGGACATGGTCGATGCCGTGGTCGAGGCGGGCCAGCGCGTCATAGAAAGGCAGACTGGTGTCGCCGCACAGACCAAAGATGTGTTTCACACCATTCATTTGAAGCATTCGGACCATGGCTTCTGCGCCATTCATGGCTTCGGTCATTGCGGTGTCCCCGATTTGTATTTATATCGTTCGAGTGTACTGAAAGATTCAATCGCAAGCTCGATGTAATCTAACCGAGTAAGGTCTGGTGTAGCGTGATGATGATTGTGAAAACCCTATGGATAAGATCTAGCCCGCCTGAACAGATTGGGCTGAAAATCGGGACCACTAAAGTTTCACGTCAATTGCAACAAGTCTAGGAGCACCATGAAGAAGTTATTGAACACTCGAGTTTTTGGATCACTACTGGTAGCGTTCAGTATGGCTGGGTGTGGAAGTTTCTCGTCGCCAGACCCGGTAAAACAAAAATCTTTCTCTCAAGTTTCCGAAGTTAAGTCCATGCTTTGGGTTGGTAATAGTTTTTTCTACTACAACAATTCAATGCATGGTCACGTAGGGCAGTTGTTGAATGCAGCGGGCGGCAAAGACTATCGAGCCACTTCGGCGACCATTAGCGGATCCGGCGTAAACTGGCACGATATCGAGGCGCATTTCAAACCCAATGCAGTCGGCAGCTACTCTTTCGTTGGGGATAATGAAGTCCGCTTCAATACGTTGGATCGGCCTTTTGACGCAACCATGATGTTGGATTGCAGCCAATGCCCGATTCATCCTAAACTACAGACGATTTTTTACGAAACGGTCAAGAAGCACAGCGAGACCGTGAGAAAGCATGGATCAGAACCAATTTTGTTCATGACTTGGGCCTACTCAGACAAGCCTGAAATGACAGATCAACTGGCTGCCGAATACATCAAGGCCGGAAAAATCAATAACGCACTGGTTGTTCCTGCGGGACTGGCTTTTGCAAATTCAAACGCAAAGCGACCAGACCTGAGTCTGATCATCGCTGACAAGCGACATCCAAGTCTTATGGGCACCTATTTGGCTGCTTGTACCGTGATGGCTTCGGTCTACAAACAAAATCCAATTGGCAACAAGTACACAGCCGGTTTGCCACCAGCAGTCGCTACACATTTGCAGACAGTGGCATGGGAAACAGTGCGCAACTTTCACACAACGGAAGGCCGTGGGAGCCTGTAATCATTTCGACAAGAAAAAAGCTTGCCAAGAAGACGTCTCGCCCCAGCGTTCAACCACGTCTTCATCGCTTTCATAGAAGGCCTGAGCTGCGCGCCACCATCGCCGAGACCCTGACCATCAAGCGCAACAAGGTGGCCGGCACGACGTACCTGTTCGGCAATATGCAAGGCCAGAAGTACACAAAGGGTGGATGGAAGTCGTCGCTGGACGATCTGATGTTCCCTTGCCTGGTGGAAGCACAGAAGCGCGGCATCGCCTTCACCCGGTTCAGCCTGCAGGACTGCCGACCGATGGCCGTTACCGACAAGCTGGAACGCGGCGACCAGGACACCAAGACGGCGACCGGCCACACCAGCGACAAGATGATTGCGACGGTCTACGACCGCAGGCCGCAGCGCGTGGCAACCGGCGCAAAGCTGGGCAAGAACACCGAGAAATAGGGGCTGGTATTCCGATTCTTATTTCAAAGTTTGAAATAAGAAAAGGGCTTGCTATTAAGTTCGTAGCAGCAAACCCTTTAATACTGGCGGAGTGGACGGGACTCGAACCCGCGACCCCCGGCGTGACAGGCCGGTATTCTAACCAACTGAACTACCACTCCTGGTAGTGGCAACCTTTACTCTTACGAGTCAAGTACCGCCTCTTGCGAGACGGCTGCTGCCTACTTGTGCCTGCTCATCTTACGACGAATTTGGCGACCCTACGGGGATTCGAACCCCGGTACTCACCGTGAAAGGGTGATGTCCTAGGCCTCTAGACGATAGGGTCAAAACCTGGGAACTTCGCAATCAACCGAGATCGATTGCTTCCGGCTCAAAAATTGGTGGTGGAGGTAAACGGGATCGAACCGATGACCTCTTGCATGCCATGCAAGCGCTCTCCCAGCTGAGCTATACCCCCCAAACCTTGGCATGCCTTTGAAAACATTGCCTTCAATTCTTGAGCCTCGAATTATAGCCTTAAATCTAAACACTCCTAAGACGCGCGAGCACTTTATCTCTGGCCATCAACGCCAACACCGCATCAACCGAGGGGGTCTGCGGCGTGCCGAGCACCAGAACACGCAGCGGCATGGCCAGTTGTGGCATTTTCAGACTGCAATCACTCAATACCTGTTTGATCACAGCCGCCAGCGTCAGCCTGTCCCAGTCACAAACCGCCAACTTGTCAGCCAGCAGGCGCAGCGCGGGCTTGATGGCTTCGGTCACATGCTGACTGAGGTCTTCCGCCTTGGGGCTGATGTCGGCATAGAACACGGCAGCCCAGTCGGCCAATGCCACGATCGTGTCGCAGCGGTCTTTGAACAAGCCGCATAAGCTCGGCAAACGATCATCGGCCTCAATGCCACGGCGCTGCAGTTGAGCCCGCACTAACGGCGCTAGCGCTTCATCGGTCATGGCCTTGAGGTGTTGGGCGTTGACCCAACGTAATTTGGCTTCATCGAACTGAGCAGCACTGCGGCCTAGGTGATCAAGATCGAACCACTGCAAAAATTGGTCGCGACTGAATATTTCATCATCACCATGACTCCAGCCCAGGCGTGCCAAGTAATTCACCATGGCATCGGGCAAATAGCCCTCGAGCGCATACTGCGTCACTGGTTTGGCGCCATTGCGCTTGCTCATTTTTTCTCCCTGCTCGTTGAGCACAGTAGGTAGATGGGCGTAGATTGGCGGCTGTTGCCCCAGGGCGTGAAAAATATTGATCTGGCGTGGCGTGTTGTTGACGTGGTCATCGCCCCGAATCACATGGCTAATTGCCATATCGATATCGTCCACCACCACACAGAAGTTATAGGTCGGCGTGCCGATGGATTCGCCGTCGCGGGCTGGGCGCGCAATCACCAAGTCGTCAAGCTCATCGTTGCGGATTTCAATACGACCCTTGACTTTGTCGTCCCAAGCCACTACTCCAGACTGTGGATTCCTGAAGCGCAAGACCGGCTGTACGCCTTCTGGAATCGGTGGCAGCGTCTTGCCGGGTTCAGGTCGCCAGGTACCGTCATAGCGTGGTTTTTCCTTGGCTGCCATTTGCTTTTCACGCAACGCATCGAGCTCGGCGACAGCCATGTAACAGGGGTAAACCTGCCCGGCTTGTTGCAACTGCGCCACCACTTCCTTGTAGCGTTCCATGCGCTGCATTTGGTAGAACGGGCCTTCGTCGTAATTCAGCCCGAGCCAGGACATGCCTTCGATGATGACGTCCACGGCGGCCTGGGTAGACCGATCGAGATCAGTGTCCTCAATGCGCAAAATGAAATCGCCGCCCGTGGAGCGTGCAAAAGCCCAGGGGTACAAGGCCGAGCGGATGTTGCCCAGGTGGATAAAACCCGTAGGCGATGGCGCGAAGCGGGTGCGGGTCCGGCCCGTCATGCCAGGGTATCCAATCCCCGTGCGAGATCGGCTTTCAGATCCGTCAGATGCTCCAGACCCACGGCGACCCGGATCAAGCCCTGCCCGATGCCAGCGGCAAGTCGTTGCTCTTCACTCAAACGTCCGTGCGAGGTACTCGACGGGTGGGTAATGGTAGTTTTGGTGTCGCCCAGATTAGCGGTGATTGACATAACCCGGGTGCTGTCAATCACATGAAACGCGTGCTTGCGCTTTTGCTGAGGTTCAAGACCCACCACGTCAAACGAAACCACCGCGCCACCCGCGCCGGATTGCTGCCGCATTGCCAACTCATGTTGCGGATGCGATTTCAAACCGGGGTAGTACACCCGTGACACGTTGGGCTGCTGCTCCAGCCAGCTGGCCAACTCCAATGCCGCAGCGCATTGCGCCTGCATCCTTATCGTCAAAGTCTCCAGCCCCTTGAGCACAACCCAGGCGTTAAAAGGCGACAAACTCATGCCGGCACTGCGCATCACAGGCATGAATTTTTCATCAATCAATTTTTTGGAACAACAAATCGCCCCGGCAATAACACGCCCTTGACCATCGAGGTACTTGGTGCCCGAATGAATAATGAGGTCGGCACCGAGCTTGGCGGGCTGCTGCAGGGCCGGTGAGCAAAAACAATTGTCCAGCGCCAGCAAAGCGCCCGCTGCATGCGCCACCTCGGCCAGCGCAGGTATGTCGCAAATCTCGGTCAGGGGATTGGTCGGGGTTTCTGCGAACAACAAGCGGGTATTGGGCCGAATGGCCGAGCGCCACTGAGCCACATCGGTTTGCGAAACAAACGTGGTCTGCACGCCAAATTTTCCGAACTCGCTGCCCAGCAGCTTAATGGTCGAGCCAAATACCGATTGCGAACAAATCACATGGTCACCCGCTTTGAGCAAGCCCATGCACAGCAACAAAATAGCCGACATGCCGCTGGATGTGGCAATACAGGCTTCGGTTCCTTCCAGCGCAGCGAGCCGCTGCTCCATGCTGGCGACGGTAGGGTTGGTAAAGCGCGAATAAATGTAGCCATCTTCTTCGCCGGCAAAACGGCGCGCGGCAGTGGCCGCATCGGGCTGAACAAAGCTACTGGTCAGGTACAAGGCCTCGGAGTTTTCCCCGTGCTGGCTCTTGGCCTCGGCCGTGCGAACGGCCAGCGTGTCGAGGTGCAGGTCGGGCGGTAATTTAGATGCACTCATGCAGACTCCATGGGATTGGGCAAGGCCAAGCGGGAATGGTCTTCGCTGCCTTCTTCGCTGGATCCTCGATTGGCATTGAGCCGGTCGATACTGTCGGCCGTGATGTCGCCCGTCACATAAATACCGTCAAAACACGAAGCGTCAAACCCATTGAGCTGGGTGTTGATACTTCCAATGGCTTTTTTCATTCCTTCAATATCCTGGTAAATCAGGGCGTCGCAGCCAATGGTTTCCCGGATTTGCTCGACCGTGCAATTGTGCGCAACCAGTTCGCTGCTGGTGGGCATGTCAATGCCATAGACATTGGGGTAACGCACCGGTGGGGCGGCACTGGCCAGATAAACTTTGCGCGCACCGGCTTCACGCGCCATTTGCACAATTTCGCGACTGGTCGTCCCACGAACAATCGAATCATCGACCAGCAACACATTGCGGCCTTTGAATTCGCTACCTATGACATTGAGTTTTTGACGAACCGATTTCTTGCGAACCCCTTGGCCGGGCATGATGAAAGTGCGTCCAACGTAGCGGTTTTTCACAAAACCTTCGCGGTAGGGCAAGCCCAACAAATGCGCCAATTGGGTCGCGCTCGGGCGGCTTGATTCCGGAATCGGAATCACCACATCAATTTCGTTGGGTGGCACAGTAGAGATCACCCGCTTGGCCAGTGCTTCGCCCAAGTTGAGTCGGGCTTGATAAACCGAAATGCCGTCCATCACCGAATCAGGACGGGCCAGATAGACATATTCAAAAATGCAAGGGTTGAGCGTTGCACCTTCAGCACATTGCTGGGCGTGAACCTTCCCCTGCAAATCAATGAACACAGCTTCGCCTGGATCGATGTTTCGCTCCAATTGGTGACCAGTCCCTTCCAGCGAGACTGATTCACTGGCCAGCATCACCGTGTCTTTACCACGCCCCATGCACAAAGGGCGAATCCCAAACGGATCGCGAAATGCCAGCACCCCATGACCGGCAATCAGGGCAATAACGGCATACGAACCCTTGATTCGCTTGTGCACATTACGCACGGCGGCAAACACATCGGCGCTTTGCAAAGCCAGACCCCGGGTGGTTTTTTCCAGTTCGTGCGCCAGTACATTGAGCAAGACTTCCGAGTCACTCTCGGTGTTGATGTGACGATGGTCGGTATTGAACAACTCGGCCTTCAGCGCATGGGCATTGGTCAAATTGCCGTTGTGCACCAACACGATGCCAAAAGGTGCATTCACGTAAAAAGGCTGGGCCTCTTCTTCACTGAATGCATTACCGGCGGTCGGATACCGGACTTGGCCCAAGCCGCAGTTACCCGGCAAGGCCCGCATATTGCGAGTTCGAAACACATCGCGCACCATGCCTTTGGCTTTGTGCATAAAGAACTTGCGTTCTTGCTGGGTCACGATGCCCGCCGCATCCTGCCCCCGGTGCTGCAGCAACAGCAAAGCATCATAGATCAGTTGATTCACAGGTGCGTTACTGACAACGCCGACGATTCCACACATAGTTCTGTCCAGTTGAGTGAGGTCAGCGCAATCACTGCGGCTAGACCTGCGCTTTTAAGGTAAATATTTTCCAAATTCTTCGGGCAACACGGGCTTCAATCCCTTGAGTGCGGTAACGGTCACACCGGCCCCGTATGACTCCTGCCACCAAGGGTTGGACTTCAAGGGTGTCATCTCCATCACCACGGTGCAGGCCAACAACAAAATAATGCCACGTACCAGTCCAAACAGCGTTCCCATGGCCCGATCAGCCGGCCTCAAACCCACGGCTTTAATCAACAACTTAATTAGCCACGCAACCAGGCCTCCGGCGAACACTGTGGCGACAAAAACCACTAAAAATCCCGCCACGTAACGAATCACTTCGGCCGCACCCGACATCGGCAAGCGTTGCGCCACGTCCGGACCCAACCATTGGGCCAAGATGAAAGCAGCAATCCAACTCAGCACCGAGAGCAGTTCAAACACCAAACCCCTCCACGTACCAAGCGCCATGGAGAGCGCCAACAAAGCCAAAAAAATCCAATCCAATACAGGCATCTAGGGTGCGCGGTTACAGCGTCAAAATCGTGACCGGCAAATCAAGTTTTTTGATTTTTTCAGCCACTTTCCCCACTTCAGATTTGTCACTAAACGGGCCCACCCTGACCCTGGTGCGCTCTCCATCCTTGGTTTGCACAACCTGGGCATAGGTTTTGAATCCCGCTTTTTCCAGCTTCATTCGAGTTTCATTGGCCCGAGCCGGGTCAGAAAAAGCGCCGACTTGAACCACGAAACGGGCTTCGGTCGCGCTCTTGTTTTCCTCGGACTTGCTGTCCTGGGCCGAGCGCTCCGCCGGCTTGGGCGCGACCGCGGCCGCTTGAACTGCGGCGACGGCTGGCGCCACGGTAGTGGCCTTGGCCGAAGAAGCTGAGAGAATTGTTTCGGCGCCGGGGCCGGTTGCAGTCGGTGCTGCCAGCGCCGGTGTTACGACCGGTGCCGCCGCAGGGGTGGCAGCCGCTACAGGTGTGGCCGCAACCGACACAAGCGGCACAGCCAGTGGCTTGGTTTTGTTTTTATCGGGAATGTCAATCGGAATGTCGATAGCAATCGGCCGCGGCTGGTGATCAAACACCAGGGGGACTCCGATCACACCCAGACTAACCAGCACGGCAGCACCCAGCAGTCGGTGCTTGGCGCGCTTGCGAATATCCTCAATGCTCTCTGACGCAACAACGGTGGCTTGGTCATCCCCACCTTTACGAATTTTAAAAAAGGCCATGGTGCGAGCTCAGGGGTTGATGTGTTGGGCTTGAAGGCGTGGTACGCCCTCCTTCAAAACGCCACCCACCGTGTAGAACGATCCGAATACTACGATTCTATCAGCGGGGTCTGCCGCCTGGACAGCTGCCTGCAACGCTTGCATGGGCTCCGTAAAAGTCCGGGTTGACGACTTGCTGCGGGGATTTTGATCGTTCCAAAGCCGCTGAAGCTGCAGGGATTTTTCAGCGCGTGGCGTCGGCAAATCCGTGAAATACCAGTGGTCAACCAAGGGGGAAATGCGTTCCAGCATGAGCCGCATGTCTTTGTCGGCCATGGCGCCGAAGACGGCGTGGGTCGCAGGGAAATAGCCCATGGCATCCAGATTGGCCGCCAGCGCCGCCACCGAATGCGGGTTATGTGCCACATCGAGTACCAAACTGGGCTGACCCGGAACAATCTGAAACCGCCCGGGTAATTCAACAAAAGACAGACCGTTGCGAATCGCTTGGGCCGTCACGGGCAGCCGTTCGCGCAGCGCCGTCAGTGCAGCCAGCACTCCCGCAGCATTGATCAGTTGATTGGCGCCACGCAAAGCCGGGTAGGCCAAGCCGCTGTAACGCCGGCCCCGACCGGCCCAACCCCACTGCTGTTTGTCGCCCTCGACGTTGAAGTCGCGCCCTAGTCGCCACAAATCGGCGCCGATCTCGACAGCGCAGTCCAGTACCGATTGCGGCGGCATAGGGTCACACAACACCACCGGCCGTGCGGGGCGCATGATGCCGGCTTTTTCTCGGCCAATTTGCTCGCGGTCGGTCCCCAGAAATTCCATGTGATCCAGGTCTATGCTGGTGATTACCGCACAATCCGCGTCGATCACATTGACCGCATCAAGCCGACCGCCCAAACCGACCTCGAGAATGGCCACATCGAGTTGAGCTCTGGCCATCAGATCGAGAATCGCCAGCGTGGTGAACTCGAAATAACTCAGTGACAGCGCTCCCCTGGCCTGCTCAACCCGGGCAAAAGCCTCGGTCAATTCGCCCGCAGCAATCGCTTCGCCCTGCAGTCGCAAGCGCTCCTCGAACCGAACCAAATGGGGCGAAGTGAAAACACCGCAGCGGTAACCGGCCTGCTGGAGAATGGACTCCAGCATGGCGCAGGTCGATCCTTTTCCATTGGTTCCAGCCACCGTGATGACCGGACATTCAAAGCGAATGCCCATGGTCTGCGCCAGGGTCTTCACGCGCTCCAGGCCCATGTCAATGGTCTTGGGATGGAGTTGCTCGATATAGCCCAGCCAGTCCTGCAAGCTGGATAAGTTTTGTTGGGTCATAGGGGCGTGATTGTCGCCCTAAAATCAAACCATGATCATTCTGTACGGCATCCCCAACTGCGACACTGTCAAGAATTCTCGTGCTTGGTTTGAGGCGCGCGGCGTGAACTGTCAGTTCCACGATTTCAAAAAACTAGGCGTCCCCGAAGCAGCCATCGCCAGCTGGATCAAGACCCTGGGCTGGGAAGCTCTGATCAACAAAAAGGGAACAACTTGGCGCAAGCTCGACGCCAAGACCCAGGCCGGCGTGACCTGCGCTGCCAGCGCTACGGCCCTGATGCTAGCCCACCCCAGTGTGATCAAAAGGCCGGTGGTGGTGGGCGCAACCGGCATCAGTGTGGGCTATTCAGCGCAGGCTTTTGAATCCTTGCTCGATCAGCCCTAAGGAAGGTCGGCCCGGAACTGACACGGAAGGGCCTTAAAATCCCTGCCCATGACAACCACTTCCTTCCCCAACGTCACCCTGACCACAGCCGCCAATGTTTATTTCGACGGCAAATGCGTGAGCCACAGCTTTGCCTTAGCCGATGGCACGAAAAAATCAGTCGGCGTGATTCTTCCCGCGACCCTCACTTTCAACACCGGTGCACCCGAAATCATGGAATGCGTGTCGGGCTCCTGTGAGTACAAACTCGCTGGCAGCGAGACCTGGGTTTCATCGACGACCGGTGAACAATTCAGCGTTCCGGGCAACACCATGTTCGAAATCCGGGTCAGCTCGGCCTACCACTACATCTGCCATTTCGCCTGAACGCCAGACCAGAACCGAGATTTAACCAAGAAAGCGCCATGGCCACCATTCTCCAAAATCTGCCACTCGGCCAAAAAGTTGGCATTGCCTTCTCCGGTGGTCTAGACACCAGTGCCGCACTGCTCTGGATGAAGCTCAAAGGCGCCCTGCCCTACGCCTACACCGCTAACCTGGGCCAGCCCGATGAAGCCGATTACGACGAGATTCCACGCAAGGCCATGGAATATGGTGCCGAACAAGCGCGCCTGATTGATTGCCGCACCCAACTGGCCAACGAAGGCATTGCGGCGTTGCAAGCCGGCGCTTTTCACATTTCAACGGCTGGCGTGACTTACTTCAACACCACACCACTGGGCCGCGCTGTGACCGGCACCATGCTGGTGGCCGCCATGAAAGAAGATGACGTCAACATCTGGGGCGACGGCAGCACGTTCAAGGGTAACGACATAGAACGTTTTTACCGTTACGGCCTGCTGACCAACCCAAGCCTGAAAATCTACAAGCCCTGGTTGGACCAACTGTTTATCGACGAACTCGGCGGTCGCGCCGAGATGTCGGCCTTCATGACGCAACATGGTTTTGGCTACAAGATGTCGGCCGAAAAGGCCTACTCCACCGACTCCAATATGTTGGGCGCCACCCACGAGGCCAAAGACCTCGAGCATCTGAATTCGGGTATCAAAATCGTCAACCCCATCATGGGCGTGGCGTTCTGGCGCGACGATGTCGAAGTCAAGCGTGAAGAAGTTAGCGTGCGTTTTGAAGAAGGCCAACCCGTGGCCCTCAATGGCCAACGCTTTGCCGACCCTGTGAGCCTGCTGCTGGAAGCCAACCGGATTGGAGGGCGCCATGGCCTGGGCATGAGCGACCAGATTGAAAACCGGATCATAGAAGCCAAGAGCCGAGGCATATACGAAGCGCCCGGCTTGGCACTGCTTTTCATCGCTTACGAGCGCTTGGTGACCGGCATCCACAACGAAGACACGATAGAACAGTACCGCGACAACGGTCGCAAACTCGGTCGCCTGTTGTACCAGGGCCGCTGGTTCGACCCCCAAGCCATCATGCTGCGAGAAGCCGCCCAACGCTGGGTGGCGCGTGCCATCACCGGTGAGGTGACGCTCGAGCTGCGCCGCGGCAATGACTATTCGCTGCTCAACACCGAGTCATCCAATTTGAGCTACGCCCCAGAACGTCTGAGTATGGAAAAAGTGGAGAACGCGCCATTCTCGCCGCTGGACCGCATCGGCCAACTGACCATGCGCAACCTGGACATCACAGACACCCGGGCCAAATTAGGGATTTATTCCCAAGCCGGCTTGCTGTCAGCCGGGGTTGGCGGGGAATTGTTGTCGCTTGACAAGGGCGAGAAATAGAGCTGATGTCGGCTTGTGCTCCCTGCTGGGGCAGCTAGAAAAAACTCAGACCACCACCGGTTCGGGTTCCAGCACGATGCCAAAGCGCTCATAGACGCTGGTCTGAATCGCTTTGGCCAGGGTCATGACTTCGCCCCCGGTGGCAGCTTGCTCGCCAATGCCCCGGTTCACCAGCACCAGCGCCTGTTTTTCATAGACACCGGCCAGCCCAATGGACTTGCCGCGCCAACCACAAGCGTCAATTAGCCAGCCGGCGGCCAGTTTAATGCTGCCATTGGCCAGCGGGTAGTGAACGATCTTGGGGTCGCGGGCGATGATGTCGGCGCATTGCTCGGGACTCACCGTCGGATTTTTAAAGAAACTTCCAGCATTGCCAATTACTGCCGGGTCGGGCAATTTGGCACGGCGAATGTCACACACCCACTGGTAAATAGCTTGGGCGCTGGCCTGATCCTGACCCGATTCCAGCCATTTTTTCTCCAAATCCTGATAGCTCAACACCGGTCGCCAGGCTTTGGGCAGGCGAACGCGCACCCGGGTAATCAAAACCCGACCGGCCAAGCCCAGGCCACGGCCACGGCCCGCCCCCCCCTGCTTGAACACCGAATCGCGGTAGCCAAAAGCACATTGGCTGTGGTTCATGCTCAACAGTTGCCCGGTTTGCAAATCCACAGCGTCCAAGGAATCAAAAACATCTTGCAGCTCAATCCCGTAAGCGCCAATGTTCTGAACCGGCGCTGCGCCCACCGTGCCGGGAATCAGCGCCAGATTTTCCAGCCCCGGATAACCCTGGTCCAAGGTCCAACGCACGAAATCGTGCCAGTTCTCACCGGCTTCGGCCTCGACAATCCAATGTCCAGGCTGATCCTCAAGCAAGCGACGCCCCATCAGTTCGACTTTCAGAACCACGGATTTAACGTCGCCCGTCAGAATGATGTTGCTGCCACCACCGAGGATGAATTTAGGCTGAGGACCGAGTTGCAGGTCTTGCAGCAATTGTTCAACATCGGCTTGGCTGCGCAAGCGCACCAGGGTATGGGCCTTGGCAACGATATGAAAGCTGTTGCAAGCCTGCAGGGGAACGTTTTTCTCGACTAACATTGGCCCAATTCTCTCACCTGCCTTGTTTTCCGGAATTTGCCATGCCCTCTTTTGATACTGTTTGCGAAGCCAATCTGCCCAAAGTGAAAAATGGGGTGGACAACACCGCCAAGGAAATCGCCACTCGTTTTGATTTCAAAGGAACGGCTGCCGCGATTGAAATCAAGGACAAAGAAATCACCCTGATCGGTGATGCGGAGTTCCAGCTGTCGCAAGTCGAAGATATTCTGCGCAACAAATTGACCAAGCAAGAAGTCGATGTGCGTTTTCTGGACAAGGGCGATGTTAAAAAAATCGGTGGCGACAAAGTCAAGCAGGTGATCAAGGTACGCAACGGCATTGAGGTCGAGGTATCCAAGAAAATTCAGCGCTTGATCAAAGACAGCAAACTCAAAGTGCAGGCCTCGATTCAAGGTGACGCGGTACGCATTAACGGCACTAAACGCGACGATTTGCAAGCCGCCATGGCGCTGATCCGCAAAGACATCGCCGACCTGCCCTTGAGCTTCAATAATTTCAGAGACTGAACTGGTTAATTGGGGTTAGGTTTCAATTTTTTGAAGTCACCCCCCAATAGCGCTCGCAGGTGATGGCGAGGGCCGGTGGGAAGGACAGCCACGCTGCCCGTCTAGCGCGAGATGCTGACGTAAAACAATACCCATCCTTTGCGCTCGCAAGTGTTGGTGGAGGCCGGTGGATTGGTTGCCCGTTCTCCAGTCCAGGCTCGCAGGCTACTGCGGATTTGTTCAAAAGGTCCTGCGTCAACACCATGCTCGGGACACGAGCTGTGGAGCAACCGCGAATCGGCCCTGCGCCCGGACACCCGCACCGCCGACCCGATCAGAAGTGCTTGCTCGGCACAATGAATTACCAATTCTCCAAAGCCAGAGCGCAAAGACGAACCGAGGCGGGTGGTGGGGCTGGCAGGCGCAGGCTCGATTTGCGGTTGCCACAGGGCTTGAGTGCCAACAACGTCGTTGACGAAAATTCGCTTAAGTCCCAGAAGCAGTTGCCCGCGAGCTGAGCCGGAGAAGGACAGCCACGCCGCCCGCCTAGCGGGAGGTGTTGGCGTGAAACTGCACCCTCCCTTTGCGCGCGCACCCTACGGCGTTTTGCCCAGTCTTGTTTCTGTTCCCTTGATCAGGCGGGTAATGTTGGGGCCGTGGCGACCGATCAGCAACATGGACATCAGGCACAGCGCCAGCAAAATACTTTTATCCAGGTACCAGGCCAGGCCATCACCAAAAACATAGTAAACAGGAGCAAACACCGCTGCCACCAGCGAGGCCAGCGATGAATAGCGGGAAAAGTACGCAATGATCAGCCAGCTCAGCAAGCAGGCCAGTCCCAGAATCCAGTTTACGCCCAGCAAAACCCCCAGCGCAGTGGCCACGCCTTTGCCGCCTTGAAAGCGGAAATAAACCGGGAACACATGGCCCAAGAAAGCCGCCAGCGCCGCCAGTGCCAGCGTCCCCTCAGCCAGCCCGTAAGCCTTGCCATAGTACTGAACCAAGAACACCGGCAACCAGCCCTTGACGGCATCAAGCAGCAGGGTCGCCATTGCCGCCAGTTTGCTACCCGAACGCAGCACATTGGTGGCGCCTGGGTTCTTGCTGCCATAGCTGCGCGGGTCGCTTAAGCCCATGCACCGGCTCACGATCACCGCAAACGACAACGAGCCCATCAGGTAGGCCGCCAAAATCGCCATCAGGGGATACAGGATTTGAATGGATTCCAACAGATTCTCCTCGCTTTGTATCACTGAGCTGGATCGCGCAGTTCCCAGCGCAGACCATCAATTTCGCGCAGCAATTCACGCGATAGCGTCGTGCCCCAGGCGTTGAGGTCTTCATCGAGCTGGGCCACAGTAGTCACTCCGATGATGGTGCTGGCAACTTGCCATTTGGTGTAACAAAAGGCCAGTGCCATCTGAACCGGCGTCAAGCCATGGTCACGTGCCAATGCGTTGTAACGCCGTGCGGCCTCTAAAGACTCGGGCCGACCCCAACGCTGCTTTTGCATCGACTCGAACTTGGCGATTCGACCCTCTTTGGGCGCGTTCGGTCCGGTGACGCCGCCGAGATCGTATTTTCCCGTGAGCAAGCCGAAACCCAGCGGCGAATATGCCAGCAAAGAAACGCCGAGCCGGTACAAGCTCTCATCGAGCCCGTTATCCACCGTGCGATTAATCAAGCAGTAAGGGTTCTGTACGGTGGCCACCCGCGGCAAACCATGCTGCTCAGCCAAGCGAACAAATTCATGCACCCCATAAGGCGTCTCATTTGACAAGCCGATGGCCCTGACCTTGCCCGCCTTGACCAGACGACCCAAAGCCTGCAGTTGATCGTGAATCGAGGTCGCCACGGTATCTTTGCTTGGATCGAAATAAACGCCACCAAAAGCTGGCACATGACGGACAGGCCAGTGAATTTGATAGAGATCGATCACATCAGTTTGCAAACGTTTAAGACTCGCATCGCAAGCGGCGACGATGTCGCTGGCGGTCAAATCTAGCGAGCCGCCACGGATCCACTCCATGCCACGCGCAGGACCAGCCACTTTGCTGGCCAACACCAGCTTATTGCGTACCCCAGGATTTTTAGCAAACCAGGTGCCCAAAATGGCTTCAGTGGAGCCATAGGTCGTGGCACGGGCCGGCACCGAATACATTTCGGCCGTGTCCAGAAAATTGATGCCACGCGCCAATGCGTGATCCAAGATGGTGTGCGCTGTGGTCTGGTCCACCTGCTCGCCAAAGGTCATCGTCCCCAAGCAGATCGATGTCACCTGCAAATCACTGGTTCCAAGTTGTATCGTTTTCATGTTCAATGCTGTCTTCTGAAAATCTGCCAAGTCTAAGCTGGACTCACTGAGGCTGTGTCCCGGTCAAAACTTTTAATCGCACGCGCTTCCTCCTGCAAGCGCAGCACGCGCCGTTGCACTTTGCCGGTGGTTGTCATGGGCAAAGCCTCAACAAACTCGATCTCCTTGGGGTATTCATAAGGGGCGAGCTTGCCCCGGACATGGGCCTGCAATTGCGCTACCAAGCTGGCATCGAAAGCGGCGCGCTGGTCAATGTGAGTGGGGCGGGCCAACAGGTAGTCGGACGCTAACACCACATACGCTTTCACCAGCGCACCGCGCTCGGTATCAGGCTTGGGAACCACAGCCGCATTGGCCACCGCTGGATGCTTGACTAAGCAATTCTCGATTTCACCGGGACCGATACGGTAGCCCGCAGCTTTGAACACATCGTCGGCGCGGCCCTGGTACCAGAGATAACCCTGCGCATCGCGCACTGCCAGGTCGCCGCTGCGGCACCAATCATCGGTGAACTTGGCTCGGGTGGCGGACTCGTTTTTCCAATAACCCAAGAAGAAAATCGGATCGGCTGCACCTTGCACATCGAATCGGTTCAACGCCACATCACCCACCACACCGACTGGACACTCCAGCCCCGCCTCATCAATCACAGCCACTCGGTGGCCCGGATAGGCCTTGCCCATGCTGCCCGGCTTGGTCGGCCAGAGACGACTGCAATTACCCACGATGTAATTGATTTCAGTCTGACCGAACATTTCATTGACGGTCACGCCCAACTCCTGCTGGCAGTAGTCAAAAACTGCATCGCCCACCGCTTCGCCCGCGCTCATGATGGCCTGCAACTTGAGCCTGAAATGCTGACCAGGCTTGGCATAGGCCTTCATCATGGCCTTGAGCGCTGTCGGAAACAAAAAACTATGGGTCACACCGTGGTTCTGCATCAATTCAAACGCCAATTGCGGGCTGAAACGCCCGTTGAATGCCACGATCGGACGTCCAAAATACAGGGTGGGCAGTAAGGCATCCATCAAGCCGCCGGTCCAGGCCCAATCTGCCGGTGACCAAAAAACGCTCGGTATCTTGGGCTCGGGCAGGCCGGGCTTTTCCCCGCGAGCATTGGGGTCAAACCCAAACCAGTTCTGGCTACACACAAAACCACTGAGATTGCCGATCAAGGCGCGGTGTGGAATCAAGGCGCCCTTGGGGTTGCCGGTGGTACCACTGGTGTAGATCAGCACCGCGGGATCATCGGCCGCGGTGCTCACCAGTTCAAACTCAGGGCTCTGAGTGCTCAACAAATCGGTGTAATCGAAATCTGTTTGGCTGGCAGCGGCGCCCAGCCCGATGAGGTGACGCAAGCTGGGGCAAGTACCACGAACCGAGCACACATTAGCGACTGAACTTTCGTCACAAATCGCCAGCACCGCTTCACTGTCTTGCAACCGGTATTGCAGCGCCTCGGGGCCGAACAGCATCGACAAAGGCATGGCTACCGCACCCATTTGAAGAATAGCCATATAGGCCACAGCAGTCTCAAAACGCTGAGGCATGACGATGGCAACCCGGTCGCCGCAAGACACGCCCAAGGCCAGCAAGGCATTTGCCAGTCGATTAGCCTGTTGTTGCAGGTCACCATAGGAATAGACCCGCTCTACCCCAGCCACTTGGTGTTCAATCACGGCGATTCGGCTCTGCGCGCCCGGAGCCTGGGCCCAACGCCGGCTGCATTGCTCAGCCATATTGAAACGCTCTGGCACAAGCCAGCGAAAGCTGCGGTGCAGCTCTGGGTAGTGATCGGCTTGCAAGGTCATAATGAACGGGAAACAGCTTTTCATCGTTGGGGGCAGCGCTAACAATCTGCCCACAAGTTTTAATCAATTCGGGACAGCGCTAAAGGTCTGTCCCACAAGTTTTTCTAATCAGTTGGGGACAGAGCTAAAGGTCTGTCCCACAAACATTAATAATGTACCAAGTCAAACGCCCATTTCGCAGCGGGTTTATCCCGATTCGCCAACTTGATTACCATGTTCTGAGCTGGGGGGAGCCGACCACCCAACACCCGCCTTTGGTCTTGCTCCATGGCTGGATGGACGTGGCAGCTTCCTACCAGTTCGTGGTCGATGCGTTGAGCGAAGGCTTTCTGCTGGGGCGCCGCATCATCGCGCCCGACTGGCGTGGTTTCGGTCAGACTCAATGCCCGGCGACCGACAATTTTTGGTTTCCCGATTACCTGGCCGATCTGGATTTTTTGCTCGATCAGTTTGCACCCGAACAAGCGGTTGATTTGCTGGGCCACAGCATGGGCGGCAATGTCGCCATGCTCTATGCCGGGGTGCGGCCCGAGCGGGTGCGCCGACTCATCAATCTGGAGGGCTTTGGTATGCCCGCGACCCGGCCAGAGCAGGCCGGTGGGCGCTACGCCCAGTGGATGGACGACCTCAAGCGTCTGCAACGCGGCGAATTGGCCCTTAAAACATACGCCAACGTCGACGGTGTGGCGCAGAGGCTGATGAAAACCAACCCCCGGCTTGATCAGGACAAAGCGCTGTGGTTGGCCCGCTTCTGGGCCAAGGAGAACCTACAAGGAGAGTGGGAAATTCTGGGCCACCCCGCCCACAAGGTCAGCAGTGCCCAGCTTTACCGGGTTGACGAAATGCTGAGAATTTACCAACGCATCACGGCCCCGACCCTGTCAGTGGAGGCGTCGAATAACCAAATGGCGCAGTGGTGGGACGGCAAATACAGCTTGCAGGAATACCACCAAAGGATTAGCCAAGTACCCGACCTGAAATTGGCCGAGGTCAGCGATGCTGGCCATATGCTGCACCACGACCAACCCGAGCAACTGGCCCAACTGATCGAGAGCTTCGTGGGTCAGAATCAATGAAGACTGGTGAATTCACACCACTTGTTGGCCAAGACTGAGCTGCGGTGCAGCTACCTTACCCACTAAAATAGCCACTAATTTTAGGAATCTCCCCCATGGACGCAGAACAAATCAACCTCATTGGCACCCAACTCGCTGACCTGGGCGAGCGCACCCTTGATTTACGGGGGTATCTTTGACTACCCTGGCAAAGCTGAACGACTGAGAACAGTCAACGCCTCGCTGGAAGATCCCAGCGTCTGGAACGACCCCAAACGTGCCCAGGAACTCGGTCGTGAGAAGAAATCGCTGGACGACGTGGTAATGACGCTCGACGACCTGACCCGGGAGCTGGCTGACAATTCCGAGCTCTACCAGATGGCCAAGGAAGAAGGCGATTTGACCGGGCTAGAAACCATCGCCCTAGAGGCCGCTCAACTCGCAGCCAGCATCGAGAAGCTGGAATTCCGCCGCATGTTCAACAATCCGGCCGATCCGCTCAATGCATTTCTTGATATCCAGGCCGGTGCCGGCGGAACCGAGGCTTGCGACTGGGCCAGCATGTTGCTGCGCCAGTACCTCAAATACGCGGAGCGCAAGGGATTCAAGGCAACGATAGAAGACGAGTCGGCCGGTGACACCGCCGGAATCAAGGGCGCCACCATCAAGATCGAAGGCGATTACGCTTTTGGACTGTTACGCACTGAGACGGGTGTGCACCGACTGGTGCGCAAATCGCCTTTTGATTCTTCAGGCGGCCGCCATACGTCGTTCGCGTCTGTCTTTGTGTACCCCGAAGTCGATGATTCGATTGAGATCGATATCAACCCGTCCGATGTACGCACCGACACGTTTCGGGCCAGCGGCGCGGGCGGTCAACACATCAACAAAACCGACTCTGCCGTTCGCTTGACCCACATCCCCACGGGCATCGTGGTGCAGTGTCAAGATGGCCGCAGTCAGCACAGCAACCGCGACGTTGCCTGGAAACGGCTGCGCAGCAGACTCTACGACTTTGAAATGCGCAAACGCATGGAAGAACAGCAGAAGTTGGAGGACAGCAAAACCGATGTGGGTTGGGGCCACCAAATTCGCAGCTATGTGCTCGACCAAAGCCGAATTAAAGACCTGCGAACCAACTACGAGACGTCAGCTACGCAGAAAGTTCTCGATGGCGATCTCGATCCATTCATTGAAGCTTCATTGAAGCAAGGGGTATAGACATGATGCGTGAAGGAACCAGCACGGTGATCCGACGAGAAGACTATGCAGCGCCTGCATATTGGGTAGACACCGTCGATTTAACCTTCGATTTGGACCCAGCCAAAACCCGGGTCTTGAACAAAATGACGCTGCGGCGTAACCCTGAAGTTACGGCGCAAGCGCTGCGCCTAGACGGCGAAGACCTGAACCTGGCTCGGGTGCTGGTCAACGGCCAAGGCACCTCGTTTCGGATTGAGGGCTCGCAACTCGTGCTGGAGAACCTGCCCGAAGGCCATGCGCCCTTTGAGCTGGAAATTTTCACCACCTGTGCGCCGAACAAAAACACCAAGCTGATGGGCTTGTACGTCAGTAACGACTCATTCTTTACTCAGTGCGAGGCCGAAGGCTTTCGCCGCATCACCTATTTCCTGGACCGCCCCGACGTGATGGCCAGCTACAGCGTGACACTGCGCGCAGATCAGGCCAAATACCCGGTCTTGCTGTCCAACGGCAACCTGGTGGCGCAAGGACATCTCGACGATGGTCGCCATTTCGCCAAATGGATTGACCCCCATAAAAAACCCAGTTATTTGTTCGCGCTGGTCGCCGGCCTGCTGGTGTGCCGCGAGCAGCGCATCAGTTCGCGCTCAGGACAAGAGCATCTGCTGCAGGTCTATGTGCGTCCGGGCGACCTGGACAAGACCGAACACGCCATGAACTCGCTGATGGCCTCGGTGGCCTGGGATGAAACCCGTTTTGGACTGAGCTTGGACCTGGAGCGTTTCATGATTGTCGCCACCAGCGACTTCAATATGGGTGCCATGGAAAACAAGGGCCTCAACATCTTCAACACCAAATATGTTCTGGCCAATTCGGCGACAGCGACTGACACCGACTACGCCAATATCGAAAGCGTGGTGGGCCATGAATACTTCCACAACTGGAGCGGCAACCGCGTAACCTGCCGTGACTGGTTTCAGCTCAGCCTGAAAGAAGGCTTAACGGTATTTCGCGATCAGGAGTTCTCGCAAGATCTCGCAGGCAGTCCGTCAGCCCGTGCCGTAAAACGGATTGAGGACGTTCGTCTGCTGCGTACCGCCCAGTTCCCCGAAGATGCCGGCCCCATGGCGCATCCGGTGCGCCCGGATCAGTATGCCGAGATCAACAACTTCTACACCGTCACCATTTATGAAAAAGGCGCGGAAGTGGTTCGCATGATGCAAACCCTCGCAGCCAATGAAGCAACTCAAATTTCTGGTCGCTCAGGTTTTGCCAAGGGCATGGCCTTGTATTTTCAGCGCCATGATGGCCAGGCCGTGAGTTGCGATGATTTCGCCCAAGCTATTGCCGACGCCAACCCGGGCTCACCGCTGCAGCAGCGACTCGACCAGTTCAAGCTCTGGTACGCACAAGCGGGTACGCCACGTCTGAAAATCACCAGTCGCTACGACGCTGCAGCCCAAAGCTACAGCCTGGATATTGCTCAATCCTGCCCGCCCACACCAGGCCAAACCAATAAGCAAGCGTTCGTGATTCCATTGAGCTTGAGCCTGCTCGGCGCGGACGGTGCGGCCTTGCCCTTGCAACTTGAAGGCGAAACGTCACAGCAAGGATTGGAGCGCACCTTGGTGTTGTCCCAACCCCAGGAAACCTTCACTTTCGTCAATATCAACGCCCAACCCGTGCCTTCGCTGTTACGTGGCTTCAGCGCACCCGTGGTGTTGGACTACGGTTACAGCGATACCGAGCTACAAACGCTGCTGGCGCACGACAACGACCCCTTCAACCAATGGGAGGCCGGCCAACGACTGGCCCTCAACTGCGCGTTGCAAGCGATTCGGAGCCAGGACCCCACGCTCGGGGTGTTGAATCCGGCCCTGATAGCGGCCATGCGCAACGTGTTGCGCCACCCCACGCTGGACGCGGCCTTCAAAGAACTGGTGCTGACTCTGCCTTCAGAAACCTATATCGCCGAGCAACTCGAAGTGGTTGATCCGCAGCGCATTCATGCGGTGCGCGAAGCCATGCGAGAACAACTGGCGCAAGCGTTACGGGTTGACTGGCAATGGGCTTTCGAAACCTACCAAGACACGGGCGGCTATCGCCCTGACGCTGCGTCTTCGGGCAAGCGCGCGCTCCAAGGCTTGGCTTTGACCATGCTATGTCTGGCAGCGCGCAGCAATGGCGACCTGGTTTGGCCGGGCAAGGCCTATCAGCGCTTCAAGGATGCAGGCAACATGACCGAGCGCTTCAACGCGCTGCAAGCCCTGGTCAGCAGTGGCCACGAACTGGCAGGTTCGGCATTGATGCGCTTTCATGGCCTGTTCCAAGACGACGCGCTGGTATTGGACAAATGGTTTGCGCTGCAAGCCGGCGCTTGTGATCGGGGCGGCCAGGTGCTGGCAGCAGTACGCCAGTTGATGGCCCATCCTGATTTCAACATTCGCAACCCGAATCGGGCTCGCAGTCTGATCTTCAGTTACTGCAGCGCCAACCCGGCTGGATTTCACCGCAGCGATGCTGCCGGTTATGTTTTCTGGAGCGAACGCCTGATCGAACTCGATGCCATCAACCCTCAAGTCGCTGCCCGCCTGGCCCGGGCTCTGGACCGCTGGAAGAAACTGGCCGAGCCTTACCGCAGTGCCGCCCGTGAAGCACTGTTGCGGGTTGCCGCCAAAACCGATTTGAGTAACGATGTGCGCGAAGTTCTTGACCACGCCCTGGCCGAGTAACATCGCCCTCAACCGGAAATCACCATGAGCACCAAAATATCGCTAACCCGTTACCTGGTTGAACAGCAACGCGTTGACGGCCACATCCCGTCTCAGCTGCGCTTGCTGCTCGAAGTGGTGGCTCGCGCCTGCAAGAGCATCAGCCAGGCCGTTAATAAGGGCGCCCTCGGCGGCATTCTGGGAACAGCGGGTAGCGAAAATGTGCAAGGTGAGGTGCAGAAAAAACTCGACATCATTGCCAACGAAGTCTTGATCGAAGCCAATGAATGGGGCGGTCACCTCGCGGCCATGGCTTCAGAAGAAATGGACAGCATCTATGTGGTGCCGAACCGTTATCCCCGGGGTGAATACCTGCTGCTGTTCGATCCGCTCGATGGCTCGAGCAACATCGATGTCAACGTCAGTATCGGCACTATTTTCAGTGTGTTGAAAATGCCCGAAGACGACCGTGGCGTGGACGAAGGCGACTTTCTGCAGGCCGGCCGCCAGCAAGTGGCCGCCGGCTACTGCGTTTATGGTCCGCAAACCACACTGGTGCTGACCGTGGGCGATGGCGTGGCCATGTTCACGCTGGACCGCGAACAAGGATCTTTCATCCTGACCCAGGAAAACGTCCAAATCCCGCCCGACACCAAAGAATTTGCCATCAACATGAGCAACCAGCGGCACTGGGACGAGCCCGTCAAGCGCTACATTGATGAATGCCTAGAAGGCAAAGAGGGTCCACGGGCCAAAGACTTCAATATGCGCTGGATTGCTTCTATGGTGGCCGACGTTCATCGCATCTTGACCCGCGGCGGTATTTTTATGTACCCCTGGGACAAGCGCGAACCCAACAAACCCGGGAAGCTTCGCCTGATGTACGAGGCTAACCCCATGAGCTGGTTGATCGAACAAGCCGGTGGTTCTGCCACCAATGGCCGGCAACGTATTCTTGATATTGAGCCGACCCAACTGCACCAGCGCGTCAGTGTGATTCTGGGCTCGAAGAACGAAGTCGATCGCGTCACCAGTTACCACAACGCGCGATAAATTTCGGTCGCTTCAGAAGACCGGGCGCAAGCCTTGGTTGATGAAGATGTTGCGCCCTTGGTTGGACGTCAGCCATTGCACAAACTGCCCTACTGGCTGGGTTTCAGGGCCCTTGACCCACAGCACATAGCGAGTAAACAGATCGAACTCCGGTGGGAAAGGACCGACCAAGGTGCTTGGTGCGGACTGGACCACCTCACTCATCTGGGTGATTCCCAGGGCGACCAGCCCTTGCTGCACCAGTCGCATGGTCTCGACCCCATCATGTGCCAGCCTGGCTTTGGCCATGACTTCCCGCTCAATGCCCAGCTTGGCAATCACGGCCAAAAAATGCTTGCCAACGGTAGCGCCCCGTGCCGGATCAGAAAAGGCAATCGAAGCCGCTTCGAGCAAGGCACGCCGCAGATCCTCGCTGCTCGCTATGCGCGGCTTGTCGTGTTGTGAACAGGCGATTGCCGCCACCGTATCGGCCAGCGCGATGGAGCGCCCGGGCACCAGCAATCCAGCCGCCTGACTCTCAGCAATGCGCTCCTGCGTGGTGATCAGGAACCTTGCTCCCGAATCCTGCAAGAACTTGGCTTGTGCAGCGCCAGCCGTATCGAAATCGCAAGGCAGCGTCAGCCCGCAACTCTGCTCAAACTGCTGCTTAATGACCTGGATCGGGGTTTTGACACCTGCAGCTGCGTACAACCTCAGGTCAGACTCCAAGCTTGTTTTGGCTTGCGTTTGTTCCTGGTGGCGAGGGAATTCTTTCAAAACAATTTTCTCCAATTAACGAACAAATCGTGGGCTTGATCGTAGCCGTTTGGCAAAACACTGCGCTTGATCGGCATAGTGGGACTGCTGCTGCAAGTCAAGCGTGTAGAATCACGCATCCTTGTGGCCTCGTACATGAGGTTTTCACCATAGCCGGTGTAGCTCAGTCGGTAGAGCAGCTCATTCGTAATGAGAAGGTCGGGTGTTCGATTCATCTCTCCGGCACCAAGTAAATAGAATGGCTTGCTATTGAATAGATAGCTTAAGTTCTGATCGATTCATAGGCATGAATTCGAAATTAGTCAGCGCAAACGCCGCCCCAACTACCCAAGCATCTGCATTGCCCAGCCGCGGCAACATCGATCTACATCCGGTTTGGCTCATTGCAGCTTGCAGTCTCTGGCTGACGACGCTAGCCAACCTGCCCTTGTGGCAGCAGCTCAACGCACTGCCTGAGATCGAAAACTGGCGTGGCCTGGGATTTGGCGGCGCGATGATCCTGCTGATCTTCTCGGCCCAGTGCGCCCTGTTTAGCCTGTTTAGCTGGCACTATTTCCTCAAACCCGTATTGATCTTGAGCTTGTTGGCTGCTGCTGCCGGTTTTTATTTCATAAACGCTTATGGTGTCGTGATTGACAGCACCATGATGCTCAATGTGCTGCAAACCAATCTGCATGAGGCTGGCGATCTGCTGAACTGGCAGCTTGGGGCTAGCTTGGTCCTGCTCGGTGTACTGCCCTCTGTTGGGGTCTGGCGTTTACCGATCCAACGCATAGGCATTGGGAAAAGTATCCTGAACCTGTCCGCGATGCTGGTCCTCTCGCTGATCGTTCTGCTGGGAACTTTGACGCTGATTTTTCAGGATTTTTCATCGCTCATGCGCAACCATACGCAGATACGTTACCTGATCAACCCAATGAATTCGTTCTACGCGTTGGCTGATCTGGCTGCCAAGCCATTCCAGATCGATCACAAGACCCTGCTGCCTTTGGGTCGAGACGCACAAGCTGCCGTGGTCCAGACTGATCGGGAATAACCACCGCTCTTGGTGCTGGTGCTGGGCGAAACCGCACGCATGGGAAACTTTTCTGTCAACGGTTATGCGCGTGACACAACGCCTCTACTAGCCAAAGAAAACATCGTCAGTCTGCACAACGCTTGGGCTTGTGGCACCAGCACCGCGGCCTCCGTTCCTTGCCTGTTTTCCCATCTCGGACGCGAAGGTTTTGGCAATCGAAAAGCCAATTACAAAGGCTTACTCGACGTCTTGCAGCACGCGGGTTTAGCCGTGTTGTGGATTGACAATCAATCGGGCTGCAAAGGTGTTTGTGAGCGCATACCGCAGGTCAACACCAGTTCCCTCAAAGACAAAGAATGGTGCCAAAACGGTGAGTGTTTCGATGAAATTATGCTGAGTCAGCTTGACCAACGCATTGCCGCGCTGGAGCCCGAACGACGAGCTCGCGGCGTGGTGCTGGTCATGCACCAGATGGGCAGTCATGGGCCGGCCTATTACAAGCGCTCGCCCAAGAATTTCAAAAAATTTCTCCCTGAATGCACCAGCAATGCACTACAGAACTGCAGCCAGGAAGAAATAGTCAATGCTTACGACAACAGCATCGCCTACACCGACCATTTCCTAGCCGCCACCATCGCTTGGTTAAAGTCGGCTGAGAATTACTCAGCCAGTGCCATGATCTATGTGTCAGACCATGGCGAGTCACTCGGCGAGAACAATCTTTACCTACACGGCTTACCTTATGCCGTGGCGCCCGATGTGCAAAAACAAGTGCCCTGGATCAGCTGGCTCTCGCCGTCATTCGAACAACTGAGCCGGACCAACACGAACTGCCTCAAACAAAAAATCGATTCTCCGACCTCACACGACAACTACTTCCACTCGGTGCTGGGCCTGCTGGGCGTAAAAACCCAGGCCTACCAAAAGGAGTTGGACATTTACGCCAGTTGCCGGGGCGCTTGACCCCCCAGCTTTGCTATCATGCATCGGCCAAGGGCTTCAGTCCCCTGGTTCAGAAATTGAAGCCCCTGTTCAACTGGAGGACGCATGACAAGACAGTTCAAGCAGCTTTTCCTGATTCTTTGGCTTGCGGCATTCTCGCTGACAGCCCTCGCCCAAACCTTCCCCAACAAACCGATCCGGATCATCGTCCCCTTTCCTGCAGGTGGTGCTGCTGATTTGGCTGCCAGAACGGTGATGCGAGCGCTGTCAGAAGTTCTGGGTCAACAACTCATCATCGACAACCGGGGTGGCGCTGATGGCGCGATTGCTGGCGAAGCCGTGTTACGTGCTAATCCGGACGGCTACACCCTGTTGTTTGCTACCACCACCGGACTCAACGCAGCGCCCGTGATGCGTAAGCTTGCTCCGTACGACCCGTTGACCGCATTCACACCCATTTCAATGGTTGGTAAATTCGGCTTCTTCCTATTTGTTCACGAATCTGTGCCGGCCAAGAGCATGGCGGAATTTCTCGCCTACGTGCGCGCCAATCCAGGAAAACTCAATTACGCCAGCGGCAACGGAACGAGCATTCTCACCACCGCTCAACTCTCCCTGGTTGAAAAACTCACCATGGTGCACGTCCCCTACAAGGGCGACGCGCCCGCCACCTCAGACCTCATCAGCGGCCATGTGCAGATGATGATAGGAACACCAGGTAGTGCCCTGGCACAAGTCAAGGAGGGCCGGTTGCGGGTCCTCGCCACCTTGCTACCCAACCGCAGCCCGTTGCTGCCAGAAACCCCCACCGCCCAGGAAACGGGAATTCAAGGCCTCACCATCTCACCTTGGGCCGGACTATTCGGCCCCGCAGGTCTTTCTCGAGACGTGGTGGATCGACTGGCACAGGGAATGAAATCCGTTGCAGCGCGCAAAGACATACGCGAAGCGCTGGACAAAATAGCGTTCGAACTGCAAAGCTCAACACCCGAAGAAATGGCATTTTTCCTCAAGGAGCAGCTCGATGTGTGGAAGAAAACTGCGCAAGAAGTCGGGCTCGAGAAAAACTAGCGAACTCGCGAGATCATCCTCCAAGTACCAAATGACCGCCTTGAAACTCTCTGTGTAAACTGATTTGTTTGATGGAATTGACTATGACAGCAACTCTAAATGCCAAAAAAATAACAGCCTGTTTTCGCCGCCGCCAATTTCTGGGCATAGGACTGTCGGCCTCGTTATTCATGTCCAAAACTTGGTCCCAGACTGACTGGCCCACCCGTGGCTTAAAAGTAATCGTTCCCTTTTCAGCAGGTGGTGCAGCTGACACTTCGGCCCGTGCTGTGAGTAAGCGTGTCAGCGAAATCTTGGGACAACAGATCACCATTGACAACCGAACTGGCGGTAACGCACTGGTGGCCGCAGGCGTCGTATTGGCTGCGCCGAAAGATGGATACACATTCATCTGGGATGCAGCGAATCAACTAACCAACCCGGTGCTCGTGAAAGATATTCCGTTTGATTACCGCAACGCATTCACCCCAGTCACTATGGCGGTCCGAGCGCCCCAGGCCTTGCTGGTGAGACAGGACTTTCCGGCCAAGAACCTAGAAGAGTTTATTGAGTTGGCAAAAAGCAAGCCGGCTTCGATTTCTTGCGGTACCCCACCTGCTGGTGGCATGGGCCACCTGGCGCTAGCGCTGTTGCAGCAGCGTTCAGGAATAAAGTTGATTCATACACCGTACCGCGGGGGTGCTGATGCAGCCCGGGACTTGATGGGTGGCCAAATTGATGCTGGTCTGTTCACCACCTCTACCGCTCGTAACCCGGTGGCGACTGGGAAAGCCCGAATGCTGGCAGTCACCAGTGCATCAAGGGTGCCTGCCTATGCAGATGTACCGACCATTGCTGAACGTGGCTTTGCGGGTTACGACATGGATGATTGGTTCGCGCTATTTGCCGCTACAGGTACGCCTGATAGCGCCATTGAGCGGCTACAGGCAGCGGTCACTCAAGCCGCCAAAGATCCCCAATTGACGACCCTATTGGCTCCCTTGGGCATTGTGCTTGTCGCCAACAGTTCAGCCGAATTTGCTAACTGGCTGGCCCGACAGCGTGAACTTCTACAGCGCTTGATTCGCGACAGCAACATCGCGCTGACTTGATCCCAGAGCCAAGTCAATTGAATTACTCCAAGAGATCTGACACAGAACGGTCTAGGTCAGTACTGCAATTTCTGACCACCGTTTACTTTGGTCATGGGGCTCGAGACGAATTGCCACAGCTATTGACCAAGGCCGGCGTTCAGCGGCCTCTATGGGTTACCGACCCAGGTCTGATTCAATCCGGCGTCTTCCAAAGGGTCGAGCAAACCTTGGCTGAGCCGGGAAGCTTCCCTGTGTTTTCCGACACACCCATGAACCCCACTGAAACCGCCGCAGTGGCAGGGGCTACCCAGTACCGCGAGCAGGCATGCGACTGCATCATTGGCATCGGTGGTGGTGCTGCGCTTGATCAAGCCAAGGCCATCGCCATACTTGCCAGCAACCCGGGCCCACTTTGGAATTACTCCAATCGGCACAGCACGCCCCGGTCTATTGCCGAAGCTCCTTCGCTGTTTCTTGTAGCCACTACCGCAGGTACGGGTAGCGAAGTTGGCCGTTCGGCAGTGATCTTGTTCGACAATGGCATCAAGGCCGGCGTCCGCTGCCCCGACCTCGTCAGCGCAGCCATTTGCGATCCTGAATTGACCATGGGTCTACCACCCTTCATCACGGCGGCCACTGGCATGGACGCCTTATCGCATTGCATTGAAACCTATTGCTCTGCAAGCATCAATCCACCGGCCGATGCGATTGCGCTCGACGGCATGCAGCTGATTTTTTCGTCAATTGAACGAGCCGTACAACACGGGCAAGACCGGGACGCGCGTTGGAACATGATGATGGGCTCGCTCGAGGGGGCCATCTGTTTTCAGAAAGGTCTGGGCTCGGTCCATGCTCTCGCTCATCCACTGGGTGCCCAGGGTTTTCACCACGGAACACTCAACGCGATCCTGCTGCCCCATGTACTGACCTACAACCGGGAGTGGATAGGCCACAAGTGGGGCGAGATCGCCAAGCGATCGGGTTGGGGACCAGAAGCCGATTTGGGTCAATGCTTGAGCACCATGATCCAACGCCTGGGACTTCCTCAAAAGCTTGGCGCTATCGGAATTTCCAGAAATTGCATCGAAATGATCGCTGAGCAGGCCTTGCAAGACAACGCCCACAAAACCAATCCCCGGCCAATGGCACAGGGAGATTACCTCCACATTTTGGAACAGGCATTCTGAAATTTTTCGAGGCATCAAACACTATGCCAAGCAGCCAGCCTCACCTATTAAACCGAGATTGTTCATTAGGACGCGAGAGCATGGCGATGCGAGTTGCGTTGCAGTTGGGTGGGTCGTGAGTCGTTCATAGCCCCGCTATGGACGGTGAGGGAGCCGCCCAAATGGACGCAAATCGTCCGCCAGGCATCGCGTAGGGTCGAAGGCCCGCCAAATGGACAATCTCGGTTAAATGCTGGGTTGCTCCACCATCCCGGCTGCTGCCAGCATAGTGTTGAGAAGTACGCTGGCCCCGGCACCGATCTCATCGGGCTTTGCATTTTCCAACTCGTTATGGGACAGACCACCCTCACAGGGCACAAAAATCATCGCAGTGGGCGCAATCCGGTTCAAATACACCGCGTCATGTGCCGCTCCGCTGACAATGTCGCGGCACGACAAACCGAGCACCTCAGCCGCCCTCCTCACGCCGTCAACCAACTGAGGGGTGAAATGGCTGGGCGCGAAATACAAAACTTCCCGGATCTCGATAGAACAGCGACATTCGGCGGCGATGCTGGAGGCTGCCATTTTCAGGTCAACCACCATCGCGATGAGGGTTTCGTCCTTGGCATTACGCAAATCCAGGGTCAAGCTCACCGCACCGGGAACCACGTTGCGCGAATTAGGAAATACCCGCAGATGGCCGACCGTTGCGCGAGCGTTGTCCGGGTAGCTGCAGGCGACGCGGTTGGTTGCGATCACCAGTCGGCTCGCAGCCAGCAGCGCATCCTGGCGCAATTCCATCGGTGTGGGCCCGGCATGCGAATCCTGACCGGTAATTTCGACGTCGAACCAGCGCTGACCCAATGCGCCCGTCACTACCCCGATGCTGGTCGTGGTGTTTTCAAGGATGGGGCCTTGTTCAATATGCGCTTCAAAGTAAGCTCCAACCTTAATGGGCTTAGCATCCCCCTGGTAGCCAATCAAATGCAAGGCTTCGGCCACAGCCACCCCGTCGATATCCTTTTGTGCCAACATATCTTTGAGTTCGTAAACTCCGGCAAAGACACCTGATCCCATCATGGTCGGGACAAAGCGGGAACCCTCCTCATTGGTCCAGACCACGACTTCGATGGGCGCGCGGGTTTGAATCTTGAGTTCATTCAAGCGGCGCACGACTTCTAGTCCGGCCAGCACGCCGAAAGCACCATCGAACTTGCCGCCTGAGGGCTGGGTGTCGAGGTGACTGCCCGTCATCACAGGCGGGAGCGATTCGTCACTCCCATCGCGACGCGCAAAAATATTACCGATCGCATCGACCCGAATCGTCATACCGGCAGCCTTGGCCCACGCTACGAACTGATCCCGGCCCAGACGATCAAGCTCGGTCAAGGTAATCCTTCTGACTCCGCCTTTGGGCGTCGCTCCGATGCGGGCCAAAGCCATCAACGAATGCCAGAGACGTTCTGTGTCAACTTTCATCGGCTTCGAGCCCTTAAATTTGTTTTCAGGAGGCCAGGATTCTCTGGGCCAAGCGCACCAAAGAGCGATCACTGCCTGGCGGCCCCATCAAGGATAAGCCCAATGGCGCGCCCAGCCTGGTGGCCATCGGCATACTCAGTTGCGGCAGGCCGCACAAACCGGCAATACACAACATGCGGGTGGCCTTGTTTCGATAGTCCTCGAGTGCCTCGTCTGATTGCGAGATCAGTGGTGCGACATCGGGCATGGTCGGCACGAGCATCACACCATCGGGGCCCAAGACTGCCAGGATTTTTGCCCGAAACTGCTCTCGAAATGCTTGCGCACCGGCTACCTGTTCATCGGTAACGCTTTTGGACCAAGCAAAGCGCTGCGCCACACCGGGGCCCAGCGGTGGTTTGAAGCGCTCGATCAGCCCCCCATCGACTTGCCAGGCCTCTCGACTTTGTAGGTAACGAAAATTCCAGTACATAGCTTCAAAATCGAGCAGTCCCGCCGGCAGCACGGTAGGCTGACCCAGAATAGCCGCCACACGCGCCTGGGCTGGTGCCAGCGCTTGGGTCACCTCGGGTGCGAGCAGGTCCCATACGTCCTGCGGCCACCCTACTTTCGGCTGATGCGGCAAGGGGTTTTCGTCTTGGCCCAACAGAACATCGGCAACCCGGGCAAAAGTGCCGATATCGCGCGTGAACCAGCCACAGCTGTCAAAACTGGGAGCAAGGTCCATGGCACCGACTAAGCTGACACGGCCATGGCTCGGTCGCAATCCGAACAGACCACAGTGATTGGCCGGCGCTCGGACCGACCCCCCAGTGTCTGTGCCCAAGGCGAAGTCACACAATCCATTGGAAACCGCAGAGGCCGAGCCCGATGAAGAACCACCCGAAATACGATCCGGCACAGCGCCGTTAACAGGCGATCCGAAATGGGCATTCTGCCCATTCATGGAAAATGCAAATTCATCGGTCACGGTCTTACCAACAAACCGCGCGCCGGCTTGTAACAGCCGATCAACCGTTGCGGCGTTTCGGGACTTGATGCCCGACATCGCCAACACGAAAGGCTGACCGCCACTGGTGGGGTAACCCGCCACGTCGAACAAATCCTTGGCGGCAAAATTCAAACCCGACAAAGGGCCGGTCGTTGCAGAAGGCACATCTGCGTTGGGATAAGGCATGAAAGCCTGCGCGGTGTCGTGAATGAACGGCATGGGTGAATCCATCCTCTCTCTTGGTTTAAAAAATAGTTTGGTCGGTTCTAAAACAACGAGCCACGTGGTCTTGCGCCAGTGCCACTACCTCGGGCCGAGCCAGTCGGCAACTGTCAAGTACGAAACCACAACGTGGCGCGAACACGCAACCCTTAGGCAAATCGGTCATGTCAGGGGGTGCGCCACTGATGGTTTCGAGTCGCTTTCCATTAGACAGAACGCCATGTGCTCGGCTTTTCAATAGCGCCAATGTATAGGGATGACGCGGGGAACGAATCAGGGTTCGAACCGGGCCTTCTTCCACAATTTCTCCAGCATACATGACAGCGATTCGATCAGCCACCTCGACGGCAGCACCGATGTCATGGGTTACAAAAATAACGGACAAACCCAATTCTCTTTGCAGTTCTCGCAACAACAACAAGATCTGGATTTGAACTGTTGCGTCGAGCGCTGTGGTCGGCTCGTCAGCCAATAACAACTGCGGCTTGCAGGCCAGCGCCAAGGCGATCATTGCTCGTTGCCGCATCCCCCCTGACAACTCATGCGGATAAGCCTTCAAACGGCGCTCCGGACTGGGGATGCGTACCTGCACCAACAAATCTAAAGCCCGTGCTTTTGCCGCCGCGCTTGAAATCGGTTCATGCCTTTGTATCGCCTCAACGATTTGTTGTTCGATGGTATAGACCGGATCCATGGCCAACAAAGGTTCTTGAAAAATCATGGACGCTACCCGGCCTCGGTAGGCCTCGAGTTCGCTGGGCGAAAACCGCAGCACGTCTTGGCCATTGATCCCAATATGACCGGTCATCTGAACTTGCTTGGCTGAGTACAAGCGCAAGATGGAACGCAGGGTCACACTCTTGCCCGAACCCGACTCGCCAATCAAGGCCACCACCTCACCGCGCTTGACACGCAAGTTCACGCCGTCAAGCGCCCGGACTGATTTTTTCCGTCCCGTGAAGGTCACACTCAGGTTGCGAATATCGACAAAATCTGGTTCGGTCATGCTGGGGCCTCGGTGTGGCCACTGCCTGGTTGGTACATCAAACAAGCGACCTGACTGCCGCTATCCATCTTCCTCAAGTCAGGACTGTTCACCGAACATACGGCCTGCGCCTGCGCACAACGGGTATGAAAGCGACAGCCTGAAGGTGGATTGATGGGGTTCGGTGGGTCACCGGATAAGGACGGGGTCTCCGTACGCAGGTCGGGGTCCATGGCTGGGATGGAGGCTAACAAAGCCCGGGTGTAGGGGTGTAGAGGGCGATCGAACAAGCTCTCGCTGTCAGCGATCTCCACCACTTGCCCCAGGTACATGACCATCACCCGATCTGACATATGCCGCACAACGTGGAGATCATGGCTGATAAAGACGTAGGTGAGTCCCAAGGCCTCTTTCAAATCGAGCAACAAGTTCAAGACTTGCGCTTCCACTGATTTATCCAGCGCCGACACGGCTTCATCCAAAATAACCAGCTTGGGTTGCAAGGCCAAAGCCCGGGCAATGTTGACGCGTTGTCGCTGTCCGCCAGAGAGTTCGTGCGGGTAACGCTCGGCAAAACGACGTGGCTCTAAGCCAACCTGCAACAGCAATTCGCGGGCACGCTCGATAGACTCGATCTTGGAAAGTCCATGTACCTGCGGGGAAAAAGCAATCGTATCTTCAATCGTCAGCCGTGGATTGAGTGACGCATAGCTGTCTTGAAACACCATCTGGGTTTGCCGTCGAAACGCCCGCAGCGTTAAATCACGACCGGCCACCGTGTGGCCTTCGAAAATCATCTCGCCATGATCGGCCGGGATCAATTGCATCAGCAGACGGGCCATGGTTGATTTGCCACAACCGGACTCACCCACAACGCCCAGAGTTTCACCCTGCTCTATTGAAAAATCTAGGCCATCCACCGCGCGCACGACACCGCTACTGCGTCCCAAGAAGTCTTTCTTCAAGGGAAAGTGCTTCACCAAGCCGCTAATTTGTAGCAAGGGCTTGGTCACTTCTTTTAGGCCCCCACGATCGGGTGAAGTGCTCATGCTAATTCTTTACTTCCATGGCGTTACGAAAACCGTCCGAAAAGAGATTGAACGTGATGGAAGTGATAAAAATCATCAGCCCGGGTAGTGCAGCCACCCACGGTTGCACATAGATCGCCGTGCTCAAGGTATTAAGCATCAGCCCCCACTCAGGTTCTGGCGGTTTGACGCCCAGCCCTAAAAAACTCAGCCCCGAAGCCAAAATCATGGATACCGAGATCAGGCTGGTGGCATAGACAAAAATCGGGCCCAGTACATTGGCCAACACATGGACCCTGATAATGGTGAAAGCGTTAGCGCCCGAGGCACGCGCTGCATCGACAAAATCACGGCTCCTAATTTGAGTGGTCACACTTTCGGCAACGCGCGCAATCGGCGGAATGAAAACCACCGTCAGCGAGATCAATGAATTGGTGATTCCAGCACCCAAGGCACCGGACAAGGCGATCGCCAGCAAGACCGAAGGGAAGGCATAAAAAACATCTATTGTCCGCATCAAAATCGCGTTAAGGGCACCGCCGTAGTACCCCCCAACGATGCCAATAAAGGATCCGACAAAAAAGGCGAAAGCCACTGGCGTAATGCCGATAAACAAGGACAGCCGGGTCCCCACCATCAGGCGCGACAGCATGTCGCGCCCCAACTCGTCCGTGCCCAAGAGATGGCCCTCAAAACCAATCGGCTTGAGTCGCTTCAACATGGAAGCGGCGTAGGGGTCAGCGGGCGCCAGCCAGGGGCCGAACAACACCAAGATAAATAAGAAGAGAATCACCACCGCCGCGCCAACGGCCAAGCGGTCTTGCAGAAATCGTTGCCACACGGTGGCCCAATAACCTGCTGAACGCTCAACTGCGGAGAGAGAAATTTTTTTACTGTTCACAAACACTTGAGACATGGGAATCCTGAGCCCTGATTTCAACTCCGCGCGATCCGTGGATCTAGCAGTGTCTGAACCACATCAACGATCAAATTGAGGGCCACAAAAAACATCGCTAACACCAAGATCGTGCCTTGTAACAAAGGTAAATCACGCTGAAAAATCGCGCTGTTGAGCAACAATCCGGCCCCCGGCCAAGAAAACACCTTCTCTATCAGAATCGAGCCCCCCAACAAATAGCCCAGTTGCAAGCCCATCACGGCCAAGGCGGTGGGTGCCGAATTTTTAACCACATGGAGAAAAATTCCGACATCGGTCAATCCTTTGGCACGTAATCCCACCACAAATTCCTGCGCCAGGATGTCCGCCACCAAGGCCCGAACCGTACGCGAAATAATGCCCATCGGAATCACACTCATGGTGATGGCGGGCAACACCAAATACTGCATGTGCGCCCAATTCCAAAGCCAGTCCGACGACCCACCCGGCCCGGCCCCACCCGGTGGGAACCACATCAAAGAAGATGAAAAAATAATGACAAAGACCATGCCCAACCAATAGTGCGGGACGCTCACCCCCAACACGGCGGTCAGCGATGCCGCTTTATCAAGCCAGGAGTGTTGGAAATAACCCGCAACAAACCCAAAAAAACAACCGAACACGAAACCGATCAAGGTCGCGAACAGCGCCAGTTTGAGCGTATTAGCTACGGCCTTGAATACTTCCTGTACCACCGGTCGTCCGGTCGCAATAGAAGAGCCCAAGTCACCCTGGATGGCACGCACAACCCAAGAAAAAAATTGTTCTGGGTAGGAACGGTCAAAACCATACAAGGCGCGCAGCTGTTGTTGCAATTGCTCCGAGGCATCCGGCGGCAAGATCGACACCAGCGGGTCACCTGGCGCGAGATGGACCAAAGAGAAACAAACCAAGGCCACACCCAACATGATGGGCAAGGTATAAATCAAACGACGAAGCAGAAAACCAAACATGGGGGATTTCAATAACCAAGATGAACTGACGGGGCCGATTGCAGCCCCGTCAGCGGGGGGGGGGGACGTCAGTCGACGCTCATGGGCGCAATATCGATAAACCAACTCCGTGGTTGCACCACACCCTTAACCCGGGTACTCATGGCCCGCGGTCCGACGTCATGCGCGATCCAGATAAAGGGGGCCTCCTCCACAATCCTGGCATGTAATTTGGCCAACTCCGCATCCCGCGTCTTATCTTCAAAACTGGTTCTGGCATTTGAGATCAGTTTGTCAAACTCATCGTTGCCAAAGTAACCCCAGTTATTAG
This sequence comes from Burkholderiaceae bacterium, assembly GCA_049296795.1. GTDB lineage: Bacteria > Pseudomonadota > Gammaproteobacteria > Burkholderiales > Burkholderiaceae_C > CAXNKH01. The sequence continues at coordinate 84,974 of JBAQTC010000011.1, forward strand.
AGACCGGTGGAAAAGCTTTGGTGCTGGTGAAACGCACCATCGCAAAAAACGGATCCATTGCAGCAAAACTCACATTGGTGGCACTTGCGCCATTGGCCGAAGGATCCTTCGCCCCTTTACGCCAGTTGGTAAACAAGGTATTCCACTCGATCACGTCAAATTGAATGTCAATGTGACATTGTTTGAGCGACTGCTGAACAAATTCATTCATCGGCAGCGGCTGCATTTGCCCCGAACCCGAAGCCGAAATCTGCACCTTGGCTTTGAGTGGTTTGGCTGCAGAAAAACCGGCTTCAGCCATCAATTTACGAGACGCTGCGACATCGTATTTGATATCGAATTTTGGGTTACCCCACCAAGGATGTCCCGGCGGAACAGTGCCCTTGGGGATTGCCATCATGCCGCCGAGCAGGGTTTTGAGACCTTCCCGATCAACACATAAATTGGCCGCTTGACGGACCCGCTTGTCGAGCCAGGGCGAGCCTTCAGCAAACGACAACTGCCACGGCCAGACGTGGGGCTGAGCATTGCTGTAAATTTTAAAACCTCGTTGCGTGATTTGCGGAACCGCATCGGGCGCAGGAGCCTCAATCCAATCGACTTGGCCCGACAACAGCGCCGCCGTTCTGGCATTGGCTTCCGGCATAGGAATCAACACCACCCGATCCAATTTAGTCGTGCGTTTGGGATCCCAGTAGCTCTTGTTGGCCACCAGTTCTAGCCGCTCACGGGGTACAAACCTGGCCATTTTGAAAGGCCCACTGCCAGAAGCATCGGCTGCGAATGCCACCCAGGCTTGCTTGGCACGCTCAGCGGGATCACTCACACCGACCGGAACGGCTTTTAATTTGGCATCCCAATGGGCCGGTGAGGCCATGAACAAGTTGGTCAGATTGACGGGCAGAAAAGCATCCGGCTCACTGGTAGTCAACTCGACCGTCATATTGTCAATTTTGCGCGCGCTGCGCAAGGTCGGCATGCGTGAAGCCGTGACGCCGACCTGACTCGCATCAAAATGCCCAGCTTCTTTGTCAAGGACTTTGCGCACATTCCAAACTACGGCGTCCGCATTGAAGTCCGATCCGTCGTGAAACTTCACCCCGGGGCGCAATTTGAACACCCATTTTGTGCGGTCCTTGGCGTCGGCAGTCCAAGACAAGGCCACGCCAGGGATCACGACACTGGCCGCATCGGACTTGGATAAATCCCAATAAGTCAGGGAGTCATACATCGGAATCCCAGTGAACCGGTTGCCTTCAAAACCTTGGTCCGGTTGGCCTAGCGTACGGGGGATGTCTGCGGCAGTCATGGCTATCCGAAGCACCTTCTCTTGCGCACCTGCGGTAGGTGACAGAGCAAGCGCTAGCAGGCCAGCCAGCAAGGCCCCGCTCAAGCATTTCGAGTGGCAGCGCGGAATGGATTGTTTAGGTTTCATTGTCACTCCAGTGAGATTTAAAAAAGCAAAAGGACGCCTAGCCCAAGTACTCAAGTTCTACGCAAATCCTATGCCAATTTTAGAATCTGAATTCACTCCCATGAACTAGGGTATTCCATTGCTTTCACCTTGCTTGCCTAATTTAGCAAGCACCAATTTGGCTCTGCTAAAGATTTTTGGACTGATTTGGTGCATATGCCTTGGGTAGCGGTGATGCGTAGGCGCCGACCTTGGAGGTCGTGAGCCCCAAGCCTACGACGGCCTCCGCCAGACGCACGGCTGCGGCAACTCCGTCGATGACGGGAATGCCTGCGGTACGCGTCAGCTCGGCGGCGAAGTCTGCCATGCCCGCGCATCCGAGCACGATCGCCTCGGCGCGGTCTTCCTCCTTCGCTTTGTGGATTTCCAGCTCGATCCTGCGGCGCGCGTCGCTCGCAGGATTTTCAAGTTCCAGTACCGCGATGTCCGTCGCGCGAACACGTGCGCATCGTCGGTCGAGCCCGTATTTCATGAGGTTGGTCTCGATTGCCGCAATCGAACGTGACAGTGTCGTCACCACCGAAAATCGATGCGCGATGAGGCTTGCGACATGGAACGCAGCCTCGCCGATGCCGATGACTGGCGCGCGGGCAAGCGACCGCGCAGCCTCGAGTCCGGTGTCGTCGAAACAGGCGATCACATAAGCATCCACTTTGGCATCGAACCCGGCCGCTTCGCCTTTCGCGATCTCGGCGAGCAAGCCGGGAACGGACAGCGCCTCGTCGTAATAGCCCTCGATGGATGCCGGCCCCATGTCGGGATTGACGGCGGTCACGAACGTGCCTGCGGATGCCGCCGCCTGCGCGGCGAGACCGATGCGCCGAGTCATCGACGCCGTGGTGTTTGGGTTAATGATGAGGAGGCGCATCAAACGCCCTATTCAATCTTGATGCCCTGATCCTTGATGAGCTTGGCCCACTTGGCTTGGTCTTCGCGGATGAACTGGGTGAACGCTTCAGGACTGTTCGCAGCAGGTTCACTGCCCAGGGCTAGCATTTTTTCCCTCACTTCGCGTAGCGTCATAACCTGGTTGATATCGGCCGAAAGCTTGGCCACCAGCTGCTTGGGGGTTGCCGCCGGTGCCAACAAGCCAAACCAGCCAACAGCGGCGTAACCAGGAACACCGGACTCATGGACCGTGGGCAAACCCGGTAAGGTTTTGCTGCGGCTGGCACTCGTCACCGCCAACGCGCGTACCCGTCCAGCCTGAACTTGGGGCATGACAGTCTGCGCCGGGGCGAACATCAAATTGACTTGGCCGCCCACCAAGTCCGTCAAGGCCTGCCCGGTTCCTTTGTACGGGACGTGTAACAAGTCCACGCCAGCCATGACCTTGAACAACTCGGCCGCAAGATGCGAGGCCGCGCCGGTACCGGAAGAACCAAAACTGAGCTTGCCCGGGTTGGCCTTGGCCAAAGCAATCAAATCGGCAATGCTGTTCGCGCCCAGTTTGGGATGCGCCGTGACAACATAGGCCGATGCCGTCACCAACGTGACTGGCGAAAAATTGACTACATTTTTTTCGGTCATGACGGCAGTTGACGCCATCAACAGGGTGTGGCCGTCGGGCGCTGACTGTGCCACCAGATTGGCGCCGATATGACCGCTGGCCCCGGGCTTGTATTCGATGATGACTTGCTGGCCCCACAGCGCAGAAAGTGGCGGCGTCAGGATTCTGGCCAAGGTGTCGGCGCCACCAGCCGGTGGGAACGGCACGATGATGCGTACCAGCTTGTTCGGGAAGTCCTGCGCCGCTGCCGCAACGCTCACAAGGCAAGCCAGTAGCAGCAGCCAGCGGTGCAACAACGTTTTCATCCGGCTTGGCCCGGTGCCACGATGTAAGTGCGCAAAGAGGTGATGCCCTCGATGGCGCATTCAATGACATCACCGGGCTTAAGGTAAAGCTCAGCTGCATTGGGCTTACCAACCGCCACCCCACCTGGTGCGCCGGTGGCGAACATATCGCCTGGCTCAAGAACCATCAAGCGAGAGAAATGCTCAACGATGTCAGTCATTTTCCAGATCTGGTCGGAGGTGTTCACGCGCATACGTTGTTCGCCGTTAACCGTGCACGTCATCCACAAATCGTAAGGATCGGCGATCTCATCCATGGTCACGATTTCTGGACCCACAGGGCCAAAACCTGGCGCGTTCTTGCTGGTCCAAAAACGCGAACCCGAGGCCACTTCACGCTTTTGAGTGTCGCGACAAGTCAGATCGTTTAGCACCGTGACGCCGACCACATGGTCGAACGCTTCGCTCTTTTTGACACCAAAAGCGCGCTTGCCAATGACAAAAACCAGCTCCGGCTCGTAGTCCAGGTGCACCACTTCAGCTGGCCGCGCCACCTTAGCATTATGACCGGCAAGACAGGCCGTGATTTTGACAAAACCGGTTGGTTCATTAGGAATTTCACGGATCAAATCAGTGCGCTTGAGCTCCTCCAGATGAGCCCGGTAGTTCTTGCCGACACACATGAATTTGCTCGGGTCCGGAATTACCGGAAGATAAGTGATCTCGTTGAGATCGAGCAGCGCAGCTTGATAAGCCTGCGGATCAGCAGTGGCGGCCTGTGCCAATTGCCTTACCTGCGCCAAGGCTTGCGGCCCAGCTTCCAGTAGTTGCTTCATGCTGCCAGCGCCTAAGGGCCTGATCGCCTCAGGCAACGAAGAAAGGTCCAACACCTTCTGCTGCAGCCGCACGCCGATTCGTGCCGCGCTGGATCCCTTGAGCGTAAAACTAAGAAGTCTCATCAGTTAACCAAAGCCCCATAAACCAGATTTTATAAAGAATTCATCCTAAAACGAATCAAATGGCCTAGCAGACGCCAAGTGTCACCTTGGTTACTCGTAACACGCTCCTTCACCCCTGCCTTTTTAGCGCATGAAATTTCGGACGTAATCAGCGCCTAGGCCAACACGCTCGAAATGTTCCCGGTATTTTTCGATACGGGTAAAAACATCGTCGTAACCGGTCGCGTTGCCCTGGGGGTCAACGTACATCAGCGCGCCATGGACCGTGAACAGCGTCACCATGTCGGTGCAGTCGTCGGGAACAATCAAAGTGTGGGTCTCACCGGGCGGCTCGAACACATAGCTGCCCTCTTGCGCCACCCAATCGTGCTCCAGGTAAAGCCATTTGCCCTTGAGCACATAGGCGTGAACCTGACCCGAATGGCGATGCCGCTGCAGCAAGCCCGAGCGTTTGACCCGCAACATGTGAATGTAAAAACCGCCGGTCACATTGAGATGTATCGGACGTGACCAAATGCCCTCGGACAGCGACGCCCACATGCGCTCATCGTCGGTCATTACATCGTGCAACACCATGTCAGGCGTCATGCCCCAGGGCTGGGGTTTTTGGTAGGGTGTACGGTCTTCGGATTGGGACATAGTCAAGGTGCTATAGCTTGCGGTGAATGGCATTGTCGCACTGACCCGATTGACCTGAGCTCAGCCCAAGCACGCGGAAATCCTGATAATAGCGGCGCCACCCACTCCCTCAAGCCCACCATGTTGTCAAAGCTCCCCCTTCTGCTGCTGGTTGCGTTTTGCAGCACCCCCGCTTCAGCGCTCTCGATAGGAATTCCCAAGACCTTGATCGACAAGGCTGTGGTTGCTAAGTTCCCCAAAGAAAAATTCTCGGTCAAACTGGAAAACCCGAGCACCAGTTTCAGCAAAGAGCGGCAAAGAATTGAGCTCTGCGGCAACTGGAGCAGTAAGCTGCCAGCCAAAACGGGGGATTTCTGCATCGACTTTCAACCGCTGTGGAACAAGTCCAAAGGCGATATCGTTTTATCCAAACTCAATATCCTCAAGCTCACTTCGGGTGATGAAAAGTCACTCTCACCTGCACTGGCAGCCACCCTCAACAGCAGTTTACTGACGCTGCTTGATGGCACGTCGCTCTACCACGTGCCCGATATGGTGGGTAAACATCTTGAAAGTATTGAGCTGCAAGAAAGCAGTTTTAAGCTGGTGTTTTAAGCCGCCTCTCAGGGACTGGCAGAATGCCAGCAGTTTCCTGACCTCGCTCCCCGCAGAAGAAAGAGAGAAAACCATGCCCTACCTGAACACCGATGATGGTGTGCGCCTGTATTACGAAGATACCGGTAGCGGTACGCCCATCGTTTTTGTTCACGAGTTCGCCGGCGACCACCGCAGCTGGGAGCCGCAGATTCGGCACTTCTCGCGCCGCTATCGCTGCATCAGTTACAGCGCCAGAGGCTATTTACCGTCGGACGTCCCCCCGGGCGAGGGCGAACGTTATTCGCAACAACACTGGCGCGACGACATCCTGGCCGTGATCAAAGCGCTGCAGTTGCCTACCCCGCATATCGTGGGACTCTCCATGGGTGGTTTTGCCACCCTGCACTTCGGCATGACTTATTGCAAACAAGGTGATCGCCCGCAAGCCCTCTCGCTCACCATCGCTGGCTGCGGCTCAGGCGCCCACCCCACGGCCTACCGACAATTCCAACAGGATGCCGTGGTCTTGGCCCAACGTATTCGCAGCGAAGGCATGGGTCAGATCGCCGCAACCTACGGACACGGACCGACCCGAGTTCAGTTTCAGAACAAAGATCCGCGCGGTTTTACCGAATTCGCCCAACAATTCTCCGAACATTCAGCTGAAGGCTCGGCTTTGACTTCGCTCGGTTACCAGGGTCGTCGGCCCTGCCTCTACGACTTGACCGATCAAATCGCCATGATCGATGTTCCGACTCTGGTGATGACGGGCGACGAAGACGAGCCCTGCTTAGAACCTTCGCTGATGCTCAAGCGGACTATTCCGAAAGCAGGTCTGGCGGTTTTGGCCCAGAGCGGGCACGCCATCAACCTAGAAGAACCGGCCCTGTTCAACCGTTTACTGGAAGACTTTTTCAGCCAAGTCGAATCCGGTCGCTGGCAAGCCCGAGACCCACGCGCCACCCTGAAATCCATTTACGGCCCCAACGGAAAACCCTGATTCATGCTGCTTTTTGCTTCCACTGTTTTCCTGTCGGCTTTTTTACTGTTTCAGATTCAGCCCATCGTTGCCAAGATGATCCTGCCTTGGTTTGGCGGCTCATCCTCGGTTTGGAGCATTTGCATCGTTTTTTTCCAGGCCGAGTTATTACTGGGATATGCCTACGTCCATTGGCTGCACGAAAAACTCTCAGCCCAGCGCCAAACGCTGGTGCACGGCACTTTGTTGCTGCTGAGCCTGCTCACGTTGCCGGTGGTGGCCGACCCGAGCTGGAAAGATGGCGCCATGGCTAATCCCAGCTGGAGTGTGCTGGCCGTTCTGGCAGCAGCGGTGGGTGCGCCCTACCTGTTGCTGTCAACCACCGGGCCACTGATGCAGGCTTGGTACGCCCGCTCCTTCTCGGCGACCAGCTCCAGCTTCAACCCCTACCGGCTGTACGCACTGTCCAACCTGGCTTCAATGTTGGCCCTGTTGTCCTACCCGGTTCTGGTCGAACCCAACTTGGCGCTCGAACCCCAGGCCTGGGTTTGGTCGGCGGGCTATGCCACTTTTGTCGCCCTGTGCTTGACCACGGCAGTTTTTGCCTGGCGCCACATGTCTCCCCTTAGCGCTGAATCAACCGTCGAACTGGAATATTCGCCGCATCCCGGCTGGCTCGAATGCCTGCTTTGGATTGGGCTGTCGGCCACGGCTTCTATTTTGCTGCTGGCCATGACTCGGCATCTGACGCAGGACGTGGCGCCCGTGCCATTTTTATGGGTCTTGCCGCTGAGCATTTACCTGTTAAGTTTCATACTTTGTTTTGATGCGCCGCGCTACTACGTGCGACCGGTGTTCCTGGCCTTGCTGCCTCTGTCTTTTTGGGCCCTCGACAGCGTCCTCGACAGTGGCACCAATGTCCCGCTGCTGGTCACCTTGATCAGCGCCTCTCTTTTCATTTTCTGCATGGTGTGTCACGGCGAACTGGTTCGGCGCAAACCGGCACTGCGCTACCTTACGCTGTTTTACTTGATGCTGTCGGTCGGAGGTGCGCTTGGCGGTTTGTTAGTCGGGCTGGTCGCTCCGGCCTTGTTCACGGCGTATTTTGAGCTGCCGATCGGGCTGTTTCTTTGCGCGGCCTTGGTGGTGCTGGTGCTTTGGCGCGAACTGTACCCGATCTGGCGCGCTTTGTTGCTCCTGGCCCTGTTGGGCTACGGCTGGCGATTGGGCGATATTTCCTTCGATTATGTCGATGGCTACCGACGGGTGGTGCGCAACTTCTACAGCCAAACCCGGGTCTATGACAGCGTTGATCCCGTGCTTGGTGCGCACCGCGCCATGTTGCATGGCCGGATCAATCATGGTGAACAGTTTCTGGCGCCAGCCTTTAAGAACAAGCCCAGCGCCTACTACTGCGAACAATCGGGCATAGGTCAGGCCATTCGCGGACTAGCTCAGGCACAGCCGCTCAAACTCGGCGTGGTCGGGCTGGGCACCGGAACGCTGGCCACCTATGGTCGCGCGGGCGACGTCATGCGGATCTACGAGATCAACGAGCAGGTGCTCGATCTGGCGCGTCAAGAGTTCAGCTACTTGGCCGATTCACCCGCCACCATCGTGCCGGTGTTAGGGGATGCCAGGCTGATGCTCGAGCGCGAAACCAAACAGGGCTTTGATTTGCTGGCCATGGATGCTTTTTCGGGCGATTCGATTCCAACTCACCTGCTCACGCTGGAAGCAATCCATGGTTACTTAAGCCACCTCAAGCCCGACGGCTTGCTGGCGGTTCACATCACCAACCACTACCTCGATCTGCGTCCTGTCATGGCTGCGGCAGCCCAGCATTTCGGCAAAACTGCGATGAGCTACACCCTGCCCGACGAAGTCACTGATCCGCTGTGCCGCCACTCGGTCTGGGTGCTACTGATGGCACCAAACCGCGTGAGCAGTCTGCCAGCAGCGCTACAAAATGGCGAAAAACTTCTGCCCAAGCCAGGCTTCAAACCCTGGACTGACAGCTTTTCCAATTTAATGGGAATACTGAAATAGCCGCAGGCTAACGGACTTATTTTTTCGGTGGCTCAGTTACCGTGCTGCGTGGCGCAATGGTGAGCGTGACCTGAGATTTCGCACCCACCAAGCCTAGGCCCTCAGTGATCTCGACCGTCGCCGTGCGGTCTTGTTTAAAAAACACCAGGATGCTGTTTTTGGCTCGGGTCGAAGATACCAGCGTCCAGCCCGCCACCGGGTAGTGTTCACGAAAATAAGCAAACGTCTCGGTCGAACTTTGCGCCACTGACAACACAATGCGGCCCGCCCAGTTGTTACCACCACCCAGAATCAAGGATTGATCGGACACCAAGCGCGCGCCTTTGGGCAAAGGCAATTCGCCCACCAGTTGCTTCTGGCTTCGTTCAAAATCATCACCCTCGGTGTCTAGGCCACTGCCCAGATTCGCGCAGGCCGTCAATAGCAGACAAGCACCGAGCAAGCCAACACGCAACCCAAAGGGAATCATTTTCAACATCGGTTTCTCCAGGATTTAAGGCTTGATTGTTCTTGTTTCGCCCTGTCAAGTCGATTCTAGTCGACGCAGTTCGGGCAAGGCCAAGCCTTAGGGATTCACCGAATCGACTCGACTCGCCAACACTTTGTCGATCCTTTTACCGTCGAGGTCAAGCACTTCAAAACGCCAACCCATACAGTCGATGCACTCCCCCAGACGTGGCAAATGTCCTGTAACTGACATCAGAAGGCCGGCCACCGTGTTGTAGCGGCCGCGTTCTTCTTCAGGCAAATCCTTGAGTTCGAAACGTGCTTTGAGTTCGCTCACCGGCATCAAACCATCGATCAGCCAGGAACCATCGCTGCGGGCTACGGCCCAGGCTTCTGCCTGACTCTTAGGGTGCAATTCACCGGTGATGGCTTCGAGTAAATTGCTTTGAGTCACCAGTCCCTGCACCACGCCGTACTCATCAACCACGAAGACCATCCGGTTGGCGCGCGTTCGGAACTGTTCGAGCAACTCCATGACGGTCAAGGTTTCAGGCAAAAACACCGCAGACTGTACTTGTTCTGATATCGCTTGTGCCGGACCGGCAGCCAGCACCAGCAACTGACCGACACTGATGATGCCAACCACATTTTCAAGCGAACCCCGACATACGGGGTACCAGGAATGGGCACCCAACGGGTTGTTGGAGGCAAGCCGCGCCAAACTTTGAGCCGCAGTATCGCTGGCGTCCAACCATTGCACATCGGAGCGCGGAACCATCATCGAAGTCAGCGGTCGTTCACCGAGGTTGAACACGTTCTGCACCATCTGATGTTCACTTTTTTCAATCAAACCCGCATCACGGCCTTCGGCCAAGCTGGCCGTAATTTCTTCCTCTGTTACAGCGCGCGCCACCGTGGTGTCTATCCGCATCAGTTTGAGAACAGCCTGCGTGGTGAACGACAACAGACTGACAAAAGGTCGGGCGGCTGTTGCCAACCACAACATAGGTCTGGCCACCCAGCGCGCCACCGGCTCAGGGTACAACTGACCAATTCGCTTGGGAACCAGCTCGCCAAAAATGATGGTGACAAAAGTGATCAAGGTCACCACCACGGCGGTAGCACTGATTTCAGAAACCGTTTCGGAAATGCCAAGACCCTGCAGCCACAAGGACACGGCCGGGCTGAATGCTGCTTCACCCACAATGCCGTAGAGGACGCCGATCGAAGTAATTCCAACTTGTACCGTCGACAGGTATTGATCTGGTTTGGCCAGCAGTGCCAGCGCCGTCTTTGCGCCAAGATCGCCGGCTTCGGACATGGCCGACAGGCGTGCTTTACGACTTGCCGTCAAAGCCAGTTCAGACATGGCAAACACAGCATTGAGCAAGGTCAAACAAACAATCAGTAGGAAATCCATAAAACAACAGCGAGAATCAACATCATGGCACTCTACCTGATTGGCGATGTGCAGGGTTGTGATCAAGCTCTACGGCGATTGCTTGAAAAAATCTCTTTCTCTGCGAGCCGCGACACCCTGTATCTGTTGGGCGACCTGGTCAACCGTGGGCCAGACTCGGCTGCGGTGCTGCGCCGATTGATGTCCTATGGCGCTGCCGCTCAATGCGTACTGGGCAATCACGACCTGCATCTGTTGGCGGTCGCTTACGGTGCCGGGCGAATGCGGCGCAGTGACACCATGACGGGGATTTTGCAGGCCAGCGACCGTGAAGCCATGCTGCAATGGCTGCGCCAACAGCGCATGGCCATGTTGCAGACGGTGCACGGCGAGGACATTTTGATGGTTCATGCCGGCGTCTTACCCGGTTGGAGCCCGGATCAAACCCTGGCCCTGGCAGCCGAAGTTGAGACCTATCTGCGCTCAGCCGATTGGGTCAAATTTTTGCAACAGATGTACAGCAATGAACCTGCTCAGTGGCGCGACGAGCTTGGAGGCATGGACCGGCTGCGGGTGATCGTGAACGCCTTGACCCGTTTGCGTTTTTGTACTCAGCAAGGCGTTATGGAGTTTGCCAACAAAGGGGCTCCTGAGACGGCACCTGCGGGTTACCTTCCCTGGTACGCGGTTCCGGGGCGGCTAACGGAACAAATCACGGTGGCTTGCGGCCATTGGTCAACCCTGGGCCAACTTGACCAGCGTCAGGTTCTGGCCCTGGATACCGGCTGCGTCTGGGGTGGTGCCTTGAGTGCGTTGCGACTGGCTGATCAACCCGGTGCCAGCCACCAACTGATTCAAGTCAGAACCGATGCAAACTCAATGCCGCTAGATTGAACTGAGCTATTGGGGACAGGGCTAGACTCCCCTTGCGGATCTGTCCCGCAAGACTGACATCCAATATCCGACAATCAGTTGGGGACAGAGCTACGCTGCGCTACGGTCTGTCCCGCAAGTTTATTAGTTTGTTTTAAAAAGCGCAGCGACCATGCGCTTGGGCTTGATATTCGAAGAGATACTGCGTGTTGTCGGGCTTCGGGTTGCAGCCTCCCAGCTTGGCGCGGCTTCTGACTGTGCAGCAGCTTGGTAAGGTTGATCAAAAAACGGGTCCTTGGGCACCGGCGCAGAGCGTCCATGGTCGCGCCGAGGCGCACGTTCGGGTCGAGCGTAGGACGAGTGGCTTTCACTGCGTCGACCAACATCGTCCGTTTCCGGTTCACTGGCGTACAGTCGACGGCCATCGTTGATTCGACCCTGTTTGCGAATATCGGGACTGTTCTCTTCAAACTCTAGTGCTTCAATCTCGATCTTTTTACCGAGGAGTTTTTCGATATCGCCAACCAGCCTAGCGTCCTTTCCTGACACGAAGCTCACAGCCAAACCCGAAGCGCCGGCCCGACCGGTTCGACCAATGCGGTGTACGTAATCTTCAGCGTTAAATGGAATATCGAAGTTGAACACCGCGGGAACGTCCTTGATGTCAAGTCCACGCGCAGCCACGTCAGTACACACCAGCAAATCGACTTCACCCTTTTTGAAGGCATCGAGCGCTTTGAGGCGTTCGTCTTGGCTCTTGTCGCCATGTAAAGCGGTCGTTTTGAGACCTTCGCGTTCCAGCGAGCGGGCCAAGCGGGCGCAGCCCAACTTGCTATTGACAAAAACGAATGCCTGCTTCATTCCCCGATCGCGCAAAATCTGGTGCAGTGCATGGCGCTTGTCATCGTCGCCCACACTGTAGAAATGCTGCTCAACCGTCGAAGCCGTGGCGTTGGAGCGCGCGACTTCAATCGTGATCGGATCTTGCAAATAGCTGTTGGCCAGTCGCTTGATTTCAGACGAAAAAGTGGCCGAGAACAGCAACGTGGTGCGCTGCTTGGGCAAGTAGCTCAAAATGCGCTGCAAGTCAGGCAGGAAACCAATGTCGAGCATGCGATCAGCTTCATCGAGCACCACATACTCCACCTGATTCAAGACCGCATTTTTAGCTTCGATGTGGTCGAGCAAACGCCCCGGCGTGGCCACCAGAATTTCCACACCCTTCTTCAGCTCAAGCGTCTGCGGTTTCATATCCATGCCACCGAACACCACGGCACTGCGCAAATTGGTGTACTTGGCGTAGAGCTTGACCTGCTGGGCTACCTGATCAGCCAATTCGCGCGTTGGCAGCAAGACCAGAGCGCGAACTGGATGGCGCGCCGGCGAAGTCGAGCTGTTCTCATGCTTGAGCATGCGCTGCAACAGTGGCAAAGAAAAAGCCGCGGTCTTGCCGGTGCCGGTCTGGGCCGCGCCCATCACGTCACGCCCCTGCAACACCACAGGAATCGCCTGGGCTTGAATCGGAGTCATAGACTCGTAACCCATGTCGGCCACGGCGCGCGCCAAGGCTGGCGCCAGTTGCAGTTGAGAGAAACAGTCGACGCGAGCAGCGTCAGATTCGGTTGCAGTTTGGGTCATCAATACCTGAAAGGGGAAACATGTCCCCGACCTAGAAGAAACCCTTATTATCCCTCATCATGAAAACCATGGCCCCCGCCCATCCTCAGACCGCTAACCGGCCACTGGTTCTACTCACCGGTTTTGATGCATTTGGGGGAAGCCCGGTCAACCCGAGCTGGCTGGCAGTACAAGCGCTCAACGGCAAGCAAATTGCAGGACATCGCCTGCTGGCCAAACAATTACCGACCGTTTTTAGTCAATCACTGCACCAGTTGCAGGTTTACTTACTTCAGTATCGACCCGCTCTGGTGATCTGCGTCGGTCAGGCCAGCGGACGCAGTGCACTGTCACTCGAACGCGTGGCCATCAACCTTATCGATGCGCCCATAGCCGACAATGCCGGCCAGCAGCCCAGCGACAGCCCCGTCATGGCGGCTGGCCCAGCGGCCTATTTTTCAAGCCTGCCGCTCAAAGCCATATTGATCCAGATGAACAACGAAGGTCTTGCTGCTGAGTTGTCGCTGAGTGCCGGCAGCTATGTGTGCAACCAGGTTTTTTATGGGCTAATGCATGCACTGGCAACCGAGAAATCGCTCATAGGTTCGCGCGGTGGTTTTATTCATGTCCCTTATTTACCTGAACAAGGTGAGCCCAACATGCCACTCAAGGACATGGTGCGCGGCCTGCAAATCGTCATTCGCTGCGCTCTGACCGAGCTTGCCAAATAATGCCGCGCCTATTGAATCCGAGCCAAACCGCCGCCAGCCTGCCCTATCCCTTGCTGGCGCAAGAAATCAGCGACTTGCTGCTCGATGACGAAGTCCAGGTGCCGCCCCGACTGGTCCAGGCCTTGCCCGGAGGCGGCAGCTTGTTTGTGATGCCGGCATTCGATGCTCGAGTCGCGATCACCAAACTCATCAGTTTCACACCCGCCAATGCGGGCAGCGGCCGGCCCACCATTCAAGGCGATGTGGTGGTATTTGATGTGGTCAGCGGGTCCCGGGTGTTGCTCCTTGACGGCCCGACCGTAACCGCCCGGCGCACCGCTGCTGTATCGGTACTGGCGGCGCAGCGACTGGCGCCGCAGTGCAGTGGGCCGCTGCTGATCGTAGGGGCCGGCGCCCAAGGCCGCTCGCACCTAGAAGCTTTTACCCAATGCCTGGGTGTGCGAGAGGTTCTGATCGCATCGGGCCGATCCGAGAGTGCTCAAGCTCTGGTTGACCACGCCAAGACGCTGGGTCTCAATGCCCGCACGGTTACTGATGCCAATTCAGCAATGAGCGATTGCCCGCTGGTCGTGACCTGCACGCCAGCCAATGGCGTTGTGCTGCAGGCGCAGCCACGCAGCGACGCTTTCATCGCTGCGGTGGGCTCGTTCACGCCAAAGATGGTGGAGCTAAGCCCGGCGCTTTGCCAGCATATCGCCCGCTACGGCAGCGTGGTGGTCGATACCAGCGAAGCAAGGCACGAAGCGGGTGACTTGATCCAGGCCGGACTCGATGTGGTGGATTTCGACACGCTGAAACAGGTTCTTGGCCGGCCTTTGTCGGCCTCGAAGCCTGGCCCAGTGCTGTTCAAGAGCTGCGGCTGGGCCGGCTGGGATCTGGCAGCGGCCAGGACTTCCCTGAAACATTGCGGGACAGATCTTTAGCTCTGTCCCCAACTGATTAGGCCTTGGGCAAGGTCACGCCACTTTGACCTTGGTACTTTCCGCCTCGGTCTTTGTACGAAGTCTCACAGACCTCGTCGCTCTGGAAAAACAAAACCTGGGCACAACCTTCACCGGCGTAAATTTTGGCCGGTAAGGGCGTGGTGTTGGAGAACTCCAGCGTCACATAGCCCTCCCATTCGGGCTCAAACGGCGTGACGTTGACGATGATGCCGCAGCGCGCGTAAGTGCTTTTACCCAGGCAAATCGTCAGCACATCGCGCGGAATGCGGAAGTACTCCAGGGTCCGGGCCAGGGCAAAACTATTGGGCGGAATGATGCAGACATCATCGTGAAAATCGACAAAGCTTTTTTCGTCAAAGTTTTTCGGATCCACCACCGTGCTGTGAATATTGGTGAAGACCTTGAACTCGGGCGCACAGCGAATGTCATAGCCATAACTACTGGTTCCATAGCTGATGATCTTTTCACCTTCGCGCTGGCGAATCTGTCCCGGCTCGAAAGGTTCGATCATTCCGGTGGTCTGCGCCATATGGCGAATCCATTTGTCACTCTTGATGCTCATCTTGGGGCTTTCTTTGGATAGCCTGATTGTAGGCAGGACTATTCCGATGCTGGTGCCGACACTTGGGCCCAGACCGTTTTTTCAATCAACCGGTCGTCGCCCAGCACAATCATGGCAAACAACAGCTCGTCTAGGCTGTTGGCTGACCCAGTTTTGCGTGCCAGCAAAGGCGTGGCCTGCGGATTAAGCACAATGAAGTCGGCTTCGCAGCCGGGTTGCAAATTACCCACCACATCTTCCAGATCCAGAGCGCGTGCAGCGCCTGCGGTGTGCAGCCACCACAGTCGGGATGGCGCCAAGCTCACTCCCGCTTTAGCTTGACCGTCGCCCGTGACACCCGCACGACCCACCTGGTAAGCCGCCAACATGGTGTGAAAAGGGCTGAAACTGGTTCCGCCGCCGACATCGCTGGCCAGTCCGTGCTGAAAATTCACCCGGTCGGCACTGGCGTAGTCGAAAAATCCGCTGCCGAGAAACAGGTTGCTGGTGGGACAGACCGCTGCTGCTGCGCCACGCTGGCGCATCAAGACGCGATCCTCGTCGTGGAAATGAATGCAATGGGCGTAAACCGAGCGTTTTCGCATCAATCCATGGTCGTCATAAATGGCCAGGTAACTGCGCGAATCAGGGAACAGCGCACGGGCCCAAGCAATTTCGTCCAGGTTCTCGGCCACATGCGACTGGATCCAGACATCGGGATATTTTTCGGCCAGTTCACCGGCACCACGCAGCTGGGTTGGCGAGCAGCTTGGCGCAAAGCGCGGTGTGATGGCATAGCCCAGCCGGTCCACCCCATGCCATTTGCGCAACAGTGCCTCGGTGTCGATCAGGCTTTGTTCTGTTTGGTCGCGCACACCGTCGGGACTGTGACGATCTTGCAGCACCTTGCCCGTGATCAGCCGCATTCCCCGCGCACGCGCCGCACTGAACAGCGCATCGACCGAGGCGGGATGCGAGGTGGCGAAAGTCAACGCCGTGGTGACTCCGTTGCGCTCGAGTTCAGCCAAAAAAAACTGCGCCACAGCAGCCGCATGGTCGGCATCAACAAAGCGTGCTTCCTGCGGAAAAGTGTATTTCTCAAGCCAAGGCAACAGGCCTTCAGCCGGCGAACCGATCACGTCAGTTTGCGGGTAATGAATGTGCATATCAATAAAACCGGGCGCAATGATGCGACCAGGCCAATGCGTCACACTTACCCCGGGAAATTGAGCTATCAGTTCAGCATACGGGCCAACCGCCTGCACCACCTGCAATCCCTTGGCATTGGGTGCAACGACCAATAACCCGTCTTGCTCAAAGACAGCCTGATGCTGTTTGTCAAACCGCAGGATGGAGGATCGGTAAGCGTGCATAAGCCAGACTCGGGTTCAAGAAAAAGTTTCAAACATTTCAAGCAGTCGATCTTCCAATCCTCTGCGTTGGGAGGCTTCTATAAAACTGGCGTGAAAGCTGTTCGACGCCAATTGATAAGCTTGCTGCGCCGTCATCGACTTGGCCGCAAAAGTCTGGAGAAAGTTGTCGTTCACATAGCCACCAAAATACGCCGGATCATCAGAATTGACCGTGACCATCAGGCCGGCATCGAGCAGCCGATCCAGATTGTGATCAGCCAGCCTGGGGAACACCCCGAGCAACTGGTTCGACAAAGGACAGACTGTCAAAGGCGTGCGCTGCTGCGCCAGCCGTTGCAGCAGCGCCGCATCATGAATGGCCTGAACGCCATGGTCGATGCGCTCGACCTTGAGTACATCGAGTGCGCTCCAGATGTAGGCAGGGGGACCTTCTTCGCCGGCGTGAGCAACCAGGTGCAGGCCCAGACTGCGACAACGCGAAAACAGTTCAGTAAATTTTTCCGGTGGGTGGCCTAACTCGCTCGAATCCAGACCGATGCCAATGAATTTGTCGCGCCATGGCAGCGCTTGCTCCAGCGTCTCGAAAGCCTCTTGCTGACTCAAATGGCGCAGAAAGCACAGAATCAACGCAGCACTGATGCCCAACTGGTACTGGGCATCGACGCAAGCCCGGTGCAAACCTGAAACCACCGTTTCCATGCTGACCCCGCGGGCGGTATGGGTCTGGGGATCAAAGAAAATTTCGGTGTGCACTACCCGATCGGCCGCAGCGCGCTGCAAGTAGTCCCAGGCCATATCGTAAAAATCCTGCTCATGCCGCAAAACACTGGCACCCGCGTAGTAGATATCCAGGAAACTCTGCAGGCTGCCAAATTTGTAGGCTGAACGCAGATCATCGATCCCCGCATAGGGCAGGGAAAGACCGTTGCGCTGGGCCAAAGCAAAAATCATTTCGGGTTGCAATGAACCTTCGATGTGAATGTGCAGCTCAGCCTTAGGCATGGCCCGCAGCAAATCAGGCAGTCGATCGGCAGCAATCGGTTTGACTTTCAATTGATCACCCCTCTCAAAAAAAAGAGCTGCCCGAAGACAGCTCTTTGCAGTCTCATCAATTGAGATCCTTATTTGGAGCCTGGCACCTTGCCCTCAACGCCCTTGACATAGAAGTTCAGGCCACTGAGGAATTTATCGTCGGCCACTTCGTCTTTCTTGATCATTTCCTTACCCGTGTTGTCCAGGATCGGGCCTTTCCAGATGGCGAAAGTGCCGTCTTTCAGTCCTTTTTTAACTTCCTCAACCCGGGCCTTGGTGTCGGCCGGGACGTCGTCGGCGATCGAGACGATATCAATTGCGCCATCCTTGACACCCATCCAGCTGCCGCTCCCGCCTTTCCAGCTGCCGTCGAGCGCTTCACGCGTGGCTTTGACGTAGTAAGGACCCCAGTTGATGATGGCCGAGGCCAGGTGGGCCTTAGGACCATAAGCAGTCATATCGGAATCCCAGCCAAAAGCGCGCTTGCCTTTGTCTTGCGCGGTCTTGAGCACGGCCGGTGAATCGGTGTTTTGGAACAGCACGTCAGCGCCGCCATTGATTAGCGCAGTTGCAGCTTCGGTTTCTTTCGGTGGATTGAACCACTCACCCACCCACACCACCTTGGTCTTGACTTTCGGGTTGCTACTTTGCGCGCCCAGGGTAAAGCTGTTGATGTTGCGGATCACCTCGGGAATCGGAATAGAACCCACCACACCCAGGGTGTTGCTCTTGGTCATTTTTCCGGCAATTACGCCAGCCATGTAAGCGCCTTCGTAGGTGCGACTGTCGTAAGTACGCATGTTCTCAGCCTGCTTGTAACCAGTCGCGTGTTCAAACTTCACGCCCTTGGTGTCCGCTGCCACTTTGAGCATGGGTTCCATGTAACCGAAAGTCGTTCCAAAAATAAGTTGATTGCCTTGACCCGCCAGATCGCGAATCACGCGCTCGGCATCGGCTGATTCCGGGACGTTCTCGACAAACGAGGTTTTGACCTTGTCACCAAATTCTTTTTCAATCGCTTTACGACCATTGTCGTGCGCGAAAGTCCAGCCTCCGTCACCTACTGGTCCGACATAAGCAAAAGCAATTTTCAAGGGTTCCGCTTTGACCGCTGGCGCTGCTGCAGGCGCTGGCGCCTCCTCTTTCTTGCCACAGCCCAGCAGCGCAGCGCTGGCAACGGCCGTGAGTGCAGTCATTTTCAACAGGTAACGCAAATGCATATCAGTCATTTCAATTCTTTCTGTAGGTTGGTGGATTGCAGAGAAATCGAGTCAGATTATGACCCGGGATAAAAAGGTTTTCCCAAAGACGCAGGCATATTGATGCGAATCCATTGAGGGTTGCGCGAAATCAGCGCCAGCACGGCGATGGTGGCCAGATAAGGCAGGCTGCTGAAGAACTGCGGCGCCAGGGCATAGCCACTGCCTTGCAAATGGAACTGCAACATGGTCACACCGCCAAACAGATAAGCGCCCAGCAATACACGCGCTGGTCGCCAGGTGGCAAACGTGGTCAGAGCCAAGGCAATCCAGCCCTTGCCGGCAACCATGCCTTCGACCCACAACGGGGTGTAAATGATGGACAAATAAGCGCCGGCCAAACCACACAGCGCGCCGCCCGCCATCACCGCCAGCAAGCGGATCAAGCGCACCCGATAACCCAGGGCATGGGCCGATTCAGGGCTCTCACCCACGCTGCGCAGGACCAAGCCGATGCGGGTCCGGTAGAGCCACCAAATCAAGGCCAAAGCAAAAACAATGGTCAGGTAAACAACAGGATGATGTTTGAACAGCGCCGGCCCCAGCAAAGGGATATCGGCCAGCAACGGGATTTCAAAACTGGGACGCTCAGGCATGCGGGCCTGGACATAGCTGGTTCCGACAAAAGCTGAAAATCCGCCGCCAAACAGGGTCAACGCCAAACCCGTGGCGTACTGGTTGGTGTTGAGCCAAATCACCAACACCCCGAACAACGCGGCCAGTGCGGCCCCTGCCAATATCCCGGCGACAAAACCCAGCCCATCATTGCCGCTGTGTACCACCGTGGCAAACCCGGCAATCGCAGCACACAACATGATGCCCTCGGCCCCCAGGTTGACAATGCCGACTTTCTCGTTGATCAGTAAACCCAATGAAGCCAGAGCCAACACGGTTCCGGCATTGAAAGTCGCGCCCAGTAGCAGTGCGTACGATTCCATGACTAATTCCTGAAGCGGCCGATGCGGAGCCGGTAATTGACCAAGGTGTCACAAGCCAGCAGACTGAACAGCAGCAGGCCCTGGAACACACCAGTCAGTGATTTGGTCAAACCCAAACGCGACTGCGCCATCTCGCCTCCGATGTAGAACATGCTCAGCAAAATGGCGGCAAACACCATGCCCACTGGATGCAGCCGACCGACAAAGGCCACGATGATGGCGGCGAAACCATAACCTGCCGGGACATAGGGGGTGAGCTGACCGATGGGCCCAGCCACTTCCAGCGCACCCGCCAGACCGGCTGCACCGCCCGAAATCAGCAAAGCCGTCCAAAGCGATTGGCGCGAAGAAAACCCCGCATAACGCGCAGCCGCCGGTGCCAAACCACCAACCTGCTGGGCAAAGCCCGCCCGGGTACGAAACAGAAACAGCCACAACCCGAGCACGCCCAGCAAGGCCAGTAACGCCGCCACACTGACCCGAGAGCCGTCAACCAGCCGCGGAATTCGGGTTACGGCTTCAAAAGTCTTGGTCTGTGGAAAATTAAACCCTTGTGGGTCCTTCCACGGTCCTCCCACCAAAAAACTCAGCAACTGGATGGCGATGTACACCAGCATCAGGCTGACCAGGATTTCGTTGGCGTTGAAGCGATCGCGCAGCAACGCCGTCACGCTGGCCCACAGCATGCCGCCCGCTATACCGGCGCACAAGATCAACGGGACGATCCAGACTGTGCTGTGTTGGTCGGCCAGCAGAGCCACACCGCCAGCGCAAATCGCACCGATGATGTACTGACCTTCAGCCCCGATGTTCCAGATATTGGAGCGAAAACAAACAGCCAGACCCAGCGCAATGATCAACAAAGGCGTGGCTTTGACCAGCAATTCGCCAATCGCGTAGCCACTCTGGATTGGCAGCCAGAAAAACATGGCCAGCCCGCGCAGCGGATCTTTTCCCACCGCCAGAAACAGAGAAAACCCGATCGCGACAGTCAACAACAGGGCCAGCACAGGCGAGCCATAGCTCCAAAAAACCGAGGGCTGAGCGCGCAATTCAAGCTTGAGCATGGTCAGCTCCGGTCGAATCTGGGCTGGGCAGGAACAAGCCACTCATCCACTCGCCAATTTGCTCAATGCCGGCTTGAGCTATCGGCACCGAGGGCGAGAGCCGGCCCTTGGCCATGACGTGCAGACGGTCGCTGAGTTCAAACAGTTCATCGAGTTCCTCGCTGACCACCAAAACGGCGCAGCCCTGATCACGCAAGGCCAGAATTTCAGCCCTGATTTGTGCCGAGGCCCCCACATCGACCCCCCAGGTCGGTTGCGCCACGATCAGCAAGCAGGGCTTGGCATCGATCTCCCGCCCCACAATGAATTTTTGTAAATTACCGCCGGACAAAGAACGAGCCAACGACTCGGGGCCGCCAGCTTTGACATTAAAGCGACTCAAGATGTCAGCCGTTTTCTGCTTGGTCTGCTTGACCTTGATCCAGCCCCCGGGCAAAGTCAAGGACTCGTGGCGCGTCAACAGCAGGTTTTGCGCCAAGCTCATGGTCGGCACCGCGCCCCGGCCCAAGCGCTCTTCGGGAATGAAGTGCAAGCCCAGCTTGCGCCGCGCACCCGGGTCCAGCGCCGACACGTCGGTCTCAGCCATGTAAATCGAACCCGGCGTGGCGCGGCGATCTTCACCCGACAGGACAGACAGCAACTCTTTTTGTCCGTTACCCGAGACACCGGCAATCCCCACCACTTCGCCGGCGCGCACCTCGATGGCTAGATCTTTGAGTTCAACTCCGAACGGGTCAGCCTGTGGCAAGTCGAGGCCGGCCACCCGCAGCACGCTCAGACCAGCTTGCTGTTCGCGGTGGACCAGGGCCGGCGGCTCGTCCCCAATCATCAGGCGCGACAGCGAGGCATTGGTCTCCAGGGCCGGGTTGCAAACGCCGCTCACCTTGCCGCTTCGCAACACGGTGCAAGCACTGCACAAAGCGCGGATCTCGTGGAGTTTGTGGCTGATGTAGAGAATGCTGCAGCCCTCGGACGCCAGTTTTCTCAACACCACGAACAATTTTTCCACGGCTTGGGGCGTCAGCACTGAAGTTGGTTCGTCCAGAATCAGCAGTTTGGGGCGGCTCAGCAGGGCGCGAATGATCTCCACCCGCTGCATCTCGCCAACACTCAAACTATGTATCAAGCGCGCCGGGTCGATGTCGAGTCCGTATTCCTGTGCTTTGTCCTTGATGCTGCGGCTGACCTGCTCCAGTGTCAGCGACTTGGACAATCCGAGCCAGACGTTCTCGGCGACGCTGAGCGTGTCGAACAGGCTGAAATGCTGAAACACCATACTGATACCCAGCTCACGCGCTTGTTGCGGATTGGCGATATGGACTGGCAAGCCATCGAACAGCATGCTTCCGGCATCGGGCTTGACCGCCCCGTAAATGATTTTCATCAAGGTGGATTTGCCGGCACCGTTCTCACCCAGAACGGCATGAATTTCACCGCAAGCCACAGTCAGATCAACCGCATCGTTGGCGACGACGGCGGGATAGCGTTTGCTGATGCCTCTGAGTTGCAACCGGGCCATCGTCATGCCGCTCTGGTCCTTGTAAGGCTTTGCGGTGCAAGCTGTTTCGAGCGCAACGCTGTTGCCACCGTCTTGACTTGCTCGCGCAACCATTTCGCACTGGCCGAGTTATGGCTTCGTTCATGCCAGAGCTGGTAGTACTGCAGGCGAGGAAAATCAATTGGGCAAGCCACCACCTTCAAGGCAAATCGATCAAGATAAGATTCGCAATACTGACGACCCGTGGTCAGAACCAATAGGCTCTCAGCCACCATCGCCGGTATCGAACCGAAATGAGGACAAAGAACTGTGATATTTCTCTGCAAACCTTGGGACTCTAGGTAATCATCGATAACGCCCTTGGCACCAGGGTAAGTTGCGGTGGGCGCAACGTGTTCGGCATTGAGCCAGGCCGATTGATCCCATCCGCGTCGGATCACAGGGTGATCTGATGACACCAGAGACACAATTTCATCTTCCAGCAAACGACCCAAGTGGAGGTCTTCGGGCGGCTTGTCCCAATTCGCAATCACGACATCCAAATCGCCTTGGGCCAGTTGCGCTTGGTAATTGAACGCGGCTGAAAGAGGGTGGATTTCAATTCGGCACAGAGGTGCATTCGCTTTGATTCCGGCCACCAGTTGCGGAAGGAAACGGGAATCAAGGTAATCGCTGGCAGCGACTCTGAAAGTATGCGTTGCACTGCTCGGCTCAAAACCTCTTGAATCGGAGAACATTTTTTCAGCTGATCGAAGAATGTCAGCTGCGGGACCGATCATGCGCAAAGCCGTTTCGGTCAGAACCATTTCAGAACCGGAGCGCAGCAACAACTTGTCGCCCGAATAGTTGCGTAAGCGTTTGAGCAACAAACTGACAGCCGGCTGGTGCATGCCCAGTCGAGTGGCGGCTCGAGAAACACTACGTTCAGTCAACACGGTATGAAGGACCCTAATTAGATGAAGGTCGATTTTGTTGAAAAGGTTGCTCTCTCTCATACGGCTCCGAACATAGACTTCATATGGTATCAAGTATGGCGACGCGGACCTTGTGTCTTAATCTTGCCTGAGGATCGTACCCATGAACATCTCTCCAATTCGTTTTATCCAGCGCGGCCAGCTGGTTGCGCTGGACAACGTCGCACCCAGCCGCACCTTGCTCGAAGTGTTGCGCGAAGACCTGGGCAGCACCGCCACCAAAGAGGGCTGCGCCGAGGGCGATTGCGGAGCTTGCACCGTGGTTCTGGGCCAGGCTTGTGGCGACAAACTGAATTACCGCGCAGTCAACAGCTGTATCCAACTGGCCCATTCGATTGATGGCCTGGCGCTGTGGACCGCGCAGGACATTGCCCAGGACGAGACCACGTTGCACCCCGCACAGCAGGCCATGGTCGAGTGCCACGGCTCTCAATGTGGCTTTTGCACCCCGGGCTTTGTGATGAGTTTGTTTGCCATGTACCAAAACCACTGCCTGCAAAATCGCCCCATCACCCGGGACATGGCGCTGGTCGGGCTGTCGGGAAATTTGTGCCGCTGCACCGGTTATCGATCGATTCTGACAGCGGCCTGCAGCATGGGAGACTATCCGGCAACACCCATCAACGAAGCTGCCGTGCTGGAGCAATTACGCCAAATCAAGCCCGCTCAGGCTCAGTCTGTCGATGCGGCTTACCAGCTGCCGCGCAGTTTGGCCGAACTGTTGCAAGCAAAGGCCATGGCTCCAAATGCTCAGTTGGTGGCGGGTTGCACTGATGTCGGACTTTGGGTGACAAAACAGCATCAAGCCTTTGCTCAAGTGATTGATGTCACCCGGGTTGCAGAGTTGCTTGAAGTTGAAACTCATTCCGATCACATCAAACTCGGGGCCTCCGTTTTGCTGACCGATGCTTTTGATGCTCTGTCCGTACAGTGGCCACAATTGCGGGTGTTTTTTAATCGCTTCGCCGGATTACCCGTTCGCAACGCAGGAACCCTGGGCGGCAATGTGGCCAACGGCTCACCGATTGGTGACAGCATGCCGCTGTTGATTGCTTTGCGCAGCAAGCTGGTTCTTGTCAGCCAGCGCGGTCAACGCGAATTGCCACTGGAAGCGTTCTACACCGGTTACCGAAAAAATCAACTGGCAGCCGACGAGGTGTTGGCCTGGATCAAGATCCCGTTGCCACACGTCCATTCGTTTTTACGCGTTTACAAAATATCCAAGCGTTTTGATGATGACATTTCGGCCCTTTGTCTGGCGTTCAGCCTGCAGTCAGAACAGGGCCGTGTGGTGTCGGCCTCGATTGGGGTGGGTGGCGTTGCTGCGACACCGGTGCGTGCAAATCAAACCGAAAAATTGCTGACCGGTCGTCAATGGAACAGGGAATTGGTGCAACAAGCCAAGCAATCGCTGCTCAGCGAGTTCCAACCCATCTCCGACCTGCGTGCCAGCGCGGCTTATCGCAACCAAGTGCTGGGCAACCTGCTTGAGCGTTTTTGGCTGGAGAGCCAAGGAACTCAAGACATCAGACTGGAAAACTTCAGCAACCCCGGACTTAGAGCATGACAGCCGCCAAGGATAAGAACACATCAGCGAATGCAGCTCGATTTGCTGCCGGTGTGTCACAAGTCCATGAAAGCGCTCGGGCTCAAGTGGCTGGCAGCGCCAACTACATTGATGACCTCGCCGAGGTCCGCGGCACCCTGCACGCCGCCCCCATCCTGTCTACCGTAGCCCATGGCCGACTGTTGGGGATTGACACATCAAAAGCCCTGGCCTGTGCCGGTGTGGTTGATGTGGTACTGGCGGCAGACATTCCCGGCAACCCGATACTGGCCGCCTTTGGTGCTGACGAACCCATATTTGCCAGCGACAGCGTCCAGCACATAGGCCAGGTGCTGGGCTTGGTCGTGGCAAAAACCGTGAAACAAGCGCGCCTGGCCGCACGGCAAGTTCGATTGGAAATCGAATCATTGCCGGCCATTTTGACTGTGGCGCAAGCCCTTCAAGCACAAAGTTATGTGTTGCCCCCAGTCCTGGTGCGCCGCGGCGATGCCACTGAAGCCTTGGCGCGTGCCCCCCATACTTTGAGCGGCAGTCTGGAAGTAGGCGGTCAAGAGCATTTTTACCTGGAGGGCCAAGTCGCTTATGCCCTACCCCAGGAACAGCAGCAATGGCTGGTTCACTCCAGCACCCAGCACCCGGGAGAAGTCCAACACTGGGTCGCGCAGGCCCTAGGGCTGGACAGCCATTTAGTGCGAGTCGAGTGCAAACGCTTGGGCGGGGGCTTTGGCGGCAAAGAATCTCAGGCCGGTCACCTCGCCGTCTGGGCCGCCATCGCTGCCAAAAAAGTGGGCCAAGCCGTCAAACTTCGGCTGGACCGGGATGATGATTTCATGATCACGGGTAAACGCCACCCCTTCACTTACGACTACCAGGTGGGGTTTGACGGGAGCGGCCAGTTGTGCGGACTCAAGATCAGCATGGCTGCCAATTGCGGGTTTTCCGCCGACCTCAGCGGCCCCGTGGCCGACCGGGCCATTTTCCACAGCGACAACGCTTATTTTCTGGCCGACGTTGAAATTGCATCCTACCGCTGCAAAACCAACACCCAAAGCAACACGGCCTTTCGCGGTTTTGGCGGCCCCCAGGGAATGATTTTGATCGAGGCCATCATGGGCGACATTGCCCAGTACCTGGGACTCGACCCGCTGGCTGTCCGTCGGCTTAACCTGTACGGCACTGATTCGCGCAATACCACCCATTACCAAATGAAGATTGAGGACAACATTCTGGAGCCTCTGTTGTCGCAACTCGAGTCCAGCGCCAATTACCAGGCGCGCCGGGAAGAAATCAAAAACTGGAACCGCAGCAGTGCGGTGATCAAGCGCGGTCTGGCCTTGACGCCGGTGAAATTCGGAATTTCTTTTACCGCCACGCTGTTCAATCAGGCCGGGGCCCTGGTCAATGTGTACACCGATGGCAGCGTCACGGTCAACCATGGCGGAACCGAAATGGGCCAAGGCTTGAACACCAAAGTTGCCCAAATCGTCGCCGACGAACTGGGCGTCCCATTCACCAGCGTTCTCTGCACAGCCAGTGACACCAGCAAAATTCCCAACGCCTCAGCAACGGCTGCCTCGGCGGGAAACGACCTCAACGGCCGCGCCGCCCAGTTCGCCGCGCGTCATGTTCGTGACAACTTGGCTCAGTTTGTGTGCGGGCTGGACCATTGCGGCGCTGGCGACATCCACTTTGAAGCTGGGCAGGTTAGCTCTCCGACCGGTAGCCGGCGTTTTACCGATGTCGTCAAACTGGCTTATGCCAACCGGATTCAGCTCTGGAGCTCGGGTTTTTACAGAACGCCCAAAATTCATTACGACAAGACTACTTTGAGCGGCCGGCCTTTTTATTATTTTGCTTACGGTGCAGCCTGTACCGAGGTCGCCATTGACACCTTGACCGGCGAAAACAAAGTACTCAAGGTGGACATCCTGCACGATGTGGGCAACAGCATCAACCCAGCCATCGACCGGGGACAAATCGAAGGCGGATTCATCCAGGGCATGGGCTGGCTCACCACCGAAGAACTGGTGTGGGACAGCTCAGGCCGACTCCTGACGCACGCACCGAGCACCTACAAGATTCCAACAGCAGCCGATGTACCGGAACATTTCAATATCGATTTTTGGCCTGGGGCCAACCCCGAAGACAATGTGTTCGGCAGCAAAGCCGTGGGCGAACCGCCTCTGATGCTGGCGATCAGCGTCTGGGAGGCTTTGCGCGATGCCGTTGCCGCAGCACACAATGATCAAGTTCCGGTACAACTGAATGCTCCCGCAACGCCAGAACGAATTCTCAAATCTCTGACGCAATGATGAGCACTTTAGCCTGAGACCGTTCTTGCTGTGGGTTGCGGGGAGCTGAAGGCCCTATGATGGCCCATGACTTTTTCTGACATGGGCCTGTGTCCTGCCTTGCTGCAAGCCAGCACCGAACGGGGCTGGCTTTCCCCTAGCGCGGTTCAAACCGCTGCCATTCCCGTCATTTTGCAAGGTGGCGATGTGCTGGTGTCAGCCGATACCGGTTCGGGCAAAACTGCAGCTTTTGCCCTGCCGCTGCTGCAACGCTGGCAAGAGACAACCAAGAGCCGACCGCGCCAGATTCAGTTCCTGGTGTTGGTACCTACGCGTGAACTGGCGGCCCAAGTCGGCGAAACCCTGGTGGGATTGGCCAGCCATCTGACACAGCCACCCAAGGTCAGCGTGCTGTTTGGCGGGGTCTCGATCAATCCGCAAATGATGGGGCTGCGCGGCGGCAGCGATATCGTGGTCGCCACACCCGGGCGCTTACTCGACCTGATCGACCACAATGCACTGCAGCTCGCCAGCGTGTCCACACTGGTGCTCGACGAAGCCGACCGCTTGCTCGACCTGGGATTTTCTGAAGAACTGACGCGCATCGTGGCCCTACTGCCCAAACAGCGTCAGACCCTGTTGTTTTCCGCCACCTTGCCGGTGGCCATCGAAGAACTGGCGGCGCACATGCTGCACCAGCCGCTTCGAATCGCACTGCCCTCACTGCCGCAAACCCAACCCGATATCCATCAGCGTGTGATCGAGGTCGATGACCAGCGCCGCACCCAGTTGCTGCGTCAGCTGATCGTGCAACAGGGCTGGGATCGAACCCTGGTCTTCGTCGCCACCAAATACGCCACCGAAATCGTTGCCGATAAATTGCGTCGTGCCGGTTTGACTGCTGAACCCTTTCACGGCCAGCTCAGCCAAGGCAAGCGCAATCAGGTACTGGCCGATTTCCGCGCTTCAAAATTACAGGTGGTGGTTGCCACCGACCTGGCCGCCCGTGGCTTGGACATCAGCCAATTGCCCGTCGTCATCAACTACGATTTGCCGCGCTCGGCAGTGGACTACACCCACCGCATCGGCCGCACCGGACGCGCCGGCGAGAGCGGGTTGGCCATCAGCCTCATCAGCGCTGCGAGCGCAGCCCATTTCCGCCTGATTGAAAAAAGACAAGGCCTGCAACTCGGGCGCGAACAGATCGCCGGTTTCGAGCCGACCGAGCTAGCAGCGGCTGCCAGCGCAACGACTGACGCCAATGGCGGGATCAAAGGCAAGCGTCCGAGCAAAAAAGACAAGCTCAGGCAAGCTGCATTGAAAAACTGAAGGCCGCAACCGCCAGACCCCGCGAGCCTGGGCTGGAGAACGGGCACCTAATCCACCGGCCTCCGCCCACACCTACGCGAGCATCTGGTTTTGAGCAATTGCACGCCAGCACCTCGCGCTAGGCGGGCGGCGTGGCTGTCCTGCTACGGCTCAGCTCGCGGGCAAGGGTTTCTGGAACTCAAGCGATTTTTCGTCAAAGACGTTGTTGGTATTCTGAATCTGTGGCAACCGCAAATCGAGCCTGCGCCTGCCAGCCCCACCACCCATCTCGAAGCGTCCGTGCATTCTGGAGTTTCGGACTTCATTTCGACGAACCAACATTGCCAGATGGGCCGGCGGTGCGGGTGTCCGGGCGCAGGCCCGATTCGCGGTTGCCATAAACATTGCTCGCCAAGCAAGTTGTTGACGCCAAGATAGTCGATCTGAACCAACAGTCGCCCGCGAGCCTAGGCTGGAGAACGGGCACCCAATCCACCGGCCCCCGCCAACACCTGTTCTCGCAACTTAATGAGCGCCTTGTTCCAAAGGGTAAACTGTTCGCAGATCGACGCAGACCTATTGGCGGCGTGAGTTTGCAAACGCTTAGTAGAACGAGGAGCCTGGTTTTGGAAGTTTCATTCGGCAAAGAAATTGAGTCGCTGCGCAAGGGTGCAGGCGATACTTTTCACGGCGAGGGCATCATCGCCATCACCAAAGCGTTATTGCAGTCTGGCGTGGCCTATGTCGGCGGTTACCAAGGCGCACCGGTTTCCCACCTGCTCGATGTCATGGTTCAGGCCAAGCCCTTGATGGACCAACTCGGCGTTCATGTCGAAGCCTGCTCCAACGAGGCTTCAGCGGCCGCCATGCTAGGCGCCTCGATCCATTACCCGTTGCGCGGCGCGGTGACCTGGAAATCCATAGTCGGCACCAACGTGGCGGCTGATGCATTGAGCAACCTCTCCTCACCTGGCGTCAAGGGTGGTGTGCTGGTGGTGGTGGGCGAAGACTACGGTGAAGGCGCCAGCGTGATCCAAGAACGGACCCACGCCTATGCGCTCAAGTCCTCGATGTTGCTGCTCGACCCCCGGCCCGACCTGGGCAAGATGGTCGATATGGTCGAACATGGTTTTCGCATGTCCGAGGCCTCCAACATGCCTGCTGTGCTGGAGCTCCGAATTCGCGCCTGCCACGTGCGTGGCAGCTTTGAGTGCAAGGACAATGTCGCGCCGGTGGTCTCCAAGCGTGCCTTGCTCGACGAGCCCGCCAGCTTTGATTACAGCCGGCTGGCGCATCCGCCGGTCACTTTCCGCCATGAAAAGCTCAAAAGTGACGAACGCATTCCGGCGGCCCGGCGCTACATCGCCGAGAACAAACTCAATGAGCTGTTCAGCGGCAAGCACAGCGAGCTGGGCATCATTGTGCAAGGTGGGCTCTACAACACACTGATTCGCAGCCTGCAGCAATTCGGCCTGGCCGATGCATTTGGTCAAACCGACATTCCCTTGCTGGTGCTCAATGTCACTTACCCCTTGGTGAGCGAGGAATTAAGCCAGTTCTGTATTGGCAAAAGCGCGGTCCTGATGGTCGAGGAAGGTCAGCCCGAATACATTGAGCAAGAGCTCGCCACGTTGCTGCGCCGCGCCGACATCCAGACCCCGCTGCATGGCAAGGACATGTTGCAGCAAGCCGGTGAATACACGGCCGAAGTTATGACAGCCGGACTCCATCAGTTCCTGCAGCGTTACCGCAGCGAGCTGGCACTCGAATCAACCACCCAGTGGTTGGCCAGCAACAAAGAGCGTCGCAGCGCTGTGCTTGAACAGCTGGGCCAAGCCCTGCCAGCTCGGCCACCCGGTATGTGTATTGGTTGCCCGGAGCGTCCTGTATTCTCCGCCCTCAAATTGGCGCAGCAAGACATCGGTCCCGTGCATATTTCAGGCGATATCGGTTGCCATGCGCTGGCCACGTTCGAGCCTTTTTCTTTTGGTCACTCGATTCTGGGCTACGGCATGAGTCTGGCCAGTCGGGCTGGCGTTTCACCGATGATGAAACGCCGCGTACTTTCAATCATGGGAGATGGTGGGTTCTGGCACAACGGCCTGCTCACGGGCGTGCAAAGTGCGCTGTTCAATGGCGACGATGCTGTGCTGCTGATCTTCAAGAACGGCTACACCTCGGCCACCGGAACCCAGGAAATCATTTCCACCCCGGACGAAGACAGCAAACTTGCAGCCACCGACAAACAGCAAAGTCTGGCGCATTTGAACCAAACCATAGAGAAAACCTTGACCGGCCTGGGCGTGCAATGGCTGCGCACCGTCAACACTTATGAAGTCGAGCAAATGCGCGCCACGCTGGGCGAAGCTTTCAGTACCGATTTTCAAGGTCTCAAAGTGATCGTGGCCGAAGGCGAATGCCAGTTGGAGCGGCAGCGCCGCATCAAGCCCTGGCTGGCGGGACTGCTCAAACGCGGCAAACGCGTGGTGCGGGTGAAGTACGGCGTTGATGAAGACATTTGCAATGGCGACCACGCCTGCATCAGGCTCTCGGGCTGCCCTACCCTGAGCTTGAAAGACAACCCCGATCCCTTGAAAGTTGATCCAGTGGCCACCGTGCTCGACGGCTGTGTCGGTTGCGGTCTGTGCGGCGCCAATGCCCACGCCGCCACCCTGTGTCCGTCTTTTTACCGGGCCGAAATTATCCAGAACCCGCGCTGGCACGAACGGCTTCTGGCCGGGCTGCGTGGCTCGCTGGTCAGGCTACTACAACCCGCCACGGCGACCGGAACTGTCACCTCATGAAACAACAACCGATTTCCATTTTGCTGTGCGCCCTCGGTGGCGAAGGCGGCGGCGTTTTGTCTGAATGGCTGGTTGACAGCGCCCGCCATGCCGGCTACGCGGCCCAAGCCACCTCGATTCCGGGGGTGGCCCAGCGCACCGGTGCCACCACTTATTACCTCGAAATTTTCCCCGTACCG
Source organism: Burkholderiaceae bacterium (assembly GCA_049296795.1). Classification (GTDB taxonomy): domain Bacteria; phylum Pseudomonadota; class Gammaproteobacteria; order Burkholderiales; family Burkholderiaceae_C; genus CAXNKH01. The sequence goes on from JBAQTC010000011.1 coordinate 116,286, forward strand.
CTGGCCGAACTCGGTGGCAAACGTCCGGTCTTTGGTCTCAATCCCTTGCCGGGTCGGCTCGATGTTCTGGTCTCCTCCGAGTTGCTGGAAACGGCACGTCAAATTGGCAATGGCCTGAGCTCAAACCAACACACCTTGGTCATCACCTCGTCGTCGCGAGCGCTGACCACCATTGAAAAAATGCAGCTCGGTGACGGCCGTCGTGAGGAACAAGACCTTTTGCAGCTGGTTGGGCAGCACAGCCGAGCCCACCATGTGCTGGACATGGCTCAACTCACGGCCCAGGCCGGCACGGTGGTCAGTGCCGTGATGCTGGGTTGTATTGCTGGCAGTGGAGTACTGCCGTTTTCAAGCGCTGCCTGCGAAGCCACGATTGCTTCTATCGGCGGCCACGCTAAAGCCAGTCTCAAAGGCTTTAGCCTGGGTTTTGAAGCGGTCAGTGCCCAGCGCAGCCAAGCCGTTTTCGTTGAAAACCTGTTGTCGGATTCAGACCCGACGACTTCGACGCCAGCCGAATTGCCGAGCCCAATTGCCGCCCTGTTCCCGCCGCCATTGCACAACTTGTTGGCGCTAGGCTATGCGCGCATGCTGGACTATCAAGACGCGGACTACGCCCAGACTTATGTTGAGCGCCTGCAACAGGTGCTGCAGGCCGAGCAAGCGGCCGACCCCGCAGCGGCAAACGGCTACAGCATCAGTCTGGAAATGATTCGCTGGCTGGCTTTGTGGATGGCGTTTGATGACATCGTCCGGGTCGCTGACCTGAAAAGCCGGCCCAGCCGACTGCAGCGAGTCCAGGGCGAAGTCAAACCCAAGCCCGGCGATGTGTTGCAAGTCTATGAACACTTCAAGCCGGGTGTTCCGGAGTTGGCGGCCCTGCTAAGCCCGGGCTGGGCGAATAAGCTGCTGGCATGGGAGCGCCGGCGTATCACTCAAGGCAAGCCCGCCTGGGCCTTGCCGATCAAGGTCGGCAGTCATTCCGTGCTGGGCATGATCAGCCTGCGCCTGCTGGCTTCGCTGAAATGGCTGCGCCGCAAAGGCAGCCGCTTTGCCCTAGAACAAACCATGATCAGCCAGTGGCTCGACGCCGTCCTCAGCGCAACCCGGCGCAACTGGCAAGTCGGCCACGAGATCGCACAGTGCGGCCGCTTGATCAAAGGTTACGGCTCAACTAACGAACGCGGCAAGGACAATCTGTTGCACGTACTCCAGCATTTGGCGCAAGCCGCGCACTTTACAAATGAGGATCAACGTGCCGCCGCCATCAGCGCCGCACGGCAAGCTGCGCTGACCGACGAAGCTGGCAAAGCGCTGGACCTGGCCTTGACACAACACGGCGCACCAGCCCGACCGATTCAACCCCAACCCATCCGATGGATGAAAAATCCGCGGCTGAGTAAGCCCATTTAGTAAAGGAGATGACTGTGCAAACCAATTTTCAATCCAATTTCCGGCAAAGCGTTCTGTTCAGCGCACTGACCAGTGCTTTGGTCCTGGCTGCAGCAGTGCTGCCCGCGGTCCAGGCCCAGACTTGGCCCAGCAAACCGATCAAGGTCATCGTCAACTTCCCGCCTGGCGGTGCAGCTGACCAGATTGCACGGGCTGTGGGTACGCCCTTGTCCGAAGCCCTGGGCCAGACCGTGGTGATCGAGAACCGCGCTGGCGCGGGTGGCAATCTTGGTGGCGACGTGGTGGCGAAATCTCCGGCCGATGGCTACACCTTGCTGCTGAGCTCGGGCGGCATGGTCTCAGTGAACCCGCACATTTACAGCAAAATGCCGTTCGACCCGGCCAAAGACTTGACGCCGGTTGCAGCAGCAGCGCGGGTCCTGGTGTTTCTGGTAGCCAAGCCTGCCTTACCCGCCAACAACATCCAAGACTTTATTGCCTACGCTAAAGCCAACCCAGGGCGCTTGTCGTATGGCTCACCTGGCACCGGCAGTTCGCCGCATCTGGCCGGCGAAATGTTCAAGAGCCAGGCCGGATTGTTCACGGTCCATGTGCCTTACCGGGGCGCCGCGCCTGCCCTGCAAGACCTGCTCGGCGGTCAGCTCGACTATTTGTTTGATCCGGGAATTGGTTTGCAACACGTGCGGTCCGGCAAGCTCAAGCTACTCGCTGTCGGCAGCCCCAAGCGCTCAAACCTTTTCCCCGACGTGCCAACCTTGAGCGAAGCAGGACTGGCTGGTTTTGACGCTGACACCGTTTTCGGTTTTTATGCGCCCAGCGCAACACCGGCCGATGTAGTGAGTCGGCTGAACCGGGAGATCAACAAGATTTTGGCCACAGCATCCGTGAAAGAACGGATTGCCGCACTCGGCGGCGAACCGATGCCGATCACGCCAAGTGAATTTGCTGACAAAGCCAGCGAAGATTCCAAGCGCTTTGGCGCCATCATCCGGGAACGGAAAATCGCCGCAGAATGAGCGCTGAACCTGCCCCCAAAAGCATCTGCTACACCCTGCGCGTCGAGTTTGGTGACTGCGACCCGGCGCGCATCGTCTGGTTCCCCAATTTCTTTCGCTGGATTGACGCTGCATCGCGCCACTTTTTTATCCAGTGCGGTGTTCCGCCCTGGCACGAAACCGAAAAAACCCTGGGCATTATTGGTACCCCTTTGGTTGACACCCACGCCCGCTTTGTCCAACCAGCCAGCTATGGCCAGACGCTGGAAATCCACACCAGCATTCCCGAATGGCGCGGAAAAAGTTTTGTCCAGCGCTACCGCGTGATGCGCGGCGAAGACCTGATCATGGAGTGCGACGAGGTTCGGATTTTTGCAGCCCATCGCACTGACCAAGCCGGTGCGATTCGCGCCCTTCCCATCCCCGCCGAGATCCGCCAGCTGTGCGAGTGAAGTGCTGGCTCAGAGAATCAGCAGTGCGCGGAAGTCATTGACGTTGGTGTAGCTCGGCCCGGTGATCACCAAGTCGCCGAGCGCATCGAAGTAACTGTAGGCATCGTTGCGATCCAGGTAAGTCTCGCTCTGGAGTCCACAGGCCCGGGCCCTAGCCAAGGTACTGGGATCGACCCAGGCTCCGGCGTTGTCCTCCATGCCGTCGATGCCATCGGTATCAGCCGCCAGCGCATAAACGCCAGCTTGACCCTGCAGTGCCAACGCCAGTCCCAAACAAAACTCTCCGGCGCGGCCGCCCCGGCCCCGCACCGCGCCAAGGGGAACCGGCCGCACGCTCACCGTGGTTTCACCGCCGCTGAGAATCACGCAAGGTTTTTGGAATGGCTGGCCACGCTGTGCCACCGCTCTGGCCAATGCAGCGTGAACTTTTCCCACCTCGCGCGATTCGCCTTCCATTTCATCGCTCAGGATGTAGGCATTCAAACCCGCTTCGCGCACCAGTGCAGCGGCTGCTTCCAAGGATTGTTGAGGCGTGGCGATCATGTGGACTTGATGACCCTCAAACACCGGGTCACCGGGCTTGGGAGTTTCCAGAGCGCCTTGCAGCAACGCCTGCTTCACTGGCTCTGGCAGTTCAATTCGGTAGCGTTGCAAAATAGCCCAGGCATCGGCGCAGGTCGATGCATCGGGAACCGTCGGCCCACTGGCGATGATGGAGGGGTTATCGCCGGGTACATCACTGATGGTCAGTGTGACGACCCGGGCCGGCGCGCAAGCAGCGGCCAGCCGGCCACCCTTGATGCTGGAGAGGTGCTTGCGCACGCAATTCATCTCGGAAATATTAGCGCCGCTGTGGAGTAACTCTTGGTTGATGCGCTGTTTTTCTTCCAGCGTCAGCCCGACAGCGGGCAGCGTCAGCAGCGACGAGCCGCCACCCGAAATCAAACACAGCACCAAGTCATCGGCACTCAGGCCTTGGGTCAGCGCCAAAATCCGCTGCGCAGCAGCCAGCCCTGCTGCATCGGGCACAGGGTGGGCTGCCTCAATCACCTCGATCCGGTTGGCGAGACCCACGGGTCTTGACGGTGTGTGGCCGTAGCGGGTCACCACCAGACCACTCAGAGGCGCATCGGCTGGCCACAGCGCTTCGACCGCCTGCGCCATGGCAGCGCCGGCTTTTCCGGCGCCGATCACCAGGGTGCGGCCTTGGGGTGGAGTCGGTAACTGAGCCGCAGTATTGTGCAGTGGCAAAGCACGGCGAACGGCAGCCTGATACAGCTGCTCAAGAAATTGGCGCGGCTCGATTTCCATCAGGTTTATTTTTTACCCAGACCCAGCCGTTGCGCGCCTTCGGTGTAAAGACGGGTCTTGTCTTTCATAAAAGCATCCATCTGCTCAACGCCAACATTGACCAGTTCGAAACCGGCTTTGGCGGCGAGCTCTTTCATTTCTGGGTCATTGTTCAAATTGGCCCACATGTCCGACAAACGCTTGCGTGCTTCAGGCGAGGTCGATTTGGGAACCCCAATGCCGCGGTAAGCACCGTCAACCCAGTCCACACCGAGCTCCTTGAAAGTCGGCACCTCGGGCATCAGTGGATGGCGTTTTTCCATCGCCACGGCGAGCGGACGAATTCGGGTTTTGTTATTGATGGCAAAAGCGGTGTACGTCATGGCACCGGTGACCTGTGAGCCCATCACCGCCGTGGCCATGTCGCCGGTTCCCTTGAATGGGATGTAGATTGTCTTCACGCTAAAAGCGGCATTCATGCGTTCATGCGCCGCATGATTAGCCGAATTCAGTCCCGACCCCCCCAAACTGAGTTTTTCGGGGTCAGCTTTGGCCGCTTTGATGAAATCGGCGAAATTCTTGATGGGGCTGGATTCAGGCACCACCAGAATATCGGGCGTGTAGTGGAACCAGAACACCGGGGTGATGTCCTGGGTCTTGTACTGCACCTGACCTTCAAGCGGCTGGAACACGATGTGCGGGAGATTGATACCCACTACATTGAGTCCATCGCCGGGCAACTGATTCATTTGAGCCCACATCAGGCCACCACCGGCCCCAGCCTTGTACTGAATGATGGTGTCGATGGCTGCGCACTTCTTCTTCAGCACCACCTGTTGATGGCGGGCCGACAAATCGGACTCGCCTCCAGGCGGAAAGGCTTGCCAATAAAGCAGGTTCTTGTCAGGACAAGACTGAGCCTGAGCCAACGGCGCCAGCAAAATCAGACCTAATACGCAAAGCAATTTCTTCATTGTTGTCTCCGGTTGTAGTCATCGAACTTATAGCATGGGCCGGGCCGACTTCGGCTCAGGCCGTCGCAATTCTGGCGCAAACAGCAGCGGTGACCTGCTCTGTCGTGGCCTGACCACCGAGGTCGCCGGTGTGCAGCTTGCTGTCAGCCGTGACCGACTCGATCACTGCCATTAGCTGGGCCGCTGCTGCAGCCTCGCCCAGATGTTCGAGCATCATCACGCAGCTCCAGAAAGTGCCGATCGGATTGGCCAGGCCCTTGCCCATGATGTCAAAAGCCGAGCCATGAATCGGCTCAAACATGGACGGGTAACGACGCTCGGGATCGATATTGCCAGTGGGCGCAATACCCAGACTGCCAGCCAGCGCAGCAGCCAGGTCGCTCAGCACATCGGCGTGCAAATTGGTAGCCACCAGGGTGTCGAGCGTAGCGGGCTTGTTCACCATACGGTCGGTACAAGCGTCAACCAGCACCTTGTCCCACTTCACATCCGGGAATTCTTTGGAGATCTGCAACGCGATTTCGTCCCACATCACCATGGCGTGGCGTTGCGCGTTGGATTTGGTCACCACCGTCAGCAGTTTGCGTGGGCGCGACTGCGCCAGACGAAAAGCAAAGCGCATGACGCGTTCGACTCCGGCCCGCGTCATCATGCAGACATCGGTCGCGACCTCGATCGGATGACCTTGATGGGCCCGCCCACCCACGCCAGAGTATTCACCTTCGGAATTTTCCCGAACGATCACCCAGTTCAAGTCTTCACGCTTGCAGTTGCGCAGCGGCGAAACAATGCCCGGCAGGATACGCGTTGGTCGCACATTGGCGTATTGGTCGAAACCTTGGCAAATTTTCAGTCGCAAGCCCCACAGCGTGATGTGGTCCGGGATATCCGGGTCGCCGGCCGAGCCGAACAAAATCGCATCCTTGTCACGCAAGTCGTCCAGACCCAGCGCCGGCATCATCACGCCATGCTGGCGGTAGTAGTCACCACCCCAGTCAAACGAACTGAACTCGAATTTGAAATTGTTTTGCTTGGCCGCAAGGGCTGCCAGCACGGTCTGGCCAGCAGGGATCACTTCCTTGCCAATGCCGTCGCCGGGAATGCAAGCAATTTTGTAAGTCTTCATGGGGTCCTTGTTCGGGGTTAGATCAGTGGGCTTCAACGCCAGGACGCAATTCTATGGCCCCTCGCCAACGCCTGCCCATGCAACAGGATGTGTGCACCCTCTTGTCAGCATTTCGCGCTAGGCGGGCGGCGTGCCTGTCCTTCTCCGGCTCAGCTCGCGGGCAAATTCATCGGACGCTCAAGCTTTACTTCGTCAACCCTGCTACAGGATCTCAAACCCTGTGGCAACCGCGAATGGAGCCTGCGCCTGCCAGCCCCACCACCCACCTCGAAGCAACGCAGCTCGCGGGGTTTCGGACTTCATTTAGAAGAACCAACACGCCAGATGGATCGATGGTGCGGGTGTCGGGGCGCAGGCCCGATTCGTGGTTGCTACACAGATCGTGCATCAAACAAGGTATTCACGCCAAGACCTGAGACCGAACCGACAGCCGCCCGCGAGCCTGGGCTGGAGAACGGGCACCCAATCCACCGGACCCGCCAACACCTTCGAGTGCACTGCGCATTTTGACTTCAAATAATTGAAATCTGACCCATTTATTGAGTCGCAGCGCCCGATTCAAACCATTGCTTGACGACCAAGCGCTCAGACTCGGTCATTGCTGTGGCATTGTTCATTGGCATGAGTTTTTGTATCACCACCTGCTGGTAAATGGACTGGCCATGCAGTTTGATGTGGGACGCCGAATCGAGTCGAACGTTCTTCATTTGAACTTGTGCGCCGTGGCACATGAAACAACGCTGCTCCAACACCGATTGCAAAGCTTGGAATGTGGCTGGAGCTGCCTTGCCTTGCTCCCCAACAGGAGTCGCTTCGACGTGGACTGCGGGTTTGAGCCAAAAAATCAGCCCCATGATCAAGGCCAGTCCGACCAGGGCAAAGCCCAGGGGGTTGCGATTGCGTGCCAATTTATAGCCATGACGCAGAACAAAGAACTGCCGGATGGATGCACCAGCCAACATCATCAACAGCAAGATCAGCCAATTCTGGGAATGGCTGTAAGTAAAACTGTAGTGGGTGCTGAGCATGGCAAACAGCACGGGCAAAGTGAAGTAGGTGTTATGAACGCTGCGTTGTTTGCCACGCTGACCATGGACAGGGTCAACCGGTTCACCCGCCTTAATCGAGGCAATGACTTTTTTCTGGCCCGGAATAATCCAGAAAAACACATTGGCCGTCATGGCGGTGGCCAGCATGGAACCGACCAAAATAAAAGCAGCACGCCCGGCAAACCAATGGCAAGCCAGCCACGAGGCCAAGCAAACCAAAAGCCCAAGCAACAAGCCAACGATTGCATCGCCACGTTTTGAGAAATGTCGACAAATCGCGTCGTAAAGCAGCCAAAACGCCAACAGCATTGACAAAGCAGCAACAATCGCCCCGCTGCTCGACCAGTCCATGCGTGACTTATCTATCAGGTAAGTACTTGAATTCCAGAGATAAGACAGCGCGAACAGCGCAAAACCCGAGAGCCAGGTGGCGTAGCTCTCCCAGTAAAACCAGTGCAAATTCGCAGGTAGCTTGGGGGGTGCGACATTGAATTTGACCGGGTGATAAAAACCGCCGCCATGGACCGCCCACAGCTCGCCATCGACACCCTGGCGTTTTAACTCGTCATCAACCGGTGGGGTCAGGCTGCTGTCTAAAAACACAAAATAGAAAGAAGCACCAACCCAAGCCATGGCGGTGATGACATGCAACCAGCGCAGCAAAAGGTTGGCCCAATCGAGAAAATAGCTTTCCATCATCAATTACCTTTTCGAATTTGCATGATCTGAGCCGCTACCGCCACGGCAATGACTTCCGGTTGTTTGCCACTGATCCCAGGAACGCCAATCGGACAGGTGACGTGCGAAATTTCTTGCGCTGAAAATCCCCGCTCGATCAAGCGACTCCTGAATGTTGCCCATTTGGTCTGGCTGCCGATCAAACCGATAAAAGGCAGATCAGCTCTTGTTCGCTGGCGCAACAAGCAAGAGGACACAACATTCAAATCTTCAGCATGGCTAAAGCTCATGATCAATATCCGGCTATTGGGTTCCAAGGAGTCAACGGCGGCTTCAACTGGATCGGAGTGTTCACAACGCACATTGATCGGAAGATGGTCTGGAAATATTTCATCACGGCTGTCAATCCAATTGACTTTCACCGGCAGCGACCCCAGCACCCGAACCAAGGCTTTACCGACATGTCCGCTGCCAAAAAGAGCCACCGCCGTGGTCTCTACTTGCAAACGTTGCTCTAGCGTCGCCAGCTCGTTAGCAGTGACGATTTCGTAATGCAGTTGAACCTCACCGCCACAACACTGGCCCAGACTAGGTCCAAGCTTGTAAAGATGCGTATCTTGGATCACCGTTTCGCGCAAATAAGAGCGGGCCTTTTGGATGGACTGTAATTCGAGATGGCCCCCGCCAATGGTTCCCAGCGTGTCCTGATCGAACACGGCCATCCAGGCGCCGACCTCACGCGGAACCGAGCCCCGCGTTGCAACCACGCTGACCAAAACCGCGCTTTCACCAGCCAGCCTGGAGAGCAGATTTTCATTCACCGTTTTAAGAGCCACGGTAAGTCGAATAGCTCCAGGGGCTGACCAGCAAAGGTACATGGTAGTGCTCACTGCTGTTGGCCACGCCAAAGTCAAGACTGACTTGGCTCAGGAAATTGGGTTGGGGTAGCGCCACTGCACGCGACTCGAAATAAGCGGCCACATCAAAGACCAGACGGTAAGTTCCTGTTTTGAATTTTTCGTTATCTAGCAACAGTCCTGTCGGATTACGGCCATCGGCGTCAAGTGTGATTTGTTGGAGCAGAACCACTTGTTCGCCCTCAGTGCGGTAGAGCGCCACCTGCATACCTTGCGCCGGCTTGCCGTGCATGGTGTCTAGTACGTGTGTGCTCAATCCCATGGCGAATCCTTTTGATAAACCGAAAGTGTATACACATTTAATAAATCCGGCTATCATGATCGCATGGAGACCTCCACCAGCTTGATCGTCAGCACTTTAACCAAGGCCATCGTAGAACATCGGCTGAAGCCCGGAGCCAAGCTGTCTGAGCAAAAGTTGGCAGACCACTTCGACGTATCGCGCACCCTGGTACGCCAAGCTTTGTTCCAGCTCGCACAAAATCGATTGGTCCAACTGGAGCCGGCGCGCGGAGCTTTTGTAGCGACTCCGTCCGAGACCGAAGCCCGCCAAGTGTTCGCAGTGAGGCGCATGCTGGAGGCCGAAATGATCCGTGCCTTTGTACGCGAACTCACGCCTGCCAAATTAAAGTCACTCAAAGCCCATATCAAACTGGAGCAATCCGCAGTCGCAGGTAGCGATGTGCCGGGGCGAACCGAATTGCTGGGCGACTTTCATGTGCATATTGCCAAACTCATGGGAAACGAAGTGCTGGCGCAACTGCTGGGTGAACTGATCTCACGCTGCGCCCTGATCACTTTGATGTACCAAAGTAGCGCTGCGGCCAAACATTCGTATTCCGAGCACGTTGCCATCGTCCAAGCCTTGGCAGCCAAGGACGAAGAGCTCGCTGTTCACCTGATGGATCAACATCTGCGCCATGTCGAAGACAAGCTGACTTTCGATCGCAAACTCCCGTCCAACGATATTTCAATGGCACTTAGCGCATGACCCTCCTCAAGAGCACGCCGGCGTATCCACGCGATCTGATCGGCCACGGTGCCAAACCACCAGCGGCCAGCTGGCCGGGGCGGGCTCGGATTGCCTTGCAGTTTGTGCTGAATTACGAAGAAGGCGCTGAAATGAGCGTGTTGCATGACGACACGGGATCGGAGCAATTTCTGTCGGAAATGTTCAACCCGCCGAGTTACGCACAACGCCATCTCAGCATGGAGAGCATTTATGAATATGGCTCCCGAGCCGGTGTCTGGCGCATCCTGCGCGAGTTTGAAAAACGTCAACTGCCACTGACCGTTTTTGGCGTCAGCATGGCCTTGCAGCGCTACCCCGAATTGTGCGCTGAATTCCAGCGTCAGGGCCACGAAATTGCCTGCCACGGTCTGCGCTGGATTAACTACCAAAACATCGATGAGGGCACGGAACGCGACCACATGCACACTGCGATGGCGATCATCGAACAGCTCACCGGGGAACGTCCCCTGGGTTGGTACACCGGACGCGACAGCCCCAACACCCGGCGTCTGGTCGCCGACTACGGCGGATTTGAATACGACAGCGACTACTACGGCGACGATTTGCCGTTCTGGATGAAGGTAAGCAAGACTGACGGTCAAGTCGTACCGCAACTGATCGTCCCCTATTCGCTGGACTGCAACGACATGCGATTTGCGTTGCCCCAAGGTTTTTCCCACGCTGACCCATTCTTTCATTACCTGAAAGATACTTTTGATGTCTTGTATGCAGAAGGGGCCGAAACGCCGCGGATGATGAGCGTGGGAATGCACTGCCGCCTCTTGGGTCGACCTGGACGTATTGCGGCGCTGCAACGATTTTTAGACCACGTCGAGCAACACGACAGAGTCTGGGTTTGCCGTCGCATCGACCTTGCACGGCATTGGAAACAAACCCATCCTTTCATCAGCTAAAAAATTGTGCTCACCCTAGAACAACTTAATCACGCCAGCCCAGTTGAAGCAGCCCGGCTGCTCAATGGACTGTACGAACACAGCCCCTGGATCGTCGAGCAGGCCTTAGACGCGCGCCCTTTTCTATCCATGGCCGCTTTCAAATACCGCATGACCCAGGTCCTTGAAAACGCGGGCCAAGCCGCCCAGTTAGCCTTGATATGTGCCCACCCCGAACTCGCGGGAAAGGCCATGGTCAGCAAAACCTTGACCCATGAGTCCAGTCACGAGCAGGGCAAGGTAGGTCTGACAGCATGCACGCCTGAAGAATTCGCAAAAATTCAGCAACTCAATAGCGATTACTTGGAAAAATTTGGTTTCCCTTTCATTCTGGCGGTTCGAGGGCCCCGTGCAACAGGCTTGAGCAAACGCGACATCATTGCCACTTTCGAGCGCAGACTGAACCAACACCCCGAATACGAATTCAAAGAGTGCTTGCGCCAAATTCATAGAATTGCCGAGATCAGACTCAACGACAAATTTAATGACCAACCCTTGCTGGGCCAGGAGTTATGGGATTGGCACGAGGATCTGGCCCAATTCAGCGATCCTGGATTTTCTGAGAAAGGTCAGCTCACGGTCACTTACCTGACCGATGCGCATCGGGCCTGCGCCAGCAGCATCGCATCGCGTATGCGGGTATGCGGCTTTGACAGCGTTCACATCGATGCCGTGGGCAACGTGGTGGGGCGTTACCACGCCAGCAGCCCTCAAGCCAAAACTCTGCTGAGCGGAAGTCATTACGACACCGTTCGCAATGGTGGGAAATACGATGGCAGGTTGGGCATCTTCGTTCCCATGATGTGCGTTCGAGAACTGGCACGCGCAGGCCAACGTCTGCCTTTTCATATCGAGCTGATTGCTTTCGCTGAAGAAGAAGGCCAGCGCTACCCCGCCACGTTTCTGAGTTCAAGCGCTCTGGTGGGTGACTTCAAGACCGATTGGCTGGCACAAGTGGATGGCGATGGGGTTTCCATGCTCGACGCCATGGCGCAAGCCGGATTACGCGTGAAGGATATTGCGGCTCTGCAACGCGACCCCAAGGACTATCTGGGGTTTGTCGAAGTCCATATTGAGCAGGGACCGGTTCTCAACGCCTTGAATCTCCCTCTGGGGATCGTCACGTCAATCAATGGCAGCGTACGCCTGCAGTGTGCGCTGATAGGCGAGGCGAGCCACGCAGGTACCACACCGATGGGCCAGCGCCGCGACGCTGCAACAGGGGCGGCCGAGTTGGCGCTCTTTGTCGAAAAACGCGCAAGCCAAGATGGCGATAGCGTGGCGACCATGGGCATGTTGCATGTGCCCAATGGCTCGGTCAACGTGGTGCCAGGACTTTGTCAATTTTCTCTGGACTTGCGCGCACCGATTGATCAGCAACGTGACGCACTGGTGACCGATGTGCTGACCGAACTCGAACTGATTTGTCAACGCCGCGGCCTGCACTGCACTACCCAAGAAACCCTGCGCATCAGTGCTGCACCCAGTGCTCCTGCTTGGCAGCACCGCTGGGAGAAAGCCGTCTCCAGCCTGGGCGTTACGCTGCACCACATGCCCAGCGGTGCTGGTCATGACGCCATGAAGCTGCATCAATTGATGCCACAGGCCATGTTGTTTGTGCGGGGTCAAAATTCAGGCATCAGCCACAACCCGTTGGAGTCAACCACCTGCGATGACATGGCTTTGTGCATCAGCGCTTTTTCTCAGCTCTTGACCCAGCTCCAACCATGACCCCCATTAACCAACAACTCGACGCCTGGATCGACGCCCATTTTGAGGAGCAGGTAAAATTTTTACAGGCTCTGATTCAGGTGCCGACCGACACACCACCGGGCAACAATACGCCACATGCGCTGTGCGCTGCCGAACTGATAGAAGCCATGGGCATACCAGTGGAACGGCACGAAGTACCGACCGCCGAAGTTAAGTCCGCGGGTCTGGAGTCCATCACCAACCTGATCGCGCGCCGCAACTACGGCGCCGGCGGCTTAACCATCGCGCTCAATGCCCACGGCGACGTGGTTCCCCCGGGTGAAGGCTGGACTCAAAATCCCTATGGCGGAGAAATAGAACAAGGCAAGATTTATGGCCGCGCTGCAGCGGTCAGCAAATGTGATTTTTCCACTTTCACTTTTGCCACCCGGGCGCTGGAAGCGGTGGCCAAGCCACGCCAAGGCGGCATCGATTTGATTTTCACTTACGATGAGGAATACGGCGGCGAAGTCGGTCCAGCCTGGTTATTGCGCCACCAGCTGGTGCATCCCGATTTGCTGATCGCTGCCGGTTTTAGCTACCAGGTGATTACGGCCCACAACGGTTGTTTGCAACTGGAAGTGACGGTCAACGGGAAAATGGCGCACGCTGCAATTCCCGCCACCGGTATCGATGCCCTGCAAGGCGCCAATGCCTTGCTCACGGCCTTATACGCCCAGAACACCAAGTACCAAACCCTGCTATCCCAAGTCGAAGGCATCAGCCACCCTTATTTAAACGTCGGTCAAATCACAGGCGGCACCAATACCAATGTCGTCCCGGGCATGGTCAGCTTCAAACTGGACCGCCGAATGATTCCGGAAGAGAACCCGGCTGAAGTGGAAGCCGATATTCGGCAAGTCATCGCCGCCGCCGCCGATAGATTCAATCAAGGCCGTAGCGACGAAGGCATTCGCGTTGACATCAAACGCATTCTCTTATCCAAAGCACTGGTGCCGTTGCCAGGAAACAAGCCCCTGGTCGAAGCCCTGCAGCGCCATGCCTCGGCGCTGTTCGGCGAACCCATTCCCGCCTGCGGTAGCCCCCTGTACACTGATGTTCGGCTGTTTGGCGAAGCCGGTATTCCTGGTGTCATTTACGGCGCCGGACCTCGAACCGTTTTGGAATCGCATGCCAAACGCGCCGATGAGCGACTTGAGCTGAACGACCTGCGACTAGCCACCAAGGTCATTGCACGCACGCTTCACGAATTGCTTTCGGCGAACAACGCCACCCGTACACTCACTTTCAAGCGGGACTGAATTTCTTCCTTCAACCTGGAGTCACCATGAAAAAACGCACAGCACTCAAAACCACCCTGGCCTTGGTCACCCTCTTGACCTGGGCTGGCGCACAAGCGCAGAACACGGCGATCAAATTTCAACTCGACTGGCGCTTTGAAGGCCCAGCCGCCTTGTTTCTGACGCCAGCGGCCAAAGGTTATTTCAAAGACGCCAAGCTCGACGTCAGTATCGACGCTGGCAACGGGTCAGGCGGTACGGTGACCCGGGTGGCTTCGGGAACCTACGGCATGGGTTTCGCGGATCTGGCAGCGCTCATGGAATTCCACGCCAACAACCCGGACGCACCGAACAAACCCGTGGCCGTGATGATGGTCTACAACAACACGCCCGCATCCGTCATGGCACTCAAGAAATCGGGCATCAAAACAACCGCCGACTTGAACGGCAAAAAACTCGGTGCGCCTGTGTTTGACGCCGGCCGCCGGGCTTTCCCTATTTTTGCCAAAGCCAACTCGATCAGTGGTGTGCAATGGACAGCGATGGATCCACCGCTGCGTGAAACCATGCTGGCGCGCGGCGATGTGGATGCCATCACCGGATTCACCTTCACATCCTTGCTCAACTTGGAGGCGCGCGGTGTTAAGGCTGAAGACGTGGTGGTGCTGCCCTACGCCGACAATGGGGTCAAACTCTACGGCAACGTCATCATCGCCTCGCCTAAACTGCTGAGCGAAAATCCGACCGCTGTTCGAGCTTTCTTGGCTGCTTTTGCTAAAGGCGCCAAACAGGTGATTGCCAATCCCGCAGCGGCCATCGAGGATGTCAAAGCGCGTGACGGCATCATCAATGTCGGCTTGGAAACGCGCCGCCTGCAACTGGCTATTGACACCGTTGTGAACAGCCCCGATGCCCGCAAAGAAGGTTTTGGCCAAGTACACATGCCGCGATTGGTTCTGATGGCCTCTCAAGTTTCGGATGCCTTCAACACGAAATCCCGGGTTGATCCCAACGCAGTCTGGAATGGCTCCTTCCTGCCAACGGCATCTGAACTCAATATCCTGCCGCAGAAGAAATAAAACTCTTTACGCTCCGATCGGGACACGTCATGGCTTCTGAAGCGTCGAATTTCATTGACTTCCGTGATGTCTGGTTGGCCTACAACGACGAGTTGCTGGCCCAGAATCATTTTGCGGTCGAGGCCATCAACCTCCAGGTCAAGCGCGGCGAGTTTATTGCCATCGTCGGTCCCTCGGGTTGCGGCAAATCGACTTTCATGAAACTCGCGACCGGCTTGAGGATGCCATCAGTCGGTCAAATTGCTATCGATGGTCAGCCGGTCACGGGGCCACTGAAAATTTCGGGCATGGCTTTTCAGTCCTCATCCCTGTTGCCTTGGCGCACCACCCTGGACAACGTGTTACTGCCGCTGGAAATTGTCGAGCCCTACCGCAGCAGTTTCAAAAATAAACGCAAGGAATACGCGGAACGTGCCAGCCAGCTATTACAGAAGGTTGGTCTGGGCGGCTACGAGAACAAATTTCCCTGGCAACTCTCAGGCGGCATGCAACAACGCGCCAGCATCTGCCGGGCCCTGATCCACGAACCCAAAATGCTGCTGCTTGACGAACCTTTTGGTGCGCTTGATGCATTCACTCGAGAAGATCTCTGGTGCATCTTGCGCGATCTTTGGACCGAACAACAATTCAACGTCATCTTGGTGACCCACGATTTGCGCGAATCTGTTTTCCTGGCCGACACCGTCTATGTGATGAGCCAGAGCCCCGGACGTTTCATGGTCAAACGTGAGATTGAACTGCCACGTCCGCGTGAGCTGGAAGTCACTTACAGCAAAGAGTTCTCCGACATCGTGCATGAGCTGCGCACTCATATCGGCGCTTTTCGCACCAGCAAGCCAGCAATCAGCAGGTAATACGTCATGAACAAAAAACAACTTGAATTGTGGTCGCCCTGGCTGTTGTTGATTGCCGTGATTTTGTTGTGGCAACTGATTTGTGCCGGCTTGAACGTCTCGGAATTCATTTTCCCCAGCCCATGGCGGATTTGGACCCAATTCTGGGAATTCAAGGCCATCATTGCGGCCCATGCATGGCGCACCTATTGGGTGACGATGGCGGGCTTTGGAATAGCCATCGTTGTCGGCGTCATGCTGGGCTTTGTCATCGGTAGCTCGCGGCTGGCCTACGCCGCCGTTTACCCCCTGATGACGGCTTTTAATGCCTTGCCCAAAGCCGCTTTCGTTCCCATCCTGGTAGTCTGGTTTGGCATCGGCATAGGGCCGGCCATTCTGACTGCATTCTTGATTTCATTTTTCCCCATCATGGTCAATATTGCGACCGGACTTGCCACGCTTGAGCCCGAACTTGAAGACGTGCTGCGGGTACTTGGGGCCAGGCGTTGGGACGTGCTGGTCAAAGTGGGCTTGCCTCGCTCCATGCCCTATTTTTACGGCTCGCTCAAAGTGGCCATCACTTTAGCCTTTGTCGGCACCACGGTCTCGGAAATGACAGCAGCCAACGAAGGCATTGGCTATCTCCTGCTCTCAGCCGGCTCGGCCATGCAAATGGGCCTGGCCTTCAGTGGCTTGGTGGTGGTCGGCGCCATGGCCATGCTGATGTATGAGCTGTTCAGCTATCTCGAGAAGCACACCACGGCCTGGGCCCATCGTGGTTCCCAAAACGACTGAGCCCGTAACCGCCCTGCTTCCTGGCGACGCATCGGGGATTCAACCACCGAATACCGATCAAGCTCGATGCCCAAGTGCTTGAGCTTACGCTGGTTCGCAGAGCGTTACAGCATTTCTAGGATAATTCGATTCGCAACGGTTTAGGCAATCGGTCCAAATCAATTCTCAAGGAAATTTATGACGCAATCCTCACTCAAGCTGGGCTTTATCGGCCTTGGCATCATGGGCACACCCATGGCACTGAACCTGATCAAGGCCGGTCACCAGCTTTCGGTCAACACCCGCAGCAAAGTGCCACAGGAATTGATCGACGCGGGTGCCGTTGCCTGCGCCAGTCCGGCCGATGTGGCAAAGCAAGCTGACATTATTTTCACCATGGTGCCCGACACCCCGGATGTCGAGAAAGTGTTATTTAGCGCAGCGGGCGTGGCAGCGGGCTTGAGCCAAGGAAAAATCGTGGTGGACATGAGCTCAATCGACCCGATTGCGACCAAAGAATTCGCCAAAAAAATCAATGCCCTGGGCTGCGACTTTCTGGATGCGCCGGTCTCAGGCGGTGAAGTCGGCGCCAAAGCAGCTAGCCTGACCATCATGGTCGGCGGAGAACAAGCCATTTATGACCAAGTCAAGCCCTTGTTTGACCTGATGGGCAAGAACATCAATCTGATCGGCGGCAACGGCGACGGACAAACCTGCAAAGTAGCCAACCAGATCATCGTTGCACTGAACATCGCTGCGGTCAGCGAAGCACTGGTGTTTGCCTCCAAGGCCGGCGCCGACCCAGCCAAAATACGGCAAGCCCTGATGGGAGGCTTTGCATCATCACGTATTCTCGAGGTGCATGGCGAACGCATGATCAAGCGTACTTTCAACCCCGGTTTCAGGATTGCCCTGCATCAGAAGGATTTGAACCTGGCCCTGCAAGGCGCGCGCGCACTGAATGTGGCCTTGCCGCAAACCGCCAACGCGGCCCAGTTGATGCAAGCCTGCGCGGCGCTGGGCCATGGACAAGCCGATCACTCGGCCCTGGTCAAAGCCCTGGAAGCCCTGTCCAACCACCCCGTGGCGCCTGACGCCTGAGCTGACGGTCAAGAAAAAGCACGGCCGAGTCCCAGGCCGTGCCCCATTTGATCTTGGCTAATGTATTGCCACTGACGAAACCGGTTCTACAACCTTAGCCCGCCAAACCGGCAAATACATTCTGCACATCATCATTGCCATCAATGGCGGCCAGAAAAGCCTCTACTTCTTCAAGATGCTCGACGCTCAAGCTGGCCGGGCTCAAGGGATTCTTGGCCTTGTATCCCAGCTTGGCCGACAAAACGCTGAAGCCGTGGGCTGGCAGCGCGCGACTCACCAGATCAAGATCTGCGGGATCGGTCAGGAATAAGGTGACGCCTTCTTCCTCGCCGGGCTCAAAATCCTGGGCACCAGCTTCGATGGCAGCCAATTCAGGATCAGCGCCCGCAACGGCCGGTTCGGCTTCGATCATTCCGACATGGTCGAAATCCCAAGCCACTGAACCCGAGGTACCCAGTTGCCCCTTGCGAAACAGCACGCGCATTTCAGGTGCGGTGCGGTTCACATTGTCGGTCAGGCACTCAACCATGACGGGCACGCGGTGCGGCGCAAAACCTTCGTAAATCACGTGTACAAAATTGACGGCTTCGCCTGTAAGCCCCGCCCCTTTTTTGATAGCTCGCTCCAAGGTGTCCTTGGGCATGGAGACTTTACGCGCCTGCTCAACCACCAGTCGCAAACGCGCGTTCAATGCCGGATCGGCACCACTGCGCGCAGCAATCATGATGTCTTTGGCCAGTCTTCCAAACAGTTTTCCTTTGGCATTTGCTGCCAGTTCTTTGCCTTTTGCTTTCCACTGAGCGCCCATGTCTGAATTTCCTTGGTTGAATAGCGCAGCCATGCGCTCGACGTTGTTCGGGGTATTGGGGCCATGAGCGTTAGGTAAGCAACAGTGGCCATACCCCACAAGGGGCTAGTTTATCCCTTACGCTCCAACCAACGTAGCGGCGCAATCTGGACTCCAAGTCCAGTTTTCATACTAGCCTTCACGTGAAGTACGGATTGCCTAAACTTCAACCTAGATAATTCATTAGGAGAACCCGTGAAAACCTCGATCACCTTGCTCTCGACGATAACCACAAGCGCCCTGGCCCACGATGGCCATGGGCTAGGCAGCCAGCACTGGCACGCTACGGACACTTGGGGCTTTATTGCGCTAGCAGCGATGCTTGGACTGGCGATCTGGCTCAGGCGAGGCGGAAAGTAAGCGTTCTGCCTTGAATCCAGCGAAACAATAAAATCCAGTCGTTGAGGCTTGCTCACAGCAGGTTAAAATACGCGACTCGGAAGCGTGGCAGAGTGGTCGATTGCACCGGTCTTGAAAACCGGCGACGGGAAACCGTCCGTGAGTTCGAATCTCACCGCTTCCGCCAGATATCAAGAAAAATGGGCCTTGTTAGGCCTTTTTTTCATTTTCATTGTGGACTTTTTGGCGGCCATCACGGCAACCCAAGACCGACCTGAAATCAAGGTCGCTAAACGAAGGCCAGCCAAATGCCCAGGGGCAAAAAGGCCAGGCTACAGAGGTGCCCTACGATGACGGTTGAAGCCACCTTGTTGGGTTCGATTTGAAATTTGTCAGCCAGCATGAAGTTGAAGACTGCTGGTGGCAAGCAGGCAAACAAAATCAAGGCACCACGTTCAACGCCCTGCAATGGAATAAACCACAGCAGCCCGAACACGGCAGCAAGTCTGATGGCCACAATCAAGACCGACGATTGAGCCCCAACCTTGGCGTCTGCAATTTTGCTGCTGGCAAGCCTTGCCCCCAGGGACAGCAACATCATTGGAACCAAAACACTGCCGATCATGGTCAACGATGTTTGAAGCCACGTGGGCAGTTCCAACTGCAATTGAGAACTGCCAACACCCAGCACAGTCGCCCAAACCAAGGGGTTGGAATAAACCATTCGCCAATCCACTTTGCCACTCATGACACCGGCGCCGAGAGTGAAATGCAAAATATTGGAGATCACCAACAACACCACGGCAGGCGCCATGCCTTGGGGCCCATAGGCCAGGGCAATCAAAGGGATGCCTACGGGACCCACGTTGGTGAACATGACACAAGGCAAAAACGCTTGTTGAGATGAACCAGAGAATTTCACCAGTGGCCAAGCGATCAGACCGCTGAGCAAGACCAAGGCAATCGATGTCGCCGTAAAAGACAAGGCCGCGATGGGGTCAAATGACTTGGCAGACAGGGAAGTGAAAATCAGGACAGGTAGCGCAATATCCACCACCAGTTTATTTGCCCCTGCCAAATCTGGCTTGACACGTCGGCTATAAAAAAATCCAACCAGTGCCAGAGCGAAAATGGGGAGTGTGATGGTAACGATTGTTGAAAACATAGTCCTGGAGTTTGTTGGCGGCACTTTGGCCAGCGTGCATTATGTTTTACGCTGACCAACGACCAGCCTTGTCCCATGCGGTAAGGGCCTGAAAACCAAGCCTCACTGCCGGTGAAGTGGTATCGTTAAAAGTTGAATTGTCGACTTTCTCTGATGCTTTAAAAAACTCTCCTGACTATCATCGACACACCCGGCATACATGAGCTGAACGCTTAAGCAGTTAGACATGAACAAGTTTTTAGGATAACCCGTTGATCAATAAGGAAAAAAATGGTTTAGACGATACCCGAGCCGGGGCGTCTGGACACACGCCGATGATGGTGCAGTATCTCGCTATCAAGGCCGAGTACCCTGGCATCTTGGTGTTCTACCGCATGGGTGATTTTTATGAGTTGTTTTTTTCCGATGCAGAAAAAGCCTCACGACTGCTTGATATCACCCTGACCCAGCGCGGCCAATCGGCCGGTGAGCCCGTGCTGATGGCGGGAGTTCCGTTTCATTCGATGGAGGGCTACCTGGCCAAGCTCATCAAACAAGGCGAATCAGTGGCGATTTGCGAGCAGGTGGGTGAAGTCAACAACAAGGGGCCGGTAGAGCGCAAAGTGGTTCGGGTCGTGACGCCTGGGACCTTAACCGACAGTGCGCTGCTCAGCGACAAGACCGAATCGCTGTTGTTGGCGATCCATCAAGGGCCCCGCAATACCTACGGTCTGGCCTGGCTTAGTGTCACCCAGGGCGAACTGCACTTGGCGCAGTGCGACAGCGACGAAGTGGCTGAATGGGTGGCCCGGATCGCGCCGGGAGAAATCGTTTACAGCGCCAACGTCTCGGCCAGCTTCGAGCAGCGGCTCAAAACCTGGGGTGGCGCTGGCCAATATGCGCTATGCGCTCGTCCCGAGTGGCAGTTTGATGCCGCATTGGGCCAGCGCAAGCTGCTGGAGCTGCTCAAAGTCGCCAGCTTGTCGGCTTGGAACGCCCAAGAGCTGGTCCAGTCCCATGGCGCTGCTGCCGCTCTTCTGGCGTACGCCGAACACACCCAAGGACGCGCGCTGTCGCACGTGCACAGCTTGCGGGTACAGCGCCAGGACGAGTTGATCGATCTGCCGCAAACGACCCGCCGCAATCTGGAGCTGACCCAAACCCTGCGCGGCGAAGACTCTCCTACGCTGCTCTCTTTACTCGACAGTTGCATGACCGGCATGGGCAGCCGCTTGTTGAAAAACTGGCTGCTTAATCCACAGCGTGATCGGCGAGCAGCGCAGCAGCGTCAAGATGCCATCGGCATTTTGCGCCAAGGCGTTTGGCAAGAACTGCGTTCACAACTCAAGGGCAGCACCGATGTGGAGCGCATCAGCGCCCGACTGGCGCTGCGCCAAGTGCGTCCGCGCGAACTCCTGGCTTTGCAGCTAACACTGGCGAAAACAGGACTGCTGGCTGGCCTGCTACCCGAGCAGGAGACGTTGTTGTCGCGTTTGTTCGATGACTTGCAGTCCCCGCCGGGCTGCATCGAGCTTCTGCAAAGCGCGATCGCAGCCGAACCTGCGGCTTTGATTCGTGATGGCGGCGTGTTCGCCACCGGCTATGACGCAGAGCTCGACGAGTTACGCGCCATCCAAACCCATTGCGATGACTTCCTGCTCGATCTGGAAGGCCGGGAAAAAGAGCGTACCGGAATCGCCAACTTGCGCGTGCAATTCAACAAAGTGCACGGCTTTTTCATTGAAGTCACCCAGGGGCAACTCGACAAAGTTCCGGACGATTACCGACGACGTCAAACCCTGAAGAACGCTGAACGCTTCATCACCCCTGAGCTCAAGGCTTTCGAAGACAAGGCATTGAGCGCCCAAGAACGCGGCTTGGCGCGCGAAAAATTTCTATACGAACACCTGCTCGACCAGCTCGAGCCTTTTGTGCCGGCCCTCTCTAAGTTGGCCCGCGCCATCGCTACGCTCGACGTGTTGGCCGCCTTGGCCGAGCGCTCGCTGACCCTGGACTGGTGCGCGCCCTTGTTCAGTCGCGAACCCTGTATCGAAATCAGCCAAGGTCGACACCCCGTGGTTCAGGCCCGGTTGGCGCAGACCAGTGGCCTAGGCGGCGCCCACGGCAGCAGTTCTTTTATTGCCAATGACACCCGCTTAGGCCCCAAGCAGCGCATGCAAATCATCACCGGCCCCAACATGGGCGGCAAGTCCACCTATATGCGTCAGGTCGCGCTGATTGTGTTGCTGGCATCCATGGGCAGCTATGTACCGGCAGCAGGTTGTCGGCTGGGCCCGATTGACGCGATCCACACCCGGATTGGTGCGGCCGATGACCTGGCCAACGCCCAATCCACCTTCATGCTGGAGATGACTGAGGCAGCGCAAATCTTGAATTCAGCTAGCCCGAATTCGTTGGTTCTGATGGACGAGATCGGCCGCGGCACGTCCACTTTTGATGGTCTGGCGTTGGCCTCTGCCATTGCCACTCAGTTGCATGACAAAACCCAGGCTTTCACGCTGTTTGCCACCCACTACTTTGAGATTACCGAATTCCCCGCCAGTCACCACGCTGCACTCAACGTCCATGTGAGCGCTGCCGAATCGGGTCGCGACATCGTGTTCCTGCATGAAATCCAAGCCGGACCGGCCAGCCGAAGTTACGGCATTCAGGTGGCACGTTTAGCCGGCATCCCAGCCGCCGTGCTGCGCCACGCCAGCCACACGCTGGAAACTTTAGAAGCCCACGCCAGTCAAGCACAGACCCAGGTCGATCTGTTCGCAGCGCCGCCCGCCGCGCCTGTCAATGCACCCAACGCCGTTGAAGCTCAGCTGACAGACCTCGACCCCGACAGCTTGAGCCCACGTGAGGCGCTCGAAGCACTCTATGCACTGAAGAAGTTGGCAAGGAAATCCTAAGCCACCCGGTATCGAACCTTCTCCAACCTCAGGCTGCCCAGCGAACTGTTCCGCTCCAGGCGGTGGCTAGAACGACCAATCCGAACACAATGCGGTACCAGGCGAAGCCGACAAAGCTTTGGCTGGCGATGTAGCGCAGCAGCCAACGCACACAGAGCCAAGCACTGATGAAAGAAAACAGCAGGCCCACAGCGAATAAAGGCAGGTCCGCCCAAGACAGCAGGGCGCGTTCCTTATAAAGGCTGTACGCACCAGCGCCTATCAATGTCGGTATGGCCAGATAGAAAGAAAAATCGACCGATGCTTTGCGCGACAGCCCCAGCAACATGCCGCCAATGATGGTGGCGCCGCTGCGACTGGTTCCAGGAATCATCGCCAGACACTGCACCAGCCCCAGCTTAAGGGCATCGAGCGCTGTCATTTGCTCGACTTCCTGAATCCGTGGCCCGGCGCTCATTTGCAGTTGCCTGCGCTCTGCCCACAAAATGACAAAGCCACCCAGAATAAAGGTGCTGGCCACCACCACCGGCGTGAACAAGTGCGCCGTGATCATGGTCCCAAACAACAGACCCAAAACGACGGCGGGTATGAAAGCGATCAGGATATTGAGGGCGAACAACTGCGCTTGTTTTTGATTCGGAAGCGCAATCAAAGTGGCGCGAATTTTTTGCCAGTAGACGATGATGACCGCCAGAATCGCCCCGGTCTGAATCGCTATATTGAACACCTTGGATTTCTCATCTTCAAAACCCAGCAAAGCGCCAGCCAGTATCAAGTGACCGGTAGACGAGATCGGCAAAAATTCGGTCAAGCCCTCGACCACGCCCATCACGACAGCTTTGATTAACAACTCCAAATCCACATCCACTCCTTCATGTTGGGGCCAGAGCCCACTCGTTCACCGCTCTAATTTCCGGGAAATCGTTGTCCTGAATTGAGGTCTGACCCCAAAGGGGTTTTCTATTCATAACGCAGGGCCTGAATCGGCAACAAGCGCGAAGCTTGGCGCGCCGGGTAAAAGCCAAAAAAGACGCCAACCAAAGCTGAAAATCCCGCCGCCAGCACAATGGATGCGACGGTCATGCTGACTTGCCAGCCAGCGAAGCTGCCAACGGCCCAGGTGGACGCTGCGCCTAACAAGACGCCAATCGCACCACCGATCAAACTCAGGGTCACCGCCTCAATCAAAAACTGCGCCAAGATGTCTTTGGAACGTGCTCCCACCGCCATGCGCAGGCCGATTTCGCGGGTGCGCTCGGTCACACTCACCAGCATGATGTTCATGATGCCGATGCCGCCAATGATCAAGCTGATGCTCGCCACCGCAGCGAGTAACAACGTCATGATGCGGCTCGATTCCTCCTGCGCCTGCAAGATTTCGGTCAGGTTGCGAATCGCAAACGGGTCTTCCCCACCAACCGGAACCTTGAAGCGTTGCCGCAGCAGTTCCTTGATTCCTTCTTCCGCCGTTTTCATGTTCTGACCATCGCGAACCTTGACCGCAATCGAGCCGACCCGCTTCAACCGGCTGGTGGCTTCACCACCCCAGATTCGGTTGCGCAACGTGCTGATCGGTATCATCAGCACATCGTCCTGGTCATGCCCCATGGAGTTTTGTCCCTTGGTCGCCAACACGCCGACCACCGTCATCGGCACGCTTCGCACCCGGATCACCTGATCGACCGGGTCTTGCTCGCCAAACAGTTCGCGCGCCACCGTGGCGCCGAGCCAAGCCACTTTGGCTGAACCCGCCAGCTCGGCCGGATCAAACATCCGGCCGGATTGCAGCGCCCAGTCGCGCGCCTCCAGGTAATCGTTATTGACGCCCTGGATCGTGGTGCCCCAGTTGGTATTGCCACCCACCACTTGGCCGCTGGTGCGCGATACCGGTGCGGCCACTTGCACTTCGGGAATGTCCAGCGCAATCGCTTGCGCGTCTTCTTCGGTCAAGCGTTGCCGCGTTTGCGCTCCCAGCCGCACACCGGCTTGCGACACCCCACCCGGCAGCACCAGCATGATGTTGGAGCCCAGGCCTTTCATTTGATTTTGAACCCGCTCGGTGGCACCGCGGCCCACCGCAATCATGGTGATCACGGCAGCCACCCCGATGATGATGCCCAGCATGGTCAGAATGCTGCGCAAAGTGTTGGCAGCCAGCGCCCGCAACGCACTTCTTAAAGCAGAAAAAAAGTTCATGGTGAATGGGGGGCAGCGCAATGGGGGTCAGACCCCAATTCAGGACAGTCATCTTGACGGGTCCCCATCAACTCCAACGAAATTGGGTTCTGACCCCCATTGCGCTGCCCCCCATTCCAATTACTGGAATCCTCCACCATCAAACCATCTTTGAACACCAGCTTACGCTCGGCCCAGGCCGCAATGTCAGCCTCGTGCGTCACCAGAACCACGGTCATACCTTGTTGATTCAACTCGGTGAGCAATTGCATGATGTCCTTGCTGGTTTGGCTGTCCAGGGCACCGGTCGGTTCGTCCGCCAAGATCAGGGACGGCTGATTCACCAGGGCACGGGCAATCGCAACGCGCTGCTGCTGGCCACCCGAGAGTTCGGCCGGCGTGTGCTCACTGCGCTCGGCCAAGCCCACACGCTGCAAAGCGGCCATGGCGCGCTGCCTGCGTTCGTTGGCCTTGACACCGGCATAGACCATGGGCAGCTCAACATTTTCAAGCGCGCTGGTGCGCGGCAACAGGTTGAACTGCTGAAAAACAAACCCGATGTGCCGGTTCCGAATCGAGGCCAGTTGGTCTTGGGCCATGGATTCGACTGCTTCACCGGCCAAACGGTAATGGCCTTGGCTAGGCAGGTCCAGACAACCCAGAATGTTCATCAAAGTCGATTTGCCCGAACCTGAAACTCCCATGATGGCAACAAAATCGCCCGCGTTGATACGCAGCGAGACACCGCGCAAAGCGTGGACTGTCATGGCTTTGCCGGCAGCGATTTGCGTGGCACTGCCCATCTGGTAAGTCTTGGTCAGATCGTGCGCTTCGATCAAGGGCTGAGCGGACATGGCGGAACGGTTCAAAGCTTCAGAACATCGGGCGCGGGCCAGTCACAGCGCGCGCCGGGGTCGGTGCCACGCCTGGCAACTGCACCCCCGTAATCAAGGTGGCACCTTCTTTGAGCAAATCGGCATCAGGGGAATTAGCCCCCACCAGCAACTCGGTGCTGGAGCCGTCGGTGATGCCCAAGCGCACATTGAAGGCCTTGGGTTTGCCTTCGACCATCAGATAAATTTTCCCGCGCGTGACTTGCCGTCCCGCCGTTTGAGCCACCAGCGCCGCATATTTTGTTTTTTGTTCGGGCGTCAGCAGGTCGCCGATGCGGGCCCGAACATCGGCAAGAATGCGCTCGCGCGCCTTGGGCCGCTCTTCGGGTGTTAGGTCGCGCAAGGCCATGAATTTGGGCCGGCTGTCGGCGAACACCGCATCGACCTTGGTTTGTTGCTCGGGCTTGAGGTCGAGTCCCTGCACCATCCGGTTGCGCAGTTCGGCCAAGGGGCCACCACCACCGCCTGCTCCGCTGCCTGCAGTGGCGCCGACTGCGGCAGCCGGGGTTGGCGCCTCAGCGCTGGCACCCGGCGCAGACCCAGGCGCCTTGGCCGCCGGCTCTGGGCTTGGCTCGACGCCGGCCACCCGTACCCGCAGTGCTGAATTCGCCACTTTGAGCGCACTGTCGCGGCCATCGGTCACTACCCGCACATTGGCTGTCATTCCCGGCAACAAGCGGTTGCCCACGTTGGAAAATCCGATCACCGCCACATACGTCACCACATTGGCCACATTCAGCGCAGCTTTGCGCACTTGGCGCACTTCGCCCTCAAAAGTCTGGCCCGGAAATGCATCGACCGTGAAGCTGGCTTTCTGCCCGGTGCGAATTCGCCCCACGTCGGCCTCATCGACGCTGGCATCAACCTGCATGTCCGACAGGTTCTGAGCAATTACAAACAGCTCGGGCGCTTGCAGACTGGCCGCCACAGTCTGGCCTTTTTCAATCGCGCGCTTGATCACAATACCGTTGACCGGAGAACTGATGCGGGTGCGCTCCAGGTCAATCCGGGCCTGTGCCAGCGCTGCATCGCGCTGTGCCACATTGGCCTGCGCGCTCTTGATCTGAGCATCACTGACGCCCAGCTGAGCCTGGGCCGCTTTGACGCCCTCTTTGGAGCTGATCACCAGGGCACGGGTTCGGTCCGCTTCGCTCTGGGCAATAAACCCTTTTTCGACCAGACTCACATTGCGGGCATGGCCGCGTTCGGCTTCGGTTAAATCGGTCTCAGCACGCGACACCGCGGCCCGACTCGCCGCTGCAGTGGCTTGCGCAGTCATCACTACCGAGCGCGCGGCGTCCAGATCGGCCTGGGCCGAGCGCAAACGGTATTCAAAGGTCTCCGGATCGATCTGAGCAATCAACTGGCCAGCTTTCACTTCGGAATTGAAATCGGCATACAACTCCTTGATCTGTCCTGAGACCTGGGTACCCACCGTCACCTGGGTCACCGGATTAACCGCCCCGCTGGCAGAGACTGTGGCTTGCAAAGGACCGCGCTCTATATTGGCGGTGCGGTATTGAATCGCATCAGCCGCTTTGCGCTGGTTCCACCACCAGCCGCCCGCCACACTGAGGAGCAGCACCAGGGCAATAACCAGCAGAAGTGATTTTTTCATGGTCGTCATTCTACAAAGCAAGATGCCCGCCTAAAATTAAGCCCATGAGTTCCCCCACCGACAAAGACACCAAGCCCAGCAATTTTCTGCGCCAGATCATTGAGTCCGACCTGGCACTGGGCAGTTACGCCCAACGTCATTGGGGCGGCAGCCCAGGCGACGCGGCCCACCATGCCCTGGGTTCAATCGACCCCGCGCAAATCAGAACCCGCTTTCCACCCGAGCCCAATGGTTACCTGCATATCGGTCACGCCAAAAGCATTTGCCTGAACTTTGGCTTGGCGCGCGACTACGGCGGCGTTTGTCATATGCGCTTTGACGACACCAATCCGGAAAAAGAAGACAGCGAATATGTCAACGCCATTCTCGATACCGTGCAGTGGTTGGGCTTCAACTGGGACGCCAACGCCACTTCGCACCTGTACCAGGCCAGCGACTACTTTGATTTCATGTACCGCGCTGCCGAACACTTGATCAGCGCCGGCCATGCCTATGTCGATGAACAATCGGCCGACGAAATGCGCGCCAACCGGGGCGACTTTGGCAAACCCGGTACCGACAGCCCGTTTCGCAGTCGCAGCCCGGAGCAGAATTTGCTGCGTTTTCGCCAGATGCGCAACGGCGAGTTGGCCGACGGCGCTGCCGTGTTGCGCGCGAAAATCGACATGGCCAGCCCCAACATCAATTTACGTGATCCGGCTATTTACCGGATCCGTCGGGCCACCCACCACCACACCGGTGACAAGTGGTGCATCTACCCGATGTACACCTTTGCCCACCCGATTGAGGATGCGTTGGAAAACATCACCCACAGCATTTGCACGCTGGAGTTTGAAGACCAACGCCCTTTTTATGACTGGCT
This sequence comes from Burkholderiaceae bacterium, assembly GCA_049296795.1. Lineage (GTDB taxonomy): Bacteria > Pseudomonadota > Gammaproteobacteria > Burkholderiales > Burkholderiaceae_C > CAXNKH01. The sequence goes on from JBAQTC010000011.1 coordinate 144,718, forward strand.
GATGCAACGCCTGATTGCAGGCCAGCTGTTGAGTGCCCCACCGCCCAAGCAATACGAATTTGCCCGCCTGAATCTGAGCTATGTGGTCACCAGCAAACGCAAGTTGGCGCAACTGGTGTCCGAGGGCAAGGTTGCGGGCTGGGATGATCCGCGCATGCCCACCCTGGTCGGTCTGCGTCGACGCGGCTATACGGCCCAGGCGATTCAGCTGTTTGCCGAGCGCATTGGTGTGACCAAGAGCGACAGCTGGATTGACTACGCCACGCTGGAAGGCTGTTTGCGCGAAACGCTTGATGTTTCGGTTGCACGTGCCATGGCCGTGCTCGACCCGGTACCACTGGTGTTGACGAATTGGAATGAACTGATGGGTGACGGCACGCTAGACCCCTGCTCGGCCCCGCTGAATCCGCACTTACCGGAACTGGGCCGGCGTCAGTTCAAAATGGGTAGTGACTTGTGGATCGAGCGTGGCGATTTTGAAGAAACCCCACCCAAAGGTTTTTTCCGCCTGTTCCCGGGTAACAAAGTCAGACTCAAATACGGCCATGTGATTGAATGCACGGGTTGCAGCAAAGATGCTTCCGGGCGTGTCACCGAGGTGCAAGCCAGACTGATCCCCGACACCAAAAGCGGTACACCAGGATCTGATACGGTCAAGGTCAAGGGCGTCATCACCTGGGTCGCCCAGGCCGATGCCATTCCCGCCGAAATCCGCTTGTACGAACGCTTGTTCAGCGAAGCACAACCCGACGCCGGTGGCAAAGACTTCCTCGCCAGCCTGAACCCTGACAGCTTGCAAACCGTGCGCGCCTACCTGGAGCCTTCACTGGCCCAGGCTCAATCGGATGAAAAATTTCAATTCGAACGCCATGGCTATTTTGTTGCCGATCGGATCGATCACACCGCTGGCAAACCGGTGTTCAATCGCTCGACTGGCTTGAAGGATTCCTGGGCCAAATAAGCGCCGGTTCTTGCTTTTCTCTTGAAGAATGGTGATGCGTTGCCATGTCTTGGCTCTCACCTGCCTTGGTTAGCTGCTGAGACCGGGGTAAATGACTCCGTGAATGTCCTCCGCCCTTCGGGCTCCCCCTTGATTTCACTGCGCCATTCACCCCCATCTCATCTAGCAGACAACATCTCGGACTTGGCGGTTTGAATACAACAGCGACTGACGGGATCAGGTTGACGTGGCATTCGGCGCAGCGGCATCAAGGCGGAGGCCGCAGGCCGGGGGACAGCCGCGGAGCTGAGTGCTGCGCCAACCTGGTTGCCCTAACCAGGCCCCGCTATGTGCAGCCCGAAAATTGTGACGTTAAATACTTAAGCCCTCAACTGGCATGGGCTAAGTGGCTGACCAGCACTACCAAGCCCATACCCATCAACAGCCAGCTGATTTGCGCTGTGGTTTCGCGCGCGCTCAAGCGTTTGTGCAGCTGGGGGATCAAATCGGCCAGTGCCACATAAATGAAACTGCTGGACGCCACCACGAGGAAATAAGGCAAATAACCTTCGGTTTGGTCGACTAACCAGTAACCGAGAACACCGCCTAATGCGGTCACTGCGCCAGCCAGCGTGACCTTGAGCAAGGCCACGCGCCGGGTCGGCGAGCTTTGCCGCAAGACAACGAGGTCGCCCATATGGTGCGGCACTTCGTGCGCCATAACGGCCAGCGATGCAATCACGCCCAGACGCAAATCAGCCACGAAGGCTGAAGCAATCAAAATACCGTCGCCAAAACAATGCACGCTGTCGCCGGTCAGAACGGCCCAACTGCCACCGATGGGTGCCGCGTGACTGTGATCATGGTGACCGGGCTCATGCGCCTGATGATGCTCGTGGCCGTGGTGCCACAGTTCAGCTTTATCGAGCAGAAAGAAAAACACCAGGCCCAGCAGCAAGGTCATGAACAGCGCTTGGGGCGGGATCCCGCTTTCAAAGGCTTCGGGCAACAAATGCATGAAGGCAGTAGCCAACAAAGCCCCCGCCGCCAGACTCAGCATGTGCTGGGTAAACCGCGTCAACAGGCCAAAACTCAGGGCAGCGGCCAACCACACGCTGCCAATCCCTGCGACCAGGGTTCCCATCAAAATTGCAAGCAAAGTCATGTGTGCCGCACTACTTTCATTCCAGATTCACTTCAAAACAGACCGTTTTGGCGCAACCACGCCAGCGCACGCAGCCAGCCGTCATCAGCGGCTTCCTTGCGGTAACTGGGCCGGTAATCCGCGTGGAAAGCGTGGGGCATATTCGGATAGACCACAAACTCAGAAGCTTTGGCCGCCGCACTGCCGCTGGCCAGTGCAGCCTGCATCTTGCTCACCGTTTCCACCGGAATACCGCTGTCGGCAGCGCCGTAAAGGCCTAACACCGGGCCATTGAGCTGAGCTGTAATATCGATCGGATTTTTCGGCGTGAGCGGGCTTTGGGCACCCACTAGGCGGCCATACCAGGCCACGCCGGCTTTGATGTTTTTATTGTGCGCACTGTACAACCAAGTCTGACGCCCACCCCAGCAAAACCCGGTGATGCCGAGCTTGGTCGGGTTGCCGCCATTCGCCGCCGCCCATTGAACCGCGCCATCCAAATCAGCCAACACCTGAGCATCGGGCACTTTAGTCACGATCTCAGCTTGCAGCTTGGCTATTTCGCCGTAACTGGTCGGGTCACCCTGACGTGCGAACAACTCAGGCGCAATCGCCAAGTAACCGGCTTGAGCCAAGCGGCGCGCAACGTCGGCAATGTACTCATGGACTCCAAAAATTTCCTGAATCACCAACACCACGGGCAAGTTGCTTTTGCCCGCCGGGGCTGCCCGGTAGGCCGGAACCTTGAAGCCATTGACCTCATAACTGATCTCGCCGGTGATCAAGCCATCGGACGAGGTTCTGATGGCGGACTGCGCCATGATGGGCATCACACTGGCGGCATAACCGACACCCAAAGCAGCCTTAAGTGCGCTGCGACGAGTCGGCTTACTCAGTTGTCCCTTGCTGTCGAGCAACGCCAGGCTGTCATTGAGTTGATCGGGGTGCAGCATGAGGTTCGGTCCTTTTAGAAAAATCATGACATATCGGTTGCCAGCTTTAGCCAGTGCGGGCATCATAGTCTGTCACCACCGACGTTTCGATTCTCAACCCATGCAAACACTTGGCACGCGCTTGGTCCGAAGTTTTTTATCAGCCCTAGCGCTGGTGCTGGCGGGCTGCGCCGGCACGCCAGACACCTCATCGACAAAGAGCCGTTCGAGCCGATTGGCCCAACCAGCCCTGCCACTGGAAGTCGATCGCAGCCATGGAAATTGCCACATCCGACTCGACGGCGTGCTGGACGACATCACATCCCACAGTCTGCGCTCGGTCATGGCTGAATTGGAAAAATCCAACTGCCGCAGCAAGCGGGTGCTGATCGACCAGATCAATGGTCAGCTCGGAAGCGCTATCACCATCGGATCGATCATCAAGAACAGGCGCTACGACACCCAGCTCATGCCAGGCGCGACTTGTCTGACGCCTTGCCTGCTGGTTTTTGCCGCTGGCAATCAGCGCATCGCTGTGGCTTCGACTCCACCGGCTCGATTGGGCTATTCGCAAATTCCGCGCGATGAAGACTTTGGGCGCAAGGTCTGCGCCACCGAACTCAGCACGGCACAAACCCTGACCCTGACCCGCTACCTGCGTGCCATGCTCCCAGTGGAGACGGCCAACACGGTTTACCAAAAACTGACAGCGGCTAATTGCCTAGGTATCGACTACCAGACAGCGGCCCAAGCACAAGCCATCGGCCTCGTCACCGCGACCCGTTGAGCTGAACCGAGATTGTCCGTTAGGCGGACCTTCGGTCCTGCGCGGTGCCTGACGGACGATTTACTGCCATTTTGGTGGCTCCCTCGTCGTCCATAGCGGGACTATGAACTCCTCACGACCCACCAAACTGACTCGCAACTCTCCTCGCCATGCACTCGCGCCCCAATGGACAGTCTCGGTTTAATGCGCCTGATCCCAATTCAAACCGACCCCGACCTCGGCCAGTAACGGCACCCGCAAATGGGCCACGCCCGCCATCAAGCGCGGAATTTCATGCCTGACCCACTCGACTTCAGCTTCGGGCACTTCAAACACCAGTTCATCGTGTACTTGCATGATCATCCGGCTGCCACGGTGTTCGGCATCGAGCACCTGTTGGACCTTGACCATGCTGAGCTTGATCAAATCGGCCGCTGTTCCCTGCATCGGCGCGTTGATGGCGGCGCGCTCGGCACCGCTGCGGCGTGGGCCATTGGGTGAATTGATCTCGGGCAGATAAAGCCGACGGCCGAATACGGTCTCGACATAGCCTTGGCGCTTGGCCAAGGCCTTGGTCGTGTCCATATAGTGTTTAACACCGGGGTAGCGCTGGAAATAGCGCTCGATGTAGTTTTTGGCTGCCGTGTTGTCGATGCTCAGAGACCGCGCCAAACCATAAGCACTCATGCCATAAATCAGACCGAAGTTAATGACCTTGGCGTAGCGGCGCTGTTCGCTGCTGACCTGATCGGTCCCGACACCAAAAATCTCGGAAGCCGTAGCTCGGTGCACGTCCATATTGTCATGAAAAGCCAGCAGCAGTGCCGCATCGCCGCTGATATGCGCCATGATGCGCAGCTCAATTTGGCTGTAATCGGCGCTGACGATTCGGTAACCGGGTGCCGCAACAAAAGCTTCGCGCACGCGCCGTCCCTCGGGCGTTCGAATCGGAATGTTTTGCAGGTTTGGATCATTGCTACTCAAGCGTCCGGTCACCGCCACTGCCTGCGCATAGTGGGTATGAACCCGGCCAGTGCGAGGGTGGGCCAGCTGGGCCAGCTTGTCGGTATACGTGCCCTTGAGTTTGGCCAGACCGCGATGCTCCAAAATTTTGGCTGGCAGAGGGAAGTCCTCAGCCAACTTCTCCAGCACCTCCTCATCGGTACTGGGCGCACCGGTGAGCGTTTTCTTGACCACGGGCAGTCCCAGTTTGGTGAAAAATATCTCACCAATTTGCTTGGGACTGCTCAGATTAAAGGGTTGGCCCGCCAGTTCATGCGCCTCTTGCTCGAGTTGCAAAATTCGTTGGCCCAATTCGTGACTCTGACCGGCCAGGGTGGGCGCATCAATCAGCACACCATTGCGCTCTATCCGGTACAAGGCCTCGCTACTGGCAATTTCCAGCTGGTAGATGAATTTCAACTTGTCGTTGACCTCGATCTGCGGCCACAGCGCCAAGTGCACATCGAGAGTCTGCTCCGAATCCTCACACGAATACGCTGCGGCCTTCTGAACATCGACTTGAGAAAACGAAATTTGATTTGCACCTTTGCCGCACAAGTCCTCGTAGCTGATGCCACTTCGTCCCAAATGGCGCTGCGCCAAGCTCGACAAACCGTGTGGTTTATGCACTTCAAGCACATAGCTTTGCAGCATGGTGTCGTGCACATAACCCTGCACTTCAATGCCGTAATTCGCCAGCACATGGCGGTCGTATTTAACGTGCTGACCCAGCTTGGACTGAAGCGGATTTTCCAGCCAGCGCTTGAGCTTGGCCAAGACCTCGTTGCGCGGCAACTGGGTTGGCGCATCGGGGTAGTCGTGCGCCAGGGGAATATAGGCCGCCTCACCCGGCTTAACGCTGAAACTGAGACCGACAATTTCAGCACGCATGGCGTCCAGCGACGTGGTCTCGGTGTCCAAGGCCACCAGTTCAGCGCACTCAATCCGCGCCAACCAGTCATCAAAAGCCGCCCAACTGAGGATAGTGTCGTAAGCCACGCTGGTCACGCGGCTTGGTGAGAGTGCAGTTTGCGGCTCCAGCGGTTCCTCTGGCGCGTCAAACAGGCCAGGTTCTCGCCCTGAGCCTGATGTGGCCCCTCGCAGTTCGGCGCCCGTGGTTTTTGTTGCGGAGGCAGTAGCGCTTGCGCCCCCCATCCTGGCGGCCAACCCCTTGAAGCCATACGCTTCGTAGAAAGCTTTCAAGGCTAGGTTGTCCACTGCAGCCAACACCATGGCATCCAAGGCTGGCAGATCGGCCAGCCACTCGGCCAGATCGCAATCGGTTTTAATGGTCAGCAGTTGACGCCCAGTGGGCAACCAGTCCAAGGCTTTTCTCAGGTTCTCACCAACCACGCCTTTGATGTCAGCCGCATGGGCCACCACGGCATCCAGCGAACCGTATTCCTGTAACCACTTGGCTGCGGTCTTGGGGCCGACCTTGGCCACTCCTGGCACATTGTCCACCGCGTCACCGACCAAGGTCTGGAAGTCCACCATTAAGTGGGGCGGCACACCGAATTCAGCTTCCACCCCCGCCACATCACGGCGCCTACCGTTCATGGTGTCAATGATGGTGATGTGGGAGTTCACCAGTTGCGCCAAGTCTTTGTCGCCACTGCTTATCACCACCTCGACGCCTTGCTGCGCTGCGGTCAGCGCCAGAGTTCCAATCACATCGTCGGCTTCGACCCCTGGGACATCCAACACTTTCCAGCCCAGCAAGCGGACCAGTTCGTGGATGGGGCCGATCTGGGCCCGCAGGTCGTCTGGCATGGGGGAGCGCTGAGCTTTGTACTGGGGGTAGAGCGCGTCCCTGAAGGTCGGGCCCTTGGCGTCAAACACGCAAGCGGCGTAATCAGCGGCGACCTCTTTGCGCAAACTTTGCAGCATATTGATCATGCCGCGGATGGCACCCGTTGGTGCACTGGCCGGGTCACCCGGACTCGCCCTTAAATCAGGCATGGCGTGAAAAGCGCGGTACAAATAACTGGACCCATCCACCAGCAACAGGGTTTTTCGTGGGGCAGAAGTTTCAATCATGGCTGCATTGTGCCTGCTCAACCGGCCACGCCATCAGGGGGCATGTCCTTGCATCTAGACCCCAACTTGGCTGGAGCGGGAGCTGGTCAGCGGCATCAAGGAAGATGCCTTAGCTGTCATGGATTTTGAAACTCTTAATAGACCGATAACAGTTTCATTATTCGCCTGTCATTCAGGCCATCCGTCCAAAGTCACTCGCTCTACAATGCAGCCATGCGCGCTCCTAAATCCCTCCTACCTCTCCTGTTTTCCCTAACGGTTGTCCTGATCAGTCCTTGGGTACAAGCACAGACCCCGGCTGGCAACACGAGTCCCCCGGCGCAAGGGATTGAGCGCAGCACCGAACACATCCGGGTCGAAGACAGCGGGGCCCGGATTGACGAAGTCCGTGTCGGTGGCGAAACCCGCAGCATCACGGTGCAACCCAAAGGCAATATGCCGGCTTACGAAGTCCTTCCCAATCAAGCAGCGCGTGGCCCGGCCGTGCTGGAGCGTGAATCAGGAAGCAGCGGCTCGCGGGTCTGGAAAATCTTGGGGTTCTGATTCATGGCGGTTTTCACTGAAGTCTCATTCGATGAGGCCAGCGACTTCCTGACCCAGCTGAACCTGGGACAGCTCCGGCATATGGAAGGCTGTTCCGGTGGCATAGAGAACACCAACTTCTTCATCAGCACCGACCAGGGTGACTATGTATTGACCCTGTTCGAACGCCTGAGTGCCGAGCAATTGCCTTTTTACCTGCGCTTGATGAAGCACCTGGCCCATGCCGGCATCCCCGTGCCCGATCCAGCAGCCGACCGGGACGGTGACATTTTGCACCAACTCAAGGGTAAACCGGCAGCCGTCGTTAATCGCCTGATCGGTCACAGCGTCCTGAAGCCCCAGGCTGGCCATTGTTCTGCGGTCGGCCAGATGATGGCCAAAATGCATTTGGCAGGGCGCGACTTTGAACGCCAACAGCCTAATTTGCGCGGTTTGGCTTGGTGGAATGAAACCATTCCGGTGGTCCTACCCTATCTGCAAGCCGACCAAGCTCAGCTGATCGTGCGTGAATTGGCCTACCAAAACCATGTGGCGGCTTCGTCGGCCTACGCCGCCTTGCCACGCGGCGCTATCCATGCCGATCTGTTTCGTGACAACGTGATGTTCGATTCGCGCGCTGGTTCTCCAGAGCTCACCGGTTTTTTTGATTTTTATTTCGCCGGTGTTGACTGCTTTTTGTTTGACCTTGCTGTGAGCTTGAACGACTGGTGCATCGACTTGAGCACGGGCGCTCACGACCCCGTTCGCGCTGCCAGCTTTTTGCAAGCCTACAACGCCGTGCGCCCACTCAGCCTCGCCGAACGCCAGTTACTCCCGGCCATGCTGCGGGCTGGGGCTTTGCGTTTTTGGACATCTCGCTTGTGGGATTACCATTTGCCGCGGGATGCCACAATGTTGAAAGCCCATGACCCTAGCCATTTCGAACGCGTCTTGCTCGAACGTGCCGACCACCCTGTCCTTGCCCGCGACCTGCTTTAAGAAACAAACATGAAATTGAACATCGTTCCGGCACGCACCGGCATGGTCTGGGTCAAGTTGGGAATTCAGACTTTTTTGCGTCAACCGCTGGCGCTGTCGGGTTTGTTTTTTATGTTCATGGCTGTGATGTCAATTGCCAGCCTGTTGCCCTGGCTGGGCAGCGCCGTCGCCCTGGGTTTATTGCCCGCCGCCAGCCTGGGTTTGATGGCCGCCACCCGTGAGGCCAGCACGGGCAAGTTCCCCATGCCAACGATTCTGATCAGCGCTTTTCGTGCCGGCCAGCAACGTGCCCGCGCCATGCTGGTACTCGGCGCCTGGTACGCCGTGGGTTTTCTGCTGATTCTGGGACTCTCGGCCCTGGTCGATGGCGGAACTTTTGCCCACGTTTATCTGGTTGGCGGTACCCTCAACCGCGAAACCTTGATGACGCCCGAATTTCAGAGTGCGATGTGGCTGGCCATGGGCCTGTACCTGCCCTTGTCACTGTTGTTTTGGCATGCACCCGCCCTGGTTCATTGGTACGGCATCAGCCCACTCAAGAGCCTGTTTTTCAGCCTGATTGCCTGTTTCAAGAATTTCTGGGCTTTCAGCGTTTTCGCTCTGGTCTGGATGGGTGTATTTCTGTCTGTCGGTCTGGTGGTGGCAACGCTGGCGGGAATGCTGGGCAGCCCTGAGCTGGTGCTGACGCTGCTGTTCCCGGCTGCCATGCTGATGGCCGCCATGTTTTTTACTTCGATCTATTTCAGTTTTCGTGACTGTTTTGACCCCGAGGAGAAAACCCCATGAGCAAGAGCAGCGATTGGTCAGTCAAAGTCCTGGCTTTGATCAAAGTTGGCAATAACGCCGCTGCCCTGCTCCAAATCAAGGTCGCCCCCAGCGTCAAGGACTTGCGTCAGTTACAGAAAAGCATGCTGGCGGCCGCCCTATTGACGCAACACCCGCAGGTGGCCGAGACCATCGCCGATCAGATCGATGCCTTGTCGGCACCGCGTCTGCACCGTTCTCCCTGATTTATTTGATCCGCTCCCCTACACCCTATGGCCGACCCCATCCTCACCTACAACCCGAACCCAACGCGACCCAGCTTGAAACTGCCCGCAGGCGCATGCGACAGTCATGTCCATGTCTTTGGTCCTGGAACACTTTTCCCCTATGCCGAAAAGCGCAATTTCACCCCGGTTGATGCACCGAAAGAAACCTTGTTCGCTCTGCACCGCCAACTGGGCATTGACCGTTGCGTGATCGTTCAATCCATCGTCCATGGCTTGGACAACAGCGTGGTCGAGGATGCGATCCAGGCCGGTGGCGGCAACTACCTGGGCGTAGCGCTGGTCCCACACCAAGTGTCCAATGCCGAATTGCTGCGCCTCAAAACAGCTGGCTTTCGCGGCGTTCGGTTTAATTTCATGAAACACCTCGGACACGGCGCTACGCCGCAAGACGTGGTGGCCCTGAGTCAAAGGTTGGCCCCCTTGGGTCTGCATTTGCAAATCCATTTTTCCAGCGAACTGATTCACGAGCTGGCTCCGATCTTCAAGCAGTCTGCCGTCCCGGTAGTGATCGACCATATCGGTCGGGTTGATGCGGCCTTGGGCGAAAACCATGCCGACTTCCGTGCGCTGTGCGCGTTGCTGCAAGACCCGCGCTTTCATGTCAAAGTCAGTGGAGTTGACAGAGTAGCCAAAGCCTGGCCCTACGCCGATGGCGTTGCGCTGGCTCGTCGACTGGTGCAGGAGTTCTCCGATCGCTGTTTCTGGGGCACCGATTGGCCTCATCCCAACCACCACCATGTGCCTGACGATGGTGCCTTAACCGATCTGATTTCTCAGATTGCGCCTACACCCGAGTTGTTGCAAGCTGTGATGGTGACCAACCCACAAGGTTTTTACAATTTCGGCACTTTGTAAGACTGGCCTGAAACTCGGTCAATTGCTTAAAGGACAGATCGTGGGTGAACGTTTATTGGGAAAAGTGGCTTTGGTAACAGGTGCCGGTTCGGTCGGGCCGGGCTGGGGCAACGGGCGAGCCATTGCTGTGCGTTTCGCTCAAGAAGGTGCCAAAGTTTTTGCGATCGATCGCGACATGGCTCGAATGGAGGAGACCGTCAAACTGGTCCAGCAAGCTGGTGGCGAAATCGCCACCGCCTGTTGTGATGTCACCCAATCCGAACAGATCGCCGACATCGTGGCGCAATGCCAGGCGCATTTTGGCCGTATCGATGTGCTGGTTAATAACGTTGGGGGATCGGCCGCAGGCGGTCCGGTCCAGATGAGCGAAGAGGTTTGGGACGCCCAGCTTGACCACAACCTCAAAAGCGTGTTTCTGACGTGCAAACATGTGTTGCCCATCATGGAGGCCCAAGGCCAAGGCGCCATCGTGAACATAGCCTCGACCTCGGGTCTGCGTTGGACCGGTTCTGCGCAAGTCGCTTATGCCGCGACCAAAGCTGGCGTTCTCCAATTGTCACGCGTGGTTGCGGTGCAATACGCCAAAGCCGGCATTCGGGTCAATACTGTGGTGCCGGGTCAGCTCTACACCCCCATGGTCGATGTCCGGCTGGCCAAACAGCGCACCGGCGGTGATGTGACCGAATTGCTCAAACAGCGCCAATCTCGCATTCCCCTGCCCTTTATGGGCGATGGGCGCGACACGGCCAATGCAGCGCTGTTCCTGGCTTCGGACGAAGCCCGCTTCATCACCGCCACTGAAATTGTGGTCGATGGCGGCATGTCGGCCCGTTGCGATTGATTTTCTGTCCACACGAGAAGCACGATGAACACCCGCACCGACTGCCTGCTGATCCAGGCGAACTGCACGCGCGATCTGGCCCAGCAAATCACCCGTTCTGACGCCTGGCTTAAGCAGCCGGTGCAATTACCTGAACTTCATGGCCTGCAGGCCCGAGGGGTTTGGTCGGCTGAACAACAAATGCTTTACCTCTACCTTGAGCTGACAGCGCCAACCCAGGTTCAGACCGAGACCGTTCGCGCACTGGAAGCCAGTTTGACGCTGCGCTGTGCACAAGCCCAGAACTTCCGGGTTTCCCGCCTAAGCCAAGTTTTTGATCGCGCAGGCGCCTCCAGCAGCGCCCAGCCGGGATGTCACTACGTGGTGGAGACCGACCCCGAAGACGGCTGGATGGAAGAAATTGGTCGCTGGTATGACGAAGAACACATGCCAGGCCTGGCCAGCGTGTCCGGTAGCGTGCGGGCCACGCGCTTTCTCAACCATGACCATGGCCCAGTTTCTTATGCCTGTTACGACCTGGTGAGTCCAGACGTTCTGGGCTGCGCCGACTGGCTGGCCGTGCGCTACACCGACTGGAGCAGCCGGGCCCGGCCCCACTTCACTAACACCCAACGCACCATGTTTGAATTGCTGTCCTGAGGTTTTAGCGACGGTCCCCCCGACCGTCGCGCTCACCCCTTCCGTCACGGTCCCCGCGGCCTTCATGGCCACGCCTTGCATCATGCCCGTGGCGACCGCGATCGTGATCACGCCGTTCAGCATAGCGCTCGTGAATCCAGGATTCTTGGACGAAATACACCGGTTGACCGCAGGCGTTGTAACGGTGGCAATGCTTGCCCCAATGCTGCTGGTGGCCGAATGGCACATACAGGTATATCGGCTGTTGGTAAACCGCCACCGGGGACGGTGAGATCACGACAGTGTGGGGATAAACCAGCCGAGGCTGCGGAAAATTACCAATATCAATCCGCCCATAAACCCCGGGCTGGCGAATGCCAATCGACACCCCAACACTGGTCTCGGCCCCGGCAGGGGTCAAGGCAGCAGCCAGAGCGCAACTGACAAGAACAAACATTCCAAGTCTTCTCATTAGATTTCTCCTGAAGTCCGTCCACTCACAACGTTTGGCGCTCAAAAATCGATGACAAAAACCCCTTAATAGCAGGCGCAACGAAGCTCAGGCTTTCAGGCGCGGGATCAACCTCTGTGCATTTTCACGGCCTATGGCCTTCAGATCTGCGGTCGAAAAGCCATAATCAATCAAGCCCTTGATGTTGTCCTCGCCCGTCCGATAAGGGTAGTCCGAACCGAACAGCACCTGCGAAGAACTGACCAATTTAAGCAGCGAGCTCAAAGCCATGGGATTAGCTGACCAGGCGGTGTCGTAATAAAACCGCTGGAGCTCATGCATTACTCCGTTGGGGACTTTGGCAGCCAAGGCCTTGTTGATCACCGGCATTTTTTGCAGGCGTTCGGTCAGGAAAGGCAGGGTTCCACCGGCATGCGAAAAAATGAATTTGACATTCGGGCAGCGCGCTGCAGTACCTGAAAAAACGAGGTCAACAATGGTGCGGGTAGTGTCGGTGCCGAACTCCACCACCGTGGTGGGCACATTGGGCAACAGATTTTCACAACAGTTGGCCGCCGTGGGATGGGTGTAGAGAATCGCTTTACGGCGATTGAGTTCATCCATCACCGGCGCAAACGAGGGGTGGCCCAGCCATTTGTCGCCGTAGCTGGTGAGCAGGCCAATACCGTCGGCTTTGAGCACATCAAGCGCATATTCCATTTCACGCAAAGCGCTGTCTGCATCCTGCATGGGGAGCATGGCAAACGAACCAAAACGTCCAGGATGCAAACGTGCCATAGAAGCGACCCACTCGTTGCTTTCTCGCGCCACCTTGCGTGCTTGATCGATTTTAAAAACACTGACTTGGGGCGTGGTCACCGACAGGATAGAGGTGGCAACCCCGGCTTTGTCCATGTCATCCATGGTTTTGGCCAGTGACCAACCCGCCACCAAAGGCGGAGCCATTTTCAATACCTGCAGTTCCTTGACATAGGCCGGCGAGAACAAATGGTGGTGGGTATCGATCCGGTCGCGTACGGCCTGCGTCTGCCCCATGGGCGCACAAGCGCTCAGCAAGGTTGAACCACCCAGGGCCGCCAGACCACTCAAAAAACCCCGGCGAGGCAAGTCACAGCCACAACTCGCCTGCAGGCGCTGGGGTTTGGATTCGTCATTTGATACAAAAGTCATTCTGTCTCCTGTTGAGGGGTTATGAACTGCGCCAACGACCTGTTTGCGAGCGCCCAACATAACCCAAAAACCGACAGAAAACTATGGAGATAGACCCTAGCCGGAGCTCCAGAATTTCAGGGTAGCGGTGTTAGTTTGGCCACAGACAAGGCCAGCCATTTCACCCCGTGGCGCGTGAAACTGACCTGGGCCCGCGCTTCGTCTCCACTGCCTTCGAGGGTCAACACCTTGCCCTCGCCAAACTTGTTGTGAAACACTTTCATTCCCGAACGCAAACCATGGTCGGGCTGGGTCTTTTGCAGCGGAACCGGTGGGCTTGAAAAAGACGGCGTCCCTGTTTCGGCCCAAGCCCGTTGCGGCGCAAATCCCGATCCAAAACCCGGTTTCTTCGGTGTAATCCACTTTAATGCGGTCTCGGGCAACTCGTCGAAAAACCGGCTTTTGAGGTTGTAGCGGGTTTGGCCGTGCAACATACGGGTTTGCGAATGACTCAGGTAAAGCCGGTTGCGCGCGCGCGTGATCGCCACGTACATCAGACGGCGCTCTTCCTCCAGTCCGTCATGGTCGCTCATGGCGTTTTCATGCGGAAACAAGCCCTCCTCCATGCCACCAATGAACACACAATCGAACTCCAAGCCCTTGGACGCATGGACCGTCATCAACTGAATGGCGTCCTGCCCCGCTTGAGCCTGGTTGTCACCGGATTCCAAAGCGGCATGGGTCAAAAAGGCCGCCAGTGGGCTCAAGGTTTCTCCAGTTTCCAAATCCGGCGCCGTGATCAGTTCATCAATCGGCAAAGCCACGGCATCTCGACCAAAACCTTCCTGAGTCACAAAGCTTTCAGCCGCATTAACCAGCTCTTCAATGTTCTCAATTCGGTCTGCGCCTTCGCGGTCAGCCTTGTAATGCGCGATCAGCCCACTGTTCTCAATCACGCAATCAATGATTTCGCGCAAGCTCAGTCCCTGCGTCTGTTCGCGCAGCACATCAATTTTGGCGACAAAAGCCCCCAAATTGGCGCCGGCTTTTCCGCTCAGGCTGCTGACCGCATCATGAAGCGAGCAACCAATAGTGCGCGCGCTATCTTGCAAGGACTCGATGCTGCGGGCGCCAATTCCGCGCGGTGGGAAATTGACGATGCGTAAAAAACTGGTGTCGTCGTTCGGGTTCTCCAGCAGTCGCAAATAGGCCAGCGCATGCTTGATCTCGGCGCGTTCGAAAAAGCGCAGACCACCATAGACCCGGTACGGCATGCCGGCATTGAACAGCGCGGTCTCGATCACCCGACTTTGGGCATTAGAGCGGTACAACACGGCGATCTCTTTACGCTGCACGTCGTCACGCACCAGTTGGCGCATTTCATCGATCATCCATTGCGCTTCAGCAAAGTCACTGGTGGATTCAATCACCCGCACCGGTTCACCCGGTCCCTGGGACGTGCGCAAATTTTTTCCCAGTCGTTTGCTGTTGTGGCTGATCAGCTCATTGGCAGCATCTAGGATGTTGCTGTAAGAGCGGTAATTCTGCTCAAGCTTGATCTGGTGTTTGACTTTAAATTCCCGAACAAAATCGGCCATATTGCCAACGCGCGCACCGCGAAAAGCATAAATACTCTGGTCATCATCCCCCACGGCCAGCACCGCACTAACGCCCTGAGCGTCGATCGATTCAGCCTGGCCCGAAAGCAACTTGATCCAAGCGTATTGCAGCTTGTTGGTGTCTTGGAACTCATCGATCAAGATATGGCGGAAACGCCGCTGGTAATGCACCCGAATCGGATCATTGTCACGCAACAATTCATAACTTCGCAGCATCAATTCACCGAAATCGACCACGCCTTCGCGCTGGCATTGTTCCTCATAGAGTTGGTAGATTTCAACTTTTTTCCGACTTTCTTCGTCGCGCACTTCGACCGCGTTGGGACGTAAACCATCTTCCTTGCAACCGGCAATGAACCACTGCATCTGCTTGGGAATAAAGCGTTCGGTATCGATCTGAAATTGTTTGCACAAGCGCTTGATGGCACTGAGTTGGTCCTGGGTGTCAAGAATCTGGAAACTCTGCGGCAAATTGGCGGCTTTGAAATGGGCCCGCAACATCCGGTTACACAGGCCATGGAAGGTACCGATCCACATCCCGCGAACATTGACCGGCAACTGGGCTGAGAGTCGAGTCATCATTTCTTTGGCGGCCTTGTTGGTAAAGGTCACCGCCAACACGCCTGCTGGTGAAATCTGGCCAGTGTTTAACAACCAAGCAATCCGGGTGATGAGAACTCGGGTCTTCCCAGAACCCGCGCCGGCCAGAATCAAGGCCGATTCATTCGGTAAGGTGACAGCAGCGAGCTGTTCTGGATTGAGGTGCTGCAGCAGCGGACTTGTCTGGGAAACATCTGAAAACATAGATGGATTGTAGAAAGTTCAGGCTGCGGATTTGAAACCCGTAGAATCAAGCACCGGGCCCAAGACTTGTTGTACGCAAGTGGGACCCGGTTTTTTTTGCCCCGCTCTCCTGGAAGGCTGACACGATGGACATCTTCGACTACGAAAATATTCTGCTGCTGCCGCGCAAGTGTCGGGTGGAGAGTCGCTCCGAATGCGATGCCAGCATCGAACTCGGTGGACGGCGATTTCGAATCCCCGTCGTGCCGGCCAACATGAAAACGGTGATCGACGAATCGATCTGCCTCTGGTTGGCGCAAAACGGCTACTTCTATGTCATGCACCGTTTTGAGCTCGACACCCTGGCCTTCGTCAAGCGCATGCTGGACCACCAGGTCTATGTATCCATCTCGCTGGGGGTCAAACCAAGTGACTACGACACGGTGGACCAGTTGGTGGCCCACGGACTGTGCCCCGACTACATCACCATCGACGTGGCCCACGGTCATGCTGACAGCGTGAAAAACATGATCGCCTGCCTCAAAAGTAAACTGCCACTAGCCTTTGTCATTGCGGGCAATGTGGGTACGCCAGAAGCCGTGATTGACCTGGAGAACTGGGGCGCTGACGCGACCAAAGTCGGGATCGGACCGGGCAAAGTGTGCATCACGCGATTGAAAACCGGTTTTGGTACCGGCGGCTGGCAGCTCAGCGCGCTCAAATGGTGTGCCCGGGTTGCAACCAAACCCATCATTGCTGATGGGGGCATTCGCGAGCATGGCGACATTGCCAAATCGATCCGCTTTGGTGCAACTTTTGTGATGATTGGTTCATTGCTGGCGGGCCACGAAGAAAGCCCGGGCCAGACTGTCGAGGTCGATGGCAAGCTCTACAAGGAATACTACGGCTCGGCCAGTGACTTCAACAAAGGCGAGTACAAACACGTCGAAGGCAAACGAATTTTGGAGCCGATCAAAGGCCAACTGGCCAACACCTTGACCGAGATGGAACAAGACGTACAAAGCTCAATCAGCTACGCCGGCGGCAGGAAACTTTTGGACATTCGCAAAGTGAATTACGTGACCTTGGGTGGCGACAACGCCGGTGAGCATCTGCTGATGTAAACCCGTGAGCGCGAATTCAGCGCAATCGCCAAGGTCTAGCCCACAGCCCGACGCACCGAAGCCAAGGAACTCAACTGAAGACGTGGGCCAGACTTCATAAACTGACCAGGCAACTCACGCCCCATGATGGCTTGCACCTGACGTGCCACTGCAGCCAGTGCCTCGATATTGATGCCGGTCTCGTAGCCGCATTCGTGCAGCAAGTAAACCAAATCTTCGGTGCAGATATTGCCACTGGCGCCGGGCGCAAAAGGACAGCCACCTAGGCCACCGATCGAAGACTCGAATTCGCGAACACCCAATGCCAAGCCATTCATCACATTGGCCAGACCAATGCCGCGGGTATTGTGAAAATGCAAGGCCAGGTTCAAATCAGGAAAGCGCGATCGAATCGCTTCAACCGTGCGACTCACCACGGGTGGCGTTGCCATTCCGGTCGTATCCCCCAGCGAAATGTGGCGCACGCCTTCGCGCTGGTAAGTACCAATGATTTTGAGCACATTGTCGAGCGAAGTTTCGCCTTCAAACGGACAACCGAAAGCAGTCGCCACCGCACCGCGAACCGGAATGTTGAATTGGCGTGCAATCGGAATAAATTCAACAAAATCGGCCAGCGCAGCGTCAATAGATTTGTTGAGATTGGCCTGGCAATGGGTCTCGGAGGCTGAAACAAAACAAGCCATCATGTCCACTTTAGCTGCAGCAGCCCGCTCGGCACCCCGCGCGTTGGGCACCAAGGCGGTGAGCCTGACTCCCGGTTTGCGTTGAACCAACGCCATCAATTCGGCCGCGTCAGCCAGTTGCGGGACGGCGCGCGGCGAGACGAAAGAAGTTGACTCGAAACTGGTGACACCGGCGGCTATCAGTGCGTTCAGAACCTCGGCCTTGGTCTGGGTCGGAATGAATTGAGTTTCAGCTTGAAAGCCGTCTCGGGTCCCGACTTCGGTGACCAAAACAAAGCGGCTGTCAGTACTCGAGGATGCGGGGTTCAT
Organism: Burkholderiaceae bacterium; assembly: GCA_049296795.1. Lineage (GTDB taxonomy): Bacteria > Pseudomonadota > Gammaproteobacteria > Burkholderiales > Burkholderiaceae_C > CAXNKH01. Next base: position 162,568 of record JBAQTC010000011.1, read on the forward strand.
TGCTTGTCTCCATTCAACCAATACTGGTTTCAAATCAGGTTGATGCGTTTAACGAAGGCTTCGCCCGTGGCACGGGTTCCCAGCTTTCCGCCCACATCTTGGGTTGCTTCGCCAGCGGCCATGGCAGCCACTACGCCAGCGCTGATCGCAGCACTGGCCTGAACAAAGCGACTTTGCTGATGGCGCTGACCATACCAGGCCAGCAACATGGCGGCTGACAACACCAAGGAAAAGGGGTTGGCGATGTCTTGCCCTGCGATGTCGGGAGCTGAGCCGTGGGCCGCCTGACCCATGGCATGCTGGGCACCGGCATTGAGTGAGGCACCAAGCCCCAGACTGCCCGAGAGTTCAGCGGTGAGGTCCGACAAAATATCGCCAAACATATTGGTCGTCACGATCACGTCGAACCGCTCAGGGGCACGTACCACATGGGCCATCATGGCGTCAACGATGAAGTCGTCGACCACCACCTCCGGAAACTCCTGGGCCACTTGGTGACAGATGTCGAGGAACATGCCGTCCGCAATTTTCAAGACATTGGCCTTGTGCACCAGGGTCACGTGTTTTTTTCGAGTCATCGCCAGCTCAAAGGCCGCGCGGGCAATTCTTTCGCAACAGTGCCGGGTAATGCGGCGCAAAGAAATCACCACATCGGGGGTGATCAGCATTTCACTGCTACCCGACTCGACGTTGCGGTCAGCGTAGAAGCCCTCGGTGTTCTCACGCACCACCACCATATCGAAAGGATCCATCCGGGTCGGAACCCCGACGTAAGTACGTGCTGGCCGAATATTGGCGTAGAGGTCCAAGCTCTTGCGGAAAAACTTGGACGGGTTGATTTCGCCCTTGGACTCGTCCTTGAAATCGTAAGTCGACATCGGACCCAGCATCAAGCCGTCCGCTTGGAGCACCTGTTCCAGCAACTCAGGGCGCACGGTAGATCCATGGCGCAACAAGCTGGCGTGGCCAGCGATGTCATGTACCAGTTCCAGACCGAGCTCGAAACGACGGGACACGGCTTGCAGCACGGACACCGCCACATCCATGGTTTCAGGACCAATGCCGTCGCCCGGCAAAATGATGATTTTCATGTTCAGTCTCTCGGAGATTATTCTTTTAGCTTGAGCTGGGCACCCTTGACCACGTTGCGCCACATCGCAAGTTCCTCACCCAGGAATTGGTCAAATTCGGCCGGACTGGCCCGCACCACATCAGCACCCTCGTTGAGCAAACGATTTCGGAATTGCGGGTTGGACGCCGCATCATTGACGGCCGCATTGATTTGGTTGATGAGCGTAACAGGCGTTTTGGCTGGCGCCACGACGCCCCACCAGGTCGAAATCTGAAAACCGGGGACACCCGATTCGTTGACAGTAGGCAAATCGGGAAACAGCTTGGAGCGTTGCGTGCTGGTGATCGCCAGCGCCTCAACCCTGCCGTCCTTGACCAAGGGCAAGATGCTGGGAACGGTGGCGATGAAAAGCTGCACCCGACCCGCTATCAAATCCAACGTAGCCGGACCGCTTCCTTTGTACGGCACATGGGTCAGGTTGGCCTTGGTTTTCTGTCGAAACAACTCGCCTGCCATGTGGTTGATGCTGCCGGTACCGGCCGAACAGTAGTCAAGCCCCTGGGGTCGACGCGCAGCCACATCGAGCAACTGGCCGATATTTTTGACGCCCAGGTCTTTGCTGACCACCACCAACAGCGGGCCACGCCCCAGCATGGCTACCGACGCGAAGTCTTTGCTCACGTCGTAGGGCAAAGCAGATTCGACTGCGGCGTGGGTCAGAAATGTGGAAGTGGCCAGCATCAGGGTGTAACCATCGGGCGCCGCTTTAGCCAGGGCCAGGGCACCGATGGCACCGCCACCACCGCCCCGGTTATCCACCACCACCGATTGCCCCAGTTTTTCAGACAAAGACTTGGCCAGATCGCGCGCCACGCTGTCGGTGCCACCACCTGGGGCGAAAGGCACGATCAGCGTAATAGCGCGTTTCGGGTAATCCTGAGTCCAGCCCAACAACGGGAACAAAATAGCTCCGACCCACAGAGTTCGCTCAAGCCAACGCAGCGAACCGGATGTCGAGCCCAGTCTCATAAGCCCGCCAACTTCAAGGCTAACTTGTGCAACCGACTCCAAGGCGCCGACAACTCCTCCAACACGCTGAAGTGATTCAGCCCGGGTAGAGCTTCGCTGATCGGAACGGTTTTTTTACCCCAGGCCGATTGCATCAAGTTGTTGTGGCGTAAAAATTCAGCGCTTTCATCACCGCCGACCAGCGAGTAAAGGCGCCGACCTTTGGGCTTGGGCAGCCAAGCGGGGCTGGCCAAACTGACTTGCTCGGGCGTGAGCTGCAAGCTGTCTTTGAGAAACGGCGTGTTCATGACGGGCTCAAGGTCATACAGGCCCGATATCGACATGGCATTTTTGACCAAATCCACCGGCAAGTTCGGGTCATAAGCCGCCCAATCACAGGCCAGCAGCATGGTCGCCAAGTGACCCCCAGCCGAATGCCCGATCACGGTGATGCGGCTGGGATCGCCACCATAGGTAGCAATATGGTTCCAGGTCCAGGCCAAGGCCTTGACCATCTGCAGCACGATATCGGGAACCGTCACCGCAGGACACAACGCGTAATTCGGAATCACCACGCAAGCCCCTTGGTTGGTGAAAGCGGGGGCAATAAAAGAGTGGTCGGCTTTGTCCAGCGAACGCCAGTAGCCGCCATGGATGAACACCACGACCGGCGCATTGGGCTTTTTCGCTGGAAAAATATCAAGCGTCTCCATTGATCCTTTGCCATAGCGAACATCAGCACGATGAATGTGCGCCGCCCTGGCATCGCTCGAGCCATCAGCCCAGCGCATCAAATGCTGGCCATGCTCGGGCACTAATGCCCGGTTGTTGTACATGCTGTCGAACCAGTCTTTATTTTGCATTTTTTCTCCTCTGAGTACCCATCGAATAAGGGCGCTATCTTGGCATAAACCCTAAAAAGGATTTCAAGAAAATCGTGTATTCTGAACCGATCGTAAAAACTAACGATGTCGAGGAGATCCAAGCCATGAGACTAAGCGCACAACAACGAGAGCAATTTGACCGTGAAGGTTACTTGTTTTTCCCAGGACTGTTTAACGCCGAAGAAACCCGCCACCTCACCGATGCCGTGCCCGACTTATACAGCCGACGCGAAGATTACAACGTCAGAGAAAAGGGGTCGGATGCGGTGAGGACTAATTTTGCCGCCCATATGTACAGCGAACCATTTGCCCGGCTGGCGCGTCATCCGCGAATGATCGAGCCGGTCGAGGATCTGTTCGGCGAAAAACTCTACATGCACCAGTTCAAGATCAACGGCAAGATGGCTTTTGAAGGTGATGTCTGGCAATGGCACCAAGACTATGGGACCTGGCTCAACGACGATTTGATGCCAACCGAACGCGCCATGAACGTCGCCATTTTTCTGGACGATGTGAACGAATACAACGGCCCCTTAATGTTCATTCCAGGCAGTCACAAGCGGGGCGTAGTCGAGGCCAAACACGACCTCACCACCACCAGCTACCCGCTGTGGACGGTGGACAATGATTTGATTCGTCAACTCGTGACCCGGGCCGGCGGCAAAGACGGCGGCATCGTTTCACCCAAAGGCCCGGCCGGCTCGATGATTTTGTTTCACAGCTGCTTGGTGCACGCCTCTTGCAGCAACCTGTCACCTTTCAACCGAGTCAGTGTCTATTTAAGCCTGTGCGCTGTCAGTAACCACATCCGGCGCCACAAGCGCCCCGAGTACATCGCCCACCGTGATTTCACACCTATCAGCTGCCTGCCCGATGACTGCCTGCTGAAGGACTACCCGGTGGACTTGCCTTGGAAAGATGGCATCCCTTCCAGCGCACTTCAGACCTCGCTCGAAGAACTCGCGTTGGCGGCCTAAACCCATCGATCTCTTATGAATCTTTACAGCAAACTGCAGCAGCGTGCTGCTGATAACAAACCGGTTCGGGTCGGCCTGATAGGCGCCGGGAAATTCGGCTCCATGTACCTGGCTCAAGTGCCGCGCACGCCGGGCGTTCATCTGGTTGCCATCGCCGACTTGTCGCCCGACACAGCCCGCAGCAACCTGACTCGAGTCGGCTGGAAGCCAGAACAGACCCAAGCTGCTTCAGCCGAAGCGGCCATCAAGACCGGGGCCACTTGGATTACCGACGATTGGAAGGCGCTGGTCTCCAACCCCCAAATCGACATCATCGTGGAATGCACCGGCAACCCCATCGCCGCTGTGGACCACATCCTTCAAGCGTTTGAGCACGGCAAACATGTAGTCAACGTCACGGTCGAGGCCGATGCTTTTTGTGGACCCTTGCTGGCGCGCCGGGCTGTTTTGGCCGGCGTTGTGTATTCGCTGGCTTTTGGCGACCAGCCGGCTTTGATTTGTGACCTGGTGGACTGGGCCCGCACCTGCGGTTTTCCCGTGGTGGCCGCAGGCCGCGGGCATAAATGGTTGCCTCATTTCAGCGAGTCAACGCCCGACACGGTTTGGACCAACTATGGCCTGACCCCTGAGCAAGCCACGCGCGGCGGACTCAATCCCAAGATGTTCAACAGCTTTCTGGACGGCTCCAAGCCCTCGATCGAAAGCACAGCCGTGGCCAATGCCACGGGCTTAAGCGTCCCAAGCAACGGACTGCTCTACCCGCCGGCCAGTGTCGAAGATATTCCTTATGTCACCCGCCCGATCGCTGAGGGCGGCGTACTGGAGCGCAAAGGCATGGTCGAGGTTATTTCTTCGCTCGAAGCCAATGGCCGCAAGATTCCTTACGACATTCGGATGGGCGTCTGGGTCACGGTTGAGGCCGAAACCGACTACATCAAAAACTGTTTTGAAGAGTACAACGCCCACACCGACCCCAGCGGCCGCTATTTCACGCTCTATAAGCGTTGGCATTTGATTGGGCTGGAGGTCGGGGTCTCGGTGGCCTCGGTCGCGTTGCGCGGAGAACCTACCGGTGTCGCCACCTGCTGGAATGCCGACGTGGTGGCCACCGCCAAGCGCGACTTGTTGCCTGGTGAAATGCTAGACGGAGAAGGCGGCTACACCGTTTGGGGCAAATTGCTACCGGCCCAGACTTCGGTTCGACTCGGTGGCCTGCCCCTGGGTCTGGCACACAACGTGAAGCTGATTCGCCCCGTCAAGAAAGGCCAGTCCCTGAGCTGGGCTGATGTGGCCATGGACCAGACCACCCATGCCTATTTGTTGCGTCGCGAAATGGAAACCGTGTTTGGCCAGGGCAATCCGACGGGCTCCGATGTCACCCAAGTTACAGCCAGGTTTGGCTGATTCCTCTTTAATGTTTCGTTGTTGAAATTGATGCTCAAAAAAGGAGATGCAATCATGTTGATGAAGACTATGTTCCGTTCTCTGACCGCAATCACGCTGGGCCTAGGCCTGCTCACAGCGGCCCTGGCTCAAAACTACCCGACACGCCCCATCACCATGGTGGTGCCTTGGGGTGCAGGTGGTGGCACAGACGCCACGGCCCGCATTGTGGCCGCCCTGTTGGAAAAGGAATTGGGTCAGCCCGTCAATGTGGTCAACCGAACTGGCGGCAACGGAGTGGTCGGTCACTCGGCCATTGCAACTGCACCGGCCGATGGCTATACGCTGGGCATGATCACGGTCGAAATCTCCATGATGCACTGGGCCGGTCTGACCCAGCTCTCCCCCAAAGATTTCACCCCGGTGGCCTTGTTCAACATTGACCCGGCAGCGGTCACGGTGCGGGCCGACTCCCCCTACAAAAATCTCGACGATCTGACCAAAGCCATTAAAGCCAACCCCGGCAAGTTCAAGGCCTCTGGGACTGGGCAAGGTGGCATCTGGCATCTGGCGCTGGCGGGCATGCTCAAAGACCTGAAAATTGAAAACAGTGCTGCGCCTTGGGTTCCCTCCAATGGCGCTGCGCCGGCCATGAACGACTTGGCCGCTGGTGGCATTGAGTTTGTTACTTGCTCTCTGCCCGAATCGAGGGCCTTGATTGATGCTGGCAAAGCCCGCCCGCTAGCCGTCATGGCCAGTCAGCCCTCTGCCCTCTATCCCAACGTCCCAACCCTGAAAAATGCAACCGGCAGTGATTGGGCGATCGGCGCTTGGCGTGGAATAGCCGGCCCCAAGGGCCTGCCCGCCGATGTGCAATCCAAACTGGCTGCGGCACTGAAAAAGATTTACGACAGCAAGGACTACCAAGGCTTCATGGCGGGTCGTGGCTTTGGCATCATCTATGCTGACGCCAAAGGTTTTGAGCAGTTCATGGCCAAGGGCGATGCCGACATGGGCAATGTCATGAAAACTCTGGGTTTGGCCAAATAAAGCCAACCTCTTGCAACGCAAAAGATGGCGGACCCATCTTTTGACCAGGACACCACCATGAAATTCAACGATGCACTCAGTGGTGCAGCTTTGCTGGCGCTCGCGCTGGCCATTCTGTTCAACGTTCAAAGCTTCCCCAATATCCCGGGGCAAAACATCGGGCCAGGCGCTTTCCCCGGACTGCTGGCTTCGTTTCTGGCACTCTGTGCTGTGCTGCTGATCCATCGCGGCTGGCGTGAATCAGGCCCGCGTCACTGGGTGGTTCTGGGCAACTGGATCCAATCCCGCTATCACCTGCGAAATTTTCTGATCACGATCGGCTGCCTGCTGTTCTACATCCTGGCCTCGGAGCGAGTCGGATTCATCCCCTGCGCTATGGCGATTCTGATCACCATGTTCTGGGCGCTCCAAGTGCGAACGCGATTGATCTTGCCAATTGCGATTCTGGTTACGCTGGTGATTCACACCATTTTCTACAAAGGTTTGCGTGTGCCCCTGCCCTGGGGCTTACTCATGCCGCTGCAATGGTGAGGATGAACCATGACATTTGATGTTCTGTTGCAGGCACTGGGCCTGGTATTTGACCCCTTCGTTCTGTTGGTGATTTTGTGCTCAGCCATTTTTGGCCTGTTCGTTGGCTGTATCCCGGGCCTTACCGCCACCATGGCCACTGCCTTGCTGGTGCCCATCACCTTTTTCATGCCACCGGTTCCCGCTGTGGCGGCAATTGTGACGGCGACCGCCATGGCCATTTTCTCGGGCGATATTCCTGGGGCTTTGCTGCGCATACCTGGCACTCCCGCTTCGGCTGCCTACACCGACGAAGCGTACCGGATGACGCTCAAAGGTCAGGCTGAAATCGCTCTCGGTGCGGGGCTGGTGTTCTCCGCTATCGGCGGATTGTTTGGCACGGTGGTCATGATCCTGTTTTCACCGAGTCTGGCAGAAATCGCATTGAAGTTCTCCTCCTTCGAATACTTCTGGCTGGTGGTTCTAGGACTCGCTGGCGCAGTGTTCATTGGTAACTCCAGCATTTTGAAGGCATCGATTTCCCTGCTGCTCGGGCTGCTGATCGCCTGTATCGGCCTAGAAAATCCGGCGGCTCACTTGCGCTTTACGTTCGGACTCGATCCACTGATGAGTGGAGTCGAACTGATTCCCATGATGGTGGGCATGTTTGCCATCTCCGAATTGCTGCGTTACATCACCAATACCGATCCGAGTCCGGTCATCGCCACCGAGAAAATTGGCAATATTTTTTCCGGCATGTGGGACTTACTCAAGAAATACCGCTGGCCTCTGGTGCGCGGCAGTGCCCTGGGAACTGTCATTGGAATTCAGCCTGGATCCGGCGCCGACATGGCGTCCTGGATGAGCTATGCCATGAGCAAGAAATTTTCCAAGGAACCCGAAAAATTTGGCAGCGGCCACGTCGAGGGCATTGTCGAATCGGGTGCGGCCAACAACTCATCCCTGGCTGGCGCCTGGATCCCAGCCATTGTTTTTGGTATTCCAGGCGACTCGATCACCGCCATTGCCATCGGCGTGCTCTACCTCAAGAACATGAACCCCGGACCCATGATCTTCGTCAACAACCCGGAGAACATCTACGCCATCTTTATCGTTTTCATTTTGGCCAACCTGATCATGGTTCCTTTGGGCTGGCTCACCGTCAAACTGGCGACCAAAGTCTTGAAAGTTTCACGCAACATCTTGATGCCCATCATCCTGGTGTTTTGCATCGTCGGTTCATTTGCCATCAACAACTCAGCCTGGGGCGTGGTGTTGATTCTGTTTTTTGGACTCAGTGCTTTTGTGCTGGAAGAAAATGGTTTCCCGGTGGCTCCCGCCATTCTCGGCGTGGTGCTTGGCACCATGATGGAGGAGAATTTTGTCACCTCGATGATCAAGTCTGATGGCAACCCGACTGTCTTTTTTACCCGCCCGATTGCCATGTGGCTGGCGCTTGGCACTTTTGTCATCCTGTTGTGGCCGGTAGCAACCTGGTTGCTGCAAAAAATGCGGGGTAAACCTAGCCCTGCTGTTTAATTTCTTGCAAACAGTTCAATTTAGATCATGACAAAACAAAACACGACAACCGAGGATTCACGCCGGGGTTTTCTAGCCAGCACAGCACTGACGGCCTTGGCAGCAACAGCGCTGACCGGCGCAGAGGCTCAAGCTCAAGAATCACGCTCTAGTTCACCTGCCGAAGTGCTGGGCAAAGAACACTGGACGATCAAACGTGTTGCGGGTCAGGACATCCGTCTCTTCATGTGGCGCAAGCAGCTGCGCAACCCGGGCAACGTGCCTTCTCGCGGAACCCTGATTTTTGTACACGGTTCGTCGGTTTCATCGACACCGGTGTTTGACTTGCAAATCCCAGGACGAATTGAAGCTTCCACCATGGACTGGTTTGCACGCTTGGGCTATGACACCTGGTGCTTTGACTGTGAGGGTTATGGCCGTTCGGACAAAACACGTGCTATGAACGCCAATATTGCCGACGGCGCTGATGACATCACTGTGGTCAGTGACTACATCAGCAAAGTCACAGGCGTCAAGATGATGTTGATGTACGGATCTTCCTCTGGTGCGCTGCGCGCTGCGCTGTTTGCTCAACGCCATCCCGAGCGGGTGTCCAGACTGGCGCTCGATGCCTTTGTCTGGACAGGTGAAGGTAGCCCCACGTTGGCCGAACGCAAGAAAAAGCTGGATGCCTACCGCGCCAGCAACCGTCGCCCGATTGACCGCACCATGATTCGAAGTATTTTTACCCGTGATCATCCGGGTACCAGCGACCTGAGCATTGTCGAAGCCTTCGCCGATGCCGTTCTGGCCTTAGACACCTCGGTCCCGACCGGTACTTACATCGACATGTCAGCCAATCTGCCGGTATGTGACCCTGAAAAAATTAATGTTCCGACGCTCATCATGCGTGGCCAGTACGACGGAATTGCCAGCATGCAGGATTTGACTAACTTTTTTGTCAAACTGCCGCACGGTGACAAACAGTTCATTGTCATGCCCGGGATTGCCCACACCAGCACCCGTTCGAAAAACTTTGCGCTGGTGTATCACCTGCTGGGATCTTTCTTTGGGCAGCCCGCCCCGGTATATACCGGGGCCTAGCCAAGCCAACTTACCCAGCAACTCTGGTTTTATTTCAACACCAGAACCGGCGTTTGGGTATGGGTGAGTACCTGCTGGGTTTCGCTGCCCAGAAGAATGCGTTTAATCCCACGACGTCCATGCGAGGCCATCACGATCAAATCACACTTGTATTTTTTAGCCGTGGCAATGATCGCATCTGACACCACATCGGACTTGACCGTGAGCGCCCGGGCCTTGACCCCCTTGCGCTCGGCTGCCTTTTGTACCGCATCGACCACGGCTTGACCCGCATCCACCCACTGCTTTTCAACCTGGGCGATTTCTTTTTCCGGCAACGGAATACTGCCTTCAAAATAACTCATTGGATAGCGCGCAACCACTTTAAGCGCCAGCAATTCAGCCTGCGTCAAAGCAGCCAACGCAATCGCACTGGTCACAGCTCGCTTCGATAAGCTGGAGCCATCAGTAGCCACGAGAATTCTTGTGTACATGGGAACCTCCTTGTCGTGTTGATTTAAGTCACTCGAACCGGGAAATTCAAGCATTGAAGTCCACATCGATGCCTGCGCTGACCTTCTCCATGGCATGATGGTCGACTCAAGCAACACTGACCGTATGCAAAATCCAAAAATACGCGCCCTTGCAGCTGACGTCAGCCTGCGTGAAGTCTGGGCCTGGAGCATGTACGATTTCGCCAACTCAGGTTACACGACGGTGGTCATCACCGCCGTATTCAATGCTTTTTTCGTCGCGGTAGTCGCTGGCAAAGCACCCTGGGCAACCTTCGCCTGGACCGCAACCCTGTCTGTATCGTATCTGGCGGTTCTGCTCAGTGCGCCGGTGCTGGGTGCCTGGGCTGACAGCCACGCCGCCAAAAAGCGCTTATTGTTCATGGCAACGCTGGGCTGCGTCGTTTTCACTTCCCTGCTCTATTTTGTTTCCCACGGGAACTTGGTGCTGGCGATCTGCTTGATCATTTTGTCCAACTTCTTTTTTGCCACCGGTGAAAATCTGATCGCCGCCTTCCTGCCCGAGTTGGCGAACTCCAAAGCCATGGGTCGCGTTTCGGGCTGGGGCTGGGGTTTCGGCTACCTGGGGGGCTTGGTGTCCCTGGGCATCGCCTTGGCCTACATCACCTGGGCCCAACAGCAGGGCCACACCAGTAGCGAATTCATCCCGGTCGTGATGTTGATCACCGCCGCTTTATTCGCTTTGGCCTCCGTACCTACCTTCTTGTTCCTCAAGGAGCGTGCCATCCCCACTTTGCAGTCGAAATCCTCCTGGACTCGCGTGCTGCAGACCCTGCGCGAAATGAAACGTTTTCGCGACTTGCGACGTTTCCTGACCTGCATTTTGTTCTACCAAGCGGGCATCACGGCCGTCATCGCGCTGGCTGCGATCTACGCCCATGAATCCATGAAATTCACGAGCACCCAGACTATCGTTCTACTGCTCGTGGTGAACCTCACCGCAGCGATTGGGGCTTTTGGTTTCGGCTACTTGCAAGACGCAATAGGTCACATCAAAGCGATGACACTGGTGCTGATGGGATGGATCGTCATGATCCTGCTGGCCTACATCGCCGAGGAAGCGACCCTGTTCTGGTTTGCAGCCAATTTGGCCGGTTTGTGCTTGGGCGCAGCTCAAGCCGCGGGCCGTGCCATCGTTGGCTATCTCTCGCCACCCCACCGCAGCGCCGAATTCTTCGGCCTCTGGGGCCTCGCCGTCAAAGCCGCCTCCATCTTTGGCCCCCTCACTTACGGCACCGTCACCTGGGTCTTTCAAGGCAATCACCGACTCGGCATCCTCGCCGTTGGCGCCTACTTCGTCGTCGGCCTGGTTCTGCTGCGCGGCATCGATATCGAACGCGGTCGGCGCTGCGCCGAATGAACCCTCTGAACCCGGCTACTGTACGAGTGCCACCGATTTGACCTGCACCCATACCGCCCTGCCAAGGTGCAGCTCCAACGCTTCCCAGGCTTTGCGTGTGATGCGCGCCAGCAGCACAGATGATCCACAGCGCAGCCGCACCATGACCTGAGAGGGATGGACATCGGCTGCCATGGAATCGATGCAGGCTGGAAAATGGTTCTGAATACTGGTGTGATGCGGTTCTTCGGTGGTGAGGCTGACGTCGCGTGCCAGCACACGCAGACGCACAAGTTGGCCCATGGCTACCCCACTGTCGCGCAGCCATAAGTCACCCCCAGCAAAGGACACGCGTGCCAGCTGCCAGTGCGCGTCGCGCTCGGTCACGGTCCCTTGCAGTAGGGCAGCGGCGTCCTCACCCAACACCACGGGGCTGTCGATGGACGACAGCACCTCCTCCAGCTTGCCCTCGGCCTGGACCCGACCGCGCTCGAGCACCACCAAGTGATCGGCCAAGCGAGCCAGTTCGTCGGCCGAGTGCGTGACGTAGAGCATGGGGATGCTGAGCTCGTCACGCAAGCGCTCCAGCCACGGCAGTATTTCCTGCCGACGAGCCAGGTCAAGCGCAGCCATCGGTTCGTCCAACAATAAAAGCTTGGGGGCAGTCGCTAGTGCACGCGCAATGGCCACACGCTGACGCTCGCCACCGGACAATTGGTCTGGCTGACGCTTTAGCAAATGGCCGATACCCAGCAGTTCGATGGCGGCCTGCAGCGTTTGCACGGCCTGCGGCGCTTGGGCACGTTTCACCCCATACGCTAAATTAGCTTGCACGTCCAAGTGTTCAAACAGGCTGGCCTCTTGGAACACGTAGCCCAGCGCGCGCCGGTGCGTGGGCAGGAAAATTCGGGCCGCATCGTCCTGCCAGACCTCGCCGGCCACATACACGATGGCCTTGTGTGCCCGCTCCAGCCCGGCCACACAGCGCAGCACGCTGGTCTTGCCTGAGCCGGAAGCGCCAAACAGCACCGTGATGCCTCGTGCTGGCAGTTTGAGGTCTAGCTGCAGCTCAAAGTCGGCCCGTGGCAGCGAGAGCCGGATTTGCAAGTCATTGGCGTTCATGGCAGCACCCGCACAGTGCGGCGCTTGAGCAGCGACAGGCTGATTAACACAACGAAGGAGAACAGCACCATGCCGCCTGCCAGCCAATGGGCTTGGGCGTATTCCATCGCCTCGACAAAGCCATAGATTTGCGTCGAGACCACCCGGGTCTGGCCTGGGATATTGCCACCGATCATGAGGACCACGCCGAACTCGCCCACAGTGTGCGCAAAGCTCAGGATCGCCGCGGTGACCAGGCCAGCGCGCGCTTGCGGCAGCGCCACGCTGAAGAAAGCGTCCAGCGGACGCGCGCGCAACGTCGCCGCCACTTCCATAGGACGCGGGCCAACGGATTCAAAAGCATGTTGCAGCGGTTGCACTGCGAATGGCAGTGAAAAAACGACGGAGCCGATTAGCAGACCGGTGAAAGTGAACGAGAGCACGCCCCAGCCCAGCGCCTGCGTCAGCTGGCCCAACGGCCCTTGTGGGCCCAGGGCCAGCAGCAAGTAAAAACCAAGCACTGAAGGCGGCAACACCAGCGGCAACGTAACCAGGGCAATGAGCGGTGCGCGCCAGCGCGAGCGCGTCTGCGCCAGCCACCAGGCCAAGGGCGTGGCGATAAGCAATAGCAGTACGGTGGTGAGGCTGGCCAGCTCAATGGTGAGCCAGATGGCCTGCCAAGCTTCGGGGGAAAATTGCATCAAAATTTATTCAGGTCTTGTAGCCGTAGCTGCGGATAATGATGCGAACTTTGTCACTGCGCAGATAGTGCAACAGCGCGGCGGCGGCGGGGTTATTCTTGCCGTTCTTCAATACCAGGGCATCTTGCCGAATCGGAGTATGCAGGCTTTCAGGAACGATCCAGGCCGATCCCTGGGGGATGCGACCTTCGGCATAGACCTGCGACAGCGCGACAAAACCAAGCTGCGCATTTTCAGTAACGACAAACTGGAAGGTCTGGGCGATGTTTTCCCCCTGAACGAACTTGGGCTTCAGCGTTTCCCACAGGCCCAGTTGGGAGAGCGTTTGAACGGCCGCCAACCCATAAGGGGAAAGCCTGGGGTCCGCCAGAGCTAACTTCTCGAACTTGGCCGTCTTCAGCACCGCTCCTGCGTCGTCCACCACCGCAGCCTGTTTGCTCCACAGCACCAGTCTGCCGATGGCGTAGGTGAAACGGCTGCCGCTCACGCCCCACCCCTCCTGCTCCAGCTTGACAGGGGTCTCGTCGTCCGCGGCCACCAGCACCTGAAAGGGCGCGCCATTCTTGATTTGTGCATAAAAGCGACCGGTGGAGCCAAAAGCCAGAATGACCTTGTGGCCAGTGTCCTGCTCGAACAACGCAGCGATCTTTTGCATAGGCGCGCTGAAATTGACCGCCACTGCCACAGAAACTTCGGCCGCCTGCGCCGCCATCGAACCAGCCAGCACAGCGAGCCAAACTGCAATCAGCCGTCTCATGGAAAATACCTCGCTATTCATAAATTGAATAGCGAAAGTATACCGATGTGCGCGACTCAGCCGGGCTTTCGGTAATATGGCCGCATGAGCAAGAAGACACTACCCCTGGCCGAGGTACTGGGCCACGAAGCCAGCGACAAGCGCATCGACATCCTGCGTCGCATCGGGCAGGATGGTTCCATCTCGCAGGCAGCTCGTGGCGCGGGCGTGAGCTACAAAGCAGCCTGGCAAGCGCTGGAAACCTTGGCTAACCTGGCCGGAATTCCACTGGTGGAAAAAGCGGTGGGCGGAAGCGGCGGCGGCGGCGCAGCACTGACCCCTGCCGGCCAGCGTGTGCTACAAGCCGCTGACGAATTAGCCCAAGCGCGCCAAGGCGTGCTGGCGCGATTGACGCAAGACCGGGACATAAGGGGCACGCCCGGTCTAGCCGCACTGGCCCTGCGTACCAGCATGCGCAATCAGTTTCCCTGCAAGGTCGCAACGGTGACGCCGCATCAGGGTCTGATGCGCGTCAAGCTAGTGCTAGCTGACGATGGCGCCATCTATGCCCGCATCACGCGCGAAAGCGCCCAACTGTTGGGGCTCAAACCTGGCTTGCCAGTACTGGCCCTGTGCAAAGCCACGGCAGTGCAAGTGGCAAAGCACATCGTGCCCGCCCCCACCCGCAATGTGCTGCAGGCCGTGGTGACGCGCGCTTCACGCGCAGCGGCTGGTGGTGAGGTGGGTCTGCACTTGCCCAGCGGTGTCCAATTGGTGGGTTTTGCTCAGGCCGGTCACGGCCTGAGACCAGGCCAAGCCGCCATGGCCTGTGTAGATGAAGCAGCTATAGTGATTGCAGCCGCGGTCTGAGGCGGAACCGAAATGCCTACGCCCCTAATGAATTAGAAAGTTCAACACCAGGCCAACCGTACAAACAAAGAAAAACAGCCTAGAGACTTTTGATCTCTAAGCTGTTGTTCTATAACGAAAAAGTTATGGTGCGGCTGGCAGGAATTGAACCCACGACCCCTTGGTTCGTAGCCAAGTACTCTATCCAACTGAGCTACAGCCGCGAAGCTGGCGATTCTAGCACGATGTTACATTCGCTGGCGTCAGCTTGTGCATCTCAAGTCAACAATTGGGGTGTTTTACGGCAAGAACCAACCGGGTGCAATCAGATGGAAGACTCAAGGCAAGCCACCAAAACGCCTATGCCGCAAGAGCGATTCAATCCCTCAATGAAGTCTTCCCTTATCGCCATTCATGGCTTGCGACAGACCATCCGAAGTGGTCAATTCTTGGGTCACACGAGCGGCAGCGCCCCTACGTCGGTGCAAGGCAATGTGGTCATCCTGCCAGAAAAATGGGCGGAAGATTTCCTGCATTTTTGTCAGCGCAATCCAAAACCCTGCCCTTTATTGGCGGTCTCCCGACCGGGAGAACCCTTGCTTCCCTCCTTGGGGCATGACATCGACATCCGCACCGACGTGCCCCGCTACCGGGTTTGGCGCCATGGGGAATTAGTCAGTGAGCCGACTGACATTCAGAACCTGTGGCGCAAAGACTTGGTTACCTTTGTGATTGGCTGCTCTTTCTCCTTCGAGCAAGCCTTGATGGAAGCCGGTTTGCCACTGCGTCACGTCGAACAGCAGCGCAATGTCGCCATGTTTCGCACGCAAATCCCGACCGTCCGGGCGGGGCTGTTTCACGGGCCATTGGTGGTCTCCATGCGCCCATTCAGTCCAGCCCACGCCATCGAGGCGATACAAATCACCTCACAATACCCCGCTGTCCATGGCGCGCCGATACACATTGGCATGCCCCATTTGATTGGGATTGGCGACCTCTCTCGCCCCGATTACGGCGACCCGATTGATATTTTTCCCAATGAACTGCCGGTCTTTTGGGCCTGCGGTGTAACTCCGCAGGCAGCGATCTCACAGGCTCGACCTGATTTTTGCATTACCCATGCACCCGGGTCCATGCTGATCACCGACCTGTTGAACCACCAACTGGTCAGTCAGTCACTGGGCAAGCTCCAGGGGCTTTAGGCCTTGGCTTCTTGGCCCAGTCCAACCGTCTCTAGCCGGGCCGCGTTAAAGCTGAAACCAGCCTGCTTGAAGTGGGCCAGCGCACCCGGTGCGACGGCCTCGATCGTGTCGGCCGCCTTGGCCGAAAACGCAATGTCGTTCATGTCGTGTACGCCGCCGGTAATCAGAACCTGCAAAATTCCTTCGGTCGAACCGACATTGCGAAATGCCCGACAAACCCCGGGCGGCACTGAAATGGTGTCGAACATTTCGAGTACCACATGGTTTTCGCCTTGGTCATTCCATGCGAATTCGAATTGCCCTTGCAGTACCGTGAAGGTTTCAAAAGTCTGCTGGTGAGCATGCAGACCCGGGCCTTGGCCAGGTGGACAAACTGCCAACGTCATGGTCAAACCGGCAGCACCAATGATCGGTGCAGCGTTGTTAATCGGGGTTTTACCCTTGCCCTCCAAACCAATCACCGAGAGCAATTTCCGCGCGTACACCACATCACGCGCGACTTCAGGCACAGCACTGTTTTTCTGAATTTCCAGTGGCTGCAAATCCCGAAACCGTGCGATGCGGGTTTCCATTTGAGCTGGCGCGATGTGCAAGGTTTGCATGACGATCTCCAAAAGGGACAGGGGAAGAAGAAATCAACCGACGACTTGATCTGGATCAAATGGCGGCGTGCCTTCTGAGTATCCAATGTTTTTCATTGACTCACCCCAAAGGAGCATGACAATGGAAATTTGGAGCCTGATCCTGATCGTCGTTATACCGTTCCTGTCGTTCCCTGCCGCCGTTGGCTATGCTTTTTGGAGAAGAAGTATCGAAGATGGAAAACGACGTTAATACTGCGGGGACGGAGTGAACTCAAAGACTTCAAGTGCGGGTGAAGCTCCCGGGCGCCTGTTGCAGGCTTGACACTTCATTGGTCAGCGTGGTTCGACGCAAATCACGCACCTGCAGCGGGTCGTAACGGCGTGCCCGGTGCATGGTGACCCGGTTATCCCACATCACCAGATCCCATTGCCGCCAGACATGGGTATAGACAAACTGAGCCTGGGTTGCGTGTTCAGTCAAATCGCGCAACATAGCGCGTGCCTCGGGAATGGGAAAGCCTTCAATCTCCCCCGCATGACTGGCAAGATAGAGCGACAAGCGGCCGGTACCAGGATGCCGACGCACCAGACGCTGGCGCACCGGCGCCCATTTAAGACGCTCGTCCTCGGTGAAGTCGTCAAAGCCCAGAATGCCGCGCGAAAAAACCTGGCTATGTAGACAAATCAGATCATGAAGCTCGGTCTGCGTTGGCTGGTCCAGCGCATCGTAAGCTGCACGCATGTCAGCGAACTGCGTGTTGCCCCCGGTGGACGGGATCCGTCGAGCCGACAACAGCGAATATTTAGCTGGAATTTCCTTGAACGAGCTGTCGGAGTGCCAGAGTAGGTTACCCAGGCCGAACAGTCGGCGCCGGTCATCCCGGGCCAGCAACTCGCCGTGTTGGTCCAGATTGGAAATATCGTTAAGGTCCAAACTGACGCGTCGGTCTTGCAACGCGCTGATATCGCCCGTGGCTTGCTCCAAAGGCCCGAGTTGGCGACTGAAGGCCACTTGACTGTCGTCGTCGAGCTGCTGGTCGTGAAATACCAGAACACCAAAGCGATCCATTCCGGCATGGATCGCGCTGACCTCCTCATCGCTCAAGCGCCGGCTCAGGTCAATGCCAGAGACTTCGCCAGCAAAAAAAGACCGGCCAACGGGATCGAACGGCTTGATAGCAATACTCATGCGCACTCCACAGACGGCTTACTTGTTATCAATTGGGCTTGATGTCGGCTTGACGTATCACTTTGCCCCACTTCACAGATTCGGTTTTGACAAATTCAGCGAATTCCTCGGGCGTGCTGACCGCGGGGTCGATACCTTGGGCCACCAATTTGTCGCGAATTTCAGGCAAGTTGATGACCTTGGCGATTTCGCGTTGAAGCTTTTGAAGCACGTCTTTCGGTGTGCCGGCAGGAACCATCATGCCGTACCAGTTGACCGCCTCCAGTCCAGGCAAGGATTCATTGGCTGCAGGCACATCGGGCAGAATGGACAAACGCTTCGGTCCGGTGCTGGCCAGGACGCGTAGCTTGCCGGCTTTGACATGCGGCAATCCAATCGCAACGGCGTCGTATCCCATTTGAACCTGGCCACCGAGTAAATCGTTCATTCCCGGCGCACTGCCTTTGTAGCTGACATGAACGGTTTTGATTCCCGCCACCATATTGAGCATCTCGCCGGTGAGATGCGGCAATCCGCCATTGCCGCTGGAATAGAAATTCACTTTCCCGGGATTGGCCTTGCCATAAGCGACCAACTCACTGAGGTTCTGCGCCGGGAACTGGGGGTGGGCGTAAATCAGGAAAGGCACCGAAGCAACTTGCATCAAGGGCACCAGGTCCTTGTCGATGTTGAACGGCAGGTTGGGCATGAACAAGGGGTTAATGCTGATGTTGCCTGTGGTTCCCAGAAAAACGGTGTAGCCATCGGGTGCCGCTTTGGCCACCAGGTTGGTTCCCAAAATCCCTGCCGCCCCGGGCTTGTTGTCCACCACCACGTTTTGGCCCAGGACCTCAGAGAGTTTGGGAGCAATGATGCGCGCCATGATGTCAATACCACCACCCGGAGGAAATCCGATCACGATGCGAACTGGTCGGTTCGGAAACTCCTGCGCGAACGCTGAGTCCATCCCGCCCATGGCGACAACACACAGACTGAGCGCCGACAGAGCGCGTTTGAAAATTCGAAATGATGAACAGCGGGTGGGTGTCATGGTGAGTCCGTGGTGTCAACAATAGATTTTTTAATCGTAGTATATTTTCGGTCTCCCCCTGATCAGGCAATTCCCTATGAAGCAGCAGGTTCATGTTTACGCCGGTACCGCAGGCCATTCGGCCTGGTTCAGTGAAGACCTGGGTCAGACCTGGGTCCACCCCAACAGCAACTCGGGCATGTACCTGGAAGCGCGGGTCTGGAGCTTCTCAAGCCACCCCGAACAAACCCAACACTTGTTTGCCGGCACCGACATGGGGTTATTTCGCTGGGACGAGGCCCCTGCCCGCTGGACCCTCCTGCCCTGCCCGGTGCAGGATGTCTGGGCTATCGCCCAAGACCCGCGCGCTGCCCAAGTGCTGATTGCAGGGGGACGCCCCGCCTGCTTTTACCGCTCGGAAGATGGTGGCCAGCATTGGGAGAAACTGGATGTTCCCGGCATCAGCCAGTTTTCTGAAATCAACATGGGGCCAACCCGGGTGACCCAGATTTTGTTTGACCCGGTCACGCCCGATGTGGTCTGGGCCACAGTCGAAATCGGTGGCATCTACCGCAGCACGGACCGTGGGAGAAGCTGGGAACTGAAAGACCAGGGATTGATCTCGGCCGATGTCCATGGCATTGCCGTGGTGGCGCGCGTCGGCCTGGGACCACTCGTTTATGCCACCACCAACAAAGGCCTGCATGTCAGCGAAGATCAAGGCGAAAGCTGGCGTTTTCAGGAACTGGATTCGCCCTGGCAATACACCCGGGCCATCGTTGCGCGACCTGATAACCCTGCAATTGTTTTTTTAACCAATGGCAACGGCCCGCCCGGCAACGACGGGCGGCTGCTGCGCAGCTCCGACCATGGCCGGCATTGGCATGAGATTGAATTACCCGGTGAACTCAACAGCACGCCCTGGTGTCTGGCGCTCCACCCCGTCAACCCCAAGCTCATCTTTCTCGCCACCAACCTGGGTCAATTGTTTCGCTCGACCGATGGTGGTGAACACTTCGAAAGATTGCCGCATGAATTCGGAGAGATTCGCGCCCTGCATTGGCGTAATCTGCCCGAAGGCATACGCCAACAAGCCCATTCCATCACCCGCCCCATGCTCAAGGCCGCACAAATTCGCGCCCTAGCCGCTGCCTGACTCACTGATGCTTCCATGCGCACTCGATTAATCCAGGCCTCGGGTCCACTGGTCGTTTATTCGGCAGCTTTCCGGCCTTTTTGCGCAGCCTTGCTGGAAGGTTTTAACCAAGCCTATCCGGACATCGAGTTGATCTTCGTTGACGACATCAGTACCCGCCTGCACCAGCGCTTCCTCACGCTGCATGAGCAAGGTCATCCCGTTCCCGATCTGATCTGGAGCTCGGCCATGGATTTGCAAATGAGCCTGGTGCTGCAACAACATGCCCAGCCCTATTCGAGCCCGATGGTTGATCAGCTTCCTGCTTGGGCGCAGTGTCAGGATCAGGCGTTTGCAACCACGCTCGAGCCACTGGTCCACATCGCTCACCGCTCAGCATTTTCCGATCTGGACCGTTGCAGCTCACTGGTCGAAATCTGCAGCCTGATGGAGCAACACGGCGCACTGTTGAAGGGCAAACTGGCTTGTTTTGACATTGAAAAAAATGGGCTGAGTTTTCTGGCCCTGCTCTGGGCCAGCGAACCGTCTGGGCCTTATCAAAGATTTAGAGATTTGTTGGCCCGGATGCAAGCCCAGTTTTATGACTCCAACCCGCCACTGATTGAAGCACTACAGTCAAAAAAAGCGCTTTTAGGCCTAAACGTCTTGGGATCTTTTGCTGCCAGAGCTTTGCGGCAAGATCCCGGGCTGCGGGTTGGTGCTGGTCAAGCGCCAAGACTGGGCGTTTCACGCATCGCATTGATCACCCGGCAGGCCAACAACCCCGCTGCAGCCGGCCTGTTCATCGATTATTTATTGTCCGATGCGGGCCAGCTCAGAATGGCGCAGGATGAACTCTTTCCGCTGCGCTGGGCTCAGCCGATTGACGAGTTCCCTCGGTTCAGCATTGAACCGCTGGCCATCAACCAGGGATTTGAACGATTTCTCGATCCTCAGAAGCGCGCCAACTTGCTCGATGATTGGCAGTTGATACGTCAATCCGGCCTGGCTTTATCGCACTGACACCCTACCCTACTCAACCCCTAATGCCCTGCCAACAAGGAAGCACCATGAATTCTCATTCCCGCATCAGACCCTGGATTTTTGGCTTGCTGAGTCTGGGCCTGGCTGGCCCAGCTTTGACACTGGCCCAGCCGGCTTGGCCAAGCAAGGCCATACGCATCATTGTTCCGTTTGCACCGGGATCGTTTACCGACTTGTCGGCGCGTTCGCTGGCGGTCGAACTCAGCGAGCAACTGGCTCAGCAGGTATTCGTGGAAAACAAAGGGGGTGCTGGCGGCACGCTGGGCGCCGACGTGGTTGCCAAATCCGCACCTGACGGCCACACCCTGCTGCTGACCGACAACTCCTTTGTCATGTCGGCCGGGCTTTATGCGCGCTTGCCCTATGACCCGCAGAAAGATTTTGCCCAGATCAGTCAGTTGGCAGAGTCGCCCTCGATCATGGTGGCCCGACTCGAGTTGCCCGCCAAATCAACGGCCAAGTTGGTTGAACTGGCGCGCGCCAAACCCGGCGAACTTAACTTCGGTTCGGGTGGTCAAGGCTCCTCAGCCCATTTGGCGACCGAACTGTTCATGAGCGTGACCTCCACCAAAATGAGCCACATCCCATTCAAGGGAGTTGCGGCTTCGATTGCCGAAGTGATGGCCGGTCGCATCGACATTTCGATTGCCAGTCTGGCCAGCGGCATGCCCCATGTCAGAAGCGGTCGGGTTCAGGGATTGGGCGTCACCGGCAAAGAGCGCAGTCCGCTGTTGCCAACGGTCCCCACGTTCGCTGAAGCCGGCTTTGGCGACTACAACATGTCCTACTGGTGGGGCGTTGCGGCGCCCAGTGGAACGCCAGCTGCGGTGCTCACGCGACTGAACCTAGAAATTGCCAAAGCAGCAGAAAAAGCGCGCTTGCGTGATTCGTTTGTAGCCCAGGGCGCACGCGCCGTGACATCGAGCCAGATTGAGGCCAACAAAAGAGTCGAAGACGAGATTCAGGTCTGGAAAACCATCATCCAGAAAACCAATCTGAAAATTGAATAAAACCGGTGCAAGCCCGCCTCATCAAGTCCGTGCTTGTACTGGATCCAGCCCGAGCAAGCGCGCAGCGTTACCCCCGGCAACTGCGTCCAGTTCTGCCTCGCTCAAACCAGCATCGACCAACCATTGGACCGGATTTTTTTCGCCCACCGGGTAATCACTGCCCATGATCAAGCGCTCACTACCAACCCGCTGCAGCAACACCTGAAACACTTGCGGATCGTAAACGCAGCTGTCGTAATAAAAGAGTTTTAGAAAGTCGCTTGGGGTTCTGCCGCCCAGGTTCTTGGCCGTATCAGGACGGTTGGCGGTGTTGCGATCGAGCCGACCCATGTAATGCGGGAAGTAACCGCCGCCATGCGCCATCACGATTTGCAGAGCCGGAAATTGGGTCATCACGCCTTCGTAAATCAGTGACGCCATGCACTTGGCTTCTTCAATCGACTGACCCAATGAATTCCACAAGGCATAACGCTGGAACCAGGGATCCTTGACGCCTTCGGGATGAATCCACACCGTCAAACCACGGGCTTCGACCTCGGACCAGAAACCATGAAAAATCGGGTCGCCAAGGTACAGGCCGTTGTAGCTCGATCCCAGATTCAGCACACGCAGGCCCAGGCTTTCATGGCAGCGGATCAATTCGGCGATAGCACGGGCTGGGTCTTGCATCGGCAGCGCCATGCTCCCGACCAAACGCCTGGGATGATCAGCTTGCCATAGCGCAGCTTGGGCATTGTTGCGCTGGCACAAAGACAAATCCAACTCGGCATCGGCCCAAGAGCTTCCCTGCAACACGGTACTGGCGGTGAGAACCGAGATGTCGATGCCACGCTGATCCATGTCCTGCAGGATGGCCAACGGATCGAACATTCGCTGCAACAAAGCCTTGGCCCCAGGTCGAGGTTCGTTGACCGGATGAGCGCCAAAACCGGTGAACACTGTTTGGTTGGTGCTGGCCTGGAACACTTCGGGTTCCAGCATATGGACATGAAAGTCAATGACCGGGGTGCTGGGCTTCGTTCGTTCCATGAGCTACGGTTTCAATTATTCTTGACGCTTCATCTTGGCACCGTCAGCCACAGCACCCCAGCGCAGCAAATCACTGGCCAACAATTTAGCCAGTTCTTCCGAACTGCTGCCACTGGCTTGCACCTGAATTGCCGCCATCTGAGCGCCGACATCGGGTAGCTTGACGATTCGGTTGATTTCCGTTTCCAAGCTCTTAACCACCGCAGCCGGCGTTCCAGCTGGCGCGAAGATACCGGCCCAGTAACGGAACTCGATGTCAGGCAGGCCCAGCTCGGCCATGGTGGGAACTTGCGGCAGCGCTGGCAGCCGACTTGGCGAAGTGACGGCCAGGGCACGCAAAGTACCCGCAGCAATTTGCGGCGTTGCTGGACCGGTATCAACCATCGACATGATCAAATCACCCGAAAGCAGGCCCGTGATGGTTTCACTCATGCTTTTGTACTGAATGAATTCCCCCGGCGTACCGGTTTTAAGTCGGAAAAGTTCGGAAGCGAACTGGAACGCAGGGCCGGAGCCACCATAGTTGGCCTTACTCGGGTTGGCTTTCATGAATGCCACCAAATCGGCCACTGAATGGATGTTCTGCTTGGCGTTGACCACCAGAACCAGGGGAAACGTCGCGACCAGGGAGACCGGAACAAAATCCTTGACCGGTGCGTAACGCAGCTTGGGCACCAGGATCGGCGTGAATACCATGTTGCCGATCGGCCCCATCAGCAGGCTGTAGCCATCAGCCGGCGCGCGCGCCACAAACTCGGTCGCGATGATGCCGCCAGCACCCACTTTGTTTTCAACCACAACGGGTTGACCCAAGTTGCCCGCCAAGCGTTGGCCCAGCAGGCGCGCCAAAGTATCCATACCACCGCCCGCGCCCTGTCCCACCACGATGCGGATCGGCTTGTTGGGATAGTCTTGGGCCAGGGCAGAACCGGCCAGTACCGCCCCGGTCAACAGCAGGCTTGTTAAGCATTGTCCAAATCGCATAAGTCTCCCTTTATTCAGGTAACAAACCAATTTCTTTGCTGACATCGCTCCAGCGCTCGTGTTCCTGTTTCAGGAATAACTCCAAGCCGCTGGCCGCCCCCATGGATTCCGCAATGGGGCCGATGGTCTGTATCCGTTGGGCGATTTCCGTATCCTGCAACAACTTGTTGATCTCACTGTTGAGTCGCCCCAGTACGGCTGCCGGAGTGCCAGCAGGCGCCACCACGGCAAACCAGCCCACCATCACAAAATGGGGAAGCAGTTCGGAGAGTGCGGGAATCTGCTCCCAGCCAACCACACGTTTTTCAGAAGTGACTGCCAACAAACGCAAACGACCCTGCCTGACCAGTTGCGCAGTGGAAGCCAAATCAGCGACTACGGCATCGGCATGACCCCCTATCACGTCCTGTACTGAAACGCCGACCGAAGCGTAAGAGACCAGGTTGGCGCTCATCTTGGTACGCGCATTGATCAGCCGAGCAATGATGCCGCCAAAGGTTCTCGGACCCTCGTTGGCCAACGAAACCTTGCCTGGACTGGCTTTGGATTTAGCGATCAAGTCCTGAATCGATGCGAAGTGTGAGTCGGCTTTGACCAGCACCGCGAACGGGCTTTTGGCAATGAATGCCACCGGGACGAAATCTTTTTGTGGGTCGTAAGCCAGGGTTTTGAACAGGTATTTGTTGGTGACCAGGGCCGCCGTGGTGGCGAAGTAAAAGCTGTATCCATCGGGCACCGAACGGGCCGCAGCCTGGGCCCCGATCACGTTCTGACCACCAGGCTTGTTATCGATCACGATCGGCTGCTCCAACGCCTTGCCCAGTCGCTCGCCCAGCAAGCGGGCCACGTTGTCAGGTCCAGAACCCGGTGGTTGTGACAACACCCACTTGATCGGTTTATCAGGCCAGGCACTTTGCGCTTGTGCCGCGGGCAGTCCCAGCCCACAGACGCCAGTGGACAACAGTGTGGTCGTGAGGAAATCTCTGCGTTTCATTTTGCTTCTCCTGCATGAGGGGTAGAGTTCAAGGCCGCTTCAGCAAGCGGATAAAAACTTCGGGTCAATGCGGTCAAATGCTTGGCAAGTTCCGCTTGGGTATTCAGTGTGGCGTAAACATAGTGGTCGGGTCGCACTAGCACGGCCTGACAGCGCTGGGAAACAAACCACTGGGCCAACACGCCTTCGGTTTCCTGGCAGTCGGGCGAGTTCAGTCGCACGATGCGCAAGGCCAGACCGCGCTGCTGCGCTGCTGCCATGCTTTCCAATCCAATGCCTGCATCGGCTGCCAACATCAAGCGCCAGCCGCAGCCCAAGGCCTGATCCATCCGCACCGCATCACGGCCTTGCTTGATCCAGGCCTGAGGAAACAGGGTGCCGACTGCGGTCGAACCATCCGCAGCCAGACAACCGCCTTGCAAAGCAGGCTGCACATTCTGTCTCGGCATGGGCTGAACCACGCCACCGCATTGGGCCAGCAAGTGCTGGTCGCGCTGGCGAGCCAGCGCGACATCGCGTTGCCCGACCAACTGGCCAATGCCTTTAATCCGCATCGTCAGTTCCTTGACGTGGGCTTTTCTCTCTAAGCCGTAACTGTCGAGCAATGTATCGCTGGCGCGCTGCTGCAAAACATCAGCCAGCTTCCACGTCAGGTTGCTCACATCGCGAATGCCCTGGCACATCCCCTGACCCAAGAAAGGAGGTTGCTGATGCGCCGCATCACCGGCCAGAAAAATCCGGCCGCAGCGCCAATCCTTGGCCAGCAGCGCGTGGAAACGGTAACTCGCTTGGCGCCACAGCGTGGCTTCGTCAGGCTGCAGCCAGCGCGACAACAAGGCCCAAGTTCCCTCGGGGCTGGCCACCTGCTTGGGGTCTTCACCCGGATTGATGCTGATCTCCCAGCGTCTGTGATTTTTGGGCCCGATCACATAGGTGCAGGGCCGCTGCGGTTCGCAAAACTGCACGCTGACTTGAGGCAACTTGGCCAAGCCCTTGTCATTGACCAACACATCCACCACCAGCCAGGGTTCATCAAACCCCAGATCTTCGAATTCAATGCCGAGATGGCCGCGAACCGTGCTCGAAGCGCCGTCGCAAGCAATCACGTAGCGGGCCTGGACGGTGGAAGACTCCCCGGTGTCAGAGCGCAAAGTGAGCGTCGCGGCCGTTGCGTCCTGAGTGATCTGTATCAGTTGTTGACCCAGTGCCACCTGCACGCAGGGCAGCTCGCACAGGCGCTGGCGAATCAGGCGCTCCACCGGCGGCTGAGAGAACACCAGCGACGGCGGATAGGCCAGGGGGTAAGGTGGCGCCACGGTTGACATGCATTTGATCAGGTCGCCATCAACCCCGTAAAACTCTGAATTGGTGAAAGCTTCCATGTAGGGTGCCATGGCCTCGACCAGTCCGAGCTGCTGAAACACCCGCAGAATTTCATGGTCCAGGGCAATGGCGCGAGGTTTGTCATAGACCTCATGTGCGGCGTCACAAACATAGACCTTGAGTCCCTTGAGCCCCAGCAGGCCAGCGGCCACCGCGCCGCTGGGGCCTAAACCGACAATTGCAACATCAAACACACCGGCTCCCGCTTCACGCAACAAAGTGAATCGCGCGCTGGGCTTTTTTCAAGCGGTCGCTCGGCGGCAGGGAAATTCCCCACTGATCGACCCGTCCAGGCGGCCAGGTCCAGTCAGCGGGTTGGCCCGCCAAATAACTGTCGTCGATTTGCTGCACCTCGGCCGTGTACTCAATCACGACGTCAAACGGACCCACAAAATAATTGAAAGCGTTGTCACCCGGGCCGTGTCGACCTGGTCCCCATTCAATGCCATAGCCCGCATCCTTCATCCTTCCGCCACCACGCATCACCGCATCCACGTCGGGCATGAGAAATGCAATGTGATTGAGCGCGTTGTTGTCGGTATCGCCCAGTGCCAGGCTGTGGTGGTCAGAGTTACAGCGCATGAAGGCCATGATGCGGGTCCGGTCAGACAAGGAAAAATCAAACACCTGCTGCATGAAGCCCAGCGTGGCATCCACCTTGTCGCTGTTCAACACCACGTGGGCCAAGCGCAGAGGCTTGTCACGTTGGCGCGTTGCCGGCACTTGAACGTCGCCATGCACCAAGCGAAAAATCCGGCCGTCGGGGTCAGTCAAAGTCAGGGCTACGCCGCCACCGGGCTCGTTCAATGCAGCGACCTCCTGCAGAATTCGCCCCCCAGCGAGCGACACCTGTGCCGCTACTGCATCCAGGCTATGCCGGCTGTGGGTTCGCAGCGTCACATGTCTGATCTGGGCGGCTCCGGCTGCGGCGTGCAAGGCCAGCAAATGGTGGTCGCTGCCGCTGCCGCGCAAATAGATCGCTCCATCTGTTCTGTCTGCAACATCCAGGTTCCAGACCCGGGTAAAAAAATCTTCTGCCAGTTTCAAATCTGGCACGTTCAGCGCAACGCTGCGCAATGCAGCGATATGCGCGGAGGCATGCGTCATGGTGAATCCTTTATTGCGTTGCCCAAGGCCTTGTCGTCACAAGCCCAGGAATCTCTTGGCATTGGCATAAACCAAGCGCTCTATGGTATCGCTGTCAAAACCGGCTTGCTGAATTTTCTCGACCGGACGCTTTTCACAAAAATTAAACGGGTAATCGGTCCCTATCATCAGCTGCGAAGCACCAAACTGCTGAACCAGCCGCTGCAAGGTGGGCGTGTCAAACACCAGGGTGTCATAAAAAAATGACTGGGCCTGTTGCGTTGGTGAAATTTCCATCAGCTGTTCCATCGCAGGAAAAACCGACACTGATTTTTCCAGCCGCGGCAACAGCATGGACAAGACACCCCCACCGTGACTGAAAGCCAGACGCAGCTTGGGACGCCGAACGATCAAGTTACTGGTCAAGGCAGAAGCCGCTGCCAGGCCAACGTCGGTCGGGTAGCCCAAGGCCTGCTGCAGTGCTGCCGGGCCGATCACCCGGTCCATGCCAGCCGGGCGCAGCGCGTGGACAAATATCGCCATATCCAAAGCCTCGCAGGCCTCGAAAAAAGGATCGAAGCGGGGGTCACCGATCACCACGCCATTGATGTTGCTGCCGATTTCAACCCCTGGGAATCCCAGACTGCTTTTCAAATAATGCAGCTCCTTGATCGCCAGATCGATGTCCTGCAGCGGTACAGCGCCCAAGCCCACCAACGCGCCGCTCGATTCCGACACCATGAGCGCAATTTGATCGTTCAGGTAACGAATCAATTGAGCCCCGGCACTGCGCTCCAGCCAATAAGACAGAAGCTCGGGCATGGGCGAAATCGCTTGCAATGACAAGCCCATGTCGTCAAAGTCAGCCAGCCGTTTGGACGTGGTCCAGCACTGGTCTGAGACCGTTCGGTAATTTTTTCCATCGATCATCACATGGCGATGACAGGTGTCGGCAAGCGCCATCGAGGGCCAGCCCGAAGGAGTGGCCGAGCCCATATAACGCGGAAACTCGCCAGGAATCACATGGGCGTGAATGTCAACGCCGCAAGTGCAGCTCATGGGTGCATGGGTCATGGTTGTCGGTTTCAAGTTGTGCCTTGCGCCTGAGTGTAGAGCGCAAATACAGAATGACCGCAGGCCATGAACAAGCGGTTGTTCTTCGCTCCGCCAAAGCACAGATTGGCACAACGCTCGGGCAAGTGGATATGCGCCAAGGCCGTTCCATCGGGTGAAAAAACGCGAACCCCGTCCAGCGTGGCCGCTTCAGCTTGGGCTGAGCCGTCGCTACCCCAACCGCACCACAAATTACCATCGGTATCGACAGCGATACCGTCAAGCGCTCCCGGGCCTTGGGCGTCAATCAGCAGCCGCTGTTTGGACAGCTTGCCATCATCAGATACCGCATAAGCCCAAATCTTGCGGTGCGGCAGGCCACGGCTTTCAACCACATAAAGCTCGGATTCATCGGGCGAGAATGCCAGTCCGTTGGGGCCGCGCAAATCGCTGACCATTTGCTGCAACTCACCGTCAGGTGCCAACCGGTAAACCGCATGCGGTAGCTCGGGTTGAGCCCAATCGCCCTCCCAATGTCCGGCAATGCCAAAAGGCGGGTCGGTGAACCAAATCGCCCCATTGCGTTGGCAAACCAGGTCGTTCGGCGAATTCAATCTTTTGCCATCGAATTGGTCGGCCAGTACCGTGATACGACCGTCGTATTCGGTGCGCGTGATGCGGCGCGCGCCATGCTCGCAGTTCAACAACCGACCCTGCCGATCGCGCGCCATTCCGTTGGCGTTTTGTGCGGGTGATCGAAACACACTGACTGCGCCCGAACATTCATCCCAGCGCAAGATGCGGTTGTTCGGAATGTCCGACACCAGCAAGTAGCGCCCGTCACCAAACCAGACCGGTCCCTCACCCCAGCGCAGGCCAC
Organism: Burkholderiaceae bacterium; assembly: GCA_049296795.1. Classification (GTDB taxonomy): domain Bacteria; phylum Pseudomonadota; class Gammaproteobacteria; order Burkholderiales; family Burkholderiaceae_C; genus CAXNKH01. The sequence goes on from JBAQTC010000011.1 coordinate 191,894, forward strand.
TGAACAGCTGCTCGACCGTGCTGCTAAAAATCCGGTATTTCAGAAAACGGTCATCGAGTACCTCGATTCGCGGATCGGGATAGCGCTGGCTGGGTTGAAAAGGGAAATCGGGGCCGGTAACTTGATTCATTGGAGTAGCAGGTTGGGTCGACACATGGAAAAAGGCAGTACTTTTCCATGTCAATGGGCTGTAAAGCGAAACCCAATACTCACCAATTCGCGCACGATCGTCAAGCTAGTACAAACCATGAACCCGGGTACAGTGCAGCCTATGAATTCAAACCCCTTGAACCCCACATTCCAAAAAATCGCCGTCGTGGGCGCAGGCGCTGTTGGCAGCTATTTCGGTGCCATGCTGGCACGGGCGGGCCATGCCGTCACCCTGATCGCCAGAGCGGCTCATGTGCAGGCGATTGAACGCGATGGCCTGCGGCTGGAAATGGCCTCCAAGGTCGAAACGATTCGAATCAGCGCCAGCAGTGATCTCGCGGCCGTCCAGAGCGCCGACCTGGTTTTGTTTTGCGTCAAGTCCACCGACAGCGAGTCCGTGGCACAACAGATCGCGCCTTATCTGGCACCGCAGGCGCTGATCCTGAGTTTGCAAAATGGCGTTGACAATGCCGCCGTCATTGCCCGCCAAGTCCCGCACGCCGTGATTCCGGCCGTGGTTTATGTGGCAACCGCCATGACCGCGCCAGGCAGTGTGACGCACCATGGCCGAGGTGATCTGGTCATCGGTACGATCCAGCCGCCAAGACTGCGTCATCCCGATCAAACCTTGAGACAACTGGTGAATTTTTTCGCCACAGCCCAGGTTCCGGTGCGAATCTCGGACAACGTGATGGCCGAGCTGTGGGCCAAATTGCTGGTCAATTGCGCTTACAACGCCATTTCTGGTCTGTCGCAGCTGCACTACGGAAAACTGGCCGAGCTCGCAGAAATTCGAACCCTCCAGGCTGCCGTGGTGCGCGAGGTGATAGCAGTCGCCAGCGCCGACGGTGTGACCTTGTCCGAACCCGGCTCGATGCAAGCCGTGACTCAAATCGCCGTGGCCATGGCTGGCCAAAAATCTTCGACCGCACAAGACATGGCGCGCCACAAGCCCAGTGAAATCGACCACCTCAACGGCTTCATCGTGCGCCGCGGCCTGGAACTCGGCATTCCCACGCCGGTCAACCAAACGCTGCACGCACTGGTCAAACTGGTGGAAACCAGTTACCTAGCAAGTGTCTGAGACCCCAGTTCCCCACGAGTTCGTGCAGGCGCTGCAGGAACTGGGCTTAACCAGTGCGTCCTCTCTGGTCGGCGAGCCGTTGACCGGTGGCGTTTCTTCGGACATCTGGCGCATCGATACCGAGCGGGGACCGGTCTGTGCCAAGCGGGCCCTGGCCAAGCTGCGGGTTGCGGCCGATTGGCAAGCCCCGATAGAACGCAACAGCTATGAAGCGCGTTGGCTTCAAATTGCCAACCAAGCTAGCCCGGGTTGCGCGCCCGAGTTGCTGGGCCAGCACCCGGCTCTGGGCGTGTTGGTGATGCGTTTTTTGCCAGCTTCAGACTTTCGCTTGTGGAAGCAAGTGTTGCGTGATGGCCAAGCCGATCTGGCCACAGCGCGCTCTGTGGCCCAGGTGTTGGCACGAATTCACAGCTATTCAGCCCAGCGACCCGAACTGGCGCAACAGTTCAAAACTGACCGCATATTTTTCGACATCCGGCTCGAGCCCTATCTGCTGGCCACGGCGCTGCGCCACCCCGATCTGGCTGAGACATTGCAAGCGCTGGTGCAGCAAACCCAGAGCAACGCCAAGGCTCTGGTCCACGGCGATGTCAGTCCAAAAAACATCCTGCTCGGCGCGCAAGGACCGGTGTTACTCGACGCCGAATGTGCTTGGTGGGGCGATCCTGCATTCGACCTGTCGTTCTGCCTGAATCATCTGTTGCTCAAGTGCCTGTGGACCCCATCAGCCCGATCTGATTTTCTGGCCTGCTTTGACGCCCTGTCCGAGTGCTATCTGCAAGCTGTTGACTGGGAGCCTCGCGACGATCTGGAACAACGGGTTGCCCAATTGCTGCCTGGCTTGCTACTGGCCCGGGTCGACGGGAAATCCCCAGTCGAGTACATCAGCTGCGATGAACAGCGCCATCAGGTCAGGCGAGCAGCACGGGCCTTATTGGCTCACCCGGTAGCAACATTGAATCAAGTCGCCCAAGCGTGGCGCAAGGAGCTGGAAAAATGACATCATTTGCAATCAAGACTATCTTGGGTAGACGCGTCTGGGACAGTCGGGGCCGACCCACGGTGGAGGCCGAGCTCACGCTCAACGACGGTTCGGTTGGGCGTGCCATCGCACCCGCTGGCGCATCCAAGGGTAAGCGCGAGGCACTCGAGCTGCGCGATGGCGGACCCCGTTTCGCCGGGCTCGATGTGATGAACGCAGTGGGACACATCAATGGTGAGATCGCTGCTGCCTTGCTGGGAACGCCAGCCGATAACCAAGCTGCTCTCGATCAGACACTGATTGATCTCGATGGCACGTCGGGCAAAACCCGACTCGGTGCCAACGCCACCTTGGCCGTTTCGATGGCCGCTGCACACGCGATGGCAGCGGCCTCAGGCGTGCCGCTGTACCGTTACTTGGGCTCAGCCCAAACCAGCTTGCTGCCCATGCCTCAAATTCAAATTTTCGGCGGTGGCGCCCACGCCGGTCGTCGGGTTGATATTCAGGACTTCATGGTGGTGTGCCCGGGTGCCCCATGTTTCGCCCAGGCGCTGGAGTGGACCGCCGAGGTGTACCGCCATGCGGGGCTGCTGATGGCGCAGCGCGGTGCGCTGTCCGGTGTGGCCGACGAAGGCGGCTGGTGGCCAGATTTCACCAGCAACGAACAAGCCCTGGAGATGATGGTTCGGGCGATTGAGGGCGCAGGTCTGATTCCCGGCGAGCAAGTCGCCATCGCGTTGGATGTGGCTGCCTCCGAATTGGGTCAGCAAGGTCGCTACCGGCTCGGGCTCGACTCACGCGAACTCGATACCGACGGCCTGATCGATCTGTTGCTGGGCTGGGTTGCGAAATACCCTATTGTTTCAATTGAAGACCCGCTGGCGGAAGACGATCCCGAGGGCTTCACCCGCTTCACCCAAGCCATCGGCCACCGGCTGCAAATTGTGGGCGACGATTTCCTGGTTTCTGATGCGAATCTGGTTCGACAGGCAGCGGCCGTCGGTGCTGCCAACACCGTGCTACTCAAACCCAACCAGCGCGGCACCTTGAGCGAGACGCTGCAAGCTTGGCAGACCGCCAAAGCGCTGGGCTATGCCGGCATCGTGTCAGCCCGCTCCGGCGAAACCGAGGACACCACCATCGTTGATCTGGCCATCGCTTGGAATGTGGGACAGCTCAAAGTCGGCTCTTTTGCCCGCAGCGAGCGAATGGCCAAATGGAACCGAGCGCTGCGCATCGAAGAACGACTCGGTGCCCAAGCCCGTTTTGCCGGCATGTCGGCCTTCGGTCGCAATCCCGCCTCGAGCCGCAATAACGCCAGCTAAGATCCGGAGCGCAGCATGAAATTCACTCTGAAATTCGTCGCCTGGGCATTGATGGTGTCGGGTCTGATTTGGTTTTTCCAGGGGATTGGCCTGCTACCGGGCAGTTTCATGACAGGGCAAATCAAATGGTCTATCTATGGCGTCTTGGCCTTGATTTGCGGCCTCGTTTTACTGCGCCTGATCAGGCGATCGGAGATCGAGAAATAAGCGCTGGGGAGTACCAACGGATTTTTTCAGTTTCAAGTTCTTACCTCACGCTAGGCGGGCGGCGTGGCTGTCCTTCTTCGGCTCAGCTCGCGGTCAAAAATCACAGTAGCTCAAGCCTCCCTCATCAACCCTGTTACTGGAATTCAGTCTCTGTGGCAACCGCAAATCGAGCCTGCGCCTGCCAGCCCCACCACCCACCTCGGGGCGCCCTTGCGTTGAGGCTTTTTGAATTCATTTTGAAAAACCAGCACTATTGATTAGGCCGGCGCTGCGGGTGTCCGGGCGCAGGCCCGATTCGCGGTTGCTACAGAGCCCGTGCTCCAAAAACAGCGTTAACGCCAATATCTATTGCTGAACCGACAGCCACCCGCGAGCCTGGGCTGGAGAACGGGCGCCCAATCCACCGGCCTTGCCAATACCTGCGCGCGTGCACAGGTATTGTGTAACTGCAATTCTGACTTCAGTTAATTAGGACCTCAATTGCTGCGATCGGAGTGCAAGAAAAAACCGCCTTAGCGCCCCCCTATGCTTTGGGATCGGCCAGAAACAGGGCCTGCAAATCACTCAGAAAATCATAGCCACGCACTGTCGGACGAACCCGGTGCAAGTCGCGCTCGATCAGGCCTTGGCGTTCGGCCTGCACCAGCCCTGATTCAATGGCGCTCACAGACAGGCCAGTGCGTTCGCTGAAATCAGCCAACGCAAAGCCTTCTTTCAGACGCAGGGCATTGAGCATGTATTCAAACGGCAACTCAGCGCGACTGACTTCGTCGGCCTGTGCGACACAGTAACCCGTCAGCGCTTTTTCCATGTAAAGCCTGGGCTCACGAAAGCGCACTTGGCGCAGTACGCGGTGCGCAAAACTGAGCTTGCTGTGGGCTCCGGCGCCAATCCCTAAGTAGTCGCCGAACTGCCAGTAATTAAGGTTGTGCCAGCAACGGTGACCTGGTTTGGCATAGGCTGATACTTCATATCGCTCCAGGCCAGCTTGCTGCGTCATCTCGGTGATCAGATCGAGCATCTCAAATGCCGTGTCGTCCTCAGGCAGCGTTGGCGGGAATTTGGCGAAATAGGTGTTGGGCTCTATCGTCAGGTGGTAAATCGAGAAATGGGGCGGATTCAGGTCCAATGCAGTTTGCACGTCCTGCCTCAAGTCGGTCAGACTCTGGCCCGGCAAAGCGTACATGAGATCCAAGTTAAACGTGTCAAAGGCCGCAGCTGCTTCTTGCACCGCAGCCAGGGCTTGGGCTCGGTCATGAACCCGGCCGAGTTGCTGCAGATAGTTGTCGTTGAAACTCTGGACACCGACCGAGAGTCGGGTCACGCCAGCGCTGCGATACGCGCGAAAACGATCTTTCTCAAAAGTTCCGGGATTGGCTTCCAGCGTGATTTCACAATCAGCGCTGAGCTTCAGGCGGGCCCGGATGTCGCCCAGCAAACGGTCTATCGCCTGGGGCGAGAACAAACTAGGCGTTCCGCCGCCCAGGAAAATGCTGTGGATACTGCGGCCCCACACCAAGGGCAGTGCAGCCTCCAGGTCCGCCACCACGGCGTCGATGTAGCGCTGTTCGGGCACCAAAGATGAGCCCACTTCATGCGAATTGAAATCGCAATAAGGACATTTTTTCAGGCACCAGGGCAGGTGTACGTACAGCGAGAGCGGTGGCGGCGCAGCAAATTGAAGCGTTCCCGCTCGCATGTAATACGCAAGGTCTTGCGTCGCAGCAATCCGCTCTGGCTCGGATGCCGAGACAGAAGTCGCGCTCACCACGGGAACAGGAAAAATCACAACCAGCGCTCGCGAATCAGCGTCAACATGGCGCGTGCGGCGCGACCACGGTGACTGTTAGCATTTTTTATTTCAATCGGCAGTTCAGCAAAAGTCTTACCAAATTCAGGAATGAACATCACCGGATCGAAACCAAAACCGTTGTCGCCGACCGGTTCATGCGTGATTTCACCGACGGCCCGGCCCACCGCAATCAGCGGTTCGGGGTCGTCAACTGAGCGCACAGCGACCAAGGTGCTGACCAGAGCCGCCCGGCGCTGCCCTGTATCGCGCATTTGCTCGAGCAGGGCACGTACGTTGTTGGCGTCACTTTTGGCATAACCAAACTGGGTCGCATAAAAAGCGGTGTCAACGCCGGGCAAACCACCAAAAGCGTCGACACAAAGCCCGGCATCGTCGGCCAAGGCGGGTAGGCCACTGAGCAGGCAAGCATGTCGGGCTTTGGCCAGCGCATTTTCGACAAAAGTCCGATACGGTTCTGCGGCCTCAGGAATGCCCAAGTCCGCCTGGCACACCAATTCGCAGCCCAGCGGTGCGAACATGGATTGCAATTCAGCCAGTTTCCCCTGGTTGTTCGACGCCAAAACGATTTTCATGTAGCAACCAGCGCTTGCTGCTGAAAATCCATCAATTCACCAATGCCGGCCTCCGCCAGCGCCAGCAAATTGTCCATTTCTTGGCGCGAAAAAGGCGCGCCTTCAGCTGTTCCCTGAACTTCAACAAAATGACCGGCCCCGGTCATCACCACGTTCATGTCGGTGTCGCAATCGGAATCTTCCGAATAGTCCAGATCGAGCATAGGCTGGCCCTTGACCATCCCAACGGAGATCGCAGCCACTGCGGCATTGATCGGCGAGGCCTTGAGTTTGCCTTGACTGATGAGCTGATTGATGGCGTCCTGCGCTGCCACAAAAGCACCGGTGATGGCGGCGGTTCGGGTGCCACCATCGGCCTGCAATACATCGCAGTCGAGTTGAATCGTGCGCTCACCGAGCTTCTTCAGATCGAAAACGGCCCGCATGGATCGACCGATCAGGCGCTGGATTTCTTGGGTCCGACCACTTTGCTTGCCGCGCGCGGCTTCGCGGTCACTGCGGGTATGGGTGGCTCGCGGCAACATACCGTATTCGGCCGTAACCCAACCCTCGCCGCTGCCTTTTTTGTGACCTGGGACTTTCTCTTCGACCGAAGCCGTGCACAACACCTTGGTATTGCCAAATTCAATCAATACCGAGCCTTCGGCATGGATGGTGTAGTTACGGGTGATGCGAACCGGACGTAATTGATGGGCTAAACGCCCATCGTTTCTGGAAATTTCATTCATGATGGACTTCAAGGAAAAAGGGTGAACTATACGAGCAGCTACTTCTTGCTGCCCGTGAGGATGTTTTCCATTTGAAAACGCAGCTTCTCGCTCACCGTAAGTTGGCTGATGGCAACGTCACTGGCACGATTGAGTTCTTTTTGCAGCGCAAAAACCGACTGCGGTCGAGCCAGAGGATCGAGCGACATGCACCATTGAACGACCTCGATCAAATTATCAGAATAGACCCCACGCAAACGCGTCAAAGCCACACCGATGCGGTCAGTTTCCTTGCGCTGCTGGGCGTTGTGCGGGGGATATCCCTTCATACACGCGTAAATGCTGGCGCCTATGGCATAAATATCAGTCCAAGGACCCAAGGTGAGGTCGTAGCCGTACATTTCGGGGGCAGCAAAGCCCGGTGTGTACATGGGACGGACAAAATGACCATCTTTGTTCAACACTTCGCGCGCCGCACCGAAATCAATCAAAACCGGCCGGTTGTCTTCGGTAATGAAAATATTGGCGGGCTTGATGTCCAAGTGCAACAGCATGTGCTGGTGCACGATGCGCAAACCCAATAAAACCTCATCAAACAATGAACGTATGGTCGATTCCCGCAATATTTTGGGCTGCTTCAAATTACGCGCAGTAAGAATGAACTCCTGCAGAACCACCCCCTCCATATAGTTCATCGCCATATAAACCGTGTCGTTAGCACTGAGGAAATTGAGTACGCTGACCACCGAAGGATGGGAGATCTGGGCCAAAGCCCGGCCTTCTTCAAAAAAACTTTTTAAACCCAGCCGGTAAAGGTCTTGTTTGTCGGGCTGGATTTGTGGCTTGAGCTGACCGGCCTGACGCGTGGCCAGATCGGAGGGCAGGTACTCTTTGAGCGCCACTTGCTGCCCCTGCTGATTGAGTGCCAGGTACACGACACCAAAACCACCGGTTGCCAGGGTGCGGACAATCCGGTAGTCACCAACTTCGGTTCCGGCAATCAACGCTGTGGGCTTGACCTTGAGCATAAATTTGAATGAATCGCTCTTGGGAAGGGGCAGAACCGGGTTATTCTCCGGTACGTTCCACTGTACCCAACCCCGCGATGCCAGTTTACAGCATGACTGGTTATGCCAGTGCCCAGCACAGCAGAGCCGACCAACCCGTACCCAACGACAGCCAGTCCGCCAGCCGACTCGGGTTGGAAATTCGTTCCGTCAACAGCCGATTCCTGGACCTGGCTTTTCGTCTGCCCGACGAACTGCGTCAATTCGAACCCCAGTTGCGCGAGCTTTTGCAAAAGCATCTCAAACGCGGCAAGGTCGAGCTTCGGGTGGCCATTGAAACCAGCGGCACCAGCGCCGTCTGCGAGCCCAGCACACGTCTGATCCAACGCCTCAATGCGATTCAGGACACTGTTCTTGGCTGGTTGCCCCACGCCAACCCCTTGAGTGTGGCCGACGTGATACGCCTGTCATCGGGCGAACAAGCGACCCGCAGTGACTGGGGCGCAGAGTTGCTTGCGCTGGCCCAACAATCTCTCAAAGCCTTGCTCGAAGCGCGCCAACGTGAAGGCAACAGGCTGGCCACCATGCTGCTCGAGCGCATTGAACAGCTTCGGTTACTGGCCCAGCAAGCTACCCCTTTGGTACCGCAACTGGTCGAGCAACAGCGTCAGCGTTTCCTGGACCGCTGGAAGGACGCCATGGCTTTGTCCGACGCCAGCATCACTCCCGAGCTGGCGCGGGACCGGGCCTTGACCGAAGCTACGGCATTTGCCATTCGCATCGATGTGGCCGAGGAGATCACCCGGCTCAATTCCCACCTGGAAGAAATCGAGCGCTTGATCAAAAAAGGCGGCGAGATCGGCAAGCGACTCGATTTTCTGATCCAAGAATTGCACCGTGAAGCTAACACCCTGGGCGCCAAATCAAGTGCACTGCCACTGACCAACATCTCGGTCGACATGAAAGTCTTGATCGAGCAAATGCGCGAACAGGTGCAGAACATCGAGTGAGTCAAGCCCTAATGCCTGCCTCTGGCTGGTGTCGGTTCAGGGGTGGCGCCATGTAAGGGAAAACCTGCATTGACTGGATTTGTTAATTTGGCATGATCCGTCACGAATTGAACCCGCCTAGGCTGTCGCACTGCGCGAGGCCTTGGCCGCGGCCAGGTTGCTAAACCTTCCCACTCCGAAAGTTGTTAAGACACCATGCAAGCCCATGCAATACGAATTCATTCCCACGGTGGCCCCGAAGTGCTGTGCGTTGAGACCGTTGAAGTGGCCGAACCCGGTCCCGGTGAAGTCTTGTTGCGGCAAACTGTCAGTGGCCTGAATTACCAAGACATTTACCACCGCTCGGGTCTCTACCCCCTTCCCATGCCGTCCAGTCTGGGAACCGAAGCGGCCGGCGTGGTCGAGCAGGTCGGCCCGGGTGTGACCCAAGTCCAAGTCGGCGATCGGGTTTGCTACGCCGGTGGTGCACCGGGGTCTTGTGCCACGCACCGACTCTACCCGGCCGCTAGGCTGGTCAAAATTCCGCCGCAAATTAGCGATGAAACCGCTGCCGCGGTGTTGCTCAAAGGGATGACCGTCGAGTACCTGCTGAACCGATGCTATGGCGTCAAGCGCGGTGAGTCGGTCTTGTTCCACGCTGCAGCCGGCGGCGTGGGTCTGCTGGCCGGGCAGTGGGGCAGGCACCTGGGCGCACGCATGATTGGGGTCGCTGCCGGCCCAGCCAAAGTCGCGCTGGCCTTGGCCAACGGTTACACCGCGTGCATTGACCGCACCAACGAAGACGTGGTCAATCGGGTCAAGGCCTTGACTGACAACGCCGGCGTTCCCGTTGTTTATGACTCGGTTGGCAAGAGCAGCTTTGAGCAGTCGCTGCACGCACTCGCGCCGCGCGGCATGTTGGTCTCCTTTGGTACAACGACCGGCGTTCCACCCGCCGTTGAAGCGCCGACGCTGCAAAAAATGGGGTCGCTCTACTTCACCCGCCCCACCCTGGTCACCTACACCGCCCAGTCCGAAGAATTGCAGGCCTCGGCCAAAGCGGTGTTTGATTTGATTTTGCAAGGCGTGCTCACGGTATCGATCCAGCAACGTTATGCGCTCAACGACATAGCGCAGGCGCACCGCGATTTGGAGGCAGGGCGCACCAGCGGCTCGACTGTCATCCTGCTTTGATCACATGCCAAGGTGGGCAAAGGCTGACAGCGCAATGCAATGGCTGCCCCTCATTTCCTTCGCCGAAGGTCGTCGGCGAGTGCCTAGCTAGGGCATGACCAGACCCCGGAACCTTTCAACTTATAGGAGAAAAGCATGATGAAACCAGTCAAAACTTTGGCTTCCCTGGCCGTTGCAATATTGGCTTGGGTGGGAGCACCCGCCAGTGCCGAAGACATCAAACTGCGGATCGCATCCGGCCATGCCGCGGCCAACACTTATGTGGCCTTGATGCAGAACTTCTTTGTTCCTGAGGTGAGCAAACGAGTGGCTGCGCGGACCAAGCACAAAGTCGATTTCATCGAGGGCTATGGCGGCTCGATGGTCAAGACGGCCGACACCTTGGAAGGGGTGCAGTCCGGCATCATCGACATTGGGGGTTACAACTTCGGTTTTGAACCCAGCAACCTGCCTTTACACTCCTTCATGGTGGCTCTGCCTTTTGGCACCATGAGCCCAGTGATGAGCGTGAAAATAGCGCGCGCCGTCTATGACAAAGTGCCTTACATGAGCAAGGTACTGGAAGACAAATACAACCAGCGCCTGTTGAGTTTGATTTCAGACACGGGTTACAACATTGGCACCACGTTCGAGTGGAATCAGGTCGCTGATTTGAAAGGTCGCAAGATAGCCGGTGCCGGATTGAATCTGAAATGGCTTGAATTCGCTGGCGCAACGCCGGTGCAGTCGGCCCTGCCAGAGGCCTATACCTCAATGCAGACCGGTGTTTACAACGGCTGGATCATGTTCCCCTCGGGCTGGGTCAACTTCAAACTGACCGAAGTGGCCAAGTACTACACCGAAGTTGGTTTCGGTGCCATCACCTGGCACGGCTTGACCATGAACAAAGCACGTTTCGCCAAGTTGCCCAAAGACGTTCAAGACATCATTCTTGAAGTCGCGCGCGAGTACGAAGCCTTGACCGGAACCGTCAATGAAGAGAACTACCCCAAGCAGATGACTGAGTTGGCTCGGGTCGGTGCCGTGGTCAAAAAAGTGCCTGATTCGGTACGACTCGATTGGGCCAAATCCCTGACCAACTGGCCACAACAGCGCGCCGCAGAACTGGACAAGATGGGGCTTCCTGGGTCGGAAGTGATGAAACTTGCCATGGAAGAAGCCGAGAAGCTTGGTTACAAGTGGCCGGTTCGTTACCCTATCAAATAATCGCCCATGTTGACCCGATTGAATGATTTAGTCACGCGTGCTTTTCTCTATGTAGCTGCCTTTCTGTCTTTCGCCCTGTGTTTTTTGGTCGTTGCTGATGTGCTGGGTCGGGTGTTGCTCAACGCGCCTGTCAAAGGCACGCCTGAGATCGTCTCGACCTCGATCGTGATGATCTGTTTTCTACAGGCAGGTTACGCGATCCGCTCCGGTGGCATGCTGCATGTGGATGCTTTCGTCACTCGCCTACCAAGCCATTGGCAGTCCTGGATGACCTGCCTCGGAGCGCTGGTGGGCACTGGGCTCTTCGCCTTTTTATGTTGGGGCAGTCTGGAACCCGCACTGCATGCCTGGACCTCCAACGAATTTGAGGGCGAAGGCGCGTTGCGGGTACCCGCTTGGCCAACCCGTTTCGTGATGGTGTTGGGTACCGGTCTGGCTGCTACCAGCTATCTGCTCATGGTACTTGAAAACATGAAGCTGGCACTGGCGGGAAAACCACCGGCGGGTGCGGGCGTGTCGCACTGAATCGAAGCGCAAGTGCGACTTAAAGGAATTTGAAAGATGTTCAATCCCACCGATATGCTGATTCTGGTCGGCGTTTTACTGACCCTGGTTTTCTGCGGTTTTCATATCGCAGTCTCACTGGGCGTGACCAGTCTGCTCGGGATTTACCTGATCAATGGTGATCTGGAAATGGTGCAGCGCTTCAGCGCCAGCACGGCTTATGAAGCCCTGCGTGATTATGTTTTTGCCGTCATCCCGCTGTTCATGCTGATGGGTGAGTTTCTGGCCAAGTGCGGTGCTGCCCGTGATTTATTCACGCTCATCAACCGGCTGACGCAATGGGTACCCGGGCGACTGGGCGTGGCAACGGTTTTGGCCAATGCCGTGTTCGCGTTCGTGACCGGTGTTTCGATTGCCGCAGCTGCAGCTTTCTCCAAAATAGCACACCCCGAGATGCGCCGTTTTGGTTATGAGCGCAAATTCTCCCTGGGCTGCATTGCAGGCAGTGCTTGTTTGGGCATGCTGATTCCACCTTCAGTATTGATGATTGTTTGGGGCGTTCTGACAGAATTGGCCATCGGAAAACTGTTCATTGCCGGCATCATCCCTGGTCTGTTAGTCGTGAGTCTGTACATCGGCCACATTGTCTGGGTCGCCAAGACGCAGCCACACCGGGTGGGTGAAGGTGACCAGTTGCCTGCCGCGCAGCTGGCAGCACGCAGCGCCAATGAGTTGGAAGATCAAGCCTCCTTGAAAACCATTTTGTGGAGCACGGTGGGTATTCTCACGTTGGTCTTCCTGGTGCTCGGCGGCATCTGGTTGGGCGCATTTACGCCAACGGAAGGGGCCGGCGTCGGCGCAATTCTGGCTCTGTTGCTGGCGATCATGCGCGGCATGCGGACCAAGGAAATGGTTGAAGTGATTTTCTCGGTCGGCAAAACCTCTGCGCCGCTGCTGCTGCTGCTGGTTACTGCACAGTTGTACTCTCGTGTTTTGGCAATGACCGGAATTACTGGCGCCGCCAAGGAGTTTTTTCTAGGCTCTGGTTTATCACCTTACGTGATCCTAGCTTTGATGATACTGGTGTGGTTTATTCTGGGCTGCATCATCGACTCGATTTCCATCATCCTGTTGACGGTGCCAGTGTTTGCCCCGGTCGCCGCAGCCGTTGGTTTTGATCCCATTGCTTTTGCCATTCTGGGCATTTTGGCAATCGAAACCGGCCTGTTGACACCGCCTTTTGGCATCCTGGTTTTCACGGTGAAGGCGGCAGTGACCGATGAAAAAGGGCTTTCCACCGGCGAAATTTTCTCAGGCTCGGTGGCTTATTGGATGGCCTTGTTGGCCGCCATCATCATCATTGCTGTTTACCCGCAAATCGCGACTTGGCTACCGAATCTGGGCAACAACCTCATTCAATGAAATCCTGACATTCAACTGGAACATCGGCCCATCATCGGCAAACTGAATTCCGTAAGCTTGACCAACACAACCTAGAATAGGCATTTCATATCCTCGCCAGCTTTACCCACGTCTCATGGACTACCCCGGAAACCTTTTCGTCGTAGCAGCTCCCAGCGGAGCTGGTAAATCGAGCCTGGTCAAGGCTTTGATGGAGCTCGACTCTCACATCCAGCCCTCCATTTCTCACACCACGCGTGCGCCCAGGGGCCAGGAAAAACACGGTCGCGAGTATTACTTCATCTCCCAGTCAGAATTTGACGCCATGGTGCAAGCCAATGCCTTTGTGGAGTGGGCCAATGTCCATAACCACCGCTATGGCAGCTCCAAAAAGGCCATCGAAGAACGCATTGCCAAGGGTGGCGATGTGATTCTGGAGATCGACTTTCAAGGCGCGGTTCAGATTAAAAAAATCTTCGCCAACGCCATTTCTATTTTCATTCTCCCCCCCAGCTGGGAAGAACTCCGCTCCCGCCTAGAACGCCGCGGGGAAGACAGCCCTGAGGTGATCGAGCTCAGGCTCAAAAATGCGGCGCTTGAAGTGGCTCAAGCCCATCAATTCGACTTCGTTATAATCAATGAGTTGTTTGAACGCGCACTTTTTGACCTGAAAGCCGTCGTTCACGCCCAGAGGCTCAAGTTCGCAGCGCAACGCCGCGCCCGCGCTGACACCTTCAAAGCACTGAATATCCCCTAGTTTTTCGGAGAATCAAATGGCCCGTATCACCGTCGAAGATTGCCTGGTGCACATTCCCAATCGCTTTCAGCTGGTGCTGGCAGCCACTTACCGTGCGCGCATGCTGAGTCAGGGTCATACCCCGAAAATCGAAAGCAAAAACAAACCCGGGGTCACTGCCCTGAGGGAAATTGCTGAGGGAAAAATCGGGATTGAAATGTTGAAAAAAGTTCCGCTGTAAGCCAAATCTCCTGAAAGCAAAAGCACCGCATGCGGTGCTTTTTTATTTTCCCTGCGCCGCGGGTGTGCAGCAAGCTATATTTGGGGGATGAGTCGCTTGCTCAAAACCCCTCCCTCAAAGCCTGCAACCCGCGTTGGCTTGGCGCAGTCCAATGCAGCGGCAGCGAGTTTTGCAGGCCTGACAGCACGCTTGAGCTACCTCTCGGCCGCTGACCTCGAACTGGTCCGCCAAGCCTATAAATTTGCCGACCAAGCGCATTTAGGACAAATCCGCGATAACGGCGAGCCCTACATCACGCACCCCATCGCCGTTGCAGTGCGCTGCGCCGAGTGGAAGCTCGATGCCCAGGCTTTGATGGCCGCTCTGCTGCACGACGCTCTGGAAGACTGCGGCGTTAGTAAGGTGGAACTGATAGAGAAGTTTGGCTCTCCCGTGGCCGAGTTGGTTGATGGGCTGACCAAACTTGACAAGCTGCAGTTCAACACCCGACAGGAAAACCAGGCCGAGTCCTTCCGAAAAATGCTGCTGGCCATGGCGCGGGACGTTCGGGTGATCCTCATTAAGCTGGCCGACCGCTCCCACAATATGCAGACGCTGTCGGACGTGCCGCGTGAAAAATGGGCCCGTATTTCCTCAGAAACTCTGGACATTTACGCCCCAATAGCCCACCGCCTGGGCTTGAACCAGGTCTACCGGGATTTGCAAGACTTGTCCTTTCGTTACATGCAACCCTGGCGCTACCAGACCCTGAGCAAGGCCTTGCTCAGAGCCCGCAGCCACCGCCGGGATTTGATTCAGAAAGTGCAGGCCGATCTCGAGTCCACATTTAAAAACTGCAACTTGCAGGTTCGCATAACCGGGCGTGAAAAAACCTTGTATGCGATTTATCGAAAAATGCGGGACAAGCACTTGAGCTTTTCCCAGGTCACCGATATTTACGGCTTCCGGATTCTGGTGCCCGGCGTGATCGACTGTTACACCGCTCTGGGTACCTTGCATCAACTCTACAAGCCTGTTCCTGGCAAGTTCAAGGACCACATCGCAATTCCCAAGATTAACGGTTACCAATCCTTGCACACGACCTTAGTCGGTCCTTCAGGCGTCAATGTGGAGTTCCAACTTCGCACCGAAGCCATGCACATCGTCAGCGAATCGGGGGTCGCCGCCCACTGGTTGTACAAGGCCAAGGACCCCAGCATTCCGTCAGCGGAACGACTCGGAACCCAATGGCTGCAGTCCCTGCTCGACATCCAGCAAGAGACCCGTGATGCGGCCGAATTCTGGGACCATGTGAAAGTCGATTTGTTCTCCGATGCGGTTTATGTGTTCACCCCCAAGAGTCGGATCATGACCCTGCCCCGAGGCGCCACGGTGGTTGACTTTGCCTATGCCATTCACAGCAATATAGGCGACCGCACCAGCGCGGCCCGAATCAATGGCGAGCAGGTCCCGTTGCGCACCGAGCTGCGCAATGGCGACGTAGTCGAAATCATTGCAGGCCATGAGGTCAACCCCAATCCGGCCTGGCTCGATTTCGTTCGGACCGGGCGCGCGCGCTCCAAAATTCGCCATCACCTCAAATCGATGGCGCAAACCGAATCGCAGAGTCTGGGTGAAAAATTACTGGCCCAGTCACTGCGCGCCGAAGGCATCGAGCATCTGCCACAACAAGACGGTGCCCACCAAGCGGTGTGGAATAAATTGCTCAACTTCACGGGCAGCCGAAACCGCAGCGAACTACTGACCGATATTGGCCTGGGCAAACGAATTGCCCACTTCGTCGCCAAGCGCTTGGTAGCTTTGCTCGCTGAGATTGGCGAAAAACCCAATGCCGTGCTGCTCACGCATGCCCGGTTTTCAGCCCATTCATCATCTTCCCAGCCAGGTGTGACACTTGATGGCAGTGAAAACACCTCAGTCCAGTACGCCCACTGCTGTCGCCCCATTCCGGGCGATGTGATCCTGGGCTATCTTGGACGTGGTGAGGGTCTGGTGGTCCACACCGATGACTGCTTGATCGGCAAAAAACTGAAAAAACGCGACGCCGAACGATTCATTCCGCTGGATTGGTCTGACGAGCCGGTCCGCTCTTTTGAGGCCAGCATTCTGGTCACCGTCAGCAACGGAAAAGGGGTGTTGGCGAGCGTTGCCTCGTCCCTGGCCGGCGCCGAGGTGGACATCATTCACATCGACATGGGCAAAGAAGCTGCTCAGGAAGCTACGGATTTGCACTTTCTGGTGGGGGTGCGTGACCGCACCCACCTGGCCGCCGCCCTGCGCAAACTCAACCGCACATCTTCGGTGCTGCGTGCCAAACGCACCAAACTCAGCAGCGAATCAGGGCCCAGGCGCCGGATAACTGACAGCGAGCACCTCGATCTCGCTAAACCCTAGGGGCGTGAGGAGCGACAACACGTCACCCACCCGTGATTTCAACAGAGTCCGGGCAATAGGTGAGACCCAACTGACCTGCGCTTGTGCGCTGTCTGCCTCGTCAATTCCTAGAATCGTGATGCAACGCGACTCTGCGCTTTCATCTGCATAACGCACCGTCGCGCCAAAAAAGACTTGCTCGCTGCCATAGTGAACGCTGGGATCGACCACAACCGCGAGTTCAAGACGCTTGGTTAAAAAACGGATTCGCCGGTCAATTTCGCGCAAACGTTTCTTCCCGTAGAGGTAATCCCCATTTTCTGATCGGTCCCCGTTACTGGCCGCCCAATGGACAATTTCAACAATTTTTGGGCGTTCGCTGTCGATCAGCCCCAGCAGCTCTGACTTCAGATCCGCGTAACCTTTCGGCGTGATGTAGTTCTTGCCACCCACGGGCAAAGGCGGGAGTGCCTTCTCGTCCTCATCGTCATCGTTTGACCCTGCGGTCTTGCTCAATGCCTTACTCATGGCTCAGCTCGCTGCGATTTTCTTGGCGGCGGCTGGGGTTTGTCCAAGGTAAGCGGTCAAACGCTGCTTGATGTCTGCAGCGGCAGCCGACTTGACCAGATCCGTCAGGTCTTGAGCCCGGGTGTCGGGTCGTATTGCTCGCAAAATCAAGGCTCGCGCATCGGCTGGCGTGGCCATCACGTGGGCCAGTACTTGTGCTTCGTGCTCGGCCCAAAGCGCTGGCTCCAGCACGTCATTGAGCAGGCCCAAGGTCTTGGCCTGTTGCGCATCGATTCGCTCCATGCCTCCGATCAGGCCTTGCGCCTGATCCGCACCAACGCAATGCGCCAGGCGCCGCGAACCCAAAACCAGACCAAAGCGTGCGCCCGGAAAAAGCATTTTGGTATCGGCAGCACCGACCCGATGCCGACAGGCCAGCGCCAAGTCGGCCCCGGCACCCAGGGTCTGACCATGGACCAGGGCCAAAGTATCAATCGAACAATGAGCCACGGCTTGCAGCATTAATTCAATCCGAACGAAATGCAATAGCAAATCGCCCTCTGAACAAGCCGGAAACGCACTGAAATCGAAGCCGGCACAAAAACCAGGACCTGCGCCGCGCAGCACCAGTAAACGGGTTCCATCAGTTTCGCTGAGCTCAACCTCGTGTTGCAACTCGGTGGCCAAGGCCAGACTCAAGGCGTTTCTTTTTTCGGGCCGGTTCAGGACCAAGCGCTTGATGGGTCCGGCACGTTCAACTGTTAACCAACTCATTTCTTCTTCTCCAATCTTTCAGGCTTTGGCCGCTAGTCCCGCCATGGCAGCGAGCACCTCGCTGACCGAAGCGGTGTCTTGCAAGGCCAGTCCCTGCGCCATCGCCGCACTGTAAATCGGCGCACAAGCACTGAGCAAAGGCGTCGGACAATCCACCGATTTGGCCATATCGCCAATCACCTGCATGTCTTTTTGCCAGACAGCCACCTTCATCGTTGCCGGCAGGTAATTGCGCTCAATCATGAACGGCATGCGCAACCGCATGACGCCCGTGCCGATGATCGGACTGCTGCCAAACAGATCCAGCACCTGCTGGGGATCGAGTCCCATTTTTCGCGCCAGCGTGACCGACTCGGCACAGGCCACGTTGTAGATTGCAACCAGGTGGTTGGCGGCAAATTTCATCTTGCTGCCATTGCCATAGGCGCCCACATGCGGCGTGTTATCAGTGAACACTTTCAGAATCGGAAGTACCTTCTGATAAGCGCTTTTGCTGCCACTGCAAAAAATAGTCCAAGCCCGCTGCTTCAATCGCTCGGCGGTTCCACTGATAGGACAATCCAACACCGACACACCAGTTTTTTTCAAGGTTTGGAATGCCGCTTGTTTATCTGTCAGCGGTAAGGTGCTGGTTTCCAGCAAAATCTGGGGCCCAGCCAGGGTGCGCCGTTTGACCAAGGCGATCTGTTTGACCGTCTGCTCCAGGGCGGCCGAAGTCGATAGAGAAACGATCAGAACATCAGCTCGATTCGCAACCTCAACAGCAGATCCAAGCGCCTCCCCGCCTTTATCGTTCAAGCGCCGGCAAGCTGATTTGTCGATGTCATAGCCGACAACAGGCCAACCGACTTTGATCAATTCTCGGGCCATGGCGCCGCCCATGATCCCTAGGCCGATCACGCCGATGGTAGGAAGCTGCGCTGTGGGCTTGTTGGGTTTTTTCAAAGCTCTAATCCAGTTTGATGTTGGCCGACTTCACCACCGCGCCCCATTTTTTGATTTCTGCAGCGATGTAGCTGGCAAATTGCTCCGGGCTGTCACCCACGGCAATCGCGCCTTGCTTGCTGAGTTTTTCTTCAAAAGATTTTTGCTTGAGGATGTCAACAATTTCGCGGTTCAGGCGCTGCACGATGTCCCGCGGCGTTTGCGCCGGCGCAATCATGCCAACCCAAGAGTAAGCCTCATACCCGGGGACGCCACTTTCGGCAATCGTCGCAATGTTGGGCAAGGAGGTCAAGCGCTGCGCACTGCCAACAGCCAAAGCGTTAAGGCTGCCCTGCTGGACCAAGGGCAACACCGACGGAATGCTGCTGTAAAGCATTTGTATATGGCCACTGATCAAATCGGCCACGGCCGGTCCCTGGCCTTTGTACGGCACATGGGTGATCTTGACGTTGGATAGCGAATTGAATAGCTCGCCTGCGAGGTGGCCTGAATTCCCGCTACCAGGTGAAGCGTAAAAGATTTGTCCCGGCCTGGCCTTGGCCAACGCAAGCAATTCACGCACGTTCTTGGCTGGAACACTGGGGTGAGTGACCAGCAGCAGTGGGAAAATAACCAGGTTGCTGATGGGCGTGAAATCCTTGATCGGATCGTAAGGAAGCTTGTCGTAAAGACTCGGATTGACTGCCATTGGGCCGGCTGCACCGACACCAATCGTGTAACCATCGGGGGCGGCTTGCATCAAGGCTTGCAAACCAATAATGCCATTGCCACCGGCTCGATTCTCGATCACCACCGGCTGCCCCAGCCGTTCACTGAGTTCCTGGCCAACGGCCCGACCAATCACGTCGTTTCCACCACCCGGCGGGAAGGGAACAATCAACCGAATCGGTTTATGCGGATAGGCCTGCGCCAAGGCTTGGCCAATCAGGCCAGCGCCCAACGCCAGAACCAGCAAGGCGAGTTGTATTGTTCGAAACAAGGTCATCCTCATCCTCCTTGAAACCAGTTGCAAAAGCGCCATCACAGGGGTTCGGTCAACGAGACGATCTCCAGCTCTGGTGGCCCCACCAACGGGTAGTGCTGTCGCGTCAGAGGATCGTGTCCGGCAATGATGTGTTGTTCAGAATCGGCCAACGATTCAATCAGCTCGTAGCCCTTGAGCATGTCGGCGGCATCGACCACGATCGGGAACGGCGAGCGCTGCCTGATGTTCTCCAGGTAGTGCGTTGCGTCGGACGCCAGGACGATCCAGCCGCGCTGGGTATGAACCCGAACAATTTGCAAACCCCGGGTGTGGCCACCGACCCAATGAACCGTGATGCCCGAGCGCAATTCATATTCGCCTTCGTGAAATGCCACCCGGTCCTCGAAATTGGCATAGACCAGGTCGCACACATCATGCGGATCGTAGGCATGACGGCAAAAAGCATGGCGCATCTCCTTACCCGTGGCATAAGACATTTCGCGTTCTTGCAAATGAAACCGGGTTTTCTTCAACATCCGGGTATTGCCAGCGTGGTCGTAATGGGCGTGGGTGATGATGGTGTCGTGGATGTCTTCCAGCGCAATGCCCGCGGATTGCAGTGAGCTGATCGGGCAGCGCAAAAAAGTCCGGTTACGCTGACGCGCAGCCTGTTCGCTGAATCCGGTGTCAACCAGAATAGTTTCTTTGCCGGATTTGAGGAACCAGACGAAGTAGTCCATATCTGTGGCTTCGTCATGCGGATCGTAGGCAATGAAACATTCTTGCCGTCGCCTTTGCACCGTGGCGTAGCGCATGGCGTAAGCCTCCCAAATACGAACACTCATAAGGTCTCCCTCGTTATTTATTAATCATTTCTTAAATAATGACACTCGGCATCCCATTCATTTTGACTCCGACTTGGCTGGAACGGGAGCAAGGCAGCCGCGGAGCTGCCCACCCCAGGCGCCTGGGCGCACACCAGTACATAACCAGCATCCTTGCATCGGCAAGCAGACTGACCTGGAGGCCCTAGCTGTCATGAATGTTGAAACTCTCAATAAATTGATCAGGCACTGGCTTTCAGGCCCTGAACAAACTTGAACATCGCCGTGTGATCCGCGCCTGGTTCCAGCTCGGTTTCTGCCCGGGCCCAGGTTTGCAGACACAGGGATGCAAAGTCCGCCGGGCTGTCCATGCGTTCAATGAACCCTTGGGCTGTTTGCAAGTCCTTGCGCATCAAGCCAAGCGCAAAACCGGAATTGAATTTTTGGTTCAGCATGAAGTTTTCCACTTTGTGCTCGGTCGTGTTGTTTTTGCCGGTGGATGCGTTGAAGACCTGGTTCACCAAATGCGGATCAATCCCGAATTTTTCAGCCGCCACCAACGACTCACAGACCGCCAGCAAACCCGAGGCCGAGACATAGTTGTTGAGGGCCTTGACGGCATGGCCAGCGCCGGCCTTGCCGACATGAACCAGCGTCTTGCCCATGGCTTGTAGCAGCGGCCGGAGCTGCTCAACGGTGGCGCTTTGGCCACCGATCATGATGGACAAGCTGCCATCAACCGCGCGGCGCACCCCACCGGACACCGGAGCATCAACAAAAGCTATGCCCAGCGCAGCCAATCGTTCGAAATTGTCGCGCGAGCACACCGGATCAGATGAGCCCATGTCAAGCACGATCTGTCCGGGCATGAGTTGCTGCGCCAAGCCGTCTTGCCACAGCAATTGATCGACCACTGGGCTGCTAGGCAGCATCAAAAGCACGACCTCGCAAGATTGGGCCAGCGTTTGAGGCGAACTTTGCGCCGTGAAGCCTGGGTCAGACGCGAACACGCTTGCCGCCTGCGGATTGAGGTCAAAGCCTTGCACCACAAAGCCCGCACGCAACAGATTGCGCACCATGGGGACACCCATTTGGCCCAGACCGATAAAACCGATAGTTGCTTGACTCACGTTCAGATCCCCGATTCGTTTAAGAAAACTTGCGTGTCAGCGATGGACAGGCAAGATCATCCCCAGGGTTGTAGCAGAATTTTGCTGGACAATCCGGCCATTGCTTTTGCTTGGCCCAATTCAAAACACCACCATGATTCGTTTCGACCCCCAGCACACCGGCCCCCTGTCTGACGTTCGTGTCGTGGACCTGTCGCGCCTGGTTGCGGGCAATATGCTGACGGCCTATCTGGCCGACTTCGGTGCCGATGTCATCAAGGTTGAACGCGCCAACGAGGGCGACCCACTGCGACATTGGCTGGAACAGGGGCAGCCAATTCACTGGAAAGTGTATGGGCGCAACAAACGTTCCTTGGTGCTCGACCTCAAAACGGAAGAAGGCCTCAATCAGCTCCGATCGCTGCTTAGACACGCCCAGATTTTGGTCGAAAATTTCGTCCCGGGTGGTCTCGAAAAAATGGGCTTAGCGCCCGACAGTTTGCACCAACTCAACCCGGCCCTGGTGATTGTTCGGATTTCGGGCTGGGGCCAGACCGGACCCTACCAACACAAGCCCGGCTTTGGCACCCTGATCGAAGCCATGTCGGGTTTTGCCCATCTCAATGGTTTTCCCGATCGTCCACCCGTGCTGCCGCCCCTGGCACTGGCTGACATGATCGCCGGCGTCTATGGCGCTGCAGGCGTGCTCACGGCCCTGCGGGTGGCCGAGCGTTCCGGACGGGGCCAGGTGATTGATTTGTCGCTGTTCGAACCTATTTTTTCCATGATTTCCTCCGAAGCGGTGAAAACAAGTTTGACTGGCCAAGCCACGCTGCGCTCAGGCAACCAGTCCAGCCACACCGCGCCGCGTAATGTCTACGTATGCAGTGACGGTGGCTATGTGGCGCTGAGTGGCTCGATGCAATCGATGGCGATGCGCATACTCGACACCATAGGCCGACCCGAACTGAAAACCGATGCCCGCTTTGCCACCAATGCAGGCCGGGTCGCCCACTGCGATGAGCTCGACGCCATCATTGGCAGCTTCATCGCGCAACGCAGTACCGCTGACAACCTCAAGCTGTTCGAAGCCGCCGGCGTGACGGTGGGGCCGGTGCTCTCCATGCTGGACTTGCTGGACCACCCTTACACCCAAGGCCGCCAAGCCATCGTCGAACTCGAAGACCGAGAACTCGGCAGCATTCCCATGCACAACATCGTTCCACGCCTGAGCGACAGCCCGGGCGGTTTCAGGCGACCCGCGCCAGAACTGGGCGAGCACAGCGCCGAAATTCTGGCTGAGCTGGAAAAACTTGAATCACAGCGCGACGTAGCCTGAAAACTCGACTTCAGATCGATCTGTTGGTCTCTGACTATTTGAGGACAGCCACGCCGCTCAGCTGGCGCGGGGTGCTGGCGTGAAGGCATGAAGTTGCACAACTCCTTTGCGCGCCTAGGTGTGGGCGAGGGCCGGTGGATTGGGTGCCCGTTCTCCAGCCCAGGCTCGCGAGCGGCTGACGGCTCGTTCAAAAGTACCTGCGTCAACACCATGCTCGGGACACGAGCTGTGTGGCAACCGCGAATCGGGCCTGCGCCCGGACACCCGCACCGCCGGCCCATCTGGCCATGTTGGTTCTTCGAAATGAATTCCCAAATCCAAATTTCCCGAATACAAGGACGCTTCAAGGTGGGCGGTGGGGCTGGCAGGCGCAGGCTCGATTTGCGGTTGCCACAGAGTCTGAATGCCAACAACGTCTTTGACGAAGATTCGCTTGAGTTCCAGAAGCCCTTGACCGCGAGCTGAGCCGGAGCAGGACAGCCACGCCACCCGCCTAGCTTGAGGTGCCGGCATGAAACCGCACGAAATCCAGAATCCCGCTTAAGCCTTGTTATCATTTCGGCCATGCCAAGACACAGCAACTACCTGCCGCACGGCGTCATTCCTGCCGCCCTATTGCCATTCCACGAGGACTTGTCGATCGATGCGCCGTCTTATCGCTCGCATTTGCGCGACATCGCTGCGGTCCAGGGCATCTCGGCCATCACCATCAACGCCCACGCTTCGGAAGTGGCCTCCTGCACTTTTGATGAGCAACGCTATGTGCTGGAGCTGACCCAGGATGAAATCGGTGCGCAACTGCCCATCATCAACGGCATTTACGCCGAAGGTAGCCTAGAGGCTGCACGACTGGCCAAAATGGCCGATCAAGGCGGTGCTTCGGCCCTGTTGGTTTTTCCCTCCGGCATCACCACGTTTGGGCAACGCCCGGAAATGGCCGTGGCCCATTTCAAACGAATTGCCGATGCCACCGATCTGCCGCTGATTTTGTTTCAGTACCCACCGGCCGGCGGCCAGGGTTACCCGCTTTCCACCCTGCTCAAAGTCGTCGATGAAGTGCCCAGCGTGCGCGCCATCAAGGACTGGAGCGCCAACCCGCAACTGCACGAGCGCCAAATCCGGGCTTTGCAGTCGCGCAATCCGTCGGTGACGGTGCTGTCCACCCACAGCGCCTGGCTGCTCAGTTCCCTGGTGCTGGGCTGCAACGGACTGCTTTCGGGCAGCGGCTCGGTCATCGCTGATTTACAGATGGCTTTGTTCAACGCGGTGCAAAACAACGACCTAGCCAGCGCCCGTGCGCTGAACGACCGGATCTGGCCGACCGCCGAAGTGTTTTACCGCGAACCCTGGGTCGATATGCACAACCGGATGAAAGAAGCCCTGGTCCTGCTCGGCCGGCTGCCGCGCGCCGTGGTGCGGCCACCGCTGGTGAAAATTTCGCCCGAAGAAATAGCCTCGATCCGCCAGGCACTGGTGGCAGCCGGGTTGCTTTGAGGCTTGACAGGAGAGCCCCATTACATTGGTCCCAGTACATCCCTCCAACCCACACAAGTCAAAATGCACGAATCGTCTCACCATCTCATGTTTCACGCGGCAGTGGTATTGCTCTTTGGCCTTCTCCTGGGAGCCCCCTATGCTCGTGCCATAAAACGCAACGCAGCAACACACATTGTCAATTCATGGCGTGTGGCTCACCTGAGTATCCCAATCGGCGCAACGCTAATGTTCGCTGTCGCAGCCTTATTGCCCTCGCTTACGGTTCCCGCACAAGTTTCCTGGGTCATCGCAGTTTCACTCATCATTTCTTCCTATGCTTTTTGCATCTCCACGCCTCTCGCCGCAGTCACTGGTGAACGCGGCCTGTCATCTGGTTCTACTGGGCTAGGCAAATTGGTCTATCTCGGCAATATGGTCGGCGCCTGGGCCTCGGTCATCGCCGCCGTCGCTCTTCTCTACGCCACCTTCATTTCTCTATAAGGTCAAGTTGTCATGACCTGCTCCCCATAAACCATATTCGATGCCCAGATGCTTGGGGTGGACAGCGCAGCGGCATTAAGGAGGAATTGTCGGCCAGAGGCCGACAAGGGGGACAGCCGCGGAGCTGCCCACCTCAGGCGTCTGGGCGTACCCAAGTCTGGGGCCAGGCCACTTGCGCCAGAAAGCCAACTAATCGCAGGCTGAACCAAGCAAATCGTTGTCTTGACCCAGCCGGGGGAAGGACTGGCTGACGTTCTTGCGAAAGGCGTCAAGCACCGGGATCGGAACGGCTCCGATGGGGCCTTGATCAGTGGCCACCTGATGCGAAAAAAGGCCTCGACCGACAAACTGCGGATCAGCCACAGCTTCCTGCACGCTGCTGACGATGCAGCTGCACACATCCTTTCCCTCAAATTCGGAGCACCACTGCGCCGCGCTCTTTTGGGCAATGCAGGCAGCCACCGCCTGGCGGGTGGCCAGCGGGTCGCGCTTATCGTCGATGAATTCGGCCGCCAGCCCAATGGTGGCGCAAAAAGTTTCCCAAAACCGCTGTTCCAAAGGCGCTGCGGCAACAAAGCGGTCATCCCGAGTGCGGTAGATCTGGTAACGCGGACTTCCCCCCGTTACCAGCGATTGCGCCGGCGCCGGCCATTGCCCGCCCACTGCACCCTCGCCCAGCGCCCAGTACATAAAAGGGAACAGGTTGTCGCTCATAGCGATGTCAAGCTGGCAACCCTGGCCGGTGAGATCACGCTGACGCAAGGCCAGCAGGATATTGATCATCGCGGGGTAAGCGCCGCCGGCGATGTCGGCAATCAGGGCGGGCGGCACCACCGGCGCACCGTCGCTGCCGGCAGCCAGCGACAACAGGCCTGACTGCGCCATGTAGTTGAGATCATGGGCTGCTACACCGGCGTGCGGGCCGGTCTGGCCATAGCCGGTGATGGCGCAATAAATCAGGGCCGGATTGATGGCTTGGAGCGCCGAATAACCCAGCCCCAATCGCTCCATGACACCGGGGCGGAATTGTTCCACCAGCACATCGGCCTCGACCAGCAGTGGGCGTAACCGTTCCAGAGCCGTCGGATCTTTCAGATCCAGAGCAATCGAGCGTTTGCCGCGATTGAGCATGGCAAAGTTCACACTGTCAGGCCCCACTTGGGGCGCGTAAGTCCGCATTTCGTCGCCTTGGCCAGGACGCTCGATTTTGATGACTTCAGCCCCAGCCTCAGCCAGCATCAGCGTACACATGGGGCCTGGCAACAGCGTGCTGAAATCCAGTACCTTGATGCCTGCAAGTGGCTGTTTCATGGCATCTCATTCATGAATTTTGCTGCCGTTGTTTGGCGACCTGGGCCCGCCGTGCCGGCGCATAAGCCGCATCTCCCAACGCCTGGTACAAGGCCTGACTCACATCAAAATGCTCGGCCAAACCGGTTTGATCCAGCAGGGCGATCGGCCCTTGCGGATAACCCAGCCCCAGCCGCAAGGTAGTGTCCATGTCTTCGGCGCTGGCCAGCCCTTCATCGAGCCGGCGCAACACAGCGTTGAGGTAGGGCCGCAACAAGCGATCAACAATACGGCCCGGAAAATCGTTGCACACGGCAACCACCAAGCCTGCCGCTTCGAGTACCAAGGTGGCTGCAGCGATGGCCGCTGGCGCGGTATGGGGCTGCTTGACCAACTCAACCAGCCGTGTCGGCTCGGACTGACCCAGACGAAAGCGGGCAAATCCAAGCAGGTTGCTGCCTTCACGCCCGCTGTCTTCGCCGCTATGAACCCCCAGACACTCGGTTCCGAGTTCGATCAAGATCGCAGTTTTCTCTGAACGATCCACCAGGCCGTTCAATGCTTGGCCCGCACCCTGGCCGATCAGAAACACCAGTTCGCCCGCCTCGCTGGCTTCTCGCGTCAATGCATGGGGTTGGGGGAAGGAGCGGCTGTTACCGGTATCGATGATTTGGTATTTCACGTTCAGGCTCCAAACATCTTGACATCGGTGTAACTGTGAAAACCCAGACCGGTCTTCTTGCCCAGGCGTCCTGCAGCAATCATGCGCTTGACCAGCGGTGGGCAGGCAGCACGCGGCTCATTCGTCAAGCCATGCATGGCCTCGCACAGCAGTAATTGGGTGTCCATTCCTACCAAATCGAGCAGCTCCAGCGGGCCCATCGGGTAACCCAAGGCCGTCTTGATGGCTTTATCGATGTCGGCAGCTTGTGCCACACCGTCCTGCACCAACCGGATGGCATCATTATTGAAAGGGATCAAAAAGTAATTGAGGATAAAACCAGGACTGTCCTGGGTCTTGACCGGAGTTTGACCCAAGTCCTTGCAGAATTGCCAGGCTCGCTCAAAAGTCTCGGTGCTGGTGTTGAGGCCGGGGGACATTTCCACCAACTTCATCAACTGGGCTGGCAGGCAGAAATGCATGCCGACAAATTGCTCGGCGCGACCGCAACCGCCCGCGATTTCAGTGATCGAAATGGTCGAAGTGTTGGAAGCGAACAGGGTCTGCGGTGGACAGATGGCATCAAGTTTTTGAAACAAGGCCTGCTTGGTCGCCAGGTCTTCGAACACCGCCTCGATCACGATGTCGCAATCTTTGAAAGCGTCGAGCTGCGTGCTGCTGCTAAGCCGCCCCAGGATGGCATCAACCTCCGGCTGGCTGAGCTTGCCGCGCGCCACTGACTTGGCAAAAAACGCTTCGGACTGGCTTCGCGCCCGCGCCAACGTGTCGCTGTGGGTATCGTAAACCAAGGTACGAAAACCGGCACGAGCCGCAACGATTGCAATCCCTGTTCCCATGGTGCCGCAACCGACAATTCCTACCGTTTTGATGGGGGTCATTGGGAACCTATTGATCTTTTCTTAAATAAGGACACTCGACCTTCCTTTCATCTTGACTCCGACTTGGCTGGAACGGGAGCCGGTCAACGGCGCACTCAACTCCGCGGCTGTCGTCGGCCTGAAGCCGACAATTCCTCCTTGATGCCGCTGCGCTGAGTGCACCACTGCCCTGCTCCTGCCAAGGTATCGGGTATTCCAACACCCACAACGCCCAGTAGCAACTCTGTTGGATGCCCGGGTGTTTGGGGTGGGCGGCGCAGCGGCATC
>JBAQTC010000012.1:0-18738 GCA_049296795.1 Burkholderiaceae bacterium
TTGACGCAAAAACTTACGAACCAATGGGTAGCCGCCCGCGAGCCTGGGCTGAAGAACGGGCACCCAATCCACCGGCCTTCGCCCACACTTACGTGCGCAAAGGATGGGTGCAGCTTCACGCCAGCACCTCGCGATAGGCGGGCGGCGTGGCTGTTCGGGCCTAGCAGACGCTCACCTAATCCAATGCAGTGTTGATGGCATCGAGCGGCCAGCGCGGCTTGACGTCAAAGGCGTAACGCCGATTGGCCTGCTGCACCCCGGATTGCAGCCGCATGGCAGCGGCCATGGCGATCATGGCGCCGTTATCGGTGCACAAATGGAGCTCCGGGTAATGAACCCGCACGCCCTGGCGCGCGCAAAAAACATTGAGTTGCTGGCGCAGCAGCTGATTAGCGCCCACACCGCCGGCCACCACCAGGCGCTTCAAACCCGTTTGTTGCAGCGCGGAGGCAGATTTTTTCACCAGCACCTCCACAATGGCCGCTTGGGTCGAGGCCGCCAAGTCAGCCAAGAGTTGGTGCGGCAAGCTCGTCACCCCATCCAGAGCAGGCGCTTGCTGCCTTGCGACCTGGGCCGCCACCAGCTTTTTCGCCTGCACCATCACCGCCGTCTTCAAGCCGGCAAACGAAAAGTCCAGATTCCCACTGTGCAGCAGCGGGCGCGGCAACTTAAATGCCGTGCCATCGCCCTGCTCCGCTAGCTTGGAGAGCGCCGCGCCTCCGGGGTAGTCCAAGCCAAGCAGCTTGGCTGACTTGTCGAAAGCCTCGCCCGCCGCATCGTCAATGGTTTCACCCAAAATCTGGTAGCGCCCAACACCATCGACCCGCATCAGCTGGGTGTGACCGCCAGAGACCAACAGCGCCACAAAAGGAAACTGGGGCGGATCGGCACTTAAAAAGGGCGACAGCAAATGACCTTCAAGGTGATGGACACCGAGTACCGGCTTGTCTAATGCCAGTCCCAAGGCACACGCCACCCCCGCACCCACCAGCAGCGCCCCAGCCAGACCCGGGCCCCGGGTATAGGCCACCACATCAACATCGCTGAGCTGGCACTGCGCTGTCGCCAGCACTTGGCGAGTCAGGGGCAGCACCCGGCGAATGTGGTCGCGGCTGGCCAGTTCCGGCACCACTCCGCCATAAGCTTGGTGCATTTCAATTTGGCTGTGCAAGGCATCTGCCAACAGCACCGGAACCCCGTCCTGGCGAGTTTGAACCAGGGCCACGCCCGTTTCGTCGCAAGACGACTCGATTCCCAACACCAAAAGCTTGTTCGACATCGTTTGAGTTTAGGCGATGACCCGACCGGGTTGCGCGCAAGCACTGACTCAACGCTGCTAATGCACTATTTTTGTGCATAACGGCGTGGCGTGGTCCAGATCAGAGGCTCAATTCCCCTATCCGGGCTGGCACGGTTCTCGCGTTGACCTTGTTGTCTTCACATCAGCCCCCAACAAAACCATGGCCTATTTCCGCACTTTTCTGAAGTCAGGGCACGCGCCCACGCTCTACGTCTCGTTCATGTACTTCGCCTTTTCCTGCTGTATCTGGGTCATGAACGGCGCCATGGCGCCTTTTATTTCAGAAGAGTTCAATCTGACGCCAGCGCAGAAGGGCATGATGTTGTCGATTCCTATTTTCGCCGGTGCCCTCATGCGCTTCCCGCTGGGCATGTTGTCGCAATACATTGGTCGCAAGAATGCCACGTTGGTGGAAATGAGCTCGATCACGGCGGCCCTGTTGTTTGGGTACTTTTTCGTCAGCTCCTACAACAGCCTGCTGGCCATGGGCGTGCTACTGGGCGTTGCCGGCGCCAGCTTCGGCGTGGCGCTGAGCCTGGGTTCGGGCTCGTTCCCGCCGCGCTACAAAGGTCTGGCCATGGGTCTGGTCGGTGCGGGAAACGTCGGCACGGCCGTCTCCGTCTTGATCGCCCCAGCCCTGGCCCAGCGCTTTGGCTGGCAAACCGTGTACGGTATCGCTGCCGTCGCCATGCTGCTGCCCATCATTGCCATGGTGGTCTTTGCCAAGGAACCCGCTGATGTGGCTGGACATGGCACATTGAAAGAGCACGCAGCCTGCCTGTATGAAAAAGATGGCTGGGCATTCAGCCTGATTTACGCCATCACGTTTGGTGGTTTCATCGGCTTGGCGACGTTTTTGCCGACCTACTACTACGACCAGTTTGGTGTGAGCAAGGTGCAAGCCGGACAACTCGCCATGCTGGCTGCTTTCATGGGCGCGGCAGTGCGCGTTTTTGGCGGCTGGATTTCCGACCATTGGGGCGGCGTCAACACGCTGACTGCCGTGTTGGTGGCGGTGGCCATCACCTTGGTGTTGTGCGGAATGGCGGGCGCTTCGTTAACAGCCTCCACCTTGTTGTTCATGGTCTGTTTCGCCGCCCTGGGTGCAGGCAATGGTGCGCTGTTTCAACTGGTACCACTACGCTGGCCGACGAGCACTGCCGTGGCAGGCTCCATGATTGGTGAAGCCGGCGCACTGGGTGGCGGTTTGGTGCCCAACGCCATGGGCCTGAGCAAGCAATACACCGGCAGCTACCTCTGGGGCTTTGTCGGTTTTGCTTTCTGCGCCGTGTTGGTGCTGTTCATGCTGCGAACCATGCAATTACGCTGGACCCGCACCTGGGCTGAGAAAGGTGGACGGGCGCGTAGCGCCTGAGGCCTTTCTCAGTGCAGACCAGGTTGCAGCCCCAAGGTTAAACCGCTGCCAGCCGCCAGAGCGAGGTGATTTCGGCTGCGCGTGCGGCGTGCAGTGGATCGCTTAGGTCAAGCGTTTTGGGATGCTGCGGTTTGACGTCCATTCGGCCCAGCACCTTGAGACCCCCCGCCGCTATCGCTGCCAACAAATCGGCGCGGCTGCGCAAGCCCAAATGCTCGGCAAAATCCGACAAAATGAGCCAGCCTTCGCCACCCGGCGCCAAATGGGCGGCCAGGCCTTTGAGAAAACCCAGCAACATGCGTCCGCCCTCGTCGTACACCGCGCGCTCCAGCGGCGAGCCCGGGCGCACTGGCAACCAGGGCGGATTACACACGATGACCGAGGCCAACCCGAGAGGAAACAGATCCGCCGACATCACCTTAACCGGATGAGGCAAATGCAGTCGCTGCAGGTTTTCGCGTGCGCAGGCCAGCGCACGCGGGTCCATGTCAGTGGCCACCACTTGGTCCATACCGCGCAGGGCCAGCACGGCCGACAACACACCGGTGCCTGTGCCAATGTCAAAAGCGACAAGCTTGGCGGGCCGCTGGGTCGGCAAGGGTGCAGCGGCTACCAACTCGATGTATTCACCACGGACTGGGGAAAACACGCCGTAATGCGGGTGAATTCGGTTATGGGGCGCGGGCCCCAGGGCCGGAATTTCCACCCCTTTTTTGCGCCATTCGTGGGCGCTGATCACGCCCAGCAGTTCGCGCAAAGCAGCAACGCAGGTGGTGGGCTCGCCCGCTACCGAATCGACTGACTCAACGGGTTCAACCAACTCGGACGGCCCCCAAGCCTCGGTGCAGGCGAGTTTGGCATCGGGCGCACGACGCAAATCGATGTCGTAAGCCGCGCCAAACTCGATCAGCACCATGGCCAACACCCGCGCGCGCTGCGACTGGGCTTGTCGATGCAGGTGGAAAGCTTGGCCAGCGGGCACGCCTTGAGCCGAAGCAACTGTGGCTTTTTTGCGCTCAACTTTGGCTTGTTTCGAAGCTTTAGGCGGTTTGTCGATCCGGCGTGCCAGCGCTTGCAACAGCTGCCTGGCATTTTGAAAATCACCGCGCCACAGCAAGCCCGTTCCCTCACAAGCTAAGCGGTATGCCTGGTCGGCACTGAGCGTGTCGTCGGCCAGCACGATCCGTTGCGGTGGCGCAGCACCGCGCTCTGAGCGCCAGCGGGCGCAGTGGGCCAGGCCGGCTTCCTCCCAGTGAAGCCTGGGCGTCGGACTGGGAGCATCGGGCGTGGATTCAGCGATTGGGGCCATGGGCAGTCGAGGGTGGAAGCCCCCAAGTATCAACCCAAAAGCTGAGCGTTCTTAAGGATAGATCGAGCGCAGCTTGTGATTGGCTTGGAGTTTGGCCTTTTGCGCTTGCAGTGCAAACCAATCGTCGATCTGCCGGGGTTGCGTAAACAAATAGCCTTGAAACACGCTGCAACCGTGGCTGCGCAGGTAATCCAGTTGTTCGCGCGACTCCACCCCCTCGGCCACCACCCTCAAGCCCAGTTGGCTACCCAGGGAGAGAATCAATTGAACCACCGCTGCGTCCGAAACATCGCCGGGCAAGTCCGTCACAAAACTACGGTCAATTTTCAACTCAGCC
The DNA here is from genome assembly GCA_049296795.1 of Burkholderiaceae bacterium. Taxonomy (GTDB): domain Bacteria; phylum Pseudomonadota; class Gammaproteobacteria; order Burkholderiales; family Burkholderiaceae_C; genus CAXNKH01. The sequence continues at coordinate 4,322 of JBAQTC010000012.1, forward strand.
ACAGGCAGGTGTTTCAAATACGCCAGGCTGGAGTAACCGGTACCAAAATCATCGATGGAAAACACCACGCCCATGCTGGTAATTTCCTGCATCCGGGCAATGCTGGTCTGGGTGTTTTCCAGCAACAGGTTCTCGGTAATTTCGAAACACAGCTTGGACGGTTTGACCCCAGACTGCAACAAGCGGGTGCGCACTTTTTCAACGAAATCGGCTTGTCGAAACTGACGCGGGCTCAGGTTGATCGACACCGGCCAGTCAAAACCGGCCTGCTCCAGGCGTTGCTGCACCCGAATACCCTGCTCCAATACCCAGTCGCCCAAGGGGAAAATCACATTGGAAGTTTCGACCACGGCCATGAATTCCGCCGGCGACAACAGGCCCCGGGTCGGATGGTTCCAACGCAGCAGCAGTTCCGCCCCTTGGATCGCCCCAGCCGCGTCATGCTGAGTTTGCACAAAAAGCTCGAATTCACCGGCCGGCAGTGCGCTCTCCAACTCCTGCAGCAATTTCAAACGTTGGGCCGTCTTACTGTGCATGCTGGGCTCAAAGAAGGCCACCAGATGGCGCCCGGAAGCTTTGGCGCTGTACATCGCCGTATCGGCTTCGCGCATCACGTCGTCTTGCGCCTGACCACTTTGGGGGAACAGGCTAACGCCCAGTGAGACGCCCAGGGAATGGGGCATGAAATCCAAGGGACGGCTCAACTCGCTTTGAATCGCCAGCGCCATGGTGCGGGCATTGTTGACCGCATGCTGTTGATTGCGACTCAAGCCCGTGAGCAAGACCACAAATTCGTCACCGCCAAAACGAGCCACTGAATCGCTCGCTCGCAGCAGACCGGTCAAGCGCTTACTCATCTCTTGCAAGACCAAGTCGCCAACGGCGTGGCCTTTGGTGTCATTGATGATCTTGAAATGGTCCAGGTCCAGGAAAATCATGGCGCCAAATTCCTGGGAAGTCAGAGCCGCGTCCCAACTTTGCTCAAAACGCTCTTTGAGCAAGCGTCGATTGGGCAGACCGGTCAAGCTATCGTAGTCGGCCAGCCGTTTGATTTCAGCTTCATGGGTTTTGCGCCAACGGTTGTCGCGCATGACGCACGAGATGGCTGTGACCTGGCCCTGTTCACTGCGAATCGGGTTGTAGCTGGTTTCAAGCTCCACCAGTTGGCCCGATTGCGCTATGCGCTGGGTTTGTTTGCGCTTAATGACTTCGCCCTGGACTACGCGCTCCAAGTAACGAATTTCTTCTTTCAGCGCGTTTTCCGGTACCAGCTTGAACCAGTTTTGGCCCAGCATGTCGGCCGCGCTATAGCCCAGTAAATTCTCGGCGCCAGCGTTCCAGGACAGCACCACGCCCTGGCTTGACTGGCTGATGATGGCGTCGTCGGTGGATTCGACGATACTGGCCAAGTGTTCTTGGGCTTCGGCGTCTTGGCGTCGCTCCACAAAAACCCGCTGCAAGCGGCGATTCAACCAAAGCAGACTCAGCCAACCGCCCAACAGCAGCCCAGTAATGGCGAGATAGGACGGCAAGACAATGGCCGCCCAGCGGGACCACAGCTCTGCTTGTGGCGTTCTGAGGTAGAGCGTGGCCGGGAAATTCTCCAAGCGTTGAAAGTCATAAAGATGGGTCGTCCCAGTCTCTCCAAGTGAACCGAGACCCTTAGCCTGACCACTCACTGGAAACTTGTTGGCCAGCAAAAATTGGCGTAGCGCTCCAGTGCGGGGTTGACCGAAAATCTGTTCGAGCTTATTGCTTTGTTCTGCCGCATAGCGGCTGAGCAAATAACCTTCATCGCTTTGTAAACCAACCTGGGTTTCTGAATCGGACAACACCGGTTTCCAATAGCTTTCCAGCAAATTCACGGGCAACGTCGCCACCACGATGGCCGCGTAGTGACCCTGGAGATTTTTAACCGGTACCCCCACCGAAACCACCCAGCGGTTGCTGAACTGGCTCAATACGGGTCGGTGCATTAAAAAACCCTCACCTTGGCGCATTTTTTCTTTGAATGCCAAAAAGACCGGGGAGTCTGATCTGGACGGCAATTTGCCCGTTCTGCCCAGCGTGGGGGAAGCTCGTATCTGACCCTTGAGGTCAATCACCCCCAGACCCGACAAAAACGGATGGGTGTTTTGAAAATTCAGTAACTGATCATGCAGGGCCAACGGGTCAGCCAAGTTCCGCTCATCGGCCAGATACTTGCTCAATCCCTGCAGCGACACTTCCAGTTGCTTCAAGCTGGCGTTGAGCGTGCTGGCCCCGAGCCGCAGCAGTTTTTGGTTTTCCGCCTGCAGATTTTGCTGGGCATCGCCCCAAGCACGCCAGCTGTAAACGCTCGCCAAAACCAGTAACACAACCAGCACCATCCAAGCAGCGCGATGTACCTGCGTCATGACAGGTTGCTTCAGCATGGGTCGGTTCTCAGCGGGGGGGGGGAGACATTATTTATTTATACCAGAAGGTTGCAGCGATGGTAAGTGGGTTTCTACAGGGATGGATGAACTTGGCTATTTGGGCAAGAACAACAGCCAAAACACCAGGAGCGCGTTGAACAGCAGACTGAGTACCAGTCCCAATTTCCATAACAGCGCCGGGTCGCGCTGAATCAGCGGTGTCGCGGGCAGTGGGTTGAGCGGGCGGGAAGCGCCACGCTCAAGCGCCAACAGCAATTCTTCAGCGGTTTCAAAGCGCAGCTTCTTGTCGCGAGCCACGGCTTTGAGCACCACATGGTCAAGCCAAATGGGCACTTCAGGGTTGTGTCGGCTCGGCGCCACCGGATCGCGGTAATAACGCCCACTCTGGTAAGGAACCACTTCGCCATAAGGCAGCTTGCCACCGCACAACAGTTGGTACAGCGTCACACCCAGAGCGAACAAATCACTTTGGGCATCGGGCGGCTCGGGTTCAGTGCTGCTGGCTGGGCCAGACGAACGCAGGCTAAAACCCCATTGCTCGGGGTTGATGAAACTCGGTGTTCCCGCGTGCAGCAGCCGGGTGGACGCCGGTTCGCGTCCGCTCAAGGCCACACCCAAGTCCAGCAAGCGCAGCACCCCGTCCTCACCCTGGTGCAAATTGGCCGGTTTGACATCGCGGTGAATCACGCCTTGGCGGTGCAGGCCGCCCAAGGCTTTGGCCGTCTGGCTGGCCACGCTTAAGACTTGACTCAAACTGAAGACCTGCTTGCGATCGAGCCCATGCTGCAGGGTTTCGCCGTTGTGCCAGTCATACAACAAATAAAAAGCACTGGGGCTGTGTCCGGTCAACCCTGTCTCGTGCAGCATCACCAAGTGTTCGCCAGCGCGGCCCGACATCATGCGTTTGGCCAGCCAGGCTTCGTGCGCCAACATGGCGCGTTCTTCGTCGTCATGGGCGCGCAAAGGGTGCAGGGTTTTCAAGGCATAGAGCTTGCCCGCAGGGGCAGCCGCAGCGCCGGGCCGCCCCAAGCCAGGCACGGCCCTCTCGGGGGGCAGCGCAGTACACGCAGTGACAAGCGTGGGGGCAATAGCCCTGACTTGGTACAGGATGTTGATGCCGTTGTCGGCCACAGCAGCGGTGACGACCAACCCGTCGATCACCTCGCCCAGTTTGAGCTTGGGGGGTACCGGCAAAGTGTGAGAAAGCCGGTTTTCGTCGCGCAGCGAGGGCTCGAGCAGACCAACCACCCGCACCACTAAAGCGCTGACGTTATCCTGGCTGCCCTGTTGTAGCGCGGTGTTGACCAAGCTTTCACTAACTGCTTGGGCGCTCTGGATCTCATTTTGGGCCAGTTCCTTGATCCGCTTTTCGTTCAGCACCTGATGGACGCCGTCGCTGAGCAGAACAAAAACGTCACCCACTAGCAAATCGCCTTGGCTGTAATCGACGCTGACGCGGTCTTCAGCCCCGATCGAGCGCAACAACTGGTGCTGGAAATCGGGGTGGGCCACCACATGGTCCTGGGTTAACTGGGTGATCTGACTTGAGCGCAGCAATAAAGCCCGGGTGTCACCGACATGGGCCAGGGTCCAGGACTGGCCACGCAGCACCAAGGCCGTCAACGTGGTCAGCCCCAACTGGGGCTGGCGGCGCCGATTGACGCCGGCCAGCCACAAGTTTTGCGCACCGATGATGCGGTCCAGCGCCACCGTGGTATCCCAGGTCTCGGGCGTTCCAAAATAATCACGCACCAAGCTGGTCGCCGTGGTCTGGGACGCCTCTTTGCCCATCCCGCCCATGCTGACGCCGTCGGCAATAGCGGCAATCGCACCCATCGAGTTGGAGCCGTGATCGGGCAGCATGGCAGCGACAAAATCTTCGTTGACGGCGCGCTTGCCAGCCAGTGAGACGAATCCAATGTCCAGTGCAAAACTCATGCGGTAAGCATAAGCAGGTTTTATGCCGTTTAAGTCACGCCCCATTCAAGTGCATTTTTTAAGGGTTTACCCTAAAATCACCACAAACAACGCAGACCAACTCAGCCTGGAAGCGGGTTGACGACCCGGCCGCGACGGGTTATAGCCACAACAGCCTAAACGAAGTTCTTTTTTGGTGCATCCACCCTAGGCAAGCTGGCACGGGGTTTGCATTAACTCCTGCATAGAGGATGAATCTCATGAACAAACAGAAATTGGTAATGGTGGGTAACGGCATGGCGGGCGTGCGCGCGCTGGAAGAGTTGATCAAGCTGGCACCCGAGATGTACGACATCACCGTCTTTGGCGCCGAACCCCATCCGAATTACAACCGCATCCTGCTGTCGCCGGTGCTCGCCGGCGAACAAACCCTCGACGAGATTGTGCTCAACGACTGGGACTGGTACCGCGACAACGGTATCACTTTGCACGCCGGCAAAAAAGTCGCTTCGGTGGATCGGATTAAGCGCATGGTGAGTGCAGAAGACGGCACCCAAGCGCATTACGACCGACTGTTGATGTGCACCGGCTCCAATCCCTTCATGTTGCCGGTGCCGGGCAAGGATCTGACTGGCGTGATCGCTTACCGCGACATTGCCGACACCAACACCATGATCGAGGCGGCGAAAAAATACAGGAAAGCCGTGGTGATTGGCGGCGGCCTGCTCGGACTCGAAGCCGCCAACGGCTTGATGCTGCGCGGCATGGAAGTTACCGTGGTTCACGTCATGCCCTGGCTGATGGAGCGTCAGCTCGACGCCGTAGCCGGCAAGCTGCTGCAAAAATCATTGGAAGACCGCGGCCTGAAGTTTGTCATCGGGGGCCAGACCCAGGCCTTGATCGGCGACAAAGACGGTCGGGTCATGGCCTTGCAGTTCAAAGATGGCAGCGAAATTCCCGCTGACCTGGTGGTGATGGCCGTAGGCATACGCCCCAACACCGAACTGGCCGAAGCCATGGGCTTGCATTGCAACCGCGGCATTGTGGTCAACGACACCATGCAAACCACCACTGACGCCCGTATTTATTCGCTGGGTGAATGCGCTTCGCACCGCGGCGTGGCTTACGGTCTGGTGGCCCCGTTGTTCGAGCAGGCCAAGGTCGCTGCCAACCACCTGGCGCAACTCGGCATTGGGCGTTACACCGGCTCGCTGACTTCGACCAAACTCAAAGTCACCGGCATTGACCTGTTTAGCGCGGGCGAGTTTCAGGGTGGGGCCGACACGGAAGAAATCATCATGTCCGACCCCTTCGGCGGTGTCTATAAAAAACTGGTCATCAAAGACGACAAGCTCGTGGGTGCCTGCCTGTACGGCGACACGGTGGACGGCAGTTGGTATTTCAAGCTGCTGCGCGATGGCCGCAGCGTGACCGATTTGCGCGACAAGCTGATGTTTGGTGAATCCAGCATTGGCGACACCGGCCATGAAGGTCACACCAAGGCCGCCAGCATGCCCGACGAGGCCGAGGTCTGCGGCTGCAACGGTGTCAACAAGGGAACCATTTGCAAGGCCATCAAAGAAAAAGGTTTGTTCACCCTGGACGAGGTGCGCAAGCACACCAAGGCCAGCGCGTCCTGCGGCTCCTGCACCGGTCTGGTCGAGCAAATTTTGATGTTCACGGCGGGCGGTGACTACTCGGCCACGCCCAAAACCAAGCCCATGTGTGCTTGCACCGAGCACGGCCACCAAGCGGTGCGCGACGCGATTGTGAAGCACAAATTGCTCACTATCGGCACGGTGCAAAAGTTCATGGACTGGAAAACACCCAACGGCTGCTCGTCATGCCGCCCGGCCGTCAACTACTACTTGATCAGCTCCTGGCCCAAAGAGGCCAAAGACGACCCGCAAAGCCGCTACATCAATGAACGCAGCCACGCCAACATCCAGAAAGATGGCACTTACAGCGTCATCCCGCGCATGTGGGGTGGCGAGACCACGGCCAGTGAATTGCGCCGTATTGCCGACGCGGTGGACAAGTACAAGATCCCCACCGTCAAAGTGACCGGCGGCCAGCGCATTGACTTGCTGGGCGTGAAGAAAGAAGACCTGCAAAACGTCTGGAGGGACATCGGCATGCCCACCGGCCACGCCTACGCCAAAGCGCTGCGCACCGTCAAGACCTGCGTAGGCTCTGAGTGGTGCCGCATGGGCACCCAAGACAGCACACAAATGGGTAAAGACCTCGAGCACGCCATGTGGCACATGTACGCGCCGCACAAAGTGAAGTTTGCGGTGAGCGGTTGCCCGCGCAACTGTGCTGAGTCCGGCATCAAGGACGTTGGCATCATTGGCGTGGAAAGCGGTTGGGAAATGTATGTCGGCGGCAACGGCGGCATCAAGACCGAAGTGGCCCACTTCTTCACCAAGCTCAAAACCGCTGAAGAAGTGCTGGAGTACACCGGTGCTTTCATGCAGCTCTACCGCGAAGAAGGCTGGTACCTGGAGCGCACCGTGCACTACATCGGCCGCGTCGGTTTAGACCACGTGAAGAAGAAAGTCCTGGAAGACGAGGCCGGACGCAAAGCCCTGTGGGAGCGCCTGCAGTTCAGCCTGGACGGCGAGCCCGACCCCTGGTTCGAGCAGAAAAAGGCCAGCGTGGACGTGCGCCAATTTGAAAAAATTACGATCTGAGAAATGAGACCATCATGAATGAATGGAAAACCATCTGCCGCATTGACGACATTCCCGTGCTGGGTTCGCGCCGCGTGGCGCGCGCACAAGGCATGGACGTGGCCGTGTTTCGTAACGACCAGGACCAAATTTTTGCCCTGCTGGATCGTTGCCCACACAAAGGCGGGCCCTTGAGCCAGGGCATCGTGTTTGGCACCAGTGTGGCCTGCCCCCTGCACAATTGGACGATTGGCCTCGCCGACGGCTGCGCCAAAGCGCCAGATGTCGGTTGCACGATCAGTTTTGCCGTCAAGGTGGAGGCGGGTGTGGTGCATCTGGATGCGCAGGAATTGGCCACGCTGGCGTTGGATGCAAAAGCACCCGTGGCCGGACCTGCACACAAAGCAACGGCTTGAATCGACCTTCAAGCATGGCTCTAGACCTGATTCGAGAAACCAAATCAACCTGCCCTTACTGCGATCTCGCTGCTAGCGCAGCGGATCGCTTGGCGATAAGTTTGAAACACCGCAGCAGGGGCTCTTGGATATGAAGGAAACACGCTCAACCTGCCCCTACTGCGGTGTAGGCTGCGGTGTCATTATCGAATCGAGTGGCGATCAGATCACCGGGGTACGGGGCGACCCGGAGCACCCGGCCAACTTTGGCCGCCTTTGCTCCAAGGGTTCTACCCTGCACCTCACAGCCACACAAGCCGTGACACGGCAAACGCGGCTACTGCAACCGATGCGGCGAGAGCATCGCCACGAAAAGCCACGGCCCGTGAGTTGGGATGCGGCCCTGAGCTTTGCCAGCGAAAGCTTTGCCCAGATCATTCGTGCACACGGCCCCGATGCGGTGGGCTTTTATGTCAGCGGCCAATTGCTGACCGAAGACTATTACGTCTTCAACAAACTCGCCAAGGGCCTGATCGGCACCAACAACATCGACACCAACTCGCGCCTGTGCATGAGCAGCGCGGTAGCGGGCTACAAACTCACCCTCGGGGCCGATGCGCCACCGGCCTGCTACGACGATGTGAACCACGCGGCCTGCATCTTCATCGTCGGCTCCAACGCGGCTTATGCGCATCCGATTTTGTTTCGGCGCATTGAAGAAGCCAAACAAAAAAACCCAGCCCTGAGAATCATCGTGGCCGACCCGCGCCGAACTGACACGGCGGGTCTGGCGGATTTGTTTTTACCAATCCAACCCGGCACGGACGTGGCGCTGTTCAACGGCATGCTGCACCTGATGCTGTGGGAGGGCTGGACGGACACGGCCTATATCACCAACCACACCAATGGCTTTGACGCGCTCAAAGCCACGGTGCGCGACTACACCCCGGAGCTGGTGGCGCAAACCTGCGGTATCAACAAGGAGGATTTGTTCACAGCGGCGAAGTGGTTTGCGGGGATGAATGACGCAGCGCTCGGTGTCAACGACGCTACGCATCGTGGTGCAACCCTCAGCCTGTACTGCCAGGGCCTGAACCAGTCCAGCAGCGGCACGGCCAAAAACGCCGCCCTCATCAATCTGCACCTGGCCACCGGCCAGATCGGCAGAGCAGGTGCGGGCCCGTTCTCGCTCACCGGCCAGCCCAACGCCATGGGCGGGCGCGAGGTTGGCGGCATGGCCAACTTGCTCAGTGCCCACCGTGATTTAGCCAACCCCGCGCACCGCGCCGAAGTAGCCGCGCTATGGGGTGTGCCGTCGGTGCCCGATCAACCCGGAAAAACAGCGGTGGAGATGTTCCAAGCCGCAGCCGATGGCGAGATCAAAGCCTTGTGGATTGCCTGCACCAACCCCGCCCAATCCATGCCAGATCAGGCCACCGTGCGCCGAGCCCTGGAGCGCGCCGAATTGGTGGTGGTGCAAGAGGCCTTTGCCACCGCCGCCACCTGCGACTTCGCCGACCTGCTGCTGCCCGCTACTACCTGGGGCGAAAAAGAAGGCACGGTCAGCAACAGCGAGCGCCGCATCACCCGCGTGCGCGCCGCCGTTCCCGCGCCCGGTGAAGCACGCCACGACTGGTCGATTGCAGTGGATTTCGCCCGCCGACTGGAGAAAGAAATTGGGGTCAGAAAATTGGGGGTCGGATCCGAATTCAGGACAACGAACTCAATCGAGACAAACCAAGGGCAACGAAATTCGGCTCTGACCCCCAATTTTCCGACCCCAATTTCGTTGTTCGAGTACCAAACCCCCGAACAAATATGGAACGAGCACCGCGAATCCACCCGGGGCCGTGACCTCGACATCACCGGCCTGAGCTACGAAAAAATCGAAATCACGCCCCAACAATGGCCTCTGCGCGAAGGGGAATCCAACGGGAAAAAACGACTTTACGAAGATGCCCTCTTCCCCACCCCCGATGGCAAGGCCAAGTTCGCCAACACCGTCTACCTTCCCGTGGCTGAGCCGCGCGAATCACGCTACCCCTTTTCCTTGAGCACCGGCAGACTCAGAGACCAATGGCACGGCATGAGCCGCACCGGCACGCTGGGACGCTTGTTCGGCCACGTCGCCGAGCCCAGCGTGCAAATGCACCCGCAAGACATGGCGCGCCGTTTGTTGCGCGAGGGCGACTTGGTCCACGTCACCAGCAAGCGCGGCTCCATCCTGGTGCCGGTGCAGGCCAGCACCGAGCTGGGGCTGAGCCAGGTCTTCATGGCCATGCACTGGGGCGAGGAATTTTTAAGCGGCATGAGCAGCAGCGGGAAGCGCTTGGCCGGGGTCAATGCACTCACCACCTCGGCCTATTGCCCCAGCTCTAAGCAACCCGAACTCAAACACGCCGCCGTCAAGGTGCTGAAAGCCGAGTTACCCTGGACTTTGCTGGCCATGGCCTGGCTGCCGCAGGACCAGATGCTGGCCGCGCGTGAGGCGCTCAAACCCTTGATGGCACAGTTCCCCTATGCCAGCCTGGTTCCCTTTGGCCGCGAGCGCAGCGGCCTTTTGTTTCGTGCTGCCAGCCATGACACGCCCGCCGATGCAATGCTGGCGCAGATTGAAAAATTACTGCGGCTGGACGGCAGTACGGTGCTGCGCTACGCCGACAAAAAAAAGGGCCAGCGCCGCAGTGTTCATCTGGTACGCAGCGGTGACCAAGCCCTGCTGGACGGCTTCATGCTCGCTGGCGACACCAGCGCGCAGAGTTGGATCAAAACTCTGCTGCAAGACCAATTGCCCGCCCAAGCCTATGGCCGACTGCTACTCTCACCCGGTGCCAAAGCGCCGCTGGCTGTGCAGTCGCGTGGCAAACAAGTCTGCACCTGTTTTAACGTGACGGACCTGGCCATCACAGCGCATTTGGCCCAGTGCAGCAGTCAAGGTATCCACGACGAAAGTTCGCGCCTGGCCTCGCTGCAAAAAACCCTGCAATGCGGAACCAACTGCGGCTCCTGCGTGCCGGAGTTGCAACGCATGGTCAAACTGCAAAAAGTCGTGCTGCCGGTATGAGTCCTGCGACAAGCTCTACTGTGTCAGTGCTATCAACCAGCCCGGGGCTGTTAATCCGTTGAGGACAGCGCTGGTGCGCTTCGCGTCACTGCGGACTGTCCCGCAAGGTTTCACGAGACAACCCCAAGTCATCACCGATCCGCGACAATCGTGGCATGAGCATCAGTCAGTACATCAAAGTCATCGGTCGCGGCAAAGACGGGGCCCGGGCTATCTCGCGGGCGCAAGCGACTGATTTGTTCGGCCAGGTGCTCGACGGCACGGTGACCGATCTGGAAATTGGCGCTTTTTGTCTGGCGATGCGGATCAAGGGCGAAACGGCAGAAGAAATGGCCGGATTCCTAGATGCCACCACCGAGCGGCTGAACCTGGTCCCTGCTGGCCAACAAGCGCTGGTGGTGATTCCGAGCTACAACGGTGCCCGTAAATTACCGGTACTCACCCCGCTGCTGGCCTTGCTGCTGGCGCGCGAGGGCCTCCCCATTTTGGTGCACGGCACTTCAACCGAATCGAGCCGGGTTTATACCGCCAAGGTGCTCGAAGCGCTGGGAATTCACCCTTGGAGCGCGGTGGGAAAGATTGCCCCGGGCCAGGTCGTTTTCGCCCCCACTGCTTTGCTGTGTCCGGGTTTGCAGCGCTTGCTCGACGTGCGTCGCGCCGTTGGACTGCGCAATCCGGCACACAGTCTGGTCAAACTGATGAACCCGAGTCAAGGCAAAGCCCTGATCGTGAGCAGCTACACCCATCCCGAATATGCGCTCTCGATGGCAGCCACCTTCGAGCTGATGAAGTCCAATGCGCTGCTGTTGCGTGGCACCGAAGGCGAGGCGGTGGCCGACCCGCGCCGCGTGCCACGGATGGAAGCTTTCATGGGCGGGCAGCGTCGCTTGCTGCAAGAAACCCAGGCTGGCAGCTTGGCCAACTTACCCGAACTGCCGACCGACCCTGACGCAAACCGAACTGCGCACTATATTCAACACGTAATGGCTGGCCAAATTCCGGTTCCAGCGCCCATTGCGCTCCAGGTGGAACACATCTTGCATCTGTGTCAGCAGCTATGAAACAACTACCAAATTCCAAAACAGGACTGGGCCACGCGCTGTACGGCAGCTGCACCTTGGTCGGCGCCGGCCCGGGCGACCCTGAGCTGCTGACGCTCAAAGCCCTCAAAGCGATTCAAAACGCCAGCGTGCTGCTGGTAGACGATCTGGTGAGCGACGCCATCGTGGCCCTGGCAGCCCCCTCGGCCCGGGTAATCCAGGTCGGCAAACGCGGGGGTTGCAAGTCAACACCACAGTCCTTCATTGAACGCCTCATGATCACAGCCGCCCAAGAAGGCGAGCGCGTGGTCCGCCTCAAAGGCGGTGACCCCTTCATTTTTGGGCGCGGCGGCGAAGAGCTCGAGCACTTGCAACAAGCCGGGATCGAAGTGAGCGTGATCAACGGCATCACGGCCGGACTGGCCGCTGTCAGTTCGCTCGGCGTTCCCCTGACCCACCGTGACCACGCCCACGGCGTATTGTTGCTGACCGGTCACGCCAAACCAGGTGACACGGACACGCACTGGGCGTCCATCGCTGCCACGGCGCACCAAGCCAGACTCACTCTGGTGATCTACATGGGCATCAGTGGCGCCCACAAAATTCAGTATGGCCTGCTCCAAGGACTGCCCGCCAGTACGCCGGTGGCACTGATCCAGAACGTCAGCTTGCCCGAGCAAAAACATGCTGTCACCACCCTGGATCAGCTGTGCCACACATTGGCTGTGCAACATTTCAGCAGCCCCTGCGTGATCGTGGTCGGCGATGTACTGACCGGTTTGGCCCAGCTGGCCCAGCCCGCCGGCGCGACCGTACGCCAAGCCTGAAGCACTGCGCGCTCGTTGAACCCGGGCCGATACACTCTCGGCCATGCACTCTTTTGACGTCGTCATGGTCGGTGCCGGCGCCGCCGGCCTGTTTTGTGCCGGCGTCGCCGGCCAGCTCGGGCTTAAAGTGTTATTGATCGACCACAGTGAAAAAGTGGCCGAGAAGATCCGGATCTCTGGCGGTGGTCGGGCCAACTTCACCAACCGCGACCTCGATCCAGCCGCACCCCACAAACACTTTGTCGGCAACAACCCGCATTTTTGTCGCAGCGCCTTGAGCCGCTACACACCGCAAGACTTCACCGAGTTGCTCGACAGCCACGCTGTGGCTTGGCATGAAAAACACAAGGGCCAGTTGTTCTGCGACCGCTCGGCCGAAGACCTGATCACGGCGCTGCTGGCCGAATGCGGCAAGGGCGCCGTGACCCGCTGGCAACCCTGTAGCGTCAAGCAAATTCGGACCACGACCGGTGCTGATGGTGCGCGCTATGAAGTCGATAGCAGTGCCGGAACGATTCGCACCCGCTCGCTGGTGATTGCCAGCGGCGGCTTGTCGATACCCAAAATTGGCGCCAGTGATTTGGGCTACCGGGTCGCACGACAGTTTGATCTGCGCTTGGTTGAGCCGCGCCCAGCCTTAGTGCCCCTGAGCTTTGAGGGCCCGTCCTGGCTCCCCTATTCGACGCTGTCAGGTCTGTCGCTACCGGTTCAAATTGCCACCGGCAGCAAGAAATTCAGCACCACTTTTCTAGAGGATTTACTGTTTACCCACCGCGGTCTCAGTGGCCCGGCCGCCTTACAGATTTCGAGTTACTGGCATGACCCATCGCCGATACGGATCAATCTGGCGCCCCAAGCTGAAGTGCTCGATGTTCTGCTGTACGCCAAGTCCCATTCACGAAAATTACTGGTGAATGAACTGACTGAGTTGGTGCCTTCACGGCTGGCACAAGCCTGGGTTGGGCAAAACGCCGACTGGCAACGCCCGGTCAACGAGATCACGGACAAGTCGCTGGCTGGCCTGGCTCAGCAGATCAGTCAGCTGGAATTGACACCAAGCGGGACCGAAGGCTATAAAAAAGCCGAAGTCACAGCCGGCGGCGTCGACACCCGCGACCTCTCCAGCCAGAGCATGGAATCGAGCCAAGCGGGCCTGTATTTCATTGGCGAAGTGGTCGATGTCACCGGCTGGCTCGGCGGCTACAACTTCCAGTGGGCCTGGGCCAGCGCCTATGCCTGCGCCCAGCACCTGGCGTCTTCCTGCGCCAGCACGGGGACTACGGGTTAGCCACCGGCCTCGCCAACACCTGCGAGCGCAGTTGGAATTTAGTTTCATGCCTGCACTTCGCGTAAGGCGGGCGGCGTAGCTGTCCTTCTTCGGCTCAGTCTGCTTACCGATGCAAAGATTCTGGTTGCGTACGGGTGTGCGCCCAGGCGCTTGGGGTGGGCAGCTGCGCGGCTGTCCCCCAGCCTTCGGCTTCCTCCTTGATGCCGCTGCGCCGACCACCCCAAACACCCGGGCATCCAACAGAGTTGCTATTGGTCGTTGTGGGCGTTTTGGGCTTTGGAAAACACTATGCAATGCCAGATGGGACGGCGGTGCGGGTGTCCGGGCGTAGGCCCGATTCGCGGTTGCTACATAGCGGGTGCGCCAGCCTCAGTGTTAAAGCAGCAACGATCGAACGAACCGACAGTCGCCCGCGAGCCTGGGCTGGAGAACGGGCACCCAATCCACCGGCCTTGCCCACACCTACGCACGCATCTGGTTTTGAGCAATTTCACGCCAAGACCTCGCGTTAGGCGGGCGGCGTGGCTGTCCTTCTTCGGCTCAGTCTGCTTACTGCTGCAAAGATGCTGGTTGCGTACTGGTGTACGCCCAGGTGCTTGGGGTGGGCAGCTGCGCGGCTGTCCCCCAGCCTTCGGCTTCCTCCTTGATGCCGCTGCGCCATCCACCCCAAACACCCGGGCATCAAGCAGGTTCGGTATTTGGCGTTAGACAAGCCGACACGCAGGAGCAGGGCAGTGGTGCACTCAGCGCAGCGGCATCAAGGAGGAATTGTCGGCCCCAGGCCGACAAGGGGGACA